>JAYOEE010000042.1:0-13747 GCA_038106565.1 Halieaceae bacterium
TTGGCAACGGGATACATCATGGCAGATTGCGCGCCTCGCTCCTGTCCTGCCCGATAGGCCGTCAGTTTGGCAACGATATCGGCGGCGGTTTGCCCCGCCAGCATGGGGCCAATGCCGCCCTCGCCACGGCCGCCGTGACAAGCAATGCACTGGCCAAAATACTTTTCGCCAAGCGCTTCAGGTGATGCGGCTGCTAACGCGGCTTGTTTGACCTGCTCCATCTCTGCGATGCCGCCTTCGTTATCCGCTTTCCACTGCTCGTAGCACTCTCCCACGCATTGGTTGCGATTGCCGGTCCAGTCAGCGTTGTTACCGTGCATACCCATCCATATCAAGGCAGAGACGACAACAATAAAAGCGGCAACGAGGGAGGTGGTATTCATGGGCTGATTCCTAAAAACGTGGATGGCGCCAGAGGCGCATGGCGGAAAGCGCGGAATGATAGTGTTTCATCGAGGAAGATAACAGGGTTTGCTGGACGCTTTTTTGCGCATGCTCGAGGGGTTGGAGAGGGATGACCTGAGACAACTCGCTGGGCATAATGCCCGCCGGGCGACGGTGCTCAAGATGCGCCGCAGTGTGCCAAGCGCAGCGGGATGGCTCTATGACCGCACTCGTCGCGCGTCCGACCCAGAACTCATTGCCCTAATCAGGAGCTCTTATCATGACGAACCCTTACCGAGGCACGATCAAGGTGCGTTTTGCCGATACCGACGCCAATGGGCACGCTTTTTTCGGAAGCTACTTTGTATTTGCTGACGAGATTTTGGGCGAGTACTGGAACGAAATGGGATTGGACATTGCTGATGTTGTTGGACCCGATTTTCTGACGTTTACGGTCAATGCCAACATGGATTTTTTAGGGGAAAGTCTTGCTGGCGACATATTGGAAGTAGAGGTACAGACAGAGCGCGTGGGAAATTCGAGTCTCGTCATCAGTTTTGTGATGAGTAATCTCAGGACGGAGGAGGCGATCGGGCGAGGGAGCTTTACTTACGTCTTTGTCGACAAGGCGACCCGCAAGAGCTGTCCTATTCCGCCCGACTTTAAGGCCGCGGTGCTCGCCCGTCACCCGAACTTGGCGTAGACCTCGCAAGCTGTTATTGGTCTGCAATTGGTTCTAGCTCGCCAATCCTTCACACTAGCGACTCAGAAATTTCCAGCGGACAAACTCGTGACGGCTCGCGCCAAAAATACCCACCAAGATAAGGGCCTGGTGCTGGTGCTTCAGGACCTGAATGCTGCAGCGCCCAACCAAATGCGTGCCAAGTCGAGCGAAGAAGCGGCGGTGGACTACTGCTGGTCAGCTTTGGTCCTATCTTCGGCGTTTGGATTCCGTGTGACGCCCGGTCAGCAATATTATTTGTATTTGAGTGAAGCAAAGTGGCGCCTGTCGCTTATTTCGCCCGAAGAGTGGGGTGCTCGCCTATCCGGTGCCTATGTAGGTGAGTGCCACATGCGTCATGACATGACTTGGGCGGTGGCGTTTGACGATACCGCGAGCGAGGGATCGCCGGTGCACACTGCACTCGTGAACTACCTCGAGGGAATTCGCGAGCAACTTTTGGAGTCGGGCAGCTGGGAGGCGTTACTCCGAAAAGGAGAGCGTCACCTTCCTTACCAGCAGCGGGTGCTGACTACCGCTCTGGCATCATCACTCAGGCAGTCGCTGGCCTTGAGTGGGCAGGCTGGTCTTCCCCCGGGTGTGCCGGCCCTTGGCAGTGCGCTGGCTCCGCCGGGCGCACCAAGCTGATTAAATGGGACCGTAGGTGTGGCTAGCGGCTGTCGGTAAAGAGCTCTCTTCCCACCAACATTCGCCTGATTTCCGAAGTGCCCGCACCAATCTCATAGAGTTTGGCATCCCGCAGCAGTCGCCCAGTTGGATAATCATTGATGTAGCCATTCCCCCCCAGCAGCTGGATCGCGTCGAGTGCTGACTGCGTTGCCGCTTCCGCCGTGTAGAGAATGAGTGCGGCGGCATCCTTGCGGCTCTGCTCGCCTCGATCCAGCGCCTCACAGACCGCATAAAGATAGGCGCGACTCGCCGAGCAGCGGGCGTACATGTCGGCTAATTTGCCCTGGACGAGCTGAAATTCGCCAATGGCCTGACCGAACTGCTCGCGCTCGTGAACGTAGGGCACTACCACGTCGAGACAGGCTTGCAGGATTCCGACCGGGCCGGCTGACAAGACCGCTCGCTCGTAGTCCAGGCCCGACATGAGTACCCGCACGCCCGTGTTGACCTCTCCCAGGACTTGCTCGGCCGATATCTCACAATCTTCAAAGACGAGCTCGCAAGTATTCGAGCCACGCATGCCCAGCTTGTCCAGTTTGGGTGACCTTGAAAATCCCGGTGTATCGCGTTCAACGATGAAGGCGGTGATGCCTTTGGAGCCAGCGTCCGGAGCGGTTTTGGCGTAGATCACGTAAACATCGGCGTTGGGCCCGTTGGTGATCCACATCTTGCTGCCATTGAGAAGATACGTGTCGCCCTTGCGCTCGGCTCTGAGCCTCATGCTCACTACATCGGATCCTGCTCCCGGCTCGGACATGGCCAGAGCACCGATGTGCTCTCCGCTGCAGAGTTTTGGTAGATATTGGGCTCGTTGCGCTTCGTTTCCATTGAGTCGGATCTGGTTCACACAGAGGTTCGAGTGGGCGCCGTAGGACAGTCCCACCGAGGCACTGGCTCGCGAAATTTCTTCCATCGCGATGGCATGGGCGAGGTAGCCCATGCCGCTGCCACCGTATTGCTCCGAAATGGTAATACCCAGCAGCCCGAGTTCGCCCATTTTGCGCCAAAGATCGCTCGGGAAATCGTTCTCACGGTCAATCTCTGCAGCGCGCGGTGCGATCTCCTCGGAGGCAAACTGGTGAACAGAGTCTCTCAGTAGACCCATTTCCTCGCTGTGGCCGTACTGAAGGGTGGGGTATGGTGTGTTCATCAAATGGGCTCCCGGTCCGTGCACAGTGAGCGATCCTGTGCAACTGGTGAATCTGAGTTCTGTCGCAGGCTTATTATCAGCAAAGTGTCACCAAGTTGAAATTGCGAGAAGCACTATGAGGCACATTCTGAAGTTCGGTCACTCCATGACAGCGATCAGCTTCCTCGGTGCCGTAGTGGTGCTTTGGGTTCTCCATCAACAGCTTCCGCATCCCGATGAGGCGTTGGAGATTTATGCTGCCCAGCGGCAGGCAATGGAGCGTATTGCTTCGCTTGTTCTCATGCCCTCACTGCTGGTCAGTCTGCTATTTGGCATGGCCTCAATGGCCGCGGTACCCGGGTTTCACGCAGCACCTTGGGCATGGGCCAAGTTTGTGACCACCGTGCTCATGCTTGAGGGCAGTTTGCTGGGAATTCAGAGCCCCATCAAGCGCGAGGCGCTCCGCGCAGCGCGCGCTCTGGAGGACGCAGAGTTGGTGGCTCAACTTGGTCAGACTGCATCGTCGGAGCAGTGGTCGTTGATCATCATCGGGTTGGTGGCAACCGCGAACGTTGCCCTGGGTGTCTGGAGACCTCGTTTCAGGTCCCGCGCTACAGCATCGACCTGAACATCATGGCGAGCCGTTTTCCCCGGCTGAGATTTTCCAAAAACTCCTGTGGTTGGGCGTCTCGAGTCAAAAAGTTAGAAAATCCTTTTAACTCTTCGATGGCAACGCCATCCAGATTAATAAATCCCATTTGCCAATCTGCAAACTCTCTCGCTTCGGTTTGGCCGCTGAATAAAATGCGCACTTCCTTGTGGCGGGGGTCTTGTTCAATTCCATCAAAGGTCGACCTGACAGCGGTTGGGTCGCCCTCCAGCACCTGATAGAACGAACCCTCGCGATACAAAAGCAAGCCCGTCACGTCGTTGCGCGCATTCTCCTCGCGCGCTTCGGTCAGTAACGCAATCAGCGAATCAGGCGAGAAAGGCGCAGTTTCCGTGCTGACATAGGCCAGGTGGAATAGGGGGGACGTCTGTTCATTGTGGGCAGGAGAGGTCGCCTCTGGCTGCTGTGAGTTGGGCATGGCGTGCACTCCGCGCGAATCCGGAGGTTATGGACTACTAACCGTCAACCATCAGGTTGCTTGCCCCCGCGCCAATAGTCAAATAAAATTGACAATTAAATGTTAAAAAACTTGGACACAAGCTTGGACAATGCCAAACGCGTGTCCGACGCCAGATGAGCAAGACTGTTTCGGGGGACGTCATGAACCAATCCAGTGATCAGGGGGCCGCCTTGAATCTAACGACCCAGCAGGCGCTTGAAAGTCAGCCGCTGGCTCCCAGATTTTATTGCACGGATTACAAGGCGATGGAGAAGATCGATATCGAGCCGGTCCGTGCAGAGTGGGATCTCATGATGCGAGATTTCGAGCTGGATAAAAATCGTGGGCATTTCAAGCAGAATTACGAGTACGACCCGTCGATTTTGGAATCAGACCCAGAACTGAAAGCAGAGTTTCTTGATTTGCTGGTCTCATCCATCACAGCTGAGTATTCGGGGTGTGTGCTCTATCAGGAGATTGAGAAAAACGTCAGCAATCCCGAGGTGGCTAAACTGATGCGCTATATGGCACGCGATGAATCGCGGCATGCCGGGTTCATCAACAAGGCACTCAACAAGTTGGGCGTGGCGGTCGATCTGGGCGTGTTGAAGCGCGAAAAGGAATACACTTTTTTCAAGCCAAAATATATTTACTACGCGACCTACCTGTCAGAAAAAATAGGTTACGCGCGTTACATAACGATTTACCGACATTTAGAGCGTCATCCGGAGAAGCGGTTTCACCCCATTTTCAAATGGTTCCTCGAGTGGTGTAACGATGAGTTTGCGCACGGTGAGGGGTTCGCGCTCATCATGCGCTCCGACCCGAGCTTATTGAGCGGTTTCAACAAGCTATGGATCCGCTTTTTCCTGCTGGCGGTGTATTCAACGATGTATGTCAGGGACCACTCCCGACCAAAGCTCTATGAGGCGTTTGGTATGGACGTCACCGAATTTGATTACACGGTGTTTGATATCACGACCGAAATTTCGAAGCAGGTGTTCCCACTCACGCTCAACACAGATGACCCTCGTTTCCGGGCGGGTCTCGAGCGAATGCGCGAGTTGCAGGAAGCGAGAGAAGCACTTGAAGGACAGCGAGGTCCGGTGGCGGTGGTCAAAAAGCTCGGTTGTGTAATCGGATCGGGCATGACTTTCGCCAGACTATTCTTATTGCCGACCATTCCCAATACGATTCCGGATCAGGTGCGCATGCAGCCAGCCTGGTGAGCAGGCTACTTACAACGTTTGCACAGTGATCGGGGGTTAGCCTCGCGCCATCACGACTGGCGGAGGCTGGCTTATCCGTGTCCCGTGAGGGTTGTTCTTGATCTGAGGTGTCTGATAGCTTGCGACACAAGTAGTCCTAGCGAGGAATAACCGTGTCGGTAATCACAGTTCATGAGGAAGCGGGAGTGGCGCTCGTCACGCTTAACCGTCCCGAGGCCAATAATGCGTTGAATCGCGATTTGTCCGAAGCCATCATCAATACCTTCACTGATCTGGCCGCGTCAGATTCAGTGCGAGCGATCGTGTTGACCGGTTCGGGCCGGGCCTTCTGTGCCGGGGTCGATCTGAAGGCACTGACGGATGAGCCTGAGTTGCTCTCATCCGGTCTGGGACTGGGCCCTTCATCTCCCATTGTGGTAGCGCTGGAGCAGTGTCGACAGCCCATCATCGGTGCCGTAAATGGGGCAGCAGTGACCGGTGGATTTGAACTCGCGCTAGCCTGTGACTTTTTATTTGCAAGTGACCAAGCCCGTTTCGCCGATACGCACGCTCGCGTAGGCATCCTGCCTGGCTGGGGCTTGTCGCAAAAGCTCTCCCGGATTATCGGGATTAACCGGGCCAGAGAGATGAGTCTGACCGGAAATTTTATTGATGCGCATCGGGCCGAGGCCTGGGGATTGGTCAACAGGGTATGTAAGCCAGAGCAGTTGGTTGACGAAGCGCTCGCCTGCGCGGCTCAGATGGCCGATTCGGACCCCAGGGCTGTCTTTGCGCTAAAAGCGTTGATGAATGATGGCGTGAAACAAACGCTTGGCGATGCGCTCGAATTGGAGGGTGAGCGCGGCAATGCCTTTGCCAAGACGGTTGATTACAGTCAGATGGGTGAACGCCTCGCCGCGCTGCGGCAGCGGGCAGCAAAACAATAGATACGCGCCGTGAGTCGCAGCATAAAATCATAGGGGCTAATCGATGAC
The DNA here is from genome assembly GCA_038106565.1 of Halieaceae bacterium. Taxonomy (GTDB): domain Bacteria; phylum Pseudomonadota; class Gammaproteobacteria; order Pseudomonadales; family Halieaceae; genus Luminiphilus. The sequence continues at coordinate 6,237 of JAYOEE010000042.1, forward strand.
TTCGCTGGCCGGTGGACTGTTGCTTTGGTCGCTAGCGCATCTTTTCAAGCGTATTGCGCCGCGTGCGCGGGCGGCACTTGGAGCGGCTGGGCGTCCGCTCATTGCCCTGCTGCTGCTCTTGTCGATCGTGCTGATGGTCTGGGGTTATGGGCAGGCTGATGCGTCGGTCTATTGGGTCCGTCAGCCCCCTTTGGTGGCGCTGAATAATCTCCTGATTTACCTCGGTTTTTATGCAATAGCCGGTGCTTGGGTAGGGGCGCGGGTGAGCGGATTTATCCGCCATCCACAGCTTACCGCAGTGGCGGCGTGGGCGCTGGCGCACCTGCTGGTCAACGGAGATTCACCTTCATTCCTATTATTTGGCGGCCTACTGATATGGGCGTTGTTTGAGATCATCCTTATCAATCGCCAGGACGGCACCTCTGCTCTGTCGCAGCCAATCCATTCTCTCCCAAGAGAAATATTGGCGGTGGTGATTGCGTTGTCACTGTATGGTGGTGTGAGCTACGTCCATGGGCTGCTGGGTTTTCCGGTACACGGCTGACCAAGCGATTGCCACGCCCATGACATCTAAATTTATGCTGACCGACCGCGGAATCCGGAAGGCACTGGATGCACTGGCGGCGCTTCACCCACCGATAGATCGTGCTATCACTCGAGTCGGTTACCCCGTCTCGCGCAGAAGGGAACACTCGTTTGAATCGCTCGCTCGGATCGTGGTCGGGCAGCAACTTTCCACCAAGGCCGCGGCGACGATTGCCGCACGTGTGGAGACAGCGCTCGCGGGTGATTGGCATCCTCACGCGGTACTGGCGGCTTCCCCTGATCAGCTCAGGTCGGCTGGCCTGTCTCGCCAGAAAATGTCCTATTTACAGAGTTTGGCTGAGGCCGTGCAAACGGGTGAGCTCTCGTTGGCAGCATTACCGAAGCAATCTGATGAGGAGGTTGAGGCAGCTATCACCGCTGTAAAAGGGTTTGGTCGTTGGTCCGCACATATGTACATGATGTTTTCGCTGGGTCGACCCGATGTATGGCCCAGCGGCGATCTCGCGGTGCGAGTAGGTTTTGGGCGGCTGATGGGGTGGCGCGACCGACCTGACGAGAAGCGTGTCGTCGCTGAGGGTGCCGTATTCTCGCCCTATAGAAGTGCCCTTGCGCTGCTGTGCTGGCATGTCTACAGCGAGGTGCCCTTGTGACTTTCAGTGAGTGGGATCGCCGTTGCATGGTCTTGGCGCTGGAGGAGGCGCAACGTGCCGCAGAGCGAGGCGAAGTGCCCGTGGGAGCGGTTTTGGTGCGTGGCGACAGCGTGCTCGCTCATGGAGGGAATGCCCAGATTGAGCTCAATGACCCTACTGGACACGCGGAAATCAGGGTGCTCAGGGAGGCAGGTGTGCGCGAAGGGAATTACCGTCTCCCGGGCACCACGCTTTACGTCAGTTTGGAACCTTGCACAATGTGCTGCGGTGCGCTGGTTCATGCTCGGGTTTCAAGGCTTGTGTTTGCCACTCGAGAGCCGCGCGCAGGGGCGGTGACCAGTAACGCTAATGCGCTGGATAACCCGGTGTTGAACCATCACCTTGAGTGGCAAGAGGGCCTGTTGGCGAGCGAAAGCGCTACCTTGCTCACGGATTTTTTCAGAGCAAGGCGGAATCAAGCAGAGGTTTAGCGGGCCTTGTTTAGAGAATGGGCAGAGCAACATCCCGCAAGTGCTCTGGAAGCAATGCCTCGACTTCTAGCGGCGGAGAGAGGCGCTGATCTGGCAGGCTCTGTAGCTGCAGTATGCCCTCGTAGTGTCTGATGTTGTCAACGTAAGTGACGGCTTGCGCGCCCTCGGCAAATCCATATTTTGTTGAGGTGAAGACCGAAGGATTCTGAAGTTCGGGGAGATGAGCCCTGACATCGGGCCATAGGTGCGGGTTGCCGCCCGCGCGTTCGGTGATGACTCTGGCATCCTCCAGATGCCCCATCCCGATTGTGTAGGCGGCGAGCGCCATCGAGGTGCGATCGGGTTCATCGATGTCCGATGGAAGCCGCCGGTGTAAATCTTTTAGGAAACGCGCACCGCCCCGCAGACTCTCTGCCGCATCAGTTCGGTCAGCGATGCCAAGCTCATTGGCAGTGGCCTGAGTGAGCATCATCATCCCTCGTACTCCGGTTCGAGATCGTGCTTCGGGATCCCAGTGAGACTCCTGATAGGCGATGGCCGCGAGTAGCGTCCAATCCATTTGATACTCTTCCGCTACCGTCTCGATGAGCGGTTGCCAGGCGGGTAGCGCATCGCGGACTTTTCGCTGAAACACAAGGGACCCGAGGCGAGAGGCGTACATAAAGCGACCAAAGTGTAGTCGTTCTAATTGCGCAATTTCCCCCGAAGCATGGGCCGCTTCAATAAAGTCATCCACCAATAATTGTGTTTCGGCGCCAGCAGGTGTCCGGGGCAAGTACCAAACCACTGGCGCGGATTCGCCTAATTCCAGCGCGGCGACAATTCGCGGAAACAGCCGCTGCTGAATGCTGAACTCAATGGAATCGACGATCGCGAGCTCCGCCTTGCCATCCGTAACCAATTGCATCAGTTCAAGCGAATCTGCCGCATGAATCTCTCTCCAGCTTAAGTCTGGCATCTGAGACTGTAGTGCTTTGAGTGACTCGATATGCGCGCTACCCGCCACCACGATGAGGTCTCGCCCCGTCATCTCCTCGAGGGTTTGGGGTCGGAGCGAACCGGACTTGTAGACTACCAATGGCTTTTGATGGAGATAGGGAAGAGAGGCATGGAATCGGGTATCGCGCTCCAGACTTTTGCTAAGACCCGCCGCAGCGATATGGGCCTCTCCCTGCTCCAGCATGTCGAAAAGCTCCGGCAAGCTGAAAGCCACCTTGATGCGTAATGTCATGCCGTGCTGCTGAGCGAAGCGCTTCACCAGTGAATAATCGAAGCCCGAGGCACGATCGCCGTCAAAGAAGTAGGTTGTGGGGGTGTTACGGGTCACCACAACCAGTTCTTGCCCTGCCTCAACGGGGGTCAATTCGGAACTCTCGAGACATCCCAGTAGTAGAGACAGCGAGAGGGTCAGCGCGATTAAACGAACCATGGCCGGATTGTAGGTGCTAAGTGTTCTTCGGGACAGCCGATCCCAGTAGAGGCATTCATGCCACGCAAGCGGAGGGGTATAATGCTCGCGCCGTTTCCCACAGGAACCCCAGATGCTTGTCCTGCCCGGATCTTCAGCGCTGTCTGAAGCCCGTTTTGAACTCCTGGCTACCGCCATTGGGCGGTTGAATCTGGGCTACCAATTGCGCGATGCGCTCCACGCCTACGTGGTCGATGCCCACCCCGACCAAGCGCTGGATCAGGATAGGCTTGCCGCACTCTTGCAGCCCGGTACGGCGCGTCCGGTTGATGCGAAGGTTTTGGATGCCCCGGGCCAACGCGTGGTCAGCCCCCGTTTCGGAACCATATCTCCCTGGTCCAGCAAGGCGACAGACATCGCGCATAACTGCGGGTTTCAGGCCATACGGCGCATTGAGCGCGTGACCGTATTTTTGATTGATGGGCTTCGAGGTGATGACGGAGAGAGCCTGCTCGCATTGGATAGCCTCATTCACGATCGCATGGTGGAAACGGTTGTGGGGTCGCTTGCATCCCTCAAGCCATTGTTCAGTCACGCCGAGCCGCGCTCTTTCGGCGAGGTTGCGGTACTGCAGGAGGGTCGACAAGCGCTGGTTGCCGCTAACTCTGAATTGGGCTTGGCGCTTGCCGATGATGAGATCGACTACCTGTGTGACGCGTTTAATGCGCTTGCGCGCAATCCACATGACATTGAGCTAATGATGTTTGCGCAAGCTAACTCAGAGCATTGCCGGCACAAAATCTTCAACGCCAGCTGGAGTATTGACGGGATTGATCAGGAAAGCTCTCTTTTTGGAATGATCCGTCATACCAATGAAGTAGGCGGTGATGGGGTGCTATCGGCCTATTCGGATAACGCTGCGGTTGTTGCGGGCCACTCAGCAGGGCGTTTCTACCCCGACAAGGAAGACGGCGTGTGGCGCTACCACGAAGAGCCCATCAACCTGCTCATGAAGGTGGAAACCCACAATCACCCCACGGCGATCTCGCCATTCGCAGGCGCCGGAACTGGCGCCGGCGGCGAGATTCGTGATGAAGGTGCGGTAGGGCGCGGCTCTCGGCCCAAGGCGGGCTTGGCCGGCTTTACTGTATCGCACTTGGAACTCCCAGAGCTCGCCCGACCTTGGGAGCTCCATTACGGGAGACCCGGAAGAATTGTCTCCCCCCTGCAAATCATGACCGAGGGTCCCATTGGGGCCGCTGCCTTTAACAATGAGTTCGGTCGCCCCAACCTCGCCGGCTATTTCCGTACTGTCGAGATCGAAACGGAGCAGGGGGTCCGCGGTTACCACAAGCCGATCATGATCGCCGGCGGTTTCGGAAATATTCGTTCGGAGCACGTGTCGAAAGGAAGTTACTCTGCGGGAGCCAAACTCATTGTATTGGGAGGCCCCGCCATGCTGATTGGATTGGGCGGCGGAGCGGCCTCTTCCATGGCAAGCGGAGACAGCGCGGAGGATCTCGATTTCGCCTCGGTACAGCGACAGAATCCCGAAATACAGCGGCGCTGCCAGGAGGTAATCGATACCTGCTGGGGCCTCGGACCTGAAAACCCCATCGCATTTATTCATGATGTGGGTGCTGGCGGGCTCAGCAATGCGCTTCCCGAATTGGTTAAGGATGGTGGCCGTGGGGGGCGCTTTGAGCTGCGTGATGTCCCCAACGACGAACCCGGGATGTCGCCTCTGGAGATCTGGTGCAACGAGTCTCAGGAGCGCTATGTGCTCGCGGTCGAACCCGACAAGCTTTCAGAGTTTGAAACGATTTGTGCTCGCGAGAGGTGTCCCTACGCCGTAGTGGGGGAGGCCACCGAAGCACAACATTTGACCGTCAGTGATCGCCAGTTCGGGAACGAGCCGGTGGACCTGCCCATGTCCGTATTGTTTGGTAAACCGCCAAAAATGCACCGCCATAGCAATCGATACGAGGCAAGGGGAGATGATTTTGATGCAGCGGAGGTGCCGATATCGGAGGCGCTTGAGCGAGTATTGACCTTTCCCACCGTTGCCTCAAAGAGCTTCCTGATTACGATCGGTGATCGGAGTGTCACGGGTATGGTGGCACGCGATCAGATGGTGGGGCCGTGGCAGGTCCCGGTCGCTGATTGCGCGGTCACAACGGTGTCGCTGGATTCGCATCTCGGGGAGGTGATGGCCATGGGGGAGCGCACGCCTGTTGCGTTGCTGAATGGCCCTGCATCCGGCCGACTCGCGGTCGCGGAGGCGGTCACCAACTTGCTTGCTGCCCCTGTCGACGCCCTGTCAGACATCAAATTGAGTGCCAATTGGATGTGTGCGGCGGGTTACGAGGGAGATGACGCGGTGCTCTATGACACGGTAGAAGCCGTGGCCATGGAATTCTGTCCCGCGCTGGGTATCACTATTCCTGTCGGGAAGGATTCCATGTCGATGCGCACCGTCTGGCAGGAGGCGGGTGAGGATCGGGCTGTCACCGCTCCCATGTCGCTGATTGTTTCAGCCTTCGCGCCCTGTGGCGATGTGCGCAAAGTGCTCACCCCAACCTTGGTCGCGAGAGAGGATACGGCGCTCCTCTTAATCGATTTGGGCCGAGGACAGGATCGCATGGGTGGCTCAGTCCTTGCGCAAACTTGGAAACGGTTGGGTAGTGACGTGCCGGACGTGTCTGCGCAGGATCTTGTGGCGCTGTTTGAGTTACTCAAGGTGCTGAAGCAAAGGGAGTGGGTGCTTGCCTATCACGATCGTTCAGATGGCGGGCTGCTGATTACCCTCCTGGAAATGGCTTTTGCCGGTCGCTGCGGGTTAGACGTCGATCTGGCAATCGACAGAAAAGACGCTGCGGCAAGATTGTTCTCTGAAGAAGTGGGCGCCGTGGTTCAGGTAGATGAACGGCACGTTGACGAGGTTATGGACCTCGCCAGCCAGCTGGGTCTCGATGGCAGCGTCTCCCGGGTTGCAAAGCCGCGAGAAGATGAACGTATTGTTGTGAATACACTGCAGTTTGAGCTTATTGACAGTCGTCGGAGTGCTTTGCAGGCGCTCTGGAGTGAAACCAGTCACGCCATTGCTCGGGCGAGAGATAACAGTGATTGCGCCGACGAGGAACAGGCGCTAATCCGGCGGGCGGACCCGGGATTGTCTGCGGCGCTGACTTATGACTGTGACGAGGACATTGTTGCGCCGCTCATTGCAGTGGGCGCTAGACCTCGTATGGCAATCCTAAGAGAGCAAGGTGTCAACGGACAAATGGAGATGGCCGCGGCTTTCGATCGAGCGGGTTTTGACGCGATTGATGTGCACATGAGTGACATCATCTCAGGGAAAATATCGCTTGAGGACTTCCATGGGTTGGTGGCCTGCGGCGGCTTCTCCTACGGCGACGTCTTGGGTGCGGGAGAGGGTTGGGCGAAGAGTGTCCTCTTTAATGACACCGTCATGGAGGTATTTCAACGGTTTTTTGTTAGAACCGATACGTTTGCTCTGGGTGTCTGCAACGGTTGCCAGATGATGTCCGCACTGCAGCGCATTATTCCCGGTGCCGATCACTGGCCGCGCTTTGCGAGGAATCGATCAGAGCAATATGAGGCGCGATTGTCGCTGGTGAGAGTCGAACCGTCTCCATCGATTTTACTGAGTGAGATGGCGGGATCGCATTTGCCCATTGTGGTGGCACACGGAGAGGGCAGGGCATGCTTCGCAGGGGCGACAGACCAGGCCGCGCTGGAACAGTCAGGATTGGTAGCGCTCCGGTTTATTGATAACGACTTAAAAGTGGCTACTGAATACCCAATGAATCCCAACGGCTCTCCCGATGGTATTACCGGCTTGTGTAACGCCGACGGTCGCGTGACGATCATGATGCCGCATCCGGAGCGGGTGTTCCGAGCGGCCCAGCTATCATGGTGTCCACCGGCCTGGCATACCGACTCCGGATGGATGCGGCTATTTCGCAACGCCAGAGCCTGGCTGGCATAGCGGTGGCATGGTGTTGAAGGTCTCGAGTGGGTACACTCCGCGCCTGTCTCTAAAGCCCTACCCAGATATGTTGAAACGCCCGAGCCAACGATGAACCGTTACCCCCTCTGGAAAAACCTGTTCATTCTCACGGTTGTTGCCTGCGGATTTTATTACGCTGCGCCCAACCTCTACGCCCCCGACCCGGCTTTGCAAATTGCGGGAGCTAGCGGCGCGCAGCAGATTGACGAGCGAACCATGCAGCGCGCAGAGGCGGCACTCACCGAGGCCGGTATCGGTTTTTTTGGCGAAACGTTGCAGGATCAGGGTAAGTCGGCGTTGTTGCGTCTCGACGATCGCGAGCAGCAGTTGCGGGCGCAATCGGTGCTCGCGCGCGAGCTGGGTGACGGCTTCATTGTTGCCCTCAATCTCGCACCTACCACGCC
>JAYOEE010000042.1:13847-20560 GCA_038106565.1 Halieaceae bacterium
TTGATGACGGCGAAAACTGGGCCTTACATGCCGAAGTGACAGAGCAAACCATCAAGGAGTTGGTTGATTACGCCGTTGCCCAGAACCTGACGACGATCCGTAACCGAGTAAACGAGCTGGGCGTTTCCGAGCCTCTGGTCCAGCGTCAGGGCCGAAACCGCATTGTTGTGGAGTTGCCCGGAATCCAAGATACCGCCGAGGCGAAGCGCATTTTGGGAAAGGTGGCCAATCTCGAGTTTCGCTTGGTCGCCGAGGCCAACGCACCCGTGTCAGAGCGCCAAAAATTCGAGTATCGGAGTGCCGACAGAGGTGGCCTGACGGAATGGCTTGAGCGGGACGTGATCATTACCGGCGAGAGCGTCTCCAATGCGCAGGCGGGTTTTGATCAAAATGGTCAACCCAACGTGATGATCAGTCTGGATGGCGAGGGCGGCATGATGATGTCGCGGGCGACACGCGCCAATATCAAGCGGCGCATGGGCGTATTGTTTATTGAGCGCAAGTACCGCACTCGCTACGAATTGAATGAGGCTGGGGAAGAGGTTGTTACCCGGATTCCTCTCGATGAAAAGAAATTGCTCACTGCGCCAGTCATTCAATCTGCATTGGGTGCGCAGTTTCAGATAACCGGTCTGGATAATCCCGCCGAGGCCTCGGAGTTGGCGCTCATGCTGAGGGCCGGCGCGCTGGCGGCGCCGATCACTTTTGTCGAAGAGCGCACCGTGGGGCCGTCGCTGGGAGCAGAAAATATTTCATTGGGTATGAAATCAGTGCAGTTGGGCCTCGCGCTGGTGGTGCTCTTTATGGTCGCCTATTACCGCGTGTTTGGCGTAGCGGCGGTGCTGGCCCTGTCCGCAAATTTGGTTTTGCTGGTAGGCATCATGTCGGTATTGGGTGCCACGTTGACCCTGCCGGGTATCGCGGGAATCGTGCTCACTGTGGGCATGGCCGTCGACGCCAATGTGCTCATCTTTGCGCGTATTCGAGAGGAAATTAATGGTGGAGCGCGGCCCCAGACGGCAATCGATACGGGTTTTGAGAGAGCCTTAGTCACTATTTTGGACGCGAATATCACGACCCTTATTGTTGCCGTGATTTTGTACGCAGTAGGGACCGGCCCGATCAAAGGCTTTGCGGTAACACTGTCCGTGGGCATCATTACCTCGATGTTTTCTGCCATCGTGGGGACGCGCGCTTTAATCAACCTAATCTATGGTGGGCGCAGCGTGAAAGCCTTATCGATCGGCGGTATTCGGTCTGCGACGGCGCAGCAGGTGGGACCTTCGTCATGACAGTAATTCCTTTCATGAAGTGGAGATGGGTGGCGGTCGCGTTATCAGCAGCGGCCATGTTGGCGGCGATTGCCTCCCTCAGTATCAAACAGCTCAACTGGGGACTTGATTTCACAGGTGGCACCTTGGTGGAAGTCGCGTACAGCGAGAGTGCTGACCTCAGTGCCATTCGCACAGTTCTTGATCGAGAAGGTTACGAGGGCGCCATCGTGGTGAGCTTTGGCACTGACCGAGACGTGTTAGTGCGCCTGCCTGATGGTTACTCTGATGAGCAGGGCGCGATGATGGTAGACAGGCTCAGAGCTGCGACCGATATGGAGATTGAGCTGCGTCGGATCGAATTTGTGGGACCGCAGGTGGGTGATGAGCTCAGGGACGACGGGGGTATCGCAATGCTCACCGCTCTTGGCCTGGTGATGTTGTATGTGGCTTTCCGATTTCAGATCAAGTTTGCGCTCGGAGCGGTCATCGCGCTGGCACATGACGTGATTTTCACATTGGGGTTTTTCTCGCTGACTGGACTGGAATTTGATCTCACGGTACTGGCCGCGTTGTTGGCAGTGGTGGGTTATTCCCTCAATGACACGATAGTGGTCTCCGATCGCATACGGGAAAACCTTCGAATCGTTCGCCGCTCAAGCCCCAGTGAGGTAATCGATATCTCTTTGACCGAGACGCTCGGCAGAACGCTCGTAACTTCTTTAACCACCTTGTTGGTTCTCACTGCACTTGCAGTAATGGGTGGTGAAATGATTTTTGGCTTTGCCGTTGCGCTACTGGTAGGTGTCTCGGTGGGAACCTACTCGTCTATCTACGTGGCGGCCACGACGCTGCTACAGCTCGGGGTCAGCAAGGAAGACGTGATGATCCCAGAAAGAGAGGGAGCTGATCAGGAAGGGTTGTTGCCCTGACGGCTGTGGGGGCGACAATCAGGCGCTGTGCCCAGACCATTTTACGAGTGGCAACAGCTGGCGCATGATTTTGCTGTTTCCGCACACGATGTTTCCACTCTCGTACCAAGCTTCGCCGCCCTCGAGATCGGTGATCAAACCGCCGGCCTCTCTTATCAGTAGTGCTCCAGCAGCGATATCCCAGCTGTTCAGGCCCATTTCCCAAAAACCGTCCAGACGACCTGCTGCGACATAGGCCAAGTCAAGCGACGCGGCCCCCGCTCTTCTCACACCCATGGAGCGACCGGTGACCGCCGCAAGCGAGCTTGTGTACCAGTCGAGATGATCATCGCAGTGACCCAAGAAGGGGATACCGGTTCCAAAAAGGCTTTCCCTTAGTTCCTGTCGGTCACCGACACGGATTCGATGACCGCTCAGTTGCGCACCTCGACCCTTGGAGGCGATGAATTCTTCGCGCCGGACGGGATCGTAAACGACAGCATGCTCAATTTTGCCTCGGTGCAGGCAGGCGATGCTGACCGCGAAATGCGGAATCCCGCGTAGAAAATTGCTGGTGCCGTCAAGCGGATCGATAACCCATACATATTCGGAGGCCTCGTTACCTGAAAAGCCGCTCTCCTCGCAATGAAAGCCATGGTCGGGATAGGTTTTGCCGAGGAGGTAGAGGATCTCTTTTTCTGCCGCGATATCGACCTCTGTGACGTAATCTGCGGCCGCTTTGGTTCGGAAGCCGACGCGATCCATGTCGTCTGAGGCGCGCATAATGAGGTCCCCGGCTTTTCGGGCTGCGCGCAATGCCATGGATGCGGTAGGTTCCATCTGCTGTCTCGGTCTTTTACGGCGGCGCATCATAGCAGGGGTGGAGGGAACCGGATACGCCTCTGCTAGACTTGCCTCATCGCACTCGCCCCGGCGGAAGATTCGTCCTGCCTTGACGAGATCAGCCCAAAGATGTCACCGCAAAGGCCGCACTCGCCGCTTTGGAGACAGGCCGTGATCCTGCTAGGCGGTTTGAGCGGCGGGCCCCTTTTCCAACAATAGATGGATAAGCACGCCACATGAATTCCGACAACATTGAGATCGTTCTGGTACACACCACCCACAGCGGCAATATCGGTGGGGTCGCCCGAGCAATGAAAAATATGGGCCTGACACGTCTCACCCTGGTGGCGCCGCTTGAGTACCCCGCGCCTGAGGCAACCTGGAGGGCGGCTTCGGCTGTTGACATACTGGAGTCTGCGCGTGTGGTGTCGACTCTGGATGAGGCGATTGGGGAATGTCAGTTCATCGTTGGAACCAGTGCGCGCGAGCGACGAATCCCTTGGCCGATTCAGGACGCACGACGGTGTGCAGATCGGGTGGCCCAGATATCGGCGACGGACCGCGTCGCTATTTTGTTTGGCAGAGAGGATCGAGGTCTCTTAAACGAAGAGCTGCAGCGTTGTAATCTGCACTGCCACATACCTAGTCATGAAGGCTACGCAAGCCTCAACTTGGCAATGGCCGTGCAGATCGTGGCGTATGAATTACGCATGGCACAGCTGGAAGAACAGACGGCGCAAGCCGAGGATGCGGATTGGGACACGCCTTTTTCAACCGTCGCGGACATGGATCGATTTTATCAACACCTCGAGGAAACCCTGATCGAGATCGGTTTCCTCAACCCTCAAGCACCGAGGCAGCTCATGCCAAGGCTCAGGCGACTCTTTAACCGGGTGCGATTGGACGAGATGGAGCTGAATATTCTCCGCGGGATACTCACGGAGACGCAGAAATCGGCCCGCAAGGAAGGCGGCTAGTACCGCTAGCGCCTATTCTTGACTAAAATAGTCAGGAATACGAGAATGCGTGAATGAAACTGACGACCCGAGGGCGCTACGCCGTGACCGCGATGCTGGATCTGGCCATCAATGCTGGAAACAGACCGGTTTCGCTTGCTGATATCTCTGTAAGGCAAGAGATATCCCTGTCCTATCTTGAGCAACTTTTTGCCAAGTTGAGACGCGGCCAACTCGTGACCAGCGCCAGAGGGCCCGGCGGTGGCTACCGGCTGGCCAGGTGCGGTACCGAAATTTTTGTGGCGCAAATTATTGACGCTGTGGATGAATCAGTCGACGTGACTAACTGCCAGGGTAAAGGGAATTGTTATCACGGCGAGACGTGCCTGACGCATCACCTCTGGGAAGATCTGTCGGGGCAGATTCACGAATTTTTGAGTCAAATCAGCCTTGGAGACCTGATGGACAGGCAGCGCAGAAAAGTGACTCAGGGTGGCGCCGAGACGGTGCTGCAGACGCTGTCTATTCGCTAACGTAGGTCAACGAGGCACAGAGAGAAAGCTTGGATATGAATGCACCGGTAACAGTTCAAACGCCGATTTACCTGGACTATCTGTCGACTACACCCGCAGATCCCCGTGTTGTGGAAGCGATGACCCGTTGTCTCTCCAACGAGGGTGTGTTTGGGAACCCCGCGTCGAGATCGCATGTGTTTGGTTGGCGGGCAGAAGAAGCGGTAGAGAATGCGAGAAACCAGGTCGCAGAATTAATCAACGCTGACCCTCGAGAGATCGTCTGGACCTCGGGTGCGACAGAATCCGACAACCTCGCGATCAAGGGTGTGGCGCATTTCTATCACAAGAAAGGCAAGCACATTGTGACTTCGAAGATTGAGCACAAGGCGGTGCTTGACACTTGCAGGCAGTTGGAGCGCGAGGGTTACGAAGTCACCTATCTTGACCCTGATGAAAAGGGCCTGACGACTCCCGAGATGATTGCACAAGCGTTGCGCGACGACACGATTCTTGTCAGCGTGATGCACGCCAATAATGAGATTGGAGTGGTTAACGACGTTGCGGGTATCGGTGAGGTATGCCGAGCGGCTGGCGTTTTACTGCATGTCGACGCGGCTCAGAGCGCGGGTAAGATACCGCTTGATATGGAACAGATGAAAATCGATCTGCTGTCCATGTCGGCGCACAAAATGTATGGGCCCAAGGGCATCGGCGCGCTCTATGTGAGGCGCAAGCCCAGAGTGCGTCTGGAAGCACAGATGCACGGCGGTGGCCATGAGCGTGGGATGCGCTCGGGTACTCTGGCGACGCACCAGTTGGTGGGGTTCGGCGAGGCGGCCAGAATCGCGAGCGAGAGCATGGCTGAAGAGACAGCGCGACTCGCCGGATTACGCGAAAGGTTCTGGGCGGCGATTGAGGATATCCCCGAGGTATATATCAACGGCGATCGAGATCAGCGGCTGCCTGGCGCGTTAAACGTGAGCTTTGCCTTTGTTGAGGGGGAGTCGCTCATTATGTCGCTAAGAGACCTGGCTATTTCCAGCGGGTCAGCGTGTACGTCAGCGAGCTTGGAGCCTTCTTATGTGCTGCGTGCTCTGGGTCTGAACGATGAGATGGCGCACAGTTCGCTACGATTTAGTTTTGGTCGGTTCACGACCGAAGCGGAAGTCGATCACGCCGCGCAGTGCGTTCGGCACGCGGTAGAGAAATTGCGAGAGCTCTCTCCACTCTGGGATATGTATCAGGACGGGGTAGATCTCAATACGATTGAATGGGCCGCACACTAAAGCGGTTAACTGGGTCTCGGGGAGACAACCATGGCATACAGTGACAAAGTCATCGATCACTACGAAAACCCGCGGAACGTGGGGAAATTGGATGAAGCGGATGAAAACGTCGGCACAGGTATGGTCGGTGCGCCCGCTTGTGGGGATGTGATGCGTCTGCAGATTCAGGTCAATGAAGACGGCATTATCGAGGACGCGAAGTTCAAAACCTATGGTTGCGGGTCGGCAATCGCATCGAGTTCCCTGCTCACTGAGTGGGTCAAAGGCAAGAACCTCGACGAAGCGGCGGCAATAAAAAACACGGAGATTGCACAGGAGTTGTCCCTGCCTCCGGTAAAGATCCATTGCTCGGTGCTTGCTGAGGACGCCATTAAGGCCGCAGTAAAGAACTACCGCGATAAGCGAGACAGCTAAATGGCCATCAGCCTCACCGCAGAAGCAGCCCAGCATGTGAGTCGCCAATTAGCGACTCGCGGCAGTGGAGAGGGCATCCGCATCGGCGTGAAAACGTCCGGGTGCTCAGGCCTCGCTTACGTGTTGGAGTTTGTGGATCAGCCTGAGCCAGAGGACACACATTTTGAGTCAGACGGCGTAAAGGTGTTTGTGGACCCCAAGAGTCTGGTTTATCTGGACGGCACGGTGGTGGACTTTGCCCGTGAGGGACTCAACGAAGGGCTTGAGTTCCGCAATCCCAATGTTGCCGGAGAGTGCGGCTGCGGCGAAAGCTTCACGGTCTGAGCTCGAGCCAGCGATGAGCGCGCCCGCCCGCGATTATTTCGCGCTATTCCAACTTAAGCCTGTCTTCAGAATTGACCAAGCCGCTTTGACGCGGGCCTATCACGCACTATTGGACCAATTTCACCCGGACCGCTTTGCCGGCAAGCCTCAGGTTGAACAGCGACTGGCAGCCCAGTTTTGCGCGGACGTCAAC
>JAYOEE010000043.1:0-20208 GCA_038106565.1 Halieaceae bacterium
TTTTTGGCGTAGACCTTGAGAGAGCCCAGCATGGTGGCGTCGTACACCAGGGGCGAATTCACGTTGATCAGGCTGGTGAGCACGCAGTTTTGGTCGACAAACTCGTCGCCAAATACGATTTTCGCCATATCCACTGAGTCTTGTGCTCGGCGCCAGTGTGTCACCGAACCCATCAGCGGTTTGTCGCTGTACTTGAAATGGCTGTAGACCATGTCGTAGTGGCGCTTGTTCACCGGCAGGTCTACGGGTTCGCATACCGTGCCACCAGAATGGTGCATGCCGGGCGCCATGTAAGCGAGCTTCACAAAGTTCTGGAAGTCTTCGATCGTCGCGTAGCGGCGGCCCTTGTCGAGGTCGTGCACGAAGGGCGGGCCATAGGCGGGCACCAGCACCGTGCGCTTGCCGCCAATGGTGACACTGCGCGCCGGGTTACGGGCGTGCTGCACATATTCACTTGGCGCGGTGGCCTGAATGATCTGCCGGCACATGCCGGTGGGGAAGCGCACCCGAGTGCCGTCGATATCGGCGCCGGCTTCCTTAAACAGGTCGAGGACTTCGGGGTCGTCAAGAAAATCGATACCAATCTCGGCCAGCAACCGGTCGGCGTTGTGTTCGATCAGTTGGAGGTTTTCTTCGCTGAGAATCTCAACGTAGGGGATGTTGCGCTCGATGAAAGGTGCAGTTGCCGTGGCAGACTGACCCCGCGCCTCACGTCGTCCGGCCCGACCCCCGCCTTTTCGTCTGCTCGCACGTTCACTCATCGCGCTACTTCCATCACGAGGTGTTGCTCACCTCTTGCCTTTGTTCCGGTCTGATCGAGCCACCTTTGCGGGTGCTGCTGCTCAATGTTGCCGGGCCAAGACGAATCCCGAAAGCATTCGTTGATTTTACTGGCAAAGCCCGTAAAACGGTACTTTTTTCGCCGCCGAGCCCCCTCGCTGCATGGGCGCTACTGTGGAGCGATTGGGGCTTTCAGGATTGGATTAAACCGACACCAATCAGACCAAAAGCGACATCAAAAACTGAAAAATTGGGGTCCTGCGAGATACCATTCACACGCGGCGCTGGGGCTCACTGAAACCCACTGCGACGCGCCGGGCGAGGCGACCGAGAGCTGGTAATGGAAAAGGCTTGATGCGCTAGAGCCATCCAAGGTATCGCGGCAGCCAGAGGCTCAGGGTGGGCACACTGACCAGCAGGCCTAACCGGAAGATGTCAGCGATGAGGAAGGGCACGATGCCGCGATAGATTTGTCCGAGAGGCAGATCATTGTGCATACCATGCAGAACAAACACGTTGATACCAAACGGCGGTGTGATCATGCCCAGCTCCAGTACCACAATGTTGATGACGCCCCACCAGATGGGGTCATAACCCATGCCGATGATCAGTGGGTAGACGACCGGCAGGGTGAGTACCATGGCGGCGATCGTATCGAAGATGGCACCCAACGCGAGGTAGAAAAGCAGGAGCACGCCGAGCAGGGCCCAATCCGGCAGCCCGAGACTCTGGATGCCCTGCACCGCCGCATTGGGCAGACCCGACAGCGTGGCGAAGTAGGAATAAACCGAGGCCCCGATGATAATGATGAAGATCATGCCGGTGCTGGAGGCGGTCTCCGACAGGCTTTCTAAGAAGCTGGCCCGGGACAGCCTTTTTCTGATAACACCCAGTAGCAGCGCCAGGCTGGCACCCACCGACGCTGCCTCGGGTACGGTAAAGACACCTCCGTAAATGCCACCGGTGACCGCGATGATCAGCGCGAGGACACCCCAGCTTTCCTTAAGCGTTGCCAGTTGTGTTGCCAGAGGTTTCCTCGGTGCGGTGTGGGCGAGTGCTGGCACGAGACGCACTGTGACGCCCACCGAGAGAAAGTAAAACAGTACCGCCAGACAGCCCGGCACGATGGCGGCCAGGAACAGCGCGATGATCGAGTTCTCCGTCAGCACACCATAAAGGATCAGCACCAGCGAGGGCGGAATGATCATGCCCAGCGTACCGCCTGCGGCGATAGAGCCGGCCGCCATGGAGCGCGCATACCCGCGGTCCAACATTTCGGGGAGTGCGACACGGGCCATGGTGGCGGTAGTGGCAACCGAGGATCCCGATATCGCGCCGAACCCGGCGCAGGCGCCAATCGTGGCGTAGAGCAAGCCGCCTTTGAGATGCCCGAGCGCATCATCGGCCAGTCGATACAGTTCAGCCGACAAGCCGCCCGCGTGAGCAAGATTGCCCATGAGCAGGAACATCGCAATGATCGCCAGACTCTCCGATGCCAGGGCAGCGGAGGGTTCTATCGCAAGTAACGCCAGCGCGGGCTCAAAGCCGATCAAAATGCCGGTGCCGACGACGCCGACCAATGCCATCGCAACGCCCACCGGCACTTGTAGCAGGATCATGAAAAACAGGGCAGCGAAGCCCACCAATCCCACTGCCATATCGTCAGTCATGACTGCCCCGTGGTGGTGACAGGTCGCGCAGGCGCGAGAGCACGACGAGTAGCTGGATGGGAACGCAGAGCCACAGTATCGATGTGGCGATCATCCAGAAAAGTGCCGTGGGGATCTCGATGGTTGCCGTCGTGCGCCCGGCCGAATGGAAGTCCAGGGTCATCTGCACAAATTGAAGGGCCAACAGCGTGAAGAAAATCAGCACGGCAACCGCCGCGACCAAGTCGGCCCATTGCGCGATGCTATCCCCGGTCACCCGACCCAGTACGCGGATAGTGAGATTTTTCTGCTGGATGAGCAGTGCAGGAAAGCAGGAGGCAATGATGATCGGAAACAGCAGCTCGCCGAAATCAGAAAAGCCGGTCACGCGGGGCAGATCTAGATAGCGTGCGGCGCCATCATAAAACGTGAGCAGGGCGATCAGCACCAGGCCCGTGAAGCCGACCAGCGCGATCCGGTGGGTGGCGTCGGTGGCCTGGTGGATCAGGCGGTCTAAGCGGCTCACGGTGTGCCGCCTGCTGAGACCAAGGGTGTTTCAGCCCGCAATCGGGTCAGAAATGTCTGCGCAGCGCGATAGGTTGTCTCTCTGGTGATCGATTCGCTCATCCATGCGTTGTGCAACGCTTGCGAGCGATCGACCAGCGCCTGCCGGGTGGATGTGTCGGGTGTCATGATGATCGGTTGATTCGCTTCTCTGAGCATGCCACGGATGTGTCGATTGATGGTGGCATAGGCGTCACCGCCTCTGCGGGCAATGCCGAGTCCGCCGTGCTTCAGCATGGCGCGCTGTACCGACGCAGGCTGTCGCTGCCAGCTCTGTTCGTTAATAAGGAGCAGAAAAGGAGTTGTACCCACCGGGATATCCCATGCTTGCTTGACCAATGGAAAGGTCCCGAAGGTGCGCATGCCCGACCACCCCTGGATGCCACCATCCACAATATCCCGATCCAATGCCTGATTCAGATCGACTCCGCTCATGGTCTGAGCGGCAGCACCCATTGCATTCAGCCAGTCGGAGTGGATGGTCCCCAGGGCGCGGATTTTAAGTCCGTTGAGCTGCAGAGGCGTGGCAATCGAGTGGCGCATAAAGAGGCCGTTGGGGGCCGTGCTAAAAAAACCGATCAGCCGCACGCCATCAAATCCGGATAGCAGGCCCGCGTCATAGAGCTGCCAGCCCACCGTAGCGGCTTCCAGAGAGGAGTCAAACAAGAAGGGGAGTTCGAATAAACCCATCTCGGGAAACTGTCCCGGGGTGTAGCCCGGCAGAATCCAGGCAATGTCCAGCACGCCACTCCTGACCAATTCAAACTGCTTGGCCGGAGATTTTCCCAGTGAGCCTCCCCAATACTCGACAATCGTCACGTCGTCCCCGGCGTCGGCCCGCACTGCGTCTGCCCAAGGCTTGATCACCTGTGAAATGCCGGTGCTGCGGGGATTGAGGTGAGACCCCATCCGCAAGGTGTTTTCGGTCGCAAAAGCGCTCCCTGTGATAATGCACGCGGCGATAACTAACGAGAGGAGTGGAGCGCGACGCATGGAGGGTGGGCTCAGAGTAGGCAAGGTGTGCCGGTTATGCACGGCAGCTGGCAGTCATTGCCGCGGCCGCGGCCCGGGCACGCAAGTGGATTCCGATAGGTGTTTAGAGGGTCGCTCAAAATGAGTTCTCATTTATTGTCGTGTCCGCATCCTATCGGTTTTCGGGATGGCCGGTAAGCTGGCTGACTGCTCACATCAATCAAGCGTTTTTGAGTGCCTCGCGATTGGATGAAGAAGGCCACCCTCATCAGCTGCAGCCACAGCCGCAGCAGACAGATTAGAGTAAATGGATTGACGCTTTTTTACGATGGCATGTAGGCTCCAAGGCATAAGAAAGGGGGGTGACATGTCGATCGATTCTCAGGCCCGAATTGTGATTGTTGGGGGCGGCATCATGGGCGTGGCGCTCGCCTATCACCTCGCCGAGGAAGGCGAAACCAATGTCATGCTGATCGAGAAGGGCGAGCTGACCTCAGGCTCGACCTGGCACGCAGCGGGACAGTGTCCCAGCCTCGTGGGTAACTACAACCTCGCCAAAATCCATGACTACGGGAATCGGCTGTATCCCACGCTGGAAGAGAAGACCGGCCAGTACGTGAGTTGGCATGCCTCGGGCGGTATTCGCATCGCTCGCCAGCAAGCGGATCTCGACTGGTTCCACTCCATGAAGGGCATTGCCGATAACGTTGGCTTCCGCATGGAGATCATCGACCCGATCAAAATCAAGGAATTGAACCCATTTTATGACACCGAGGGTGTGATTGCCGGGGCCTGGACGATGGATGATGGTCACGCCGATCCCTCCGGCCTGACCAACGCCATGGCCCGGGGTGCGACCGATATGGGCGTGAAGATCGTGCGTCACAACCGCGTCGTGGATATCAACCGTTTACCCTCGGGGGAGTGGGAGGTCGACACCGAATTGGGCAAGGTCACCTGCGAAATCGTGGTGAATGCGGCCGGAAGTTTTGCTCGCCAAGTGGCGCAGATGGTGGGCGCGGATCTGCCAATCTGCAATATGGAGCACCACTATATTGTTACTGGCGCCATTCAGGAATTTATCGACCGGGACGAGGAATTTCCGGTCATGCGCGACCCCTACGCCTCAGCCTATATCCGCCAGGAACAAAAGTCGGGTCTGATTGGTATTTATGAGTCCACGGGGCTTACCGAGGCTTGGGGCCCCGATGGGTTGCCGCCCTGGTCTTCCGACAGCGAATTGTTCCCTGATGATCTCGACCGCCTTATGCCCTGGCTGGAGCGCGCGATGAACTGCATGCCGCCCATGTTGGAGGCGGGGATCAAGCGCATCGTGAATGGGGCTATCCCGCATTCGGCTGACGGCCCGCCGCTGCTCGGGCCGGTTGCCGGTATCGAGAATTTCTGGCTGTGCTGTGGTTCTTCATTCGGGATTGCTCAGGGCGCCGGCTGCGGCAAGTACCTCGCCCAGTGGATGATCTACGGCGACGCCGAGATCAACATGACAGGCTTTGATCCAAGGCGCTTTGGTGACTTTGCGGATCGCGCCTACATGCATGCCAAGGGTTTTCAGGATTATGGACTGACCTATGCCACGCCATTACCCGGTGAGGAGTTTCCTGCGGCGCGGGATTGCCGACTCACGCCGCTTCACGACACCCTGAAAGCCAAGGGCGCGGTGCACACCCAGACCTTTGGCTGGGAGCGCCCCAAGTGGTTCTCCCTCGACGGGCGCGAGGAGGAGCACAGCTACCGACGCAACAATGTATTCGAGGTGGTACGCGATGAATGCAAGGCCGTGCGCGAACGGGTAGGACTCATCGATCTCACAGGCTTTGCTAAATACGACGTGACCGGCGCCGATGCCGAGGCCTTTTTGAATCGCGTCTTGGCCAACCGCATGCCGCGACGCGACGGCGGGATCGCACTGGCGCACTTCCTCTCCAAAAACGGGCGCATTTTGGGCGAGGCGACCGTCACACGGATTTCTGGTGAGCACTTTTATCTCCTCTCTGCAGCCAGTGCCGAGCTGAGAGATCTCGATCATTTGGTACAGCAGGTGCAGGCGGGTGAGCAGGTCGAGATCCGCAACAGCACCGAGGAGCGTGGTGTCATCGTATTGGCCGGGCCCAAGGCGCGGGAAGTGCTCAGCGGTTTGACCGAGGCCTCGCTGGAGACTGCGGACTTTCCCTGGCGTACTGCGCAACAGATTGAGATCGCGGGTATCCCGACACTAGCCCTGCGTATCAACTATGTGGGCGAACTGGGTTGGGAGCTCCATCCGGCCATGTCGGATTTGCAGGCGTTGTATGCGGCGGTTTGGGCCGCGGGCGAGGCGCATGGCATTGCTGACTTCGGGCTCTACGCCATGAACAGCTTGCGCATGGAAAAAGGCTACCGCGGTTGGGGTGCTGAACTGACCAATGAGGTAACGATGCTCGAGGCCGACATGGCGCGCTTCTACGCGAGCGCCAAGGACGACTTTATTGGTAAAGCCGCCACCGAAAATAACGCGGCGGGTCCTTTGCGCCTCGTCTACTTTGAGGTGGATGCGCAGGACGCTGATGTCCGTGGCGGAGAACCGATTTTTTTGGGTGATAACTGTATCGGCGTGACGACTTCAGGCGGGTATGGCTACGCAGTGGAGAAGAGCCTGGGCTTTGGTTACGTACCTCCCGAGCAGGCCGAACCGGGCTCGGTGATCGACATCGGTTTGCTCGATGCCCGCTGTCGCGCCACGGTCTTGGCTGAACCCATCTACGACCCGGCCAACGAGCGGCTGGCCAGCTGATGCCATCGTTACCTGATCGCTGTGAGGTTGTCGTTGTCGGTGGCGGCGTGATTGGCGTCTCGGTGGCGTATCACCTCGCCGAGGCGGGTATTCAGGATGTGGTGCTGCTTGAGCGCAAGGAGCTGACCAGCGGCACGACCTGGCATGCGGCAGGCTTGGTGGGGCAGCTCCGCACTTCGATCAACATGACCCAGCTCGCGCGCTACACCAGCCAGCTATACCGCGGTCTCGAGGAAGAGACGGGGCAAGCCACCGGTTACCGCCAGTGCGGCTCGATCTCCATCGCGGCCACGGCCGAACGGTTTGAAGAGCTCAAGCGCAGCGCCTCTATGGCCAAAGTGTTCGGGCTCGAGGTTAATGTGCTGTCGGTGGCAGAGATTGGCGAAAAGTATCCGCTGATACAAACCGACGACCTCTTCGGCGGCATTCATATTCCCTCCGACGGCTACGCTAACGCGGTCGATATCACTCAGGCGCTGGCAAAAGGGGCGAAGAGCCGCGGCGCGCGAATTTTCACCGATACCAAGGTCGAGTCGATCCTCCGCGACGGAGACGAAGTCACGGGCGTGCGCACCGCAGAGGGTGAGATCCGAAGCAAGTACGTGGTGATCTGCGGCGGCATGTGGTCGCGCGATCTCGCGGCCTCGGTGGGTGTGAACCTGCCGCTCCATGCCTGCGAGCACTACTACGTCCTGTTCGAGGGGGTAGAGGGGCTGACTCCCGAGCTGCCCGTGCTGCGCGATTATGACGCCTGCACCTATTACAAATATGACGCGGGCAAATTACTGGTGGGCGCCTTCGAACCCTCGGCCAAACCCTGGGGTATGGAGGGCATCTCCGAGGATTTTTGCTTTGATGAGATCGCCGGTGATTTTGATCACTTTGAGCCGGTGCTTCACGACGCCATGAAGCGCTTGCCAGCGCTGGAGCGCGCGGGCATCCAAAAGTTTTTCTGCGGTCCAGAGAGCTTTACCCCCGATGTGCGCTATCACCTCGGTGAGGCGCCGGAGCTCAAAAACTGTTTTGTTGCGGCGGGGCTCAACTCGATTGGTCTGCAATCAGCCGGCGGTGTCGGTAAGGTCACCGCCGAGTGGATTCGTGACGGCAGGCCGCCAGTGGATTTATGGGAAGTGGATGTCCGGCGCAACATGCCGTTTCAGGGTAACCGGCAGTATCTCCGCGCCCGCGTCAGCGAGAGCCTCGGCTTGCTCTACGCCACCCATTATCCCTACCGCCAATACGAGACCGGTCGCGGTGTGCGCAAATCAGCGATCCACGACCGACTCGTAGCGATCGGTGCTTGCCATGGCGAGGCCTTTGGCTGGGAGCGACCCAACTGGTATGCCCCCGCAGGTGTTGAGCCCCGATATGAATACAGTTACGGCCGACAGAACTGGTTTGAGCACTCGGCGGCAGAGCACCGCGCCGTGCGCGAAGGCGTTGCGCTGTTCGATCAGTCGTCCTTCGCCAAGTTTCGCCTCGAAGGCCGCGACGCGGCAACCGTGTTGAACCGCGTCTGCGCCAACAACGTGGATGTTGGCGCGGGCAGGGTGGTGTATACCCAATGGCTTAATGATCGTGGTGGCATCGAGGCAGATCTCACGGTCACGCGGCTTTCCGAGTCGGCCTTTATGATCGTTGGTGGTGCCGAGACCGAGGTACGCGACTTTTATTGGTTGAAACGCCAGATTCCCGACGACGCGCACTGCGTGCTCACTAACGTGACATCCAGCATGGGTGTGCTTTCGATCATGGGCCCGCGGGCGCGGGATCTCTTGCAATCACTGACGCCGGCTGACATGAGCCACACGGGCTTTCCGTTTGCGACCAGTCGCGAGATCGAACTCGGTTACGCCATGGTTCGGGCCTCGCGCATCACCTTTGTGGGTGAGCTGGGCTGGGAGCTCTATGTGCCGACTGAATTCATGCAGCACGTTTACGACCATATTATCGAGGCGGGCGGGGCGGTTGGCTTGGTGCACGCGGGCTACCATGCGCTGAACTCACTGCGGCTGGAAAAAGCGTACCGACATTGGAGTCACGACATTACGGATGAGGACTCGCCGCTCGAGGCGGGGCTTGGCTTTGTGGTCAAGTTTGACAAGCCGGGCGGGTTCATCGGACGCGAGGCGCTTCTTGCGCAGCAGGAGCAGGGGATCGCGCGCCATCTGGTGCAGCTCAAACTTAACGATCCCGAGCCGCTCATCTATCACAACGAGCCGATCTGGCGGGGTGGAGAGATCGTGGGTCACATCACATCCGCGGCCTTCGGCCATACGCTCGGGGGGGCAGTGGGTTTGGGGTACGTGAGTGCCGAGCCGGGGGCGCCGGCTGACGCAGTGTTGGGCGCTACATATGCAGTGGAAGTCGCCTGTGAGCGATACGCCGCCGAGGTCTCACTGCGACCGCTTTACGACCCCGATAACGTCAAGATTCGCTGCTAGGGCTCGGCTGCCTCAGGCGCTCTCCACCAGATCTTCTGTCATCAGGCGAATCGGGAACTTGGCGCGGATCTCGGCGTCGACCTCAGGTGGTATGTGAGTGGGCACATAGGTCGCCAGGATGTGGTCTCGCGTGCGAATCGCATTGTCGATGGCCAAGGGTTTGTCTGAGGCCTCCCACACCGTCGGGCTGAACCGGTTGCCCACCTCGGGATAGAGATACTCGCTCTGCATCACCGCCAGAGTATGGTCGGAGCCCAGATAATGACCCTTGTCACCGAGGCAGACCTGAGCGAGATCGTCGAATCCCAGTGTTTTTTCATTGACCTCAATGCCCCTTACTGCGCGCAGCGTTGCGCCCAATACGTCGTTATCAAGGATCAAACTTTCGGGGCAGACTCCGAGGAGGCTTGAGTACATGCCCGCTGCCTCATAGATCAGGTTGGAGCCCGCCAGCGCCGGCGGCATCAGGGTGTGGGCCCGCTCAGCACCCGCTTGAAAGTCGGGCATGTTGGCATCGGTCATGCCGCAGGCAGTGCCAAAGGGTAAATCAAAATAGAGCCCCAGCTGGGCGCAGCCGCTGGAGATCAATCCTTGTTCGGGCGAGCCGCCACTCATGGCGCCGGTGCGAAGATCTGATACGAAGGGCCATGCACCGATGATGGCGGGTGCGCCGGGCTCAATGGCATTCACATACACCAGCCCGCCGATGCACTCCGCCCAGGCTTGGCTGACCGCCCCTGCCAGCGTAGCCGGGGTGGTGGCACCGGCCTGGCCCGCGGATAACAGCAGTACCGGCATGCCGCCCTCGACCGCTACGCGCAAACATTCGAGGGCATCCTGAGCAAATTTCATGGGCGGGACGACGAAACAATTCGACTGGCTAACGAAGGGGCGTGCTCGCCACGCGGCTTCACCGCCGGCGATGATGTGGAGCATCTCCAGCGCTTTGCCGAGGTGGTCGCAGTTACTCCAACTGGCGCCCACGTGCTTGCGGGTTCCTGCCACGCAGCAATAAGTGGTGTTGAGATCCATCTCGTAGGTATTTTCAAGATCCCGCAGCACGCACATGCGCTGAAACATATGAATGTGTTCGCAGTTGTCGGCGATGCGCGCGAGGTCGTAGAGGTCGCGAGTGGTTGATTCTCGGTATTCGTTTTTGACGGAGTCCGCGATCATGACTGCCGCGCCTGCCGTCGCAAAATGGACTCGGGAGCCCGATAAATCCAGATCGAATGCCGGATCCTGAGCATGGAGGGTGAGGTTGCGTCGGGCTTTTTGCAACGCATCGTCGACGACTGATCTGGGCATACGGAGTCGCCCGTCATCACCCAAAACGGCACCCACCGACTCGCAGGTTTTGATGCAGTGAGGGGTGGCGTCTTTGAACCCAACCTCCTCGAGAATACGATAGATATTGGCGACGATGGCCTCGAGATCATCAGGGGTAAACGGCTGGTAACGTCCCCCTCTCTCGCCGGGCCGCACTGGTTTCATAGCCTCCTCAAGTGGCGCGCTGCGCTGTGCATGTCGCGCCTGTCTGCCTCCACCTCGTCTCGCCATGCCTCTGGTCCCCCGTACACGAGCCAACGCTTGTCGGGCCAATGGTTAGCCCGAGTAGACAACCCTGTTAGGAATAACCGAAAAAGAGTCGCCGCGCCAGCACAAAATAGGGCGGAGCCCGTCGGGCATCAGTTACTTCGGGGAAAACGATCGCATGGCCTCGGGATTGCTCCAGAATCCGCTCAGCAAATCGGTATGGGCGATCACATACAGTGCTCCCGAGTCGATGATGACGCGGGTCTCTCCGGTGACAGAGTCCGGGGCGAGTGTCACTTCACCGACGGCATGAATGCTCGCGGTCTGGGGTGTTTGTTTGTCGATTAGTTCAAACAACGCGATCTTGTCTACATGCCGGTAATCTTTTTCTCCCCAGCTTGCTGCCGCGTAAGGGACAGTAAGTCGATCAACTGACTCTCCGGGAAGGTAGGTAAAGGCGTAGCGGTTGTATTGTGCTGGGCTGTAAGCCCAGTCCCAACCCGCACCGATTTCAAAAAGATCCTTTGAAACAGGATTTGAAATATCGGAGATATCGAAAAGCTCCAATTTTGGAAGCCGGTTTTCGCTGGAGCCCAGCCCAAGCAGGAGATCTGAGTTCACCTCGTGGAGCAGATCGGAGAATCCGGGTACCTCCAGTTCGCCAGCAATGCGAGGGGCACTCGGGTCGCTGAGGTCTACCACATACAATGGGTCTACACGCTCAAATGTCACCAGATAGGCGCGACTTCCCTTAAAGCGCACGCCGTAAAGATCCTCGTTTTTCTTGCCTATCCGGTTTTCGTCGCTACCGCCCAGTGTGGCGAGTTGTGCCAGTTCCGGTGCGCTTGTTTCGGGTCGGAGTGTGAATAGCATGTGCCTGAATTGGTCTTCCGGGTCGCCGGTCCATTGCGTGGTCACCAGCCTGAGAACGCCGTCGAATTCGTTAATACGGAAGTCGGCATTACCCCCAGAGTAAAGTGCTCCCGAGACAGACTCCGAACCCAGATACTCGAGCGAGTCTGCGGCCAATAAGTGGATCAGCGTCTCGTCTGCATCGCGATCCCATCTCACGAAGCTGAGCGCAATAAAATCCTGGCCTACCGACACACCATCTATCGATTCCATCGCGCAGGCAGAGCGCACAATGTCGCCCGTTTCGGTGGATATCACCAAAATGGTGGTCATGATGGGGTCGGCGGGCATCTCAGATGCCAGAGGGTGCTCGGCATCCTGACGGTAGCAATCGTCCAGCGTAAAAGGGCTTGCCGGAGAGCCATCGATCAGAATGGTTGGCAGAATATCATCGTCGGTCGCCTCGGCCAGGACGGACTCGTTGGTAGCGATTTCTTCTGGGGTGCTGGGGTAGGCGATCAAACCTTCCAGTTGCGGCGTGTGTCGTGTCACGAGGATGATGTTGCTACCTTGCCGCCGAGAGGACACCAACCCGCCCTCGATTTCGAGGGTGGTTTCCAGCGTGGGATCCGTTGGTGACGCTACATTGTAGGTGTTGAGCGCTACTTGCTGTGATTCCCAAGCCTCGGGTTCTATATGTCGGCTACCGAAAACGCCCCACCATGCGGTCGACAGCAGAAGGTGCAGCGATTGATTTTCAAGATACAACCCCTCGGCCCGGTAGGCTTCATCGAGGGCGATGGTCGATTGGAAAGTGGCCGTGCCCGCCTCGGGATCAGTGGTGAAAAGCCTGATTGCTGGAGCTGTCGAGTTGGGTTCCTCGGGCGCGATGTCAGCCGAGAGCGGCTCGCGGGCATCGTCCAGTATAAAACAGCAGGCGCTCCGACTTGGGGCCACGGCGAGCAGTTGCCCGTCGTATTTTACGATGTCGTGTTCGTCAATGTCTGACTCAAGGGTGTAGGTGGTGGAAAAGCCCGCGTCCGCACTTTCAGATGCCGGTGCCGCGTCTACCACTGCCGCCATTCTTTTTGATGAGGTCTGGGTCAGCTTTGTCCGGTAAGCCAGCAGGCCGTCACCCGGTTCCGAGGTGATCCAGAGTCCTGTCGGAGGCTCGTCGGGTGGCCCCCCCGCCACGGGATCGAGGCTGGTGTTGTCGCTGCTACCACCGCCGCCGCCACAGGCAGTCAGGACGCAGGCTAGCAAGGCGCACGAAATCTGATACGCCATACGTGGCTGCATCTGCTGGGTGTTCAGGTCTGTTACGGCCATTTGGTTGACTCCCTCAGGGTTCAATATCGCAAACCGTGGTGTTGGCGTCGAGATCGGCTGCGCCTTTTGCCCAATATTGACTTGATCCAATCGACCATCACCACGTAACTACGGCAGACCAAAAGTCTGACAGGGTCCCAACAAAGTGCCTCACCGGCTACTTTGGCGGGGCCTTTTTTATGTGAGCCGCAAACTGCTCGCACGGATTTTCTGGCAATCGGTCGAGCCCGGGCGGTACTCACGCCCACAAGTCAATTCCAGCTCCGCGATGTGGCGCATGACGTTCTCGCAAATCTCGGTATCCGTCGCGTTCAACCGAGAGGTAAGCGACCTCCTGTTCCACACTGTTCACTGCATTGGTGTTGTCTTTGATAGCGGTATGGAGCTCGTCAAGCTTTGCGTAGATAAAGAACAATAAGCCCGCGATTACCACGCTGAGGTAGTGCTCTGATAACCATTCCATTTTTAAGTCTCCGGGGCCGCTGCGCGTGCCCTTGGTATGGCTTTGATGCCGATAGCGACAGTGTGTCGGTGGCTTTTGGAAAAAGATTGGCAAAGTGCGCCAAGGGTTTGACAGAAGTCGCCAACCGGAGCGCCCGTGAGTTGTTGCGCTATAGCCTTATCGGGGATGCAACGCCGCGGTGCGGGAGGGGTCGTCTGATTTGGCGGCAACAAAAATTCCGATAGACCCGTGCCTGCCGAATGTAGGGATGACAGTGGGGTGCTATTGGGGGGGTTAGCGTGTGGGATAGCGGGTGGAAAGTGGCGCGGAATGCAGGAGTCGAACCTGCGACCTTCGGTTTCGTAGACCGACGCTCTATCCAGCTGAGCTAATTCCGCGCGGAGCCGGCGAGGCTGATGCCCGTCGGGGCGCGTAGTATACACACTTGTCGAGGCCGGGCCAGCCGGGGCTGTGGTGCGCCTCATGGTGCCCTTGCGTGGGACAATGATTCATTCTGGTGACTCGGGCGAGTCGGGAGGCTTACGCCATGCAGATTCTGGTTGACGCTGATGCCTGCCCGGTTGTCATTCGGGAGATCCTTTATCGAGCGGCCCAAAAGCGAGAGCTCAAGTTGACGCTGTTCGCCAATCAGTCGTTTCAGGTGCCCACCTCGCCGCTGATCAGTCTTTACCAAGTCGCCCAAGGCCCTGACATGGCGGATCACGAAATCGCTGCGCGGGTGGAGGTCGGAGATTTGGTGATTACCGCCGACATTCCACTGGCCAGCGACGTGCTGGAAAAGGGTGCGCTGGTGATTACTCCGAGGGGAGAGCGTTACACCGAAAACAACATCCGGCAACGGCTGCAAATGCGCGACTTCATGGAGACCATGCGCGCATCGGGTGAGCATACAGGTGGGCCGCCACCGCTCAGCCAATCCGACCGCAAGACATTTGCAGATCAACTTGATCGCATTTTAACCAAGGCCATGCGCGCGCCCGGTTAAGCGATCAGCCCGATGGCGTGCCGCTGTTCACCACAGGCTGAGCCGCGCGGTCGCTACAGAGAATGACCAGCAAGTTGCTTACCATCGCGGCTTTGCTTTGCGCATCCAGGTCGATGATCTGGCGCTCAGTCAGCTGTTCCAGAGCGGCTTCCACCATACTGACGGCGCCCTCAACGATTTTGCCGCGGGCCGCGACGATGGCTGATGCTTGCTGGCGCTGCAACATGGCACTTGCAATCTCGGGCGCGTAGGCCAGGTGGCTGATTCGGGCTTCCAGCACTTCGACTCCGGCCTTGCCAAGCCTCTCCTGAACTTCGGCTTTGAGAATGTCGCCAATCTCGTTGGCGCTCCCACGAAGGGTGATGGATTCTCCCTCGTGGTCGTCATAGGGGTAGCTTGTGGCCATATTCCTGATGGCCGCTTCGCTCTGAATGGCCACGTAGTCCTCATAATCGTCGACTTCAAAAACCGCTTCGGCAGTGTCGACCACGCGCCACACAACCACCGCGGCAATCTCGATCGGGTTGCCCGCTGAGTCATTGACCTTGAGCTGTCCGCTCTCAAAATTGCGAATCCGCAAGGACACACGTTGCTTGGAATAAAAGGGATTCGCCCAGCGGAGCCCCAGGGCGCGATCAGTTCCGACGTATTGGCCGAAGAGTTGCAAAACCCGGCCCTCGTTGGGGGCGACCATATAAAAACCGGCCAGGCAGATCAGCGCGAGGATGGCTAGCAACAGGCCCAGAATCTTAAGAGCGATGGCGCCGAGCACCAACGCCGCCGAGACGCCGGTAATGACGGCAACGGGCAGTGCCACCAGCATGGGGTAGCCAGAGGTGGTCGTGGCGGTTTTTTCGTCCTGCATAGTCGGCCCTCTAAAAGTGCAAGCGGTGATCGTTAGCGTATTCGATCATCATCGCGGGCTTGTGGCGCGGCTTCAAGGTTTATTGGCGCACCCTACGCGGGTTGCGGCGTGGCCGATCGCGCGGATGCGCTTATTGCCAGCGCCTCAAGTTTCTACCCACTCGATAATCTCCGCCTCGAGTTGCTCGAGGTCGACCTTGCGTTCACTGACCGCGCGACCTGCTACGGCGACTCCCGCTCGGAAAACAGAGCGAGGATCCCTGCTCACTAGAGGATGCCATTCAGGTAGCGGCTGGCCCTCGTGGATGCGCCGGTAGGCGCAGGTTTTTGGCATCCATGCGAGCTCGCTTGCGCTCATTCGCCGCACATCAAGGCAATCTTCGACCTCATCAAGACGTTGGTCATAACCTGTGCAGCGGCCTGATTCCGTATCGAGTAATCGGCAAGCCACCCGCGTGTAAAAAATATCGGCCGTTTCTTCATTGATGAGCTTGTGCAAACAGCACTGACCACACCCATCGCAGAGCATTTCCCACTCGGCATCCGACATCTCCTCAAGTGACTTGGTTTCCCAAAAAGGAGGATTTGGCATCAGGAAATTCTCGTGCTGGTGTGGGGCGCACCTTCAGAATTGAGCGGCGGCAGCTGAGGGTGGCAGTGTAGCCTTTTCAGGAGCCGGTTTCCCCTGAAGCGCGACGAAGTTGACCGCTCGCACTTAAGGGGCGAGATAGCAGATAATCAGGGCGATACTGGGCATCAATCAGGAGGCACCCGTTATGGATTTGGGCATTCAAGGTCGTCGTGCACTCGTGTGCGCCTCCTCAAAGGGTTTGGGGAGGGGTTGTGCAGAGGCGCTGGCAGGAGAAGGCGTGAGTTTGGTCCTCAATGCCCGTGGAGCCGAGGCGTTGGATGCGACTGCGGGCGCGATTCGCCAGCAGTTTGGCGTTGACGTCGTGACCGTGGCGGCAGATATCACCACAGAGTCAGGGCAGGCCGAAGTGCTGGCGGCGGCAGGGGAGGTGGACATACTGGTTACCAACGCGGGCGGACCGCCCCCGGGTATGTGGTCGGATTGGAATCGAGATGATTTCATCTCTGCTTTCGACGCCAACCTGCTAACGCCCATTGCGCTGATTAAGGCGCTGCTACCATCCATGATCGATAGGGGTTGGGGTCGTATTGTCAATATCACCAGCGTCGCGGTGAAGGCACCTATTCCCGTGCTGGGCCTCTCCAATACCGCTCGGTCAGGACTCACCGGATATGTGGCCGGTGTATCGAGGCAAGTGGCGGGAACCGGAGTCACCATCAATAATTTATTACCTGGTTTGCACGACACTGATCGTTTGGCCATGTTGGACAAAGTCGATGCGGGTGCCCGGGGAATTAGCGAGGACGAAGCACGCGCTGCCCGAATAGCGACGGTTCCGGCTGGTCGCTTTGGTACGGCCGAAGAATTTGGTGCCGCCTGCGCCTGGCTCTGTTCGGAGAAAGCGGGTTTCGTTATCGGACAGAATATTCTGCTGGACGGCGGTGCCTTCCCGGGAGCGCTATAGCGGACCAAGTGCGCCCAACTGTGCACTGTAATGATGGTTTTCCCGGTCAGTTAGCGCGCAAGCGGGCGATCAAACTGGAGGTATCCCAGCGATTGCCCCCCAGTGACTGAACATCAGCGTAAAACCGATCCACCAGTTCGGTTACCGGCACCTCGGCGCCCACTTCGCGGGCAGCGGCAATAGCGATGCCGAGGTCTTTACGCATCCAGTCAACCGCGAAACCGAAATCGAATTGCCCTGCAATCATGGTGTCTGCGCGATTGTTCATCTGCCAGGACTGGGCAGCTCCTTGTGAAATCACCTCGATCACGCCCTCGACATCCAGGCCCGCCAGCTCGGCAAAGTGAATGCCTTCTGACAAGCCCTGGAGGAGCCCCGCAATGCATATCTGGTTGACCATTTTTGTCAGCTGGCCCGTTCCTACCGGTCCCATGCGACGCACGCTTTTGGCGTAACAGTTGATCAGCGGCAGCGCTTCGATAAAGGCGGTTTCTTCGGCGCCGACCATGACCGTCAACACGCCATTTTGTGCGCCGATTTCGCCGCCCGATACGGGCGCGTCTAAAAAAGCGACGCCTCGTTCTGCGGCGGCCGCTGCCAATGCGATAGCCAGCGCCTCTGAGGTTGTGGTGTGATCAACGATAAGCGCCCCCTCGCTGAGGGTGTTCAGCGCGCCGTCTGACCCTGTAGTCACCTCTTCTACATCATCATCATTGCCAACGCAGAGTATGACTGCGTCTTGATCGATAGCAGCCTCTGCCGGGGTGTGAGCGACCTTGCCATCGTGCTCAGCCTGCCAGTCCATTGCGCGCCGGGTCGTGCGATTAAATACGGTGACGTCATGCCCGGATCGGGCAAGGTGTCCTGCCATGGGGTACCCCATCGCGCCGAGCCCGATAAAGGCCACCCGCTTGTGTGAAGTCATCTATCACTGATTCCTGCCGTAATAAGAGCAGATAGCGTAACGCAATATCAGCTTGACCCGAGTAAGAGGACGAAGACGGAGGAAGTCAGCGTGGAGATAGATCTGGTTGTGGGTGCAGGCAGTGGCATAGGTGGTGCATTGATTGAGCGCTGGGCCGCTACCGGAAAGAGACCCATCATGGCGGTCGCCCGACCCAAATCGGCACCGCCAAGCACGTTGTCAGGCACATTGGTGCAGTTCGATGAATGTGATTACAGTGATCCAGCTCTGAATGCATTGGCAGAAACATTGCGATCGCAGGGCGCGGACATCGTGCGTCTTGTGATCTGTAACGGAGTATTACAGGGGGAGGGGTATCGGCCCGAGCGTGCGCTGGGCCAACTCGAGCTCGGAGCGATGCGCGAGATCTTCGAAGTCAATACGTTTTTACCCATGCGCGTATTGGCTTCGCTATCACCGGTGCTCAAGGAAAGCACTGCGCCTCGAATAGCTGTCCTATCAGCCAGAGTGGGCAGCATCGGCGACAATCGTCTGGGTGGTTGGTATAGCTACCGTGGCAGCAAGGCCGCCCTCAACATGATGCTGAAATGTGCGGCCCTGGAGCTTCGGCGATTGAATGCCTCGGCCAAATTAATCGCCTATCACCCGGGCACTGTCGATACGCCGTTGTCCAAGCCTTTTCAGGGGAGTGTCGATCCTGACGCACTGCTCAGTCCGTCGCGTGCTGCAGAAGCGCTGGATCAGGTTCTGGAGCAAGCTGCGATTGACGGAGATTTAAGCTACGTCGACTGGGGGGGAGAGGCGATTCCCTGGTAAGCCGCGCCCTGACACCGGGGAAGTGTTAGGTAGCGCTGCTGCCGATTCTGGCGTTGTCAGACCGCGAGCGCCTTCGCGCCGTTGTCATCTTCTGCACAATTGTCCCGCCGCCGCTTGGGTTACACTCTTGGCTCCCGACGTAAAATCAGGAGAAACCCCATGAAGACAATCTTTGCAGTGGCGCTGTCTTTGCTGACATTCGTTGCGCCGGCCGGTTGGGCGGATGAGTCTAAGGAGAAAGAGACAGTAGAGCTATTCCGCAATGCGGGCACGGGTGGGATGATCGATTCAGCCCATGGCTATGCGGTTTTTCCGTCTATTGGAAAGGGCGGAATCGGTATCGGTGGTGCTTATGGGAAAGGCGGCGTTTATGTTGGCGGTAAGCGCGTCGGACTCACCAGCATGTCTCAGGTCTCGTATGGCTTGCAGCTGGGTGGACAAGCTTACAGCCAGATTATCTTTTTCAAAGACGCAAGCGCTTTTAATGATTTCTCATCGGGCAATTTTGAGTTTGGCGCGCAGGCCAGCGCGGTGGCGTTGACTGCGGGGGCCTCAGCGCAAACCTCTACCGGAGGGTCGGGTTCGGCTTCTGCGGGCACAGATGCGCGTTTGAACACCGTGACCGAAGAAAGCTACGACAGCCGCAGCGGTATGGCGGTTTTCACCATTGCCAAGGGCGGTCTGATGTATGAGGCAACCCTTAGCGGCCAGAAGTTTAAGTACGAACCAGCAAAATAATAAAAACGTGGCCAAGTGATGAGCCGCCCTGTGGGCGGCTTTTTTTTGCCTGTTCTGTAAAGATCATTCAGGTTCGGCAGGCTATTTATGTTGTTTGATGGAGGGTGCCGCAACCGGTCGGATTCCCCGGAAATTGTGCGCTATGCGATTTCCTCTACTACGCTGAATTGGATATCCACCTGCGGCAATCTCGCTAGCAGGGCGTCTCCCATCGCGCTGGCGGGTGTCCAGATACCGCCCGGCACTGAGAGCGTATCGCGGGCGAGGCATAGCCCGGATTGGGCCAGCATTCTTGATGTTGCGCCGTAGCCGGGGTCGCGCTCTCCAGCGACTTTGACTCTCAGATGATGCTCGCCATCTGAACCATGCGCCCAAAATTCGAAAAATCCGTTTTCGCGCACTGTTTCGCTGGGACCCTCACCGGGATCTGGAAGCATTCTTTTGAGTAGCGCGCGCGTTGGCGAGAAGAAGGTGCCGGCCATCACCGCGCCCAAACCGCCCGCACTGAGGAGCGCTTTGGTGCGGCTACTGCAAAGCTGGGACTCGTCGTAACGGAAATCCGGACCATAAGGCAGTCCAGCCAGGGCATTGGAGCGCCTGACTACTTTGGTGTTGATCGCTGCCATGACAAAAGGTCCGGTCCAGGAGTTGAAGTCGTCGTCCCAAGCGATGCCGGTCTGATCCGGCGTGTCCTCGCCGGGATCGATGCTGGCTGGATAGAGCGCGTAGGGATTCATCACCGTCTGGCGGATATGCGCATCTTTGGAGGCCTGCTCGGCCACGTACATCAGACTGGCTACCGTGCCACCACTCACGCCCCCCGCGGCCCGACCCATGCGCCCCGACACGCGATGAGCATAGTGGCCAAAGCGGGCCTTGAACTGTTGTTGCAGGAAATAAACTGATAGATCCGATGGGATCGAATCAAAACCGCAGCAATGCAC
>JAYOEE010000044.1:0-2434 GCA_038106565.1 Halieaceae bacterium
CCATCGGAAACATCAGCAGGCCCACATCGAGCCCGGAGGTGAACAGCACCGCCAGAAAAGTAACGAGGCGCATGGGGGTGGCACCTTCAATACGGGTATTACGATAACGCAGCACCAGAAGCAGTGATGTGAGCGTGGTTAAGGCGATCGCACCCGACAAAATCCCGTTCAAACCAATGCTCCCATCAGTGCGCGGGGGCCGGTCCGGCGGGTACAGGGCGCACGGGGTCACGCTCGCGCTGGCGAGTCTGCCAGGCCGGGGCCCGCCACACGTCCACCTCCTGCCGCAAAGGCGCCTTACCCAAAATCAAATCCGCAGCGCGCTCGGCAACCATAATGGTTGGCGCATTGAGGTTACCGTTTGGGATAGTAGGAAAAATCGACGAGTCCACTACGCGCAGTCCCGACAGCCCCCGGACGCGACACTCAGGGTCCACTACGGCCATCTCGTCATCTACCGCCCCCATTCGACACGAGCAGGACGGGTGATACGCTGTTTCTACGTTCTGGCGCACC
The DNA here is from genome assembly GCA_038106565.1 of Halieaceae bacterium. Classification (GTDB taxonomy): domain Bacteria; phylum Pseudomonadota; class Gammaproteobacteria; order Pseudomonadales; family Halieaceae; genus Luminiphilus. Next base: position 517 of record JAYOEE010000044.1, read on the forward strand.
CACTGATCCACGGCCGCATCGTCCGCGAGGTCAATGTGGGGTTGAATCTCTTCTCCCCTGTAGGCATCCAGCGCCGGCTGCTGCAAGATTTCCCTGGTCAGCCGCAAGCAGTTGCGCCAATCCGCCAGATCCTTTTCGGTGGAAAGATAGTTGAAAAGAATCAGCGGCTCTCGGCGCGGCTCGGGGCCCGATATCCGAACGTGGCCGCGGCTGTCTGGCTTATTGGGGCCAACGTGAACCTGAAAACCATGCCCTTGAAAAGCCGCTTGACCGTCATAGCGGATCGCCGCTGGCAGAAAATGATACTGAATGTCGGGCCATTCCACTCCCGGGCGCGAGCGAATGAAACCACATGACTCAAAATGATTGGTGGCGCCCAAACCGGTTTTGGTCAGTACCCACTGCGCCCCGATTCTGAGCTTGGATAACCAATTTAGCTGCCCGTTTATGGTGATGGGTTCGCGGCAACGGTATTGAAAATAGACTTCCAGGTGATCCTGTAAATTTTCTCCCACACCGGGCAAATCATGACGCACCCTTACGCCGGCAGACATCAACACCGACATGGGACCCACCCCCGAGCGCTGCAGGATGGTGGGGGAGCCTATCGATCCCGCGCTCAGAATCACCTCTTTGCGCGCGGTAGCGGTGCTCATCTGATCCCCGTGTCGATAGAAAACGCCGGTAGCGCGAAGGCCAGAAAACGTCAGCTTGTCGACCTCCGCTTTCGTCACCACCGTTAGATTCGGACGCCGGCGAGCGGGTTCAAGATAGGCTAGATCTGTCGAGCATCGCTCGCCACTTCGCACCGTCATGTGCATCGGTCCGAAGCCCTCTTGTCGATACCCGTTATAGTCCTCGGTTCTGCCGTACCCCGCTTCTACGCCCGCTTCAATAAAAGCGCGATAGAGCGGATTCTTCATGTTGTTCCCGTTGCAGGTATCGAGAGGCCCTGCGCCTCCACGATAGGTATCCGCACCCCCCATCCAGCGCTCGGCTCGCCTGAAATAAGGCAGGCAGTCGGCGTAACTCCAGCCCGAGGCGCCGGCGGTCACCCACTGATCAAAGTCCTCAGGGTGGCCCCGAACATAGACCATGCCATTAATGGCAGAAGAGCCCCCCAGCACGCGCCCACGGGCACAGTCCATCCTCCGGCCGTCGAGGTAAGGCTCCGGTTGGCTCCAATAGCCCCAATTAAATCGGCGGGTGCTCATCGGAATCGAGAGCGCGGTTGGCATGCGGATAAACAAACTGCGGTCATCCGCACCCGCTTCTATCAGCAACACCGATTGCCCCCGATCTTCGCTCAGCCGATTCGCCAGAACACACCCCGCCGAGCCCGCACCGACGATGATGTAGTCATACTCCGTCAAGGCGTCTGGTCTCCTGGGTATCGGGTGGTCATTCGGTACAGCAACCACGACGCGATCAGGCCGATTGCGGATACCGCTGCCACGTAAGCAAAGAAGCCTTGGTACGCGGTCGTGGTGTCGTAGTTTGTATGCAGCCATGCCGCGACCTGCGGTACATAGGCATCCGGGCTATAGCCAATAATCGACACCACTCCAATCGCGGTACCCAGCACCCGGGTGGGGATGGGACAGTTATACAGCAATGCCCAGAACACGCCTCTCAGTCCATATGCGATGAGCGCAAAGGGGAAAATAAAAACCCAAAGCGTCCACGCCCATGTCGGTGTCGTGGGCATCAGCGCGAGATACAGACAACTGAGAATCGACAGAAAAAATAGCCAGATCATGACCAGTGGGTTACCCACACGATCTCCCAACATACCCGCCAGAATCCCACCGGGGAAACGCATCCACAGCTTAGCCGCACCAAGGGCGGTAGCGGCTGCCAAGGTCATTTCAAATCCGCCGGTTTCCGCAAAACTCGGGAACTCAATCGTGGCCCAAAA
>JAYOEE010000044.1:2534-5583 GCA_038106565.1 Halieaceae bacterium
TCATTTCAAATCCGCCGGTTTCCGCAAAACTCGGGAACTCAATCGTGGCCCAAAACACATGATAAAGAGCAGACAGAATGATGCATAACAGCCAGATAGTGGGCTGACGCACAATGATCAGCAGATCAGACCAGCGAATCTTTTCTAGGGAATCCTCAGCATCACCCACGGGATGAGATTTCCAGAACATCAGCAACACACCCAGGGCGGCGGAGCAGATCGTGTAAAGAATGATCACATTGATCATGCCCAGCTCCCGGGTGGCAAACAGCCCGAAGATGAAAGTACCGACGGTGAGCAAAATAGCCTCAAACAAGCCGCGTGCGCCCTCTAGGCTGCCGAACATGCGGCCCTGCTCGTCACCACTGCCCAACAGCCGCACCTGCTTGAACATGGCCGCCCACAGGATGCCAACACCGATCACCCCCCATGAGGCATAAATAACGAGCAACTCCTCATAACTGGGGATGGTGGCGTACCAGGCATAACTCGCGGAACTGGCAAAGAGCGCGATGATCAGTAATTTGCGGGCCTCGACGCGGTCCGCCAACCAACCCCCGGGGACGTAGCAAATTAAACATGCCAACGCGTAGGTGCTACTCAAGTTGCCCAGCTGTGCCTCAGTGAGCGAGAAAGCCTCCAGCAGAGAGGTTTTGAAGAGTTGGCGGAGGTAAGGCGCGCTGTAGATGACCGACGCCGCCAGCGCAATGATCATCACCTGTGCGTAAGCGGCGACACGTGCTCGATTCATAGCTGCCCCTATTGGATAAACGACGCGCCATCAAGATAGCGCGCAACCTCTTCAGGGATAGTAAGCCCCAAGTGCTGGGCGATAGAAGGATAGATGTCGACTATTTCCGGCATCGCGTAAAAATCGGGCGACAGCCGCTGGCTGTTCGTCGCTATCCAGATAGTACGCTCTCTCGCGGTATGTCCCTCGTGTTCGCGCCCGGTCTCTGCGTCGCGCCCGTGATCAGTGGTCACTATGAGAAGCCAATCCTCTCGGTAGGTCGCCTGGCGCGCCTTCACCGCTTCCCAAATCCGGCCGACGTGGGCATCCATCTCCGCAACAGCTAGATCGAATGCCTCGCTATCACCAAATTCATGGCCTATATCATCGGTGTGCTGAAGATAGACCCAGGACAAATCGGGTCCCCGCTCCACGATAGCCTTTGCTGCCGCTTCGGAAACAAAGGTGTCGATCAGAGCGATGTGTTTGTCAGAAGGTTGCGGCGGAAATCGTTTTTCATCCTTCTCGAAGCCATCGGCGACGTAATCAAAACGCCAATCCCCCGCGCCAGGCTGCCCTTCTCCCAGCAGCACGGTGCGATTGTCTGTCCAGGTCGAGAAAATCCCGACCTTGATCGCGGGGCTCAGGGCCTTTGCTACCCGAAAGATATTCCAGTAATCGTAATTGGGAGACAGATCATAGTTTTCGTATACGTTGTGCTTATTGGCCCACGTGCCGGTGATCAAACTCATATAGCCCGGCGCCGATACGGTAGGCGTCTCACCGGGCTCCCCAACAGGGCCGCCCATCTGGGCGCGTGCGTAAGCACCCGCCTTGGCAATGGCATCCAGATGAGGGGTGGCTACCCGCTCAATCACATCTGCCGGAATCCCGTCGAGAATCATAAAAATGACTTTAGGCGTGGTGCCTGTGTCCGCCGCCGCCGGCGATATCGGCGTTAACCAGATCAATGCAACAACGAATAACCAGAAGTTCGGCATCGAGCCACCCTCGCTCTCAATGCCAAGATTATGCCGACTGATTGGGACGGTAGGAAAGTCCGATATTTGCGCCCGTCAATCGACAGATAAGGCGCTTTACTCGCCAGCTCCTCTCATCGAAGATGCGGCGCAGGCGCCCAGAGAATTGTGCTTGGCAGCGTCAGAAACTAGATAGCTGAGGAACCCATCGCCGATGCCCGCGCCACTCAACATTCCGACCATTGATCTCGAGCGTGGTGATGATGAGATTCTACCGACGCTGGAGCGCGCGCTTTGCGAGTTGGGCTTTGTGCTGGTGACGGGGCATGGCGTGCCAGCTGATCTGGTGAGGGATCTGCGGCGTTATCTGATCGATTATTTCGACCGCCCGCTGGCCGATAAGATGGCTGATCGCATCACGCCCGATAACTACCGTGGTTACATCCCGCTGGGCTTCTTCTCGCCCAACACCGAGGGCGTTACGCCCGACCGGTACGAGGGTTACAAACTTCACGCCGAAGTCGCGGCGGACGACCCGCTATGCACCGCCTGTGGCCTTTACGGCCCCAATCGCTGGCCGCGCGAGCCTGCCCGTCTGCGAGAGACCACCGAAGCTTTTTGGCAGGCCTCCGAGGCTGCGGGCCAACGGCTACTCAGCCTGATCGCGCAGATCATAAAGGTGAACGTGGCTGATTTCCTGGCGTACTTTGATCAGCCGCTGACCAACATGACGCTACTGCACTATCCGCCCGGCAATCCTAATGATGGCTTTGGCATTCATCCGCACAAAGACACCGATGCCCTCACCTTGCTGTTCCCGGATGAAGTCGGTGGCTTGTGGGTGCGGCCTCATGATCAAACCGAGTGGCTGGAAGTTAAGGCACCCCCCGACACCATGGTCGTCAATATCGGCGATCTGCTGGAGCTGTGGTCCGGGGGTTACTTTGTCTCCACACCGCACAAGGTGGTGAATACCTCGGGTAAGGAGCGCTACAGCTTTCCGTTTTTTATCGTGCCACGACACGATGTGGTGGTAGCGCCTCTGATTGATTGCCAGCCTGGCTTTGAGCGCGCTCCGGTTCCGGTTGGGCCCGTCTCCCGGGAGGTCTGGCGCACCAACTGGCCGGAAGCCGTACCGGAGGACACCGGCTTTGATCTGGGTACATTATCCGACTGAGCGGTCAATCCCGGGCTAAAAACCGTTCGGGGAAATCCGTCATGATCATCGACGCCCCGAGCGCAATCAGCCGCTCACCCTCGCCTAGGTCATTGATGGTGTAACACCGTAGCGCAAGGCCGGCATCTCGCACTGCCTGAGCCGACGCTTGAGTCACCTGAT
>JAYOEE010000044.1:5683-13347 GCA_038106565.1 Halieaceae bacterium
CGTAGCGCAAGGCCGGCATCTCGCACTGCCTGAGCCGACGCTTGAGTCACCTGATGACCGTCGAGGTGCATCCCTTCCAGCCTATACTCCCTACAAAAGGCGACGCCGTCTTCGGGTAACGCCTCGGCAATGAGCGCCATAGGTATTGCCGGCAACTGGGGCCTGAGGGCAACCAAGACATCTCGACTGAAACTCGACACAATGCAACGATGATCGCCAGCATCCCGGATGCGCTGGGTCACCGCTACCACCGCGGCATCTGCCGCTGGCGCTTCGTCCTCGCACTTCACTTCCCACACAATGCCCGGCCGATCAAATGCCTCCCGCTGCCAAGCGATCAGGTCCTCGCAGCGCAGGGGTCGCTCTAGCGCAAACGCATCGCCTTTCCAGCTACCAATATCGAATTCAGCCATCTCAGGCCAAGACAACGAGGTAACCTTTGCCGACCCCGGCGCCGTGCGCCCCAAGTGAGCATCGTGAAAGATCACCAGCTCGCCATCGGCGAGGCACTGGATGTCGGTCTCAATCCAGCCCGCACCGACAGAGGCCGCGGCATCAAAGGCAGCACCGGTATTCTCGGGATAGTTACCGCTGGCACCTCGGTGGGCGCAGATCTGCTCTCGAAAGAAGGCCGCCTCTGGCATAACACTGCTCACCCTATGAGGCGGCAGGCCACACCGTCAGGCACTGGAGGCCCCAAGGCGATTGAGAAACGCGCCCGCGGCAGTGTCTTCCTGCCGCAACGCTTTAAGCATGGCCACCAGATTAGCGTCGCGCTCTTCCTCAAGCTCGCTGACCGAGCGCCCGGCTGCTTGCGCATCGGATTGCTCAACGATGCGATCGATCAGCGCATCATCAAGATCCGGCACATCGGTGAGTTTCGTCCATGGCCACTGCAGACAGGGGCCGAACTGCTCCAGAAAATGCTTCATGCCCGCCTCTCCTCCCGCCGTGCGGTAGGTTTCAAATAACCCCTTTTGCGCCCACCGCAGACCGAACCCATGGGTCATGATGTCGTCGATTTGCTCCGTCGTCGCCACACCGTCTTTGATGAGCCACAGCGCCTCACGCCACACCGCTTCGAGCAGGCGATCCCCCACGTGGGCGGGGATTTCCGCGCGAAGCGTAATCGGCTTCATGCCGATATCGCGCAGTATCGCTTCGGCACGCTGCACCGTCTCCTCGGGCACCACTGCAGACGGTACGCACTCGACAATGGGCAACAAATAAACCGGGTTATAGGGATGGGCGACCAGAATTTGCTCGGGCCGGGGGCTGCCGGCCTGTAATTCCGAGGGCATAAAGCCCGACGTGGAGGATCCGACAACCGCCTCCGCCGCACAGCTGGCCTGAATCTCAGCCAAAACGGCCTGTTTGATCTCTAGCCGCTCGGGCGTGGATTCCTGGACCCAATCTGCACCAGTCACTGCATCGGCAACGCTGTCGCAGAGTGTCAGCGCACCTTCCGCAGGGAGTTGGTCGTAGACTTCCGGGACCCAACGGCGGGCTTTATCCAACACCTTGTTAAGCACCGCTTCGGAGTTGGGTGCGGGGTCGTGAAAGCGCACGTCCCAGCCGTTCAACAGAAAACGCGACGCCCAGGCCGAGCCAATCACCCCGCCGCCAATAATCGCTGCCGTGGGCATTAAGGTAGCGCTCGCTTTGTGAGTTGAAGCTCGGTGCGCACTTCGTCCGGCGTCATAATCTGCACGCCCATGGCCTCAATGATCGTAACGGCGCGTTCGACCAATTCGGCGTTGGTGGCGAGATAGCCTTTTTCAAGCCAAAGATTATCTTCCAATCCAACGCGCACATTCGCCCCTGACAGCACCGCCGCTGCAACGTAGGGCATTTGATGCCGGCCGATCGAGAAAGCCGAGTAAATCCAATCACTGGGCACGTTGTTGACCATTGCCATAAAGGTATTGAGATCATCGGGCGCACCCCAGGGGATCCCCATACAGAGCTGCACCATCACCGGCGCTGGGATCAGTCCCTCGCTCACCAGCTGCTTAGCCAGCCAGAGATGGCCGGTATCGAAGGCCTCGATCTCAATGCGAATGCCGAGATCGGCCATCCGGCTCGCCATGTCTCTCAGCATGCCGGGGGTATTGGTCATCACATAATCCGCTTCGGCGAAATTCATGGTGCCGCAGTCGAGGGTTGCGATTTCGGGAAGGCAGGCTTCAAGGTGCGCGACACGTTCTGCCGCCGAGACCATGTCCGTCCCGTTCTCGCTGAGGGGCAGTGGCGCATCGGTGGGGCCAAAAACAATATCGCCCCCCATCCCTGCCGTCAGGTTGATCACCACATCGGTATCTGAGTCGCGAATGCGCTCCACCACCTCGCGATACAGGTGCACGGCGCGATCTGGAGCCCCGGTTTCAGGGTCACGGACGTGACAGTGCACCACCGCTGCACCCGCTTTGGCCGCATCGATCGCCGCAGCCGCAATTTGCTCTGGGCTACGAGGCACCTTGTCGCTACGGTCTTGCGTGCTGCCGGAGCCGGTCAGGGCTGCAGTGATAAAAACTTTGTCTCGCATGGCCAGTGGCATATCAACTCCCTTATTCAGCGTACAGCGACCACCCTTCCCGGGGGCCATAACGATGCCTTGTTAAGACGTTCGACACCACTTCGTTACGGCAAGGCCGCAACAGTGCGGTTTACCGCACGGGCGGTAGACAGGATCTCGTCCCGATCGATGTAAATACCCTTAAGGTGACGCTGCCCTGCACCCGAGAAAGCCTTGCGACCATGCAACACCCGGCGGTTATCAAAACACATGACGTCACCCGGACCCAACCGAAAGGTCAGTTCAAATCTCGGATCGTCGGCAAGCTGATGAAACCGTCTCAGCGCCTGATAGGCCTCGTCAACATCCGCAGCGGGCATATCGGGAAACGCCCGCACCGGATAGAAAGCGCGAATAGTAGGAATACCCTCGCCTCCCAGAGTATCAATAATGGGAGCCGAGAAGCGGTGGTCAATGCCTGGCCCTCGATTAAAGAACACCCATCGGCGAGTACTGAGAATCTCGTAATCTGCTGGACTGGACGCCTTGAGCTCTTCGACCAAAGCGGCGCCATCCGTCAGCGTCGATTCGCCACCATCAGCCTCATTGACCAAACAATGCAGGCACTGGACTCCCGGCGGAATCTCCCGAGTCGGCAGATCGGTATGAGGTCCCAGACGGAAGCCCGTGTTGGCGGTGGTGTTGGTTTTGGCGTCACCTGCAAGCGTCACATCGGCACGCACATCCCAGAGCCTGCCAAAATTGCTGTCGCGAATCGGGCCGATACGACTCGACAACGACTCGAGGTAGGTCTCCTCGTCCGGAGCGCTCGTCAGCACACATACGCCATGCTCAATCAGATCGTTAAGCATCTCGCACAGAACGGCATCTTGCGTGAGCACGGCCACCGCGTCACGCCGCGGCGGCTCGGGTAGCGTCTTCGCAGTCCAGGGAACCGGTCTCGGCAACCAACTCTGCGGCAGGTGTTGCCCTTGTGCAACATGGCGGAGCCAACCGCTGTGATAGACCGCCTGCGCGCCATCAGGCTGCCAGACTATTTCGAGATCGCCATTGGGCGTAAGCGCGGCGGTGTCAATCAACATCGCGTCGGAGAGCTCAGCAGGATCGAGGAGACCCTCGCGGGTGGCCAGGTCGATACCCCCGAAACCCATCGTATTCTCGCGCAGCCAAAATCGATGGCATGAAAGTTGGACGCCGTCATCCCAAGAGAGCAACAGACCATCGTCTCGCGTCTGCACAGAAGCCAGGGGCACTGGCGAATACCTGTAAAAATCCGGTGTGGGCACCGTCATATCAGGGCTACGGTCACTCATCATGTATCCCCTGCCTGACAACGCGCTCAAGTAAGGCCATCATCTGGATAACTCCAACCGCGCCGATGCGCTAAAACGATCCGATTTTCGCGAGAATGTAGCGGATCGTCCTGATCCGGGGAAGCAATTTATGAAGCGCGGTACTTCCCAAAAGAGGCGCCTTGAAACTGCCTCGCTAACCACTCCGCGGGGCTGACTAGTGCTAAGCTTCTCCGCCGCTCAAGCGACAGGTCTGCTTGCAGTGCAAGATACCTTTCAGTCACACGCTTATGCTGAGGACTTGTTATGAAAGCACTTCGTATTGTCTTGGTTCTGCTACTGGGAAATGCGCTCTCCAGCTGGCTGCACGCCTCGCCACCGTCCGCGCAGCAGCGCTATGAGGAATTGGCAGTCTCTCTGTTACGAGATGCGATTGCTCGAGAAACAACCGTGGGTAACGGTATGGTCCCCGCCTATGCCGAGTCATTGAGAGAAATCTTTCTTGCTGCAGGTTTTAAGGATGACGATTTGGTCATCGCCCCGCTCGGTGAGACCGCCTCACTGATCGTGCGATACCCGGGAACCAGCAACGGTAATCTCAAGCCGATATTGTTTTCCTCTCACATGGATGTCGTGACCGCCGAGCCCGACGCCTGGTTGCGTCATCCGTTCGAGCTTCAGGAAGACGAAGTATTTTTTTATGGTCGCGGCGTGCTCGATAACAAGTTTGATGTGTCATTGTTGACTACGCTCTTTGTGTCGTTAAAAGAGTCGGGCTTTGTCCCCAACCGGGATCTGATCATCGCCTTTACCGGAGATGAGGAAACCTATCAGGAGACCGTTCAGCACCTGACGCGTGATTATCGCGACCTCATTGATGCCGAGTTTGCCCTCGTAGTCGATGGGGGGGGTGGCGTACTCAATGACGCTGGCGAGGCCGTTCAATTTCAGGTGGGTTTCGCCGAAAAGACATACGCCACCTTCGCCATGACCGCAACCAATCCCGGCGGGCATAGCTCTATGCCAAGAGCTGACAACGCGATCTTCGACCTTGCACAGGCAATCCAGAAGATCGAGGTGCACCGGTTTCCGGTAGAGACCAACGAAATTACTCTCACCTACTTTGAACGGACAGCACCTTTACTCGACGATGAGGTCGGTGCAGCCATGAGCCGGTTGGTGGCGGACCCATCCGACGAAGCCGCGATTGAGACCCTTCGAGCACGACCCGAGCACGTAGGCACGTTGGGTACTACCTGCATTCCCACCATGCTGAGCGCTGGCCACGCGGAAAATGCGCTGCCGCGTACCGCCGCGGCCACGGTGAACTGCCGGATTTTCCCGGGCCACTCGCCCGAGGAGATCATGGGCGAGTTGCGGCGGGTAGCCGACAATCCTGAGCTTGAGTGGGCCGTGGTCGGAGTCCCCGTATCCAGTCCTGCCTCCCCCTTCAATAATGAAGTGATGGAGGCCGTGGCTAAGGCTTTAGAACCCCTCTACCCGGGGATCCCAGTCATCCCTGAAATGGGTTCAGGCACCACAGATGGCGCCTACTTTCGGGCGGCCGGTATTCCGAGCTACAGCATGACCGGTATTTTTATCAATCCCAAAGACAGCTTCGCGCATGGCCTCAACGAGCGCATTCCCCGAGCCGCGGTGGGCGATTCGCTGCGTTTTTGGTGGTCGATGGTGGGTCAACTGGCGGGCGATGGCTCATCCCCCGTGCAATGAATGAAGGTGCGGCCCGCGAGAGGCCCAGTCCTTTATTTCAGGAATCGATCGAACCAGGCCACATAGCGCTCCATCCGGTCGCGCTGATAGCTGGGCACTGACAATCCATGGAACTCTCCCGGATAGATTACCAGCTGCGTCGGCACGCCGAGGGAGTTCAGCGCCTGGTACATCTGCTCAGAGTTGAGTAGAGGCACGTTAAAATCATCCTCACCGCATAAAAAAAGCGTTGGCGTTTTGATTTGATCGGCGTGAAAAAACGGATAGGAAATCCGTAGGTAAGCATCGAGATCTTTCCAGGGGGTACCTATTTCGTTCTCGTATTGGCGGATATATTGGTCGGTGCCATAGCCCGCCAAAATGTTAGCAATACCTGCACCGCTGACCGCCGCCTTAAAACGGGTATCGCGCGAAATGGTGTAGTTGGTGGTCATGGCGCCGTAGGACCAACCGCCAATACCTAGGCGCTCAGGGTCTGCGATACCCTCGGCAATCAGATAATCCACCGAGGCCAACACATCCTGCACCTCTAAATTACCCCAGTCGGCTTCAATCACGGTGGTAAACGCAAAACCCCTGCCGGAGCTACCCCTGTAATTGGGCGCCACCACGACATAGCCATGCGCCGCCAGCGTCTGAAGGATGTAGTCAAATTCGTAACCGTCCTGAGCAACCGGGCCACCATGGATATAAGCGATAGTGGGGTAACGCCGGCCGGCCTCGTAGCCGGGGGGCTTGACCAGCATGCCGTGAACCGGCGTGCCATCGCTACTTTTGAACTCAATGCCCTCGACGCTGCCCCATTCAATATCTGACAACCATTCCTGATTGTGCGCAGTGAGCGTTCGCAGGGCGTCGCCCTCAAGCGCCATGATCTCAAGCGGAGCATGCGCGGTGGTGACGAGCGCGACCGCACGCCCATTGCGCTCATGGAGCCCCCAGGTCACGCCACGGGCCGGGGCCAGGCGCTCCACCCGACCGCCCTCCGGCGCCACTCTGGCAACCATTTGGTTACGGTCGTCCTCCAGCAAAAACCAGATAGATCCGTCAGCACTGGACCATTGCGGCGCACCCACCGCGCGGTCCAGATCTGCAAGCGGATAGCGGGGCTTACCTCCCTCAACCGGTATCACGGCAAGCTGTGCCTGATCGTAAAAAACATACTTGGTGGCGCGCCCCTGCAGGTAAGCGAGATATTTGCCATCGGGGCTGAAGACGGCGGCGCTCCCCTGCCCATCGTCACCGGAGAACGACGTTAGCTGACGCGCGACCGAGCCGGCGCTGGCTTCGATCAGAAACAGGTCCTGATTGTCATTGCGATCAGGATCGCCATCACGCTTGGAAAAAAAGGCAATCAGCTTGCCATCCGGGGACCAACTGGGGAGCGACTCGTCATAATCGCCCGGGGTTAATAGTTGTGACTCTCCCGATGCCAGATCGTACACATACAGATGGTCGCGGAGTCGGCGAAGATATCCCACACCATCGGCTTTGAATTGATAGCGATCGAGCACGATCGGCGGTGGCGTTTTCCCCTCGCCAGTTGCGTCGGGGGCAGGCTCATCGGGGTCCGCGTCGGCGGCGATAACAGCGAGGCGATGTCCATCCGGCGACCAGGCATAATCGCTGACGCCTCCCTGAAAATCGGTCAGCTTCCGGGCTTCACCACCGGCGCGATCTAGCAACCAGATCTGGCTTTTTTCGTCATCTTCAGCGCCCGACTTTCGGCTCGACAGAAAAGCGAGATAGCGCCCATCGGGACTGAACCGCGGCTGGGACTCGCTCGCATCGGTATGCGTTAATTGAACCGTCTTCGCTCCGTCCCAGCTGACCATCCAGATGTCTGACTGGTGCTGATCGCGCTCTGCGTCAACACCCGAGAGGACATATGCGACCCAGTCCCCTTCGGGTGAGATACGGGGATCGGAAACGTCCTGAATGCGGGCCAGATCGTCAAAACCAAACAGGCGCTTGTCGCTGCCCACCGCTATTTGTGAACAGCTCAAAAACAGCACAACCATCAAGTGGAAGGTCATTCGGGCGGATCGGGTTTTGCTACTGGGCATCAGTATTCTCCAGTAATAGATGGCCTCGCGCCGAGGCGG
>JAYOEE010000044.1:13447-19773 GCA_038106565.1 Halieaceae bacterium
TCCAGAGGGCACCCAATTTCGAACGGTTCAGGGTAGTCGGATCGCGTCACAGAAAGCGCGATCGGCGTGAGGCTCGGAACTCGTCTCGTCCCCGTATCGCATCATATAGCCGTCGTTGGCGCGCCAGCGCGGCCAGGGCAGCGCGCCGTCCGAAGATGGATCACCGTTACGGATGAACGCACTCCAGTGGGCCACCATCTCACCTGTCAGCCGGTCGTCGATTTCCTCAGAAGGTAGCCAGTCGTCGTGCTGATCGAACATATAGGGGAGTTCCGCCCCATGGTAGGCACCGATGGCTTCGAACCCGGGTCGAACCCGATCAAATCGATAGACCCAAGCGTGCCCCCCCACCTCATCGATCGCCGATGCCAGTGCAAGCGTCGGGCACAGATATTCGATGCCGGTACCGACCCGATCCATCTGTTCGAGCACGGGCTTGTCATCCGGGAACAGGCCAAAAATTTTCTCGATGGCCTCCTCCGACAGACGACCACCAAAGTACTCGGTCGGTGTGGATTCTGGCGGGATATACATCAGCGCCTCATTGAAGTTGGTGCCAAGGATGACGTCGATCGCCGGCAGCGATCCACTCTCGGATAGCTCAGGCAGCGTATCGGGAAGACTTTCCGGGTCTTCGACGGGGTCAAAGTAAAAACTGGAATACACGTCTCCCGCGGCCTCCAGTAGTTTTGCCGGTGGTATGTTTCGCAGCGCATCAAGAGAGCCCGACTCACCCAGCAGCGCCCGCTGGAATTCCAGTGCATGTACCTCCGCCGCCCGGGTATCAGGCCCCTCGTCAAAAGACCAACCACCGCTCTGGTGAATCAGTCGACGGACTCGTCCCTGACTCAATGGCGATATCGCAAGGTGGATCGCGTTGTCTGCTCCCGCGGATTCACCCGAAACAGTGATGCGGTTGGGGTCGCCGTTAAAAGCTGCGATGTGCTCATGCACCCAAGCCAGACTGGCCGCCAGATCATGTAAAGCCGGGTTTTTGATCTGCATGTCAGGATGATTGAGCCAGCCAAATATCCCCAAGCGGTATGCCACCGTGACCACTACCATGCCCTGTCGCGCCAACTGCTCACCGTGATAATTCGGCTCGTAACTCCACCCTCCGGTGTTGCCGCCACCATGGATGTAGATCATTACCGGGAGCGGCTCCTCGGCCTCCAGGTCTGTCCAGACATTGAGGTACAGGCAATCCTCGGAATACTCGGGTGCGACCATGAGATTGGGATCGATACCCACCCTTGCCATCATGCCGCGGTACCAGTCGACGCCGCTATCTGTCTGCATGCAGGCGGGAGCGAAACGTGTTGCATCCAGCGGTTGCCCGTCAGGTTGCCAAGGGACAGGTCGCGCCCAGCGTCCCTCACCGACGGGCGGTTCGGCAAACGGCAAACCGAGAAACGCAGCGATGCCATTTGTCTCGTAGACACCAGTAGTCACGGTGTCGCCTAGTTGCACTGAGGGTGAACCCGGCTCCGCTCCGCAACCAGCGAGGCCCAGCATGCCCGATACCGCCAACACGCCGGCCAGCAGCGCGCGCACCAACCCACTGGACCGGAAAACTAAATTGTCACGACGACGCATCCGCGCACGCTCCCTTCTTCAATGATTTCGTGAGCCTTTGCCATCTGATCAAATGGCAGCGTCTTGGCGATGCGATGCTGCAGACTGCCCTCAGTCAGAGCGGCTTGGGTGTCTGCCACCGCTTGCGCCTTGGCCTCTTCCGGCATGGCATACACGATGACCATACGGACGGTGAGATCCATAAACATCATGGTTCTGAAGGGCAGCGCGGGTTCGGGCACCACGGTACTGGAGTAGGTCGCGATGGTCGCGCCAATCCTCACACACTGCAGCAACTCGGGCAGGTTGGCGCCAAACTCCACGTCAATCACCCGATCTACCTTTTGATCCCCGGTCACATCCAGCACTGCTTTACCCCAATCGGGCTCGCGATGATTCACTACCGCCTCAGCGCCGGCCTCCCGGCAGGCTGCAGCGTCTTGTTCGTTACTCGCCGTCGCGATCACGCGCGCGCCGGCGCGATGCGCCCACTGAATAGCGTAGTGGCCGACGCGGCCCGCGCCACCCGTGACGAGTATCAACTGATCGGCAACGGGGCCATCTGCAAACACGCAGCGGTGAGCAGTCATGATGGGAATGCCGATACACGCGCCTACCTCAAAAGAGGTGTTATCGGGCAGAACTGGCGCTCGCAGGCTGTCCAGCGCGACAAATTCAGCGGCTGTGCCGCACTGTCGAGCGTACTGCGCCTGATAGACAAACACCCGCTCGCCGATTCTGGAGTCGGGCACTCCATTGCCCACCGCGGTAATCACGCCCGCGCCATCGCTGTGTGGAATAACAGGGCCGGCGTCCAGCAAATCCGGAAAAGCACCAGCACGCTTTTTCACATCGGAAGGATTTACGCCCGTGGTGTGAAGTCGCACCAGCACCTCGCCCGAACCGGGCTCTGGTGTGGGCCAGTCACCTTGCTTCAGCACTTTCTGCGCCGCACCGAATGCGTCAAACCAGCACGCTTTCATCGATTCACCCTCACGGGTCCAGCCAGTTAGCGAGACTCTCGGTGTGACCGTCGATCCCGAGGGTCTGACCCGAGATCATCCTGCCACCCGGCCCTGCTAGAAAACACACCATCGCCGCAACGTCCTCAGTACTCACAAAGTCTCTGAGAGAACTTTGGCGTTGATATACCTTGCGGATCTCATCGGGCGTCACGCCCCGCTCAGCGGCATCGCGATCAATCACGCGATCGATCCGCGCGCCACCCACACTGCCTGGGCACAGCGCATTGACCCTGATATTCCAGGGTCCCAGCTCCATCGCCCAGGTCTGGGCGAGCCCAATCGCAGCCCACTTGGCTGCGACGTAGGGGGACCGCATTGGGCAGCCGTATCGCCCGGCACTGGAGGACATGTTCAGAATGAGACCACTGCGCTGAGATTTCATCAGCGGGATCACCAGACGGGTCAGATAGAAGACGCTGTTGAGGTCGGTGTCGATCGTCGACTGCCACGCCGCCACTTCGATGTCTTCCACCGGCTGTTGTGGGCCCGCAATACCCGCATTATTAAATAAGAGATCAACGCGCTGGTATGGATCTACCAAAGAATGAAAGGCCGCTTCGACCTGCGCCGCATCCGCTACGTCACAGACCACCGCGCTGCCCTCGCCGAACTCATCCTGAAATCGCGCGATCGCCTCCGCATCAATATCGAGAGTCAGTACCCTGTAACCGGCCTCGGCCAGCGCTCGCGCGCAGGCCAGCCCGATGCCGGAGGCACCCGCCGATATCAAGGCAACAGGTTGTTCTGTCATGGCGAAAGACGACTCCTTCTCTTGGGGCCAGTCATCAGGGTTACTGCTTCAGTGCGAGGCATCTCAGCGCCGCCACCGAAGCGGCAATACCGTTAATAAGAGACGCTGTTTTATCGCGGAGGATGGTCTGCGCGCAACGATTTGAGTAAGGCAATGCCAGACAACCAGAAGGTAAAAGTGAGCGGCAATGACACCACCAGCGTCGCCGTTTGCGCTTCCCGCACACCACCGGCATACATCAACCCAATGGGCAGCGCTGCAATGGCGATCGCCCAAAACAATCGGTGCCAGCGCGCCGGGTCCTCAGACGGACCCATTTCAGTTGAGGCGGTCGCCGCCAACGTATAGGAAGCGCTGTCGTAGGTGGTAGCCACAAAGATCACCGCCACGAGACAAAACAGCCCAATTGCCACGGTAGCCAGCGGCAGCACATCTAGCCCGGCCACAATGGCTGCATTGCCGTTTTCAGCGTTCATCACACCGATCACATCGAGCTCACCGCTGAGCTGCAGTCCAAGGGTGTGATTTCCCAGCACGAAGAAGAACAACCAGACGCCGAGGGAACCCAGACACAGCATCCCGAACACAACCTCGCGCAGGGTTCGCCCTCGCGAGATGCGGGCCACAAAAATACCGACGAATGGGCCGTAGGCAATCCACCAGGCCCAGTAAAAGACCGTCCAGTCGCCGACAAAACCGGTATTGGCGATAGGGTCTGTCCAGAAGGTCATCGCCAAGGTGTTCTGGAGCAGGTGCCCCATCGAGTTCACTGCCATGCGCAAAATGAAGAGCGTGTCGCCGGCAAACAAAATAAAAAGCAGAAAAAGAAATGCCAGGGCAATGTTCAAATCGCTCAGCCTGCGGATACCACGCTTTAGCCCCAGCCAAACACTGAGCGAGAACAGCACCACGCATACGACAACCACTACCACTTCGAGGGCGAATCCGTCGGGAACGCCAGTGAGTCTTGATACAAAAGCCGATATCAGCGGCGTGGAGATCCCCAGAGAGCTCCCCGCACCGCCAATCAGGGCAATCATGAAGAAGCTGTCCATCAGCCTTGCCGGCCAAGAACTCTCCCTGCCCTTAAGCCAGTACTGCGCGGAATTACTGTATTTCAGCTGCGGTACATTGCGCACGTAAAACGGGTAGGCAATGGCCAGTGTCGGCAAGCTGTAAAAGGCCCAAGCAACGAAGCCCCAGTGGTGTAGCCCATATGAGGCCGCCCAGTCGTAAGCTTTTTCGGAAAAGGGCTCAGCGCCAAAGGGCGGGGCCTGCACATAATAGGCCCATTCAATGGCGCTCCAGTAAAGCATGCCCGAACCAATGCCCGCCCCGAACAACATACCCACCCAGCTAAGGGTCGGGAACTCAGGCTCTGCCTCCCCCAGGCGGATTTTGCCGTAGGGACCGAAGGCGATGTAGAGCACCAATCCGAAAGTAACTGCGCCAGTCAGTATGTAGAACCACCCAAAGGTATGGGCGATCCAGTCATAAATGGCGGCTAGCGCTGCGGCGGTTTCGCTGGGAAATAATAAAAGTGGGAGGGTCAGGCCCAGCAGTACAGAGACCGAGAGTCCGAAGTTAACTTTGTCGACTTGTTGAGCCAAAAGTACCGCGCTTTTTATTCTGTGGCCTGCTGCCCTTGCGGATGAGTATACACAGGCCAGCTCTCTTGAGCCTGTTAGCGCTTGTTCGATTCTGACGAATGGGATCGAGCGCTTCTAGTCCTCAAGGCTCGAGGGTGGGCCGTTGGAGGGCGTCGAGGACTGACAGTTTCACCGCTATGAAACCCGGCAAGTGCGCGTCACCCTCACGATCAACCTGTAAGCGTTAAGCAGCGGCTGGGTGCAGGCACAGGGAGGCCAGCACGCTTCGCTGGCCCGAGAAAGGCCGCCGGCCGTGCATGACCTGATAGTTATCGATCAGCGCCACATCGCCCGACTCCCAGGGGAGGTCGAAGACAAGGCGGTAGGCAATCTCGACCGCCGATTGCACATCGGCGTCGTCAAAGGGTGAGCCATCGCCGTAGGTCACCGAGCGGGTGCCCTTGTTGCGCTGATCCTGCCAGCCACAAAACGCTGCAATCAGCTGATTGAAGAAGACCTCGTTGCCTGAGGGCGCGTGCCGGATGAGCGACAGGGCCGGCGTGGTTGTGCGAATTGCGTAGTCGGGTAACCACTGCCAGTCATACTCGAGCGCTGCAAGCCTTGCCTCGGCCGCCTCTTTCGTATCGACATTCAACGTCTGGCGCCAACTTCTGCCTTGCCCCGAGGTGGCGTCAGCCTCGGCGGGCATGGTGAGGGAGTAGCGCGCGCCATACGCTCTGCAGCGGGCCACAAAGTCGGGTAACTGCTCTGTCAGGGTTTTGAGCAGGACGTCGGAGCGACACAGCGGTGTGGCTCCACCCGTTGCGGCGGCCTGCTCACAAAAGAAAAACAGATGGCTCGGGAAGTAAGGGGTTTGCGCCATCTCGTGATGCAGAAAAATCTCGACATCCTGCGGCGCCTCGTTGGCGGTAAAGACCCGCGGCGTGCGGTTGTGCCGCACCGCGTTCGACAGCGATTCGTCGTAGGCAAAATTTGGGAGGCCAAAACCCGCCACGAAATCATCGAAGGCCTGCGCATCCGTCACCCCACAGCCGCGAAAGAGGATAGCGCCATGGGTCGCCAGTTGCTCCATGAGCACCGAAGACTGGGCGTGAAGATCCTGCTGCGACACCGCTCCCTCGGCGACCAACACCAGCGGGAATTCCGAATCGCCATGGCGTTGCTGGCCAGTAACGGGCTGCGGCTTAAACCTCATCACGCAGAACTCGCGCCGGGTACTGCAAGATGTGTGTGTGCGCTCATAGCCATAACCCTGCCCATGGCCATGCCCACGAACTCCGTCGCCACCTCAGTCATAGATGGGGAAGAAAGTACCAAAGGCTTCCTCACAGAAATGGCCTGGATCATTAAAGCGTCGATTGCGGT
>JAYOEE010000045.1:0-19148 GCA_038106565.1 Halieaceae bacterium
CACCCGTGACCGCGGACAAGTAAACGGCGACCGCTTCTCCCTGTTCATTTCGCGCAATGCGCGGGGACTGCTCAAGGAGATCCAACTTATTGAAGATCACCAGTTGCGGGAGTCCGTCTGCTTGAATTTCTCCCAGTACCGACTCGACATCGGCCATCAAATCCTCGCGATTCGGCGCTGACACATCCACCACATGGAGCAACAGGCTCGCGTTCGCCGTCTCTTCCAGTGTCGCCTTAAAGGCCTCGACCAACGTCGTCGGCAAATCGGAGATAAAACCCACCGTATCGGCAAATAAAACCGGGCCCAGGGACTCTATATCCAATCTCGCCAGCGTGGGGTCGAGTGTGGCGAACAGCTTATCGGCTGCGTAAACCGCTGACTGCGTCAGCCGATTGAACAACGTTGATTTTCCCGCGTTGGTGTAGCCCACGAGCGATAGCACCGGTAACTCAGCCCGCCGTCGCGCTCGCCGGCTCTGCTCACGCTGGTTTCGAACCTTTTCCAACCGTGCCTGGATCGACTTGATTCTCTCACGCAGTAACCGACGGTCAGTCTCGAGCTGCGTCTCACCCGGACCACGCAGTCCGATACCGCCTTTTTGGCGCTCGAGGTGAGTCCAACCACGAATCAGACGGGTGCTCATGTGGGTGAGCTGAGCTAACTCAACCTGTAACTTACCTTCATGAGTGCGCGCACGCTGAGCAAAGATATCCAGAATCAGGCCGGTTCTCGCCAGTACACGACAGCTCAACGCACGCTCCAGATTACGTTCCTGGCTGGGACTCAACGCATGATTGAAGATAACCAGCTCTGCCCCATGGGTCTGGCAAGCGGTGGCAATCTCGTCTAGCTTCCCCTGACCCACAAACGTGCGGGCACTGGGGGCGCTACGAGAACCCGTAACCGTCGCCACCGGAACACCCCCGGCAGATACAACCAGGTCCTCAAATTCGATGAGGCTGAGATCACGCTCAATGCCGGAGACCTGTATCTGAACCAAAACGGCCCGTTCACCACCTTGATGGCGCTCAAAGAACATATTGATTCAAGTGGCGCGTAGCGCAGACGGGCCGCTCGCTATGCGTCAGCCGGAGCATCTCCATCGGCGGCCGGCAACCTGACATTGCGCGCGGGCACAACGGTAGAGATAGCATGCTTGTACACCATCTGCGATACCGTGTTCTTGAGCAGCACAACAAACTGGTCAAAGGATTCGATCTGCCCCTGTAATTTGATGCCGTTAACCAGATAAATCGAAACGGGAACTCTTTCCTTGCGCAGGGCGTTGAGGTAAGGGTCTTGTAGGGTATGCCCTTTCGACATGGGAACTCCTTAGCTTTCTCAGTCAAAACTCGGCGCTTTTAACGCAAAGCGCATCACGGCCGCCAATAAGTCAGCGACAAATAACTCCGCCAGAGGCAGAGTGTCCATATTCTACTACGATCCTCGCGTCAGCTAAAAGTTCCGCATCAGCTCGCAAATCAGTTCGTACCAACTTTGCGAGGCCTCCCCACCACCCCCATTTGGGCTTGAGCCCTCACGGTGGGTGTGAGCTGGTGGGCGCTCCAGCAACTCGCCATTCTGATCCGTAAACAGCCAGACGAGATCCGGCCAGCTTCTCAACCAAGTCAACTGCCGCTTGGCCAATTGACGTGTCGCGGCCAGCGCTCGCTCACGGCACTCTTCCAGCGAAACCTCTCCCTCCAAATACGCCCAGACTTGACGGTAACCCACCGCGCGGATGGCAGGTAACCCGGTATGCAAGTCGCCGCGGTCATAGAGTGCTTTGACTTCTTCCAGGAGCCCATTCTGGAACATCGCATCGAGCCTCAGTTCGATGCGGGCATGGAGGTCGCTCCGATCCCGGGGGCACAGCGCAATACACTCGTAGCGCTCAGTGGCTGGCGCCGAAGTGCCTCGCTGCCAATGGCTCAAGGGTATACCGGTGCCACGATATACCTCGAGCGCCCGACAGATTCGCTGGCTATGGTTGGGATGCAGGCGCTCGGCTATTTTTGGGTCCACCAACATCAGCTCTTGGTGTAAGGCTGGCCACCCTTTGACTTGCGCCTCAGCCTCAATATCAGCGCGAACGCTGAGATCGACGGCAGGCACGCCATGGAGCCCCTGTAGCAATGCGCGGAAGTACAGCATGCTCCCACCCACCAGAATGGGTTGCCGCCCCCGCGCTCGTACGTCGTCGATACAGCGTTTCGCGTCGCTGGCAAAATCAGCGGCGGTGTAGTGCTCCAATGGGTCCCGAATATGAATGAGGTGATGGGGATATTCCGGCTTGGCGGCACCGATCGATAGTCCGCGGTAGATCAAAGCTGAATCAACGCTGATCAGTTCGCCGTCAACGTGCTCTGCCAGTCGCTCAGCGAGCGCTGTCTTTCCAGAGGCGGTAGGGCCCATCAGAGCCAATACGGGCTTGATCACAATCAGCGACCGCGAAGAAACAATTTATCCAGATCCGCCATACCCAACTGCACCCAGGTTGGACGCCCATGGTTGCACTGCCCGGAGCGCTCTGTCTCCTCCATGTCGCGGAGCAACGCATTCATCTCGGCGATCGTCAGTCGACGATTGGCGCGAACGGATCCGTGACAGGCCATTGTCGAGAGCAGTTCGTCTATCGAACCCTCAATGCGATCGCTGGTTCCGAACTCCATGAGATCCCCCAGCACGTCCCGCACCAGCGCCTCTACGTCAGAGTTGATCAACGCCGCCGGGACCTCTCTGACGATCACGGTCTCCTCGCCAACGGGTTCAACCACTACGCCCAGCGCTGACAGTTCATCCTGTTGCTCACCCGCCACGGCGGCCTCGCGAGTCGACACTGCTATCGTTTGCGGCACCAATAAAGGCTGGCGGATGATGCCGCTACCATCCCGCGCGTGCTTTAGTCGCTCGTAAGTGATGCGTTCATGCGCCGCATGCATGTCTACCATCACCAACCCGTGCTGGTTCTCTGACAGAATGTAAACGCCGTGCAACTGGGCAATGGCAAAGCCCAGGGGGGGAATATCGACCGGCTCTGACGAGAACTCGGGTTGAGGCGCCCTGCTCAAGTTCGCAGAATATTCTCCGTGCGACGCGCTTGGTGCCGATACAAAGTGCTGCGCCCCGCTTGCCCCCCGCAGCAATCCACCCTGCAGCGCTTGACCCACCCCAAGTGTCGAAGCATCCCCCCTCGGAAGCCCCTCTTCAATCGACCTTGAGGGCTCGTGGGCTGCGTGGCCGGGCCTGACATCGGCTAATGCTCTGGAAAGTGTGCCGAAAAGAAAATCGTGGACGGAACGACTGTCCCTGAATCTCACCTCGTGTTTGGTGGGGTGAACATTAACGTCGACACCGGTTGGGTCGAGGGTGAGGAAGAGCACGAAGGCCGGATGACGACCGTGATACAAAACGTCTCGGTAGGCCTGACGGATGGCATGCGATACCAGTTTGTCGCGGATCACTCGACCGTTAACAAAAAAATACTGCAGGTCAGACTGACTTCGGGAGAAGGTCGGTTCAGCCACCCAACCGGAAAGCCTCAGGCTGCCCGCCTGACGCTCGACCATTACCGAGTGCTCGGCGAACTCTTTGCCACAGATGGCTGCCACCCTCCGAAGCATGTCTGCCTCGCTAGCCGCACTGTTGAACTGCGCGGTCTGTTTACCATTGTGTCGCAGAGAAAAGGTGACATCACAGCGCGACAGCGCTTGCCGCTTGACCACTTCGTATATGTGCCCGAATTCGGTTTTCTCAGTACGCAGAAACTTGCGCCGCGCCGGCGTGTTGTAGAACAGATCCCGAACCTCTAGTGTGGCGCCTTGCGGATGTGGCGCCGGCCGCACCGACACCTGCATATCCCTTCCCTCGCAGAGCGCTTGATGCCCGCGGGCGGAATCCGACTCAGTATTGGCTGTGAGCACCAGGCGCGCTACCGAAGCGATTGACGCGAGCGCCTCGCCGCGAAAGCCCAGCGACGAGACTGCCTCGAGATCTTCGATGGTGTCTATTTTGCTGGTGGCATGACGCGCCAGAGATAAGGCCAGATCCGACTGGGAAATACCGCATCCATTGTCTCGGACTCTCATCAGGCGGGTGCCACCTGCCTCAATATCAATCTCGATTTTAGAAGCGCCTGCATCGAGGCTATTTTCGACAGCTTCCTTGATAACCGAAGACGGCCGCTCTACGACCTCCCCCGCGGCGATTTGATTGGCTAGTCTGGGCTCTAAAATACGTATAGGCACTGCTATGCTTCCGGTATCAACAGGGTCTGACCGACATAGATCACATCCCGACTCAAACCATTACTCGCCTTGATCGCTGTCACCGATACGCCATATTGCTCGGCAATCTCAGACAATGTGTCGCCGGCAGCTATCGTCACTTCTCGACCTCCTTGCTCCCGCTGCCAGGCCAGTAAAGTGCCAGGGGGTGGCTGTCGGGCGAACCAGCTCTGGACACCGCGTCTGATGGCGCGCGCCAACTTGTCCTGATATTCGGGCGTCGCCAGGCGCTGCGCTTCCGTAGGATTGGAGATAAAACCCGTCTCCACCAATATCGATGGCACATCAGCCGATTTCAGCACCGTAAATCCTGCCTGCTCTACCTGTCGCTTGTGAAGTCTGGCCACACCGCCCAGCTGCTCCAGAACCAGCGCACCCACCTTCAGACTGGTGTCGAGCGTTGCAGTCATGGACAGATCCGCCAGCACATCCATCAGCATCGAATCGCTATCGGTTTTTGCTACACCGCCTATCAAATCGGATGCGCTCTCGGTGTCGGCCAGATATTGGGCAGTGGCAGAGGTCGCGCCCTTGAGCGACAGCGCATAAACCGAAGCGCCATTAGCAGAGGGTTTGGTAAACGCATCCGCATGAATCGAGACAAACAGATCGGCTTTCAGTTGCCGGGCGCGATCTCGTCGCTTTTGACGACCCACATAGTAATCCCCGGTGCGAATCAGGACCGGTTTGAAGCCCGGGACCTCAGCCAGCTGTCGCTCCAACCGCTGCGCGATCTCAAGGACCACCTTTTTTTCCCGGAGTCCCCCGGGCCCAGAAGCACCCGGATCTTCACCACCGTGCCCCGCATCAATGGCGATAACAATATCTCTGCGCGTGTTGAGGGTATCAACCGACAGAACGGGCTCGGGCTCTGACTGCGGTTCGTCTGCCAGCACATCAAACAGGTCGACCACTATTCTGTGGCCGGTCACGTTGTTGGGCGGCAACGAAAAAACCGATGTCCTGACCTCAGCACTCAAATCGAGCACCAATCTCAGATCCGTGCCTTTGCGGATACCCGCACGCACCTGAAGGATTGGGGTCTCCTCCAGCGACAACGACTGCAGCGAGCCGACCAGTCGAGCCTGTTTGAGATCCAGTACAAAACGAGAAGGATTATCCAGAGCAAAGCTGCTAAATGCAGTTTCGTCTGATAGATCGAGTACCAGACGAGTGTGGTCCGGAGCACGCCAGGACCTGATTGCCTCGACCGTGGCGGCCTGCAACGGCAGTGCGATAACGATCATGGTTCCCGTCAGTACCCGCCCAAGAAAGTCCGGCCTTTGGACACATAAGATCACTAAGCGCGCAAGAGGGGCCAACACGATGAAAAGGCGGCGGTGCAACATATCAGTAGGTGAGTCCTTCGAGCATCGCCGGATCCGCTACCCTCAGTGAAACCCGGCGTCCCTCGCGCTCGCTGGTCAGCGTGATTAACACCGTTGGCATCGGCAAAAGACCTTCAGCGCGCTCCGGCCACTCAATCAACAACACGGATTCCATTTTGAGATAGTCGTCCAGACCCAGATAGTCGAGCTCCCCGGCCCCTCCCAAACGATAGAGGTCCATGTGAAAAACGGCCCCCCCGGGTAATCCCTCATAGGGTTCAACAATCGTATAAGTGGGGCTTTTCACCGAGCCCTTATGCCCCCTGCCGCGCAAAAACCCGCGGCTAAAAGTGGTTTTACCGGCACCTAATTGACCTCTGAGGTAAATCACTGCGCGCGGCGGGGTGCGTTTCGCTAATTGCTCCCCCAGCGTCAGGGTCTGCGTTTCGTCCGCCAGAAAACCAGTCAATTCATGGTCGAGGTGTGCACTCATTGCAGAAGTGTACCTCGCCCGGCGCGCCATCTGTCACAATCTCGGGATGACTAATCCGCCTATCAGTAGCGATCGCCAAGACGAGCCACTCGATGCACTGAGGCGCATCAGGGAATGGGGCAGCGAGCTCGGGTTTCAGTCATTGGGCTTCACCGGAATCGACCTGAGTCAGCACGAGACCTATCTGGAGCGATGGCTGAGCGCGGGCTATCACGGCGAAATGGGCTGGATGGCCGAGCATGGGAAGAAACGTAGCCGGCCCGCTGATCTGGTACCAGATACCTGTACCGTGATCAGCGCGAGGATGGATTATCTGCCGCAAGGCGCTAACCCAGAAGCAGTCCTTGAGCAGTCAGAAAAGGCATACATCTCTCGCTATGCCCTTGGGCGCGACTACCACAAGCTGATCCGTTCTCGGTTGGCCAAGCTTGCCAAGCGCATCGCGTTAGAGCTAGGAGGTGGGCACTACCGCGCGTTTGTCGACAGCGCCCCCGTACTCGAGCGGGCACTGGCGGAGAATGCCGGCCTTGGCTGGATCGGAAAAAACACCATGCTTCTCAACGACAAAGCCGGTTCCTGGTTCTTCCTTGGAGAGATCTACACCGATGTGCCTTTGCCCATTGATGTACCGCAGGAAACGCAGCACTGTGGTAGCTGCACTGCCTGTCTTGAGGTGTGCCCTACTCAGGCATTTGTAGGACCTTGGGTGCTGGATGCGCGAAAGTGCATTTCCTACTTAACCATTGAGCATCCCGGCGCTATTCCCGAGGCCCTGCGATCAGCGATGGGCAACCGCATATACGGTTGCGATGACTGCCAACTGGTATGCCCCTGGAATAAGTTTGCTCATCCAACGCGCGAGCAAGACTTTGAACCGAGGCAGCACCTCGACGACATCACTCTCTTGGAGTGCTTTTCTTGGGACGAGGAGACCTTTCTCTCGCGTACCGAAGGATCGGCGATCCGGCGAATCGGGTTTGAGCGATGGCGGCGCAATATTGCCATTGCATTGGGTAATGCCGAAACGTCAGACGCTATTATTGTCGCGCTCCAAGGCGCGCTGGAAGATCCGTCCGAGCTGGTAAGGGAGCACGCGCTTTGGGCGCTTAAACAGCACGCTTGAGCACGGGCATGATCATTCCATCCTCAGGAAATGCTCCCGGTAATGCCGAAGCTCTTCGATCGATTCACGAATATCAACCAGTGCCTGATGCGCGCCTTGCTTGGGCGCAGGAGGCAGATCCGGGCGCCAGCGTTGCATCAAAATTTTCAGGGTACTGACATCGAGATTGCGGTAATGAAAAAAAGCCTCCAACTCAGGCATGTGCCGCGCCATAAATCGCCGATCCTGACAGATCGAGTTGCCACACATAGGAGATTGCCCCGGCGGCACCCAGTCGCCGAGAAATTCCCTCACAGCATCAGATGCCTTCTGCTCCGAGTAGGGGCTGGATCGAACCCGCTCAACCAACCCTGAACCGGTATGAGTGCGAGTATTCCACTCATCCATTGCCTCAAGTGCGCTCTCCTCCTGATGGATGGCAATGACTGGGCCCTCCGCCAGAATGTTGAGGCTGGAATCGGTGACAATTGTTGCGATCTCGATGACCCGATGAACATCGGGTACGAGACCGGTCATTTCCATATCGACCCAGACCAGATTTTGATCGCTGAGCGCCATCCCCTACCTCCGCGTTACCTCATGATCCCGAACATCAACAGCCACAACGGGCCAGACAGCCACAGGTGACATACACTATCACGATGAAGAAAGCTCGCCTCACGGAACAACAGAGCCGTCGCGTCAAGGCACAGCGCTCGCACTCGGGCGCCTCGTCGCCCGATTCGGGGGAGCGGGGGCTGGTGATTGCGCGATACGGCAAGCAAGCTCTGGTCGAGTGCGTGTCCGGTGAAAAGGTGCTGTGCCACCTCCGCTCCCACCTGGACCCCCCAGTAGCGGGAGATCAGGTGCTGTGGATGCCAAGCGAGCAAAACGGGGTCATTACCGCGATGATAGAGCGCCGCAACGCGCTCGAACGACCGGATGGTCGCGGAACACTGAGGCCTGTGGCTGCGAACATTGACTTGATTCTGGTTGTCTTTGCCCCCGAACCCGCGCTGCAACCCAATCTACTCGACCGCTATTTAATTGCGGCCGAACACATATCCGTGGAACCAGTTCTGGTCCTCAACAAATCTGACCTCATTACCGACACCTCTCTATTCGACCTGATAGCTCGCTACGAAGCATTGGGTTATCGCACCCTCACCACCCATCATCACATGCCCGACGCCTCCGACTTGCTGGAGGTCATTGGCCAGCGCACGCTGGTTCTTGTCGGGCAGTCCGGCGTGGGGAAGTCGTCTCTGATTCAGCGGCTGCTTCCCGAGGCGTCCATTCGAATCGGCGCCTTGTCAGAGGTGGCGGATAAGGGCCGTCATACCACCACTGCCGCAGAGCTTTTTCACCTGCCTGGTGGAGGCAATCTGATTGACTCGCCTGGCGTCCGCGAGTTTGGCCTCGGTCACGTCACACCCGACGCGATAGATCGTGGCTTCAGGGAATTTCTGCCCCATTTGGGACGCTGTCGCTTTCGCGATTGCAAACACATGAACGAACCCGATTGCGCGCTGCAAAACGCCGTATCGACGGGCGAGATTCTCAGCGAGCGGTTCGAGAGTTATCAGCAGATCAGAGCGAGCCTGCAGGATTTGTCCTGAAAGGGCGCAATCCCAATCGCACCCGTAAAAGGTTAATCCTGCCGATTACTGGGCCAGCGCGGCGCGAACTCTAACCGCATCACCGGGTTGATTGACCCAATCGAGATGAGAGGCTTCAGTCACCATCACGACAGTGGAGCCGAGAAAAAATCGCCCCATCTCCTGTCCGGCATCCAAAACCGGCGCCGACTCCTCCGACCAGGTATGTTCTCGTATAGCGCCCGTACCTGGCACTTCGCGGCCACCCCAGACCGTCGCAATGCCCGCCACAATCATGGCGCCCACCAACACCAACACAATGCCGCCCCGGTCTGTTTCAAAAAAGCAAACCAATCGCTCATTGCGCGCCAGCAGGCCGTCAACGCGATCTACCGTCGCCGCGTTGACCGAGAACAGGTCGCCCGGTACATAGCGCGTCCGCACCAGTCTTCCGGCAATGGGCATATGCACTCGATGGTAGTCTCGAGGTGAGAGATAAGTCGTGGCAAAACAACCCCGCTCGTAGCGCTCAGCCTCCGCCCCCGTACCCGCGAGTAGCGCCTCAACCGAGTAAGTGCGTCCCTTCGCCTGCACCAGCTCCGAGGACGCAACGTCACCGCGCTGGCTCAACACGCCGTCAGCAGGATGACACCACTGAGCATCTGCGAGAGGTCGTGCACCGTCGCGCAGCGATCGTGTAAAAAAAGCATTGAAATGCGGAAAATCCTCTCCCGACCGACAACTCGCATCAGTCAGATCGATTTCATAGCGGGCCATGAAAGCGTTAATCAACGCGTTTTTGAGCCAGACTGGTCGTTCGAGTTGGGCTAACCTGCCCACCAAACGCGACAACCAGTGCTGCGGCAAAATCGCCTGCAGTGCAGTCATTACAGATTCCATGGACGTAGTGTAACCTAGACACAAATAGGCCTCGTGGTGTTAAACGTGCCCCTGCTTCCTCGCTACATTGCCGCTCGGTACATATTCGCTGTGTTGTTGCTGATAGCAGCCTCAACAGCACTCGCTGACGAAACGAGTGAAAGCAGGCCCCCCAACCCCGCCAATGAAGAGACGACCACCGGTTCTGTCGCGCAGGAAGAGCCCTCGTCGCCCGATGCGGATCCAGACGAAGACGACGAACGTTGGATTGATGCCGGGCATGACTATGCGGCACAGAAAGCCAATGAGATGACCCAATGGGTCGACAACTTTTTTGGGAACGATGAGCGGGATCTCGAACAAGCTGAATCCCGCCTGCGTTTGCGTACGATTTACAACTGGGATGACCGTCTCGATAACGAAGTCAAATTGCGATTGGGTGGCAAAGTCAGCTTGCCCCAGATCTCCAAGCGCCTGGACCTTGTTTTCCGGGGCGAGGACATGGACGACTTCAGTAACGAGGGAGTCGATGACCCGTCTGAGGATCGAATTGGCCTCCAATATCAGGTGGGGCCCAGAGAATCTCAAAAGCATCGCTTTGACCTGACCGTTGGCTTCGGCAGCTCCGGCCCCAAACCTGGCGCGAAATATGTGTATCAGGATGCCTTTGCAGAAGACCTCAATTTTCGCTTTACCCAACGCTTTACCTACGACCTGGGTGAAGGGGGGTATGGCACCTCACGATTCGTGCTGGATAAAGCCCTGCGTGAACGGGAGCTCATTCGCGCCTACACCAAACTGCTCTATGGAGAGAAAACAGATGGCACGGAATGGTCATCGAGTCTCTCCTACGCACGAGGCTGGCAGGGTGATGGCGGCCGAGTGGGCGCCAGCTGGATTTATGTCGGAGTAGACGGACAAACCGAGCCCTACGACTTCGTAAAAAACTACAAGGTCGGCCTGCGCCTGCGCAGGCAAGCCATCAGAGATTTTTTGTTCTGGGAAATTGAACCCAGCTACAACTGGCGAATCGACGAACCCTACTTCGATCGCGAGGGTGCGTGGCGAGTGGAACTCCGGCTGGAATTTTTGATGTTTGATAATCCCGCCGAGACGGTAGACAGACAATTCCGCTGAGCTATCGCCTCACCCCGAGCTGCCACTTCGCTACAGATTCTCTTCCGCAAAAGCAGCCAATCGGGAGCGCACGATACCGTTAACGTGCATCACACCTGCATGCGGATAGTGCTTTACCTTCTCGACCAGATAGGTCAGCCCCGAGGTCAGCGGCGAAATGTATTTGTTGTCGATCTGAGCGAGGTTGCCCAGCACCACTAATTTCGAGTCGGCACCCACGCGGCTGATAATCGACTTCAACTGAAATTGGGTCAGCCCCTGTGCTTCGTCAATGACGATATAAGCGCTGTTAAAAGAACGGCCGCGCATAAAATTGAGCGACTTGAACTGGATGTTGGCGCGCTCCTTCACGTACTCAATGCTGCCGTTTGAGCATTCATCAGCGCCGTGCAATATCTCCAGATTGTCGTCAAAAGCGGCCAACCAGGGGGCCATCTTCTCTTCTTCAGTGCCGGGCAAAAACCCGATTTCCTCCGCTATAGGGGGCGTTGAGCGGGCGACAATCAACTTGCTGTACTTTCGTTGCTCAAGGATCGCGTGCAAACCGTAGGCCAGAGCGAGCAGGGTTTTGCCAGAGCCCGCTGGCCCAGTCAGGACCGTCATATCCACGTCGTCGCTATCGAGCAGACGCATGGCCATCGCCTGCTCGAGATTGCGCGGGGCCAACCCCCAGAACCGCTGGTTCATCAAATGATCCCGACTGTCTACGGCGAGATAGACGTAATCGCTATCAACATGATCGACATAAGCGATGAAATCCTGCTCGTCGTAGACAAACTGATTGGGATAGGCGTCAGGTAGTTCAGCTCGAGGGATGCGGTGTAGCGTGAGGTTACCCTCGCGAACGGTATCGACCTGCTCGATGCCCGACCAGAAATCGCCGGTAAAACTGTCGTAACCTGTCGAGAGCAGATCAATATCGTCAAGGACCCGGTCGTGACGATAGTCCTCCACGTACTGCAATCCAGAGCCTTTGGCCTTGATCCTCATATTGATGTCTTTCGTCACGAGACAGACGAATGCGCCCGGATTGTCGGCACTCAATCTCAGCGCAACGTTGATAATCCGATTGTCGTTGGCTTGATCCTCGTTGGTATTGAGAAAAGGCACCTCGGCATCTTCGGCTATCAGCTGATCGGGAAAAATCGCCAGTGTCCCGAGTCGGTTTTCATCAAGGTTGGACCCCTGAATATCCACGCCTTGTTGGATCTCCTGGGGGGATGCGTTACCCACCACTTTATCAATGAGCTGAATAGCGATTCGCGCCTCGCGACTGACACTTTTGTCTCGCCTGTCCTTGATATGGTCGAGCTCCTCTAAAACCGTCATAGGGATAACGACCCGATGTTCCGCAAAAGCGGTTAAGGCAGTGGGGTCGTGGAGCAATACGTTGGTGTCCAGGACATAAATCTTGCGGTTTGCAGGTTCGAGCTTGGTGACTTCATGGGTCTCGGCTGCGGTCAGGGACATGCATCCTCCTGGCGGAACAAAATGAAAAAAGAATCACAGCGCAGCCAACACTTGGCTGCGATCGAAAACGAGATACTCAGTTTAGGCAAAATTCCGAGCTGAAAATGCCTCGGCGCATGAATCGCGCCGGGTGCGGTCTGCTTCAGCGGCCTTGGGTGGCCAGCTCGAATCGGCACAGACGGTGTCCTACTCTCCACATTTCGGGCAACTTCAGTTAACCGGCGGATAAGACCGGTGTCAATGACCCCCGCAAAAAAAGTGGCGATAAAACCTTTGACGACACAGCGCCTGAAGTTCGATAGCATTTCCTTTTTTGCAAGGTGGTGTGGGCGCTGGCCTTTCCAGCGACGAAGCTGCCATATGCTTAACTCTTCAGGAGCCGATACCGGCCATGCTCGATCGCAACGCGATGGCGCAGCTCAAGGGTCTCAGAGATGAACTCGAGGCTCAGAATGAGCGCACCGAAGCCACTGTAAAAGGGACTCAACACCGCTACGGTTTTGCGGTGACCGAGGACGGGCGTGAGATTTTCATTCCACCGGATGAAATGCTGAAAGCGTTGCCCGGCGATCGGGTGGCGATCTGCATCCGCCCGGCAACGGCAATCAAAGGCAAAAAAGAAAAAGCCGGCCGTACCGTTGCCGACATTGAACGCTTGGTCAAAACGGGACTCGACGAATTTGTCGGGCAAATAGTGCAAAAAGGTAAGGCATTCTTCGTGGTGCCCGATGTACCCGGTTTAACGCGATGGTTGTTCATTCCACCCCACGCCCGCAACGGCGCCGCAGTGGGTGACTGGGTGACGTGTGCCTTGCTGAGGCACCCAATCAAAGATGGCAAGCCGTCAGCCAAGGTACTCACCCGGCTGGGCGATCGATCAACGCCCGGAGTAGAAAATCTTTACTGCGCGGCTCGGGCCAAGATCCTGAAAAACTGGAGCGATAAAGATGCTCAGGCACTGGCAGAAGCGGCCGCATCGCAAAACCCCTTGGAAGATCCTTCCCGGGTTGATCTGAGTGATCTGCCATTTGTATCGATTGACGCCGCGCGCACGATGGATATCGATGACGCCTTACACGCCGAGGTCACGGCGGATGGGTGGCAACTGTCTGTCGCCGTCGCGGACCCCACGGCTTATTTGGGCCATATCAAAGATCTGCCGGGCCAGCTCGCCCAACGCGGCGCATCGGTTTATTTTCATGGGGACGTCATCCCCATGCTACCTGAGTCAATTAGTCAGGAGCTTTGCGCCCTGGCCGAGGACGCTCCCCGGCCGGCATTGGTCTGCCAGATGCAGATCAATGAGTCAGGCGAGATCTCGGGCTTCAGCTTCAAAAAGGCGATCATGCGCTCGCGAGCCAAGCTGGCCTACGCGGCGGTTGATCGCTACGTCACCGGAAATAGTGATGACTTGATTGCCCACGCGAATCCACTGGAAGCGCTGGTTCAGGTTTACCGCACCTTGCGCGCCAGAAGAGAGCAACACGAGTTGGTCATGGAAGATCGACGCGAATACCGCTGGCTTCTCGGGGACGATAAAAAAATTGCTGGCATAGACAGCTACGACAAACTGGCTTCTCAGCACCTTGTCGAAGAGTGCATGATCGCAGCCAACAAGTGCGCGGCGGAATTTTTGCGGGATGCTGGCGCACCGGGCCCCTTTGTCGTGCACCAAGGGTTTCGCCCGGATCGCTTGAGCGAGGCGAAAACCTTTCTCGAGAAGCACCGTGATCAGCTCAAGGACACCCCTCTCGATACGGTAGCCGGTTATCGAACGATTCTGTCTGATCTCGCTCGGGCGGAGCATGACCTCCCCCTGAGAGAGATGGTGAATCGGCTACTGTCGAGGGCTGCGCTGAGTGAGGCCCCCGGACCGCACATGGGTCTGGCCACAGAGGCCTACACAAATTTCACTTCGCCGCTCCGCAAGGCGCTCGATTTCTTCGTGCACTTGCAGATCAGCGCGTGTCTCAAAGGCGATGCCAGCGCAAGTTATCCCGTCGAGCAGCTACCTGAAGTCAGCCGCGCCATTGCCAGGAGTCGAGACGCTGTGGCCGCAGCTGATCGTCGCCTCACGGCCCACTACCTCGACAATCTCAAGGCAAGCGGCCAAAGCCAATTCGCGGCTCGAGTGAGTCACATTTCGAGCTCAGGCTTCACGGTGAAGCTGGACGAGAACGGGCTCGAGGGCTTTGTGGATCTTCGGCCGGAAGAAGAGAAATTCAGCTTCGATAAGTGGACCATGAGCCTCACCAGCACCACCCGCCGATTTCAATTGATGCAGTCGGTGGACGTCGCATACATCGGTGCACCAGAGGATGGCGATTTTCTCTCCCTGTTTTCGCTCGTGGAGGGCTGCGGCCTCAAGCCACCCAAGGAACCGAGCGCGGCCGCGACCGACGCTCAAACTGAGGAGCCCCCCGTTGCCGAGATCGCGGCTCCCTCGAACGTTGCGACTGGTGAAACGCCCGCTGACGACGTATCGCCCAGCACATAAAGTAACGTCACGCCCCTGCACCCTTCTTATACGCTACCCTGACCCCTCGCCCGGCGTGACGAACGGAAACAGCGCATGACCCAATCTGACATTCATTTGCTGCTCACGGGGGATGAACTCATGAGCGGAGACACTGTCGACAGTAATTCCGCAATGATCGCCCAGGCCCTCGCAGCGCAGGGGCACTGCGTGGCCGAAAAAGTAACATTGGGAGACGACCGCGAACGCTTGGTGGCAGCGCTCCAGAACGCCACCGGCACGGCACGCATACTCATCATGAATGGCGGACTCGGGCCGACTCAGGATGATTTAACTGCGGAGCTGGTAGCGGCTGCAGCGGGCGTTCCTCTGGCTGTAAACGCGCTCGCAGAACAACATGTCAGAGACTGGTGCGCCGCACGAAGTATTGAACCCAACGATGCCAACCTAAAGCAAGCATGGCTCCCCGAGGGAGCCCAGGTCGTTCACAACCCTCGCGGCAGCGCGGTTGGTTTTGCTATCGAGGTAAAGGGAACGCTGATCATTACAACGCCGGGCGTCCCTGGGGAGCTGCGCGCCATGCTGCCGGAGGTCTGTGACCGCATCGTCGGCGCCATAGGCGGCGGCGCAATCCATCGAGTTCGATTGCAGACGTTTGGTATTGGGGAGTCTACCGCTCAGGCACTGATCGACGAAGACAACGAGCCTTGGCCTGACAATGTGGTGTTGGGATTTCGCGCCGGCATGCCGCAGTTGGAAATCAAACTCACTGCACAATCCGCATCTCCCGCCGTCGACCAGTGCCGAAGCAAATTGGAGCGGCTCATTGGAGATCATATTCTCGGCGAGGAGGACATCACTTTGGCGGGAGCCCTTCAGCAGGTGCTCCGCGCCCAAAATAAAAAAATGGTCACGGCAGAATCCTGCACCGGCGGACTCATTGCCGCCATGATGACCGCCGAGCCAGGGTCGTCCGCCGTATTCGAGGCGGGATTTGTTACCTATGCCAATTCCATCAAGCACTCGGTGCTCGGTGTGGACCAGACTACCCTCGACAACGAGGGCGCCGTGAGCGAACCAGTGGTTCAACAAATGCTGTCAGGGGCGTTGGCGCGATCCGGCGCAGACATCGGCATTGCGGTGTCGGGAATTGCCGGCCCGGACGGCGGCACAGACGATAAACCCGTCGGGACCGTCTGGCTTGCTTGGGGCACCGAAAGCGCGATGCATACACTGCAGACCGTGCTGCCCACCGATCGGGGGATGTTCCAAAAACTGGTGGCCGCCGCGGGGCTGGATCTTGTTAGGCGACAGTTGTTGGGGTTGCCCAAAATGCCCCACTACTTCAGCCGGAGAGCCATCTGAAGCACGAACCCTGCGCTACCTAAGTGGGCTTGCCGCCCGCGTGCTCCTCTCACTCCAAGGACTAGGGCTGCAACCGGGTTATCTGCCAGCGATGGTCGTCGGTGCGTGTGTAACGGAAGCGATCATGCAGCCGGTTTTCGCCACCTTGCCAGAACTCCCAAGAAGATGGCGCCAGTCTGTACCCCCCCCAGTGGGGCGGACGAGGAATCTCGCCCTCACCAAAGCGTGCGGTGACCTCGGCGAGTTGCGCCAATAACGTTTCGCGATTATCAATCGGCTGGCTTTGCGCCGAGGCCCAGGCACCCAGCTGGCTATCGCGCGGCCGCGAGGCAAAATAGGCATCCGACTCTGCTTCCGCGACTTTCACGACCGATCCGGTCACCGATACTTGCCGGTCGAGCTCATTCCACGGGAAAAGCATGGAGGCCGCGTCACGCTCACCCAGCGCCACCGCCTTGCCACTCTGATAATTCGTGAAAAACACCAGTCCCCTGTCATCGATGCCTTTCATCAGCACCATGCGTTGCCGCAAGGTGCGCTCGGGCTGAAGGGTCGCCAACACACAAGCAGTGGGGTCAGCCAGTCCAGCCGCAATCGCTTGATCCTGCCATTGAACAAACTGCTCCACCGGGTCCGCCGCCAGATCCTGTCGACGCAGGCCGCCAAGCGTGTATTGTCGTCTGCTCTCACTAAAGCGCATGACATCTCATTCGGGTGAAAGTGCGTAAAGTGTAGCGCAGGCGCTTGCCTGCAGGGTGAGTTGTTGTGTTAGCCTCACGCACCTTTTTTTGCGCGCTTTTGGCGAAACGCCCGCCGAACAGCACCTCGCGTATCAGGACCTGCTCATGCCATTTACATCGGTTACCGCCAAAACAATTTTTTCGAGGGTCGTTGTGACCCTTGGTCTTGCAAGCTTGTGGGTCAACGGGGTCCAGGCTCAGGGAACACTCCCCGCCATGCCCGCAGCCGATGCACCGATTATCGATTATCAAAATCGCTATCTTCCTGAGTATGGTCGCGCCGGAATGGTCGTGAGCCCGGAAAAACTCGCGGGTGAGATTGGCCTCGACATGCTCAAACAGGGTGGTAACGCCGTCGACGCAGCGGTCGCAACGGGCTTCGCCCTCGCGGTCACACTCCCCCGTGCGGGCAATATCGGTGGTGGCGGTTTTATGCTGATTCATCTCGCCGAGACCAACGAACAGGTCTTTATCGACTACCGTGAAACCGCGCCCGCTGCGGCGACACGCGATATGTTTCTCAAGGAGGACGGCACCGTCGATCAGGCCAAAGCCTATTTTTCCCATCAGGCAGCGGGGGTCCCGGGCACTGTCGCTGGCCTGATCCACGCGCAGGAACGCTACGGCAAACTGTCGCTCAAGCAGGTGATTCAACCGGCCATTGATCTGGCACAGGACGGTTTCGATACCCCTATCGCTTTACACATGAGTCTCAGCGCGCGTGCTGAACGTTTGTCGCAAAACGAGGAAGCAAAGCGGGTCTACCTACAAGGAGGCGACGCTGCCCCCGCTCCCGGCACGCGATTCAGGCAACCCGATCTGGCCCGCACTCTGACCCGCATCCGAGATAAAGGCACGGACGGTTTTTATAAAGGTGAAACCGCGGCGCTGATCGCCGGCGACATGGCCAATAACGATGGGCTCATCACGACCGAGGATCTTGCCAGTTACCAGGCGCTGGAACGTCCGCCCGTGAGGGGCACCTTCCGCGATTTTGAGATTGTATCGGCGCCTCCCCCTTCGTCAGGCGGCGTTCACATTCTGCAAATGCTGAATATTCTGGAGCCCTATCCGCTGGAGTCCTACGGCCATAACAGTGCCGCCTACCTGCACAGGGTGATTGAGAGCATGAAGCTCGCCTATGCCGACCGCAGCCGCTACCTCGGCGATCCGGACCAAACGGTAATACCCGTCGACGCGCTGATCAGCAAGGATTACGGCGCGGAGCGTCGCAAGCTGATTGACGCGGAGCGTGCCAAATCTGCTGAAGAAATTGGGCCCGGCAATCCGGTGCCCAGTGAGAGCCCCGACACCACCCATTATTCAGTCGCAGATGCTCAAGGTAACGTGGTGGCAAACACCTACACGCTGAACTTCAGCTTTGGTTCCCATATTGTCGTGCCGGGAACAGGCATTCTCCTCAACAATGAGATGGACGATTTCGCTGCCAAAGCTGACACCGCCAACGCCTATGGACTTATTCAAGGCGAGCCCAATAGCATCGCGCCCAATCGGCGCCCCCTCTCCTCCATGACGCCCACCATTGTGTTTAGAGATGGCACACCTTGGCTCGCAGCGGGTAGCCCGGGTGGTTCGCTCATCATCACCACGGTGCTACAGACACTCCTGAACGCCATGGTGTTTGACATGAATATTGCGGCTGCCGTGGCCGCACCCCGGGTGCACAATCAGTGGATGCCCGACCGCACGCTGGTCGAGCCCGGTATCAGCGCAGATACCCAGCGGATACTGGAAGGCTGGGGCCACAACCTGACACCTACCCGCCGCACCATCGGGCGCTCGAACTCACTGATGATCGACGAGGGATGGATGCAGGGTTTTGCCGATATGCGCCGCCCTGGGGGTCACGTGGCGACCGAGTGAGGGCGTCTTAACACCTTTTCAGTCGGCCTTCGGCATCCGAACCTTGTAGGTCTGGCGCGCCATGGCAACCAGATCGCCATTCACATCCCAGATCTCGGTATCGGTCTCGGCCACACCGCGCGTCACCTGACGCGTGGTGTGTCGCGCAAGTAGCGGGCCCGCCGCGGGCTTGCGCCGCACCTGCACCGTGAGCTCCACGGTCGGCACCCAGCCATAGGCGCCGTAAAGCGTAAAGATCGGTGGCGGCATGATGTCCGCAAACATCAGTAAGTCTATCGGCCCGGGCGCGGCGCCGTCCTTGTGTGCCAGCCAGGCGATGAATTCACCGTTGCCAGTAGTCTTGCCCTGAGCAAACACTTCCGCACCCTGCACCATACGCAGATCGAT
>JAYOEE010000046.1:0-14290 GCA_038106565.1 Halieaceae bacterium
CAAAGCTGGTCGTCAGGGCGCCCCCGTAACGCCTTCAAAGTATTTTCGGATACCGCTCAAAAAAATGCAGCGCTCTGGCTTGAACTCTCTCGTTTGCAACTGGATAACCAGACGTTACCAGAGGGAATCGAGGGGCTTTCACTGATCGTAGAACAACTCCATGCAGCAACAAACGCACCACAAGATTTATTTCACACCGGCGTCAGTGCGGCATCCCGATACGAACTGGTGGACCGCTTACGTAGCCGTCTCGGACTGCAGGCTGTTGGTTATCTGAACTCCCGTAGCGAGCACCTCCCGGAAGATGCCGTTATGGAAACCCAAACGCTGAATGCGCGCGGTGATACCGACAACAATCCACTGGGGCAGCGCCCGTTCTGGTTGCTTCCTGAACCACAACCGATTCATCAAGCAGTAGAGCAGCTTTACTGGAATGGCCCACTGGATATTCTCCACGGACCAGAGCGCATTGAAGATCAATGGTGGAATGCGCCTGTCAGTCGGGATTACTACATCGCCTGCACACCCAAAAAACAGCCTGTCTGGATATACCAGGACCGGCATAACCGACGCTGGTACCTACATGGGCTTTTTGCCTGAAAACACAGTCAGCTCTCACTCGAGCGCCAAATCCGGCCCAATGCAAACACCGATTCATCAGCTGAGAATCTGGGTTATGCAGCTTCAGCGTCAAGGAGGCAACCGCACCCAGAACACCTTGATTGTTATAACCGCCTGCTCAGCCCACGCATAATGCTCTGGAGGATCAACGTGCTGCGCACTTAAGGGTTATGAATTCGTGCATCCACCGTGTCATCCAGCCAAACCAACCCGGCAGGGTCAAATTCCAGCTCAGTAATGGTCTCCAGAAAGTGCTCGTGTAATGCCGCACTGACTTCGGGCGTGCGAGCCAGTAGCCAAAGATAATCTCGGTTAAAGCCAGAGACGAAGGCGTAGTCATAATCTTCACCGAGCTCAAACACGACATAACTGCCATAAAACGGACCAAAAAAAGAGACTTTCAGGTGGGCGATATCGGGAGATTGAACAAAGCGCGCAACACCCTCTGCTTCGCGCCATTCGCCCTGCTCAGCATCAAAGCCACGGTTCAATACCGCAATACTGCCATCAGCGTTAAGCCGATAGGTTGCCGTAACTTGATCGAGGCCTCGCTCAAAACTGTGATCAAGCCGGGCAATTTCGTACCACTGACCTAAATAACGGCTCTGATCAAAATCCGTCACCGGCTCGACCCCCTCGGGAACACCGGTGCAAGCAGCTAAAAAAAGACATAACGCTACCAGGCCATAACGGCCTCTCTGTATTTGGCCCACTATTCTGTTCTCCCTATCGCGGGTTGCGATCGAATATTTCGCTGGTGACCGGCTCGCTGGAAAATAGTCTACGCTATTTTGCGACAGTGCTTTTCAGGGCAGTACACCCAGCGCTAGAATACTGTTTATTTATACAGTATTTTGCCGTGTACGCCGAACTTCATTGCCTAAGCCATTACACCTTCCTGCGTGGCGCCTCTGCACCGGATGAGCTTGTCGGACGCGCCGTAACCTGTGGCTACCATGCTCTGGCCATCACCGATGAATGCTCTCTTGCGGGGGTAGTAAAGGCTCATGTCGCTGCCAAAGAATTGGGCTTAAAACTGATTATTGGCAGTGAACTCACGCTGACAGAAGGTATTCGATTGGTGGCGCTGGTACCCAACCGAGAAGCTTACGGAGAACTCTCAGGGTTGATCAGCCGTGCCCGCAGACGTACCAGCAAGGGAAAATATACTGTTCACCTACGCGATGTGATTTTTCACCTCAAGCGCTGCTTGCTCATTCTGTTGCCAGATGACACAGACAATCAGAACGTTTATCTCCAGCAACTGGCCAGATTGTGCAAAGACCGCGTGTGGATCGGCATCAGCCGCCTACTCGGTAATGACGAATGGCGGCGCTTCAAACACCGCTATCACATTGCGCAAACCCTACAAGTACCGATGGTAGCGTGTGGCGAAGTGCAGATGCACAGCGCCAAACGAAAAGCCTTGCACGATGTGCTCACTGCCATCAGAACACAGGTCCCGGTACAACAACTGGGACAGCGGCGGCTGATCAATAGCCAGCAACATCTTCGCACACTGGATGCGATAGCCTCGCTCTATCCCGAGACACTGATTACCGAAACGCGCCACATTGCTGACCGGTGCCAGTTCAGCCTCGATGAATTGCGTTACGAATACCCAGAAGAAGTCGTCCCCTCACACCACACCGCTAACAGCTACCTCCGTCAGGAGGTCGCAGCTGGCGCTCGCAAACGCTGGCCAGAGGGCATCCCTGAGGCGGTACAAACTCGGATCCATCAGGAACTCGATCTGATTACAGAGCTTTCCTATGAATATTATTTTCTGACTGTTTACGACATCGTTAGGTTTGCGAAATCACGACATATCCTCTGTCAGGGTAGAGGGTCAGCCGCCAACTCGGTCGTCTGCTATTGCCTGCATATCACTGAAGTCTCTCCGGAACAGATCTCACTGCTTTTTGAGCGATTCATTTCTCGCGAAAGGGACGAACCCCCTGACATTGATGTGGATTTCGAGCATGAAAGACGTGAAGAGGTGATCCAGTATATCTACGAAAAATATACGCGTCGCCGCGCCGCTCTGGCCGCCACGGTGATTACCTACCGTTCACGCAGTGCTGTACGCGATGTCGGTAAAGCCATGGGCTTTGATGCTAGCTTTATCGACGAATTGGCGAGCTCACTGGCATGGTGGAATCGAGAACGAGAGCTGACCAACCGATTTCAACAACAGGGACTACCTCGATCGGGACAGCTTGCAGAACACTTTCTGGCAAGGGTTCAGGAGATCCTGGGCTTCCCACGCCACCTGTCACAACATGTCGGCGGATTCGTTATCAGCCGCGGTCCCATCTCAAATTTGGTCCCGGTCGAAAACGCCAGCATGCCCGATCGGACAGTGATTCAGTGGGACAAGGAAGATATCGAAGCGCTGGGGCTACTCAAAGTCGATATTCTTGCACTCGGTATGCTGTCAGCCATTCGTAAAACGCTGGAAATGGTCAACCGGGATCACCCTGATATCTGTGACGTACAGGATATTCCGCGGGAGGACGCAGCCACCTATCGAATGCTGCAACGGGCTGACACGCTGGGCGTCTTTCAAATCGAGTCCCGCGCACAAATGTCGATGCTACCGCGACTGAAACCCGCCTGCTTTTATGATCTGGTTATCGAAATCGCCATTGTCCGTCCCGGTCCAATTCAAGGGGATATGGTTCACCCCTATCTACGCCGTAAGGCGGGTCTGGAAGCTATTAGCTATCCCAATAAAGCCATTGAATCTGTGCTTTCACGCACTCTGGGAGTCCCTATTTTTCAGGAACAGGTCATACGACTGGCCATGGTGGCGGCTGGTTTCACAGGAGGGGAAGCTGATGCGTTGAGACGCGCGATCAGCAACTGGGGCAAAAACAGCAAACTGCTCACCTTCGAGCACAAGCTCAAGCAAGGCATGATCAACAAAGGATACACGCCTGAATTTGCTGATCGATTATTCAATCAGATCAAAGGATTTGGCGGTTACGGCTTTCCAGAGTCACATTCTGCCAGCTTTGCATTGCTGGCCTACATATCCGCATGGCTCAAATGCCATCACCCGGCTGCCTTTTATGTGGGATTACTTAACAGCCAACCAATGGGCTTCTATTCACCCTCACAACTGATACAGGATGCCCGGCGACACGATGTTCTGGTACTGCCTGTCGACGTTAATCACAGCAATTGGGATCACCAACTCCTTTCTTCAGACAACCCTGCACAGCCTCATGTCAGGCTGGGTCTCAGATTGGTGAAAGGTCTCAGCGCAACGGCAGGTCAGCGTATTGCCGCAGCACAAAAGACGCGTGTTTTTTCCGATGTTGCCGATTTGCGGCGGCGTGCATCGCTCGATCGCGCCAACATGGAAGCACTCGCTGCAGCCGATGCACTCGCCAGTATAAGCGGGCACCGCTACCAGTCTCACTGGCAAACCATGGCACTGGAGGACGACCGGCCGTTACTAGCGGCTGACTCAGAACCATCTCGTCATTCTGATGGAGACATCGTCCTGTCAGCACCCAATCTGGTTGAAGACGTCATTGCGGATTACCAGAGTACGGGGCTCACCCTGCGAGCGCACCCGCTGGCGTTATTGCGTCATCAGCGTCCTTTTAATCAGTGCAAACGGCAAACAGAGCTCGAATCGTTGGGCAATAACCGCTTCGTACGAATCGCGGGATTAGTGACTTGTCGTCAACGCCCGGGAACCGCATCGGGGGTGGTATTCCTGACACTTGAGGATGAAACAGGGAATATCAATGTCATCGTTTGGCCAGCTATTCAGGAACGCTACCGTCAAAGCTTGATGACGGCCCAGCTGCTCTTGATCAAAGGCACGGTGGAGTCACGTGAGGGCGTGACCCATGTGATTGCCAGAACGCTGGAAGATTACAGCGACCAACTCACTACTCTATCTGTGCAATCGCGCGATTTTCACTGACGAGGCAGCCCTCATATTGAGCACCCCCGTAAAAAGCCATAACGGCAGGGAACCTACTCTGCGTCGGACCGCACCTCGGCTTCAAGCCAACCGCCTGCACTTTCTCGCAAACTGAATTCAATCGGACGGCAGCACACCTGACAGTCCTCGATATAGTCGAGGCCAACGTCTTCAGGGTTGAGTAACACCTCGATAGACTCTCCGCAGTAAGGGCAATAGACGCTGCTCTCCTGCAGTCCGGGCGAAGCCATGGACGATTAACTCGCCTCCTGTAGCGCTGGGGCATCGGCCACCGTAGCGGCGCGCTCTAGCACCAACGCCTTGTCCTCGATGGGATCGTCCCGGAACATCTTACGATCTCTACGATAGTCCTGCGGGTTCATCCAAGGCATCTGGTCGCCCTGTTTGGGAAAGCGATGCATCATTCTCTGCATGTACCCGGCAGAAAAATCATCGATCCAGAAACGCCGACTCATTGAACTCGCAAGCTCATCGGAGATTCTTGGTGTGGCCGTCGCCACACCCTTTTCCCGCATGTGGTTGAGCAGACGGCAAACCCATCCCGCAATCAAATCAGCACGCAGTGTCCATGAAGCATTGATATAGCCGAATGTATGGACCATGTTAGGAATGTTCGAGCACATCATGCCTTTATAGGTCCACTCATTCGCCAGATCGATCGCCTGACCGTCCAGAGTAAATTCAGCCCCACCCAGAATCACCAGCTCAAGTCCCGTTGCACACACAATAATGTCTGCATCAAGATGCTCGCCCGAAACCAATTGCACACCCCGCTCCGAGATACTCTCAATGTGGTCTGTGACAACAGACACCTTGCCGGATTGGATAGAGCGGAAAAGATCATCGTCCGGCACCAAACAGAGACGCTGATCCCATGGGTTGTATCTCGGGGTGAAATGCTTGTCGACATCAACCACCTCACCGATTTCTTCCCTGACCTTTTTCAGCAAAGAGCGCTTCACTACACCAGGTGCTACCCGGGTCAATCGGTACATCCACTGTTGCCACACCGTATTACGCCAACGCACGATGTTGTACGCCAGCTTCGCGGGCAGGCGCTGGCGCAACCAGTTTGCAACACCATCGATGGAAGGGCGGGAGATAACATAGGTTGGCGAGCGCTGTAGCATCGTGACATGCGCTGCCTGTCGCGACATATTAGGC
The DNA here is from genome assembly GCA_038106565.1 of Halieaceae bacterium. Taxonomy (GTDB): domain Bacteria; phylum Pseudomonadota; class Gammaproteobacteria; order Pseudomonadales; family Halieaceae; genus Luminiphilus. The sequence goes on from JAYOEE010000046.1 coordinate 5,750, forward strand.
ACCAGGGTCATGGCCGTCGCGCCAGACCCAATCACTACCACTTTTTTGTCGCTGTGATCGAGATTTTCCGGCCAGAACTGAGGGTGCACCCACTCTCCCTGAAAAGCATCCTTACCCTCAAACTCCGGTTCATAACCCTGGTCATAGCTGTAGTAGCCGGCACACATCAGCAGAAATCCGCAGCGATAGAGCCGGGTCCCCTCGGGCGTCTCGACAGTGAGCTGCCATTGGCCTCGTTCGCTACTCCAATCGGCAGCCAACAGTTTGTGACTGAACCTTATGCGGTCACGAATGCGGTACTCGTCGGCTGTTTCATTCACGTAGCTGAGAATCGACGGGCCGTCGGCGATACTTTTATCGGCTTCCCAGGGTTTGAAGTCGTAACCCAAGGTGTGCATGTCGCTGTCTGAGCGAATACCGGGGTACCGGAATAAATCCCAAGTCCCACCAATAGACTCGCGACGCTCAAGCAGGATAAAACTGCGATCGGGGCAATCACGCTGCAGACGCACCGCGGTGCCAATCCCGGACAGGCCAGCTCCAATGATGATGACATCAAAGGCCTCCGCGTCGGTATTTTGCATGGCGGTTATATCAACACCTGAATTCATTGTACTTTCCCTCTGTGACTCACAAGGCCCATTCGTACTACCACGCCAAACAGTCCACGCGCCCTGATCAATCGCCAGCAGACTGTAAGGGCGAGAATTTGCTCCCTGATTGGGCGTTAGCTCCGCAGGTGTGCCCACGTCGCTCCGCCTGTTCCCGCCTCAAGACCATTGTGACTATGTGCTTGCCGGACGTTTCCGAGCATGGCGCACAGCCTCGCGCTGCTCTCACTCTACACGGTTTTTTGCGGCCCTGTGCCGACTCCATTGGCGGGCAGCCACCTGAGCCTATTGATGCCGTCGTCCCTTATTCGCTGCGATACGTAAACGCAGCGCATTGAGCTTGATAAACCCTTCCGCGTCCTTTTGGTCGTAAGCACCGCCATCCGCTTCAAACGTCGCAATGTTCTCATCAAAAAGGGAGTCTGTTGATCGACGCCCGGTCACTGTGACATTACCCTTGTAGAGCGACACCTTCACCTCCCCGTTGACCACCGCCTGAGTTTGATCAATCGCTGCTTGCAACGCATGCCGCTCGGGAGACCACCAATAACCGTTGTAAATCAGCTTGGCGTAGCGCGGCATCAGTTCGTCCTTGAGGTGTGCCACTTCACGGTCGAGCGTAATGGACTCAATAGCGCGGTGTGCGCGCAGTAAGATACTGCCACCGGGAGTCTCGTAACAGCCGCGCGACTTCATCCCGACATATCGATTCTCAACAATGTCAGCCCGGCCAATGCCGTTAGCGCCACCGCGTTGATTCAGTGTCGCCAGCACTTGTGCCGCCGTCATGGCTACACCGTCAATGGCTACCGCGTCTCCTTTTTCGAAGGTCAGCGTGAGTTCCTCAGCACGGTCGGGGGCCGCTTGGGGACTGACCGTCCATCGCCACATATCCTCCTCAGGTGGCACCCAGGGGTCCTCCAGCACATCGCCCTCGTATGAGATATGAAGTAGATTCGCATCCATAGAGTAAGGGGATTTCTTCTGGGCCTTGGCGAAGTCAACCGCAATCTTGTGCTGTTCACAGTAGGCCATCAGTGCCTCGCGGGAGTTGAGCTCCCACTCCCGCCAAGGTGCGATCACACGAATACCCGGTTTAAGCGCGTAGGCGCCAAGCTCAAAACGCACCTGATCATTGCCTTTCCCCGTAGCGCCGTGCGCGATGGCGTCTGCGCCCGTTTCGTTGGCGATTTCCACGAGTCGCTTGGCGATCAGGGGCCTCGCGATGGATGTACCCAGTAAATATTCGCCCTCATAGACCGTGTTGGCTCGAAACATCGGAAATACAAATTCACTGACAAAGGACTCTCTGAGATCCTCAATGTAAATCTCCTGAACCCCGAGCGCCTCAGCTTTGGCTCGCGCAGGTTCAACCTCCTCGCCCTGACCAATATCAGCCGTGAAGGTCACGACCTCGCACTGATAGGTTTCCTGCAACCAGCGAACAATCACTGACGTGTCCAGGCCGCCCGAATAGGCCAGCACCACTTTTTTGACCGCCATAACCTTACCTACAAAATACGGGGCGCGTAGTGTACGTCTGTGTCTACCGATACGCCACAAATGCCGGTGCTCGGGATAGCTCTGCTACACTAAGGCGTGTTGAAACTGTTGCCGTCCCAATGACCTCGCTCACCCTGACATTACCCGACGATTGGCACATTCATCTGAGAGATGGTGCAGCGCTGAGCACCACCGTGCCAGACGTCGCGCGCTGGGCTGGCCGCGCCATCGTGATGCCGAATCTGACGCCTCCCGTGCTGAGCGTTGCAGACGCGCTGGCTTATCGCGATCGCATTCTCGCTCAGGTTCCCGAAGGGAATGCCTTTGAGCCCCTGATGACCCTTTACCTCACTGATCACACCACCAGTGCGACTATCGCCGAGGCTGCGGCCAGCCCTCATGTCCATGGCATCAAGCTCTACCCTGCGGGTGCTACGACCAATTCTGCTTCCGGAGTAACGGCACTGGAACCGCTCTACCCGATTTTCGAAGCGATGGAAATGCATGATGTACCGCTATTGATACATGGGGAGGTCACCGATTCCCATTGCGACATATTCGACCGAGAAAAGGCTTTTATTGAATCGGCGCTGATACCGCTGGTAGAGCGCTTCCCGACGTTGCGCATTGTTTTCGAACACATCACCACTGGCGACGCGGTTCAGTTTATCGAGAATGCCAGTCAGAATGTTGCTGCAACCGTCACCGCACACCATCTTCTTTACAACCGCAATCACCTGCTGGTGGGTGGCGTCAAACCCCATCTTTTTTGCTTGCCTGTGTTAAAGCGGGACCAACATCAGCTCGCGCTCCGGGCGGCCGTCACTTCGGGCAACAGTCGCTTTTTTCTGGGTACCGACTCAGCACCGCATTCCCGTCAGGACAAGGAATCCAGCTGTGGTTGCGCGGGCTGTTACACCGCGCATGCGGCCCTCGAACTCTATGCAGAAGTGTTTGATGAGGAGGGTGCCCTGGATCGACTGGAAGCTTTCGCCAGCTTCCACGGACCCGACTTTTACCGACTGCCACGCAATACCTCGTCCGTCACACTCACCAAGCAAGCGCAGCCTGTCCCAGAGGAAATCCCTTTCCACGGGGGCTCTCTTGTACCGATTCGAGCGGGAGAAAAAGTGGGCTGGACTGTGAGCACCCTCAACTGATGCCAGCTAGCGTAACGCCCTCTATAAAAGATCGGTTTCGCGGCTTCCTGCCGGTTGTGGTGGATATAGAAACCGGCGGCTTTAATAGCCAGACCGACGCCATTCTGGAGATTGCCGTCACGTTGCTTTCAATGGATGACGCAGGAACACTGGCTGTCGACACCACGCACAGCCGGAACGTGGAACCTTTCGAGGGGGCAAACCTGGATCCCTCGGCGTTGGAGTTCACCGGTATCGACCCAGAGAGCCCGCTCCGGGGCGCGGTGCCTGAGGAGATTGCACTGGGAGAACTGTTCGGAATCGTCAGGCAAGCCGTAAAGGCGCAGCAATGTAATCGCGCCATCCTCGTCGGGCATAACCCTCACTTTGATGCAGGGTTTCTCAACATGGCGACAGAACGGGTTGGCCTCAAACGCAATCCTTTCCACCCGTTCTCTTACTTCGACACCTCAACATTGGCCGGGCTTGCCTTCGGTCACACGGTATTGGCTCGCGCCTGCGCGCTGGCAAATATCCCGTTTGATAACGCAGAGGCGCACTCGGCCGAGTACGATGCCACCAAGACAGCCGAGCTGTTCTGCCTTATCGTGAATCGATGGCAGTCGCTGGGAGGCTGGACTCCGCCGGTGCCATCTGCGGCCCCCGAATAACGCGGCCGGGATATTCTCCCGTGCTGACTCCACCGCAAAAAGTCACCCTGCCCGACTTGATGGTGTAATCGTATCCAGTGGCTGTCTGCAACAAGCGACGCCCACCAGCGGGCAGATCAAAAGCCACCGTTGGCAGGTGAAGCTGCAGGTTATCCAGATCAATCACGTTAAGGTCCGCTAAAAACCCGGGGGCCAGCACGCCGCGATCCTCGAAACCATAGAGTCTTGCCGTATCAAGGCATTGTCGCTTGACCGCCCGTTCCAGCGGAACGCGGCTGCCCTCGCGGTCGCGAACCCAGTGCTGCAACATAAAGGTTGTGGCTGCCGCATCACAAATAGTGCCGCAGTGCGCCCCTCCGTCAGATAATGAGTTCACACAGTCATCAGAATCTAACGCTTCCTCAAGGAAATCCAGATTCCCGTTGGCGTAATTCAGGAGCGGGAAATAGATCATCCCGGTGCCCTGCTCTCGCATCATAAAGTCGTATGCATATTCTTCCGATGAGACGCCCGAAGCCGCCGCCCGCTGCTCGATAGACTGCTGCGCCGTGGGCTCATAGTTGAAGCCGGGCAGCATCTCATACTGCATAGAAAACGCGCTTTCCATTAAGTCCGCGATCAATTGAAGATCCGAACCAGTAGGCTCACCTCGCTCGGACAATAGGCGAGCTCTGAAGTCGGGATCCTGCAAATGCTGCCACTGTTCCTGCCACGATTTGTCGGCAATCGACTTCCAGCTGGGTCGCTGGGAAAAGGGGTGGAAGGTCGCTTGCCAACCCAAAATGAGACCGGTACCCCGCATTGAAATCTGCGCAACGATTTGGCCTCCTTTTGCATTTTGGGCGCGCATTGACTCGAGCTGCTCTCTAAAGGGCAAACTTTTGATGGGGGACTCCAGCGCTGTGAACGTCACGGGTGCACCCGTCTCTCGACTGAGATCGCCCATCCAATCGAACTCATTCCACTCGGGCAGCAAGTCACTCGCCATCTCAAACACACCGTGCCCGGCCCTTTTTAAGGCGCGGCCTATTCCCAACAACTCTTCTTTGGTCGCCGTCGTGCCCGGCACCAATTCGCCGTCGATCGACTTGTGCAAAATGGTTCTAGAAGTAGAGAAGCCTACTGCTCCTGCTTTCAGCCCATCCTCTACAATGGCCGACATGCGCGCGATCTCAGTGTCTGTGGGCGCCTCGTTGGAGGCGCCTCGATCACCCATGACGTAGGCACGGACTGCTCCGTGAGGCACCTGAGCCGCCACGTCAACGGTGCGGTCCAAGCCCTCTAACGCGTCGAGATACTCGGGGAACGACTCCCAATTCCACGTCATACCCTCGGTTAGCGCGCTGCCGGGAATATCCTCTACCCCTTCCATTAAGCCAACCAGCCATTCCTGACGATCAGGCGCTGCGGGGGCAAATCCGACCCCACAGTTCCCCATCACCACTGTAGTGACTCCGTGCCAGGACGACGGTGCCATCTCCTGATCCCAGGTTGCCTGGCCGTCGTAGTGGGTGTGAATGTCTACAAAACCGGGAATCACAATCCGACCGGTGGCGTCGATCTCCTCGGCTGCGGGCTCGGCGAGATTGCCCACGGCAACGATGCGGTCACCAATAATCCCCACGTCCATCACCTGACCGCTATTACCCGTGCCATCCACCACCAGGCCGCCGGAAATCTTTAGGTCAAACATCTTGTTTCTCTCCTTATCTGTCAGGCATGTCGGTCGAGCAGCTTGATACGGTAATCCTACCTGTCGGCCTCACCGCTGAGCGCGGTCAGTATCTTATCCATTTCTTCGAGCAACTGGCCAACGTCACGTATGCCCTGAAGTTGATATTTGATTGCCTCATCAATAGGCAGCAACTGAGCCAGTTGGGCGCTTACGCACCACGCATCTGTCATGTCACTGCGTAACGAAAGCCGCTGAATCTGGGGATGTCTTTGCAAACCTGTCAGCACATCTGCCAGGCCAATATAAGATGCCTCTAGCGGCACATGCGATGGCGGCTCGTGCAAGCGCACAGCCGCTTTGACCAATCCATCGGGCTCACGCCAAATGGATTCCAAATCAAAATATTGCAGACCCTCGATCACGATCCCGAGAAGCCCGTTGGGGAGTTGATCCCAATCCACGATTTGCGCATATGTGCCGTATTGACCCACGTTGGGCACATCCAGTGAGCCACCGGATACCTCCGATCCCTGTTTCAGCCAGACAACGCCAAAGCCCTCGTTCTCCCGCATACATCTGGCCACGAGATCCAGATACCGCTGCTCAAAGATCTGAAGCGACATCCTTCCAAATGGCATGAGAACAGATCCCAGTGGGAATAGTGCGATCTCCGTCATGGGGTTACGGCGCGGTCTCGCGCTCTAAATCTCGAAGCAAGATGAGCGCCTCAAGACGGTCGCGTCCACACGACGATGGCTCAGGCAAAAACGTGCGGCAAATATGAGGGCGCCTTGGATCCCCGAAAAGTGCGCAACGCTCGTCAAGCAAAAGATGCTGACACCGCACTCCCGCTGGCTTGCCATGAGGCATACCCCAGAAGGGCTGGCTAATAGCGGGCTCAATACAACACGCACCACAATTCGGTCTGCATTCCATCAGCGGTCTTCGCGTCCAAATGGCCTGAAAATCAGAATCAGTTTTGGCAGTAAGAGTAGCGCACCCGCCACGGCGGCGATCATTGCGATCACAGTGAGTACGCCAAAATAGAGGCTGGGCGTAAAGTTAGAAAGCGTCAACATAGAGAACCCCACAACCACTGTGAGCGTGGTGTAGTACATCGCTCTCCCGATACTGCCGTGGCTGCGAAGCATGGCGCCGTGATAATCATGATCAACCCGTATTTCGTCCCGAAATCGATGGAGATAATGAATACAATCATCCACCCCGATACCCACCACAATCGCGGCAATGGTGATCGTCATAATGTCCAGCGGGATACCGGCCAGCCCCATCAATCCCAGTACCAAGCCCGCCGCCAGCACATTTGGCGCGAGCGCTAGCAGCGCAATAGAAAGAGATCTGAACAATACCCAGAACATCAGACCAATCGCGATAAATACGGCGCCCAGAGTCATAATCTGAGACTGAAACAGGCTCTGGAGCACGTTGTTATAGAGCACAAGCAACGAAGTGAAATGCAATCTCTCGGGTTCGATGCCGGTGCCTTCCAGAATTGTCTCGCGCAGCTCTCGCAGGTAGGCATCTCGTCGCAATGACTCGCTGGTCTCGCGAACCCTTACGCTCAGCCGCGCTTCCTGACCTTCAGCAAAATAATAGGGCGTTACAAGCGCCTCATTCACATCTGCGGGCAAGCTGTTCTCGATAAGCGCGAGCTCGACCCCACCCAATTTGCCGCCATACAGACCATCCATGACCTCGAAAGCAGTCGAAAGAGACAGCACCTTGCCGCTCTCCTCTCGCGCTTCAATGATCGCGTGCACTTGATCAACCAGCTGCCGGCCGGGCACTGAAAACCAGTAGCCCGCATCGCGGCTGTCCTCTGAACCAAAGCCAAAATCAATGCCAAACCCGTCATCGAAGAAACCGTCATCCTCTCCCCAATCATCTGCATCTGGTGGGGTGTCGTCTGTGGAGGCCTGCTCTGGCTCGGTAGGCGCCAACAGGATCACATCGAGAGGGATGGTTCCCCCTAGCCGGGCATCGAGCAGTTCCATGCCTTGATAGATTTCGGTGTGTTCCTTGAAGTAGTCGATGAAACGATTTTCAACCTCAAGCACGCGGATACCCGCAGCAGACAGCACCACAAGCACCAGCGTCACAACAACCACGGTGCGCCCGTGCCGCTCGACGGCGCCGGCAAAACGCAGCGTGAAAGGCTTATCAGGCTGAGTGACCGCGGAAAGCGCTTTATCCGGGATAATGGTCATCAGTGCGGGAACCACAGTGAACGCCGAGCAGAACCCAATGACGATGCCGGTGGTCATCATCCACCCGAAATCGATGACCGGCTGAAGGCCCGCCACCACCAGCGAGGTGAATGCCACGATCGTGGTCATGGCCGTGTACAAACAGGGTACTAGCATCAGCCTGGTTGCGTCCGCGGAAAGCTCGCGCCGTGGCGTATTGGGCCGGTTAAGCTGCAGCTCACGGTAACGCACGACCAAATGGATAGAGAGTGACAAGGTAACAATCAACAATACCGCGACTGAATTAGACGAAATGACCGTCATACGCCAATCGGTACCCGCCAATACACCGAGCAACAGGGCCGCCGTGCTACTGCAGGCAAAAAGCGGGATGAAAACCCACTTGAGGCTCCGAAAGATGAGCCACAGTACCAACGCCATTACCGCTAAAATCGCTGTGCCAAACGTGACCAAGTCAGAGCGCACGAACGCCATCATATCGGCAGCGATCATAGGCACACCGCCTACAAATATCTTGGCGTAAGGTCTGAAACGGTCAGCGATCTCGCGTACCGCAGCAACCAGCCGATCACGCTCACTGCTTATTCTCGCAAGAGATTGGTCATAGGCATACTCCACCTGTTGCAATCGGAGTCGGTCTGACGCATCCAGCTTGTCGGCTCTGGCGAGTTCCCGAAGAACTTCTCTTTCTGCAAGCAACGCCTCGGTCTCGGG
>JAYOEE010000046.1:14390-19069 GCA_038106565.1 Halieaceae bacterium
AACTCGTCTGCCATGGCTGCCAGCGGCTCAAGCGAGTCTGGCGAGAGTAGCGGCACACCAGGCTCCCAAGTCAGGATCAGGAACTCGTTACCCGAGTATTTTTCGGCTGAAGCGCGAAAGTAGGCCAGATCGGGGTCGCCCTGCAGAAGCAGTGAGTCAGATGATGCGTCGAGTCGTAATTTGGGTAGCTGCCAGAGCGCAACGCTTACCAGTAACGTGAAGCACACGAGCACCCACCAGGGCCGACGCAGCAAAGACCCATAGAACCGCTGGACAGCACTCACCGCTGCGCCCCCTTTTCGAGCGAGTTCAGCAATCGTTGATGAAGACCCTCGAACCCGCCATTACTCATGATCACTATCCTATCTCCAGCCTCTACCAGGGTGATCAACCGCTCAATAATGTCTTCTGTGCTGGGAAAAACCTCGTTGTCGGGCGCTCCCTCCAGTGACTGTCTCAGATCCCACTCCAACGCCGCCGGCTCCAGCCACAAAGCATGCGTGGCCGATCGGGTACAGTCCTTTAGGAGCGCTCTATGTTCACCCAAGCGCATCGTATTGGACCGCGGCTCGATCACTGCAACCAATCTACCCGTCTTGGACTGAGCGCTCAGCGCGTGAAGCGTGCTCTCAATGGCAGTAGGGTGATGGGCAAAATCGTCATAGACCTCGACACCTGCCGGTTTACCGAGCAACTCCAGCCTCCGCTTCACACCGCTAAATGTTGCAAGGGCCGAGGCTGACTGCTCGAGCGTAACGCCCACATGTGCAGCCGCGGCGATAGCCGCAGTCGCGTTCTGCGCATTGTGTTGGCCAATTAAGGACCACCCAAATTCAACGGACTCGCCGACTGGTGAAGTCACTTCCAGCGCACTCGCCTCTGGGGAAAGCGCGCGCCAGGACCAACTCTTCCCGCTGTTATCCGCCTGAGGCGCTACACACACGACCGGCGTCCAAACCCCGCGCTGGAGCACCCGATCAATAGCCGCCCCATTACCGCGAATGATTTGTCCCTCACCCGGTACGCAGCGCACCAAGTGATGAAACTGCGTCTCGATCGCCGAAAGATCAGGAAATATATCGGCGTGGTCATACTCAAGATTATTCAGGACCACCGTGCGCGGTCGATAATGCACAAACTTCGACCGCTTATCGAAAAACGCAGAGTCGTACTCATCTGCTTCAACTACAAAATATTGGCTTCCACCTAACCTTGCCGAGACACTGAAATTAGCCGGCACACCGCCAATCAGAAAACCCGGATCGAGCCCGGCACAGTCCAGAATCCAAGCCAACATGCTGGCGGTACTGGTTTTGCCATGAGTACCCGCCACTGCTAGCACCCAGCGGTCGCGCAAAATGTGCTGGCCCAACCACTCTGGACCCGAGGCATAGCTCAAGCCTCTATTGAGAGTCGCTTCCACTACAGGCAACCCGCGGGACAACGCGTTTCCCACCACTACACAATCTGGCTCAGGCACCAGTTGTTCGTCACCATAACCGTCAGTGAGCGGAATGCCGCTTTCTGCTAGTTGATCGCTCATTGGCGGGTAGATATTGCGGTCAGACCCCGAGACACGGAAGCCAGATTCCTGAGCCAGTAACGCCAATCCACCCATGAAGGTGCCGCAAATACCCAGAATGTGAATGTGATCAGACAAGGAGGTTCTCCAAACTTTAGTGAGATTAGCACGCACTGTTTGCCATTGCGTCCCGTCGGGACTACGGTACGCACTTCGCCCGCGTTCGACCCAAGTCCTAATGATGAAAAAACGTAACCTTTTTTACGCTCAGTCTGGTGGTGTGACGCCAGTGATCAACGCCTCCGCAGCGGGCGTCATCGAGGCTGCTCGAGAGTATCCGACGCGAATTGGCAAAGTGCTGGCCGGTAAAAACGGTATTCTGGGGGCACTGCGCGAGGAGTTGATCGACACATCGCGTGAAAGTCGTCAAACCATTGAGGGGTTAAAATCGACTCCCGGAGGGGCGTTCGGTTCCTGCCGATACAAAATGCAAAGTCTCGCGGAAAATCGCGCCGAATATGAGCGGCTGATCACCGTCTTCCGCGCTCACAACATTGGGTATTTTCTGTACAACGGTGGTGGCGACTCTGCCGACACCTGCCTGAAGGTGTCACAGATCAGTGAGCAAATGGGCTATCCGGTTCAAGCTATCCACGTGCCTAAAACGATCGACAACGATCTGCCTCTCACAGATAACTGCCCCGGATTTGGCTCCGTAGCGAAATACGTGGCCATCTCTACGCGCGAGGCCGCGCTTGATATCGAATCCATGTGTGACACCTCAACCAAGGTATTCATCCTCGAGGTGATGGGGCGACACGCAGGCTGGATTGCCGGCGCCAGCGCACTCGCTGCGAACGACAAAGGGGACGCACCGCACCTCATACTGTTTCCCGAAATCGCGTTTGATCAAGAAAAGTTTCTGAATAAGGTCAGACATAGCGTCGAGCGATATGGCTTTTGCGTCATTGTGGCCTCTGAGGGAGTCAGCACAGCGGACGGACGATTACTCTCTGATCAGGGAGAACGGGACGCATTTGGGCATGCACAGCTGGGCGGTCTGGCGCCTCTGCTGGCGGGGATGATCAAAGCGCATCTGGGATACAAGTACCACTGGGCTGTCGCTGATTATTTGCAGCGAGCAGCGCGCCATGTGGCGAGTCAAACAGATGTCGATCAGGCTATCGCGCTGGGCAGAGCCGCCGTGAAGTTCGCCATGCAGGGGGCCAACGCAGTGATGCCGACCGTGGAGCGCCGATCCACAAAACCCTATCGCTGGCAAATCGGCGCCGCTCCGCTAGTCCGAGTAGCTAATCGCGAGAAAAAAATGCCCCGTCGCTTCATCAGTCGAGACGGATTCGGGATTACTGCCGCAGGAAGAGCGTACTTTGAACCGCTTATCGCGGGAGAGGCTTACCCGGCTTATAAAGGGGGAATGCCACGCTACACCCGGCTCAAAAAAATACTGGTGGCCAAGCGCTGCGAGCCCTGGAAAGTCTAGAACCGCATCGCACGCTGAGTCGCTGCGGCTTACCCGCACGGTGCGTTACACGGTAGCCACAAACCGCGCCAAGAGTTCCCCGACCTCACTCTCGACTGCGCTCAACATGGCCAAGGGCTCATGTCGCACACCCGATGGGTCGGGCTCGCCACGCCAAAGGGATAACAGCATGTCGGGCGTCACGAGGTCTTGGTAGGTCATGGCAACGGGCCGATAACTGATGTGCCAAGCCTCGGGTGCCACCCCACCGCGGTCGATTGCATAGGGTTTGTAAAATCCTTCTGCATCATCGGCGGCAATCCGCTCGTCTAGCCATGCAGTCAGGTTGGCGAATACGCCATCCCCGCCATATTCTGCGGGAGAGAGCATGGGACGATACGCGTTACTTACCGCCGCAGCATCCCAGATATCAAGGTCTGTGCCCCAGTGATGCCTGGATGTACCTGGCAGCGCAGAAAACCGCAGAATCCTATCTCGCCACTCTGCATCAGAACTGGACGCCCGATCGAGCGCTCGACCCTCGTCGTCGGTGACGGGACGCCCTCCTCCCCATTTTTCAGCGATTATCTGATTCTGACGATCGTAATCTCTGAAGGCAGACAGCGCCCGCAGATCAAAGCCTGCGGCCGAAGCCCTCTTAGCGAGCGCTCCAAAAGCCACCGCCGCTTCGCGATCGACCAGCAAACCGGTGCCGATCGAGACGAAACGATCAGTATGCAAGCCCAACGCGATCAATGAGTGGCTCAAGTCCAGCATGATTCCAGCCTGATGACCGCTTGAGGATAGATGCCGTCGAGAGTGATGTCATTGAAAAGCGCACAGACCTCAAGGCCTGCTTCCATCGCATTCATCAGCTGTTGGGAGTAAGTCGGGTCGATATCTGCCGCTGGAATGACTCTGTCGATCGCCGTATGCATCACACAAAATACCAGCACTGCGCGGTATCCCTCCTGCAACGCATTCTGCATTTCCTGAAGATGTTTGGTCGCTCGCAAACTGATCGCATCGGGAAACGCTCCCAATCCGCCACCCAGATGCAGTGTGACAGATTTAACTTCCACGAAGATTCCGCGCTCTGAGGGCACAAAGAAATCCATTCTTGATCCTTTGCCAAGCCGCACCTCACGCTTGATAGGTTGACCCGGCTGAGCCAACCCCGGGAAATAACCGTCCCTCAACCCCTCCTCGACCACACGGTTGGCAAGCGCCGAGTGAATGCACGCCAAGCCGGTATCGGTATTAACGAGTTCCCAGGTCCACGGTAGCTTGCGCGCAGGGTTGGTGTGATAAGACAACCAGACGGGGGCATTGTCTGACTGACAGCCTGTCATCGCCCCAGTGTTGGGGCAATGTGCGCAAACCGTCTCATCACCCTCAGACAGTTCGACATCCGCCAAAAAACGCTTATAGCGAGACTTCAACCTGCCCTCGATCAAACTCGGGAAATTCACATCAAAACCGTCCTAGCAGTTCCATCACCTCAAAGGAAGGCGCTAACCATTGGGCCTGTCGAAAACTAAAATCAGCGCTAGCACCGAGTACAGAAGTCTGATAGCTTCCCGTGCCCAACCGGTTGCGACAATCTTCATCGCGACACTTTACGAGGATCCGGATCACTATGGCCAGTCGAAAACCTGCCGCCAAAAAGGCAACAGC
>JAYOEE010000007.1:0-17323 GCA_038106565.1 Halieaceae bacterium
CGGCATCAGCGAGCATGGGCCTCGCCATGGAGACCAGATCAGCATCACCATCGACCAACACCGCCTCGGCGACATCGGGCATATTGATGCGGTTTGAGGTAATCACGGGAATGGAAACCTCACTGCGTACGCGCTTGGTCACGCCAGTAAACGCGCGACGCGGCACCATAGTGGCAATGGTGGGCACCTGAGATTCGTGCCAGGTGAAATGAGTGGAGATAATCGATGCGCCGGCTGCCTCAATCGCCTTTGAGAGCAGCGCGATCTCATCCCAGCTCATACCACCTTGGAGCATGTCCATTGCTGCAATGCGGAAGATCACAATGCAGTCAGGACCTACCGCTTCACGGACGCGACGCACCACCTCGACCGGGAAGCGCATGCGGTTCTCGTAGCTACCCCCCCATTGATCGGTCCGCTGGTTAGTTTTTTCTACCAGAAACGTCGACAGCAGATATCCAGCAGAGCCAATGATTTCGACGCCGTCATACCCCGCCTGTTGGGCGAGCTTGGCGCAGTTGGCGTGGTCAGCGATCTGCTTTTCAATGCCCGCCTCATCCAGTTCATTCGGCGAGAACGCACCAATGCGGGAGCGGACTGGCGAGGGCGCGACAGCGCCTTCGTTATAGGCCAGCGGGCCCATGTGCAGAATCTGCAGGCAGATCTTGCAATCGGGCGCGACGCTGTGCACGGCGTCGGTGACAATACGGTGACCCGCGGCCTCTTCTTCGGTATTGAGTTTCGATGCGGCGGCCAATGGCCGGCCGTCCTCACCTTTGACGACCAGACCGCCCTCTTCATTGGGTGAAATACCACCGGTGATGATCATGCCCACACCCCCGGCGGCCCGCTCTGCATAAAAGGCGGCCATCCGCTCGAATCCATCTGGCTGTTCCTCCAGACCGGTATGCATCGATCCCATGATGCAGCGATTACGCAGCTGGGTGTGTCCCAAGTCCAGCGGAGAAAATAAGTTGGGGTAACGGGTGTGTCCGGGCAAATCAGCTTTCGCGTTCATCAGGATGTCTCACTCCATCTCTTTATCAAGCGGGGCGCAAGATAGCGCAAGCGATCCCCAGAAAACAGGTCTGAGCAACCCCCTGCGAGCTATAGTCAGCCTCCGCCGGGGCGCTTCTAGAAACGGTTGATACGGAGACAACCCTCAATCGTATTGGCCGACCGGCCGGCTTCTCACCACATAGCGCCGCAACTTTCGCGAAACCGCCAAATACAACCTATTCCGTCTAGATTAATGCACATAAATACAGTACAACTTAGTTGACAAAAATAACGGGTTTCAGCAAGTGGGCAGGACAGCACTACTGACAGTTGGTCGGTTCCCGAAAGCGCTAGCGCTGGCGCGGGGCCTGCACCGCGCTGGCGTCAGGGTCATTGTCGCCGATCCCCTGAAAAGACAGCTGTGCACCGTCAGCAGAGCGGTAGCAAAGAATTATCAGGTCACTGCGCCGAATCATGATCTGGCGGCCTGGGAACAAGACATTTTGGAGATTGTCGAGCGGGAACAAGTTACCGACCTAATCCCGGCATCCGAAGAGATATGCCATGTAGCCGCATTGGCTCCGAAGCTGCCCGAGTCCGTGCGCTATGTTGGTCCCGCCCTATCCTGGATTGAACAATGGCACGACAAACTTCGGTTTGTTGAGCACGCAATCGCTCGCGGCGTGACGGCGCCCTCCGTCTTTACGACTGCCGATCCCGAGACTCGTGCACTGCTGCGACAAACTGACTGTGTGCTGAAGCCTCGCCGTGGTTGTTCCGGGGCAGAAGTGTCGTTTCTATCCCGGGGCAGTTCTGTCCCTGCTGCTTCGAACGACATGCTGCTGCAGCGCAAGGTGGACGGCACTCATTTGTGCACCCTCAGCTGGGTAGATGACGGAGTGGTAAAAGCCACTGCCAGTTATCGCGGCAGCACCCACAGCGGCACGGTGGCAGTCGGATTCAAAAGCGCGCCCACGCCGTTTTCTGTAAAGCAGTGGATCGAACAGTTCGTAGCCGATACAGGCGCCACCGGCTTTCTCAGTTTCGACTTCATACTCGATCGAAGCGGCGTACCGTGGGGCATCGAATGCAACCCGAGGCTCAGTAGCGGAATACACTTTATCGGCGAGGCCTGGCTCGGACGCGCCGTAATAGGCGACTACAAGGGCCCCGCGCCCATTAGTCCCGCTGGAAAACGCGCTCAGTGGACATATTCCACGCTTACCGAGGCCTATAAATATCTTTTTCGGCTACAGATCCCACAACTGGTGAGCTGCTTGAGGGATCTGATCATCGCTCGCGATGCGGTCTGGTCTTGGCGCGACCCACTGCCCTTTTTACTGATGACACCCTTGTGCTGGGAATTTATCTGGCGGTCCATCACCCAACGCATACCCATTGGCGAGGCGAGCCAATGCGACATTGCTTGGCACTGGTTCGACCCTGAAAACCGAAGCGAAACCGAGCTTATGCAGAGCGGTGACCAATATGGAGCATGACTTGATCTGCAGGACGGGTTGTCATGCGAGCGGCAGGGCGGACGGTTTGCCCGGGGCTCAGCGTCCAGTCAAACTTGCGCACCAATTCCGCAAGGATCAGCACGCTCTCGGTTTGGGCAAACCCTGCTCCAACGCAAGTGTGAGGACCTTGTCCAAAGGGAATGTAGGTGCCCTGAACCACGGAAGACTCCTGCTCGGGCAAAAAGCGCTCTGGCTTGAAGGCGTGAGGGTCAGGCCACCACTTGGAGTGCCGCTGCAACGTCCATGGAGCGATCATAACCAGAGCACCTTTTTTGAGCCGGCGTCCGGAAATCGTTGTCTCGCGAAGCGCCACTCTGGGCATGAACGTGATGGGCGGATAAAGGCGCAACGTTTCTTTAAAGAAAGCTTTCACCAGCGACAGCTGGCGCGTATGTTCAAAAGTCACGGGCTCGGTACCCACCACTCGGCTCACTTCATCGCGAAGCCGCGCGAGCCAATGCGGCTGATCTGCCAAAATATAGAAGGCCCACGTCAGTGCACTCGCAGTAGTTTCGTGGCCAGCAAGAAAAAAAACGCCCAGTTGATCAATCAGCTCTTCGCGAGAAAAAGGCTCACCTGTCTCGCGGTCACGAGCAGCAATAACGCTGCTGGCGATGTCGTCAAAAGCGTCGGTAGCGCTCAGGTGGGTATCCACCAGCGCACCCAAATGTCGTCGTATTCGCTCACACGCCGCGAGCACCTCGGCTGGCTGGGGTATATCACTCCAAGCGGGCTTGAAAATGAGCCGCAGCACATCGACCTGCACCGCCGAGCGCTCAAACAGCGTGAAGTCGTCAAAGACATCTACGGCCACTCCAGACTGCAGGGGCGTGGAAAAGACGGTCCGACAAATAATATCTGCCGTCAGATGGCTCATTGCGAGATCGAGCGAAAAGGCCTCCCCCGAGGCGGCTTTCTCATCAAGGTGGTTCAGATGATCATTCACCGCAGACTGCATGGCGCCAAAGGCATGGCTGATACGCATGTGCGAAAAAGCCGGGTCGATCATGGCTCGCTGCCGCTTCCAGCGTTCACCATCCGTGACAAAAATACTGTCGCCGATGAGGTGCTCCAGCGCGCTCACCATCAAGTCACTCTTCGGGAAAACCCCTTCAGCATCGCGCATGATCTCGCGTACGGCCTCGGGCTCGTTAAAGAGCACCGTCGAGCGCCGGGAATAACCCAGGTTGCCCACGTCAAAGTGATAGGCCGCCGCGGGCAACAGCTCGAGCAAATTACCATCGCCCTTCCAAAGCACCCGTGCCAATGCGACAACGGACCAAAGCGAGAGCGGCTTGGGCGGAATGTACAGATCCGGCGCGGTCATCTCAGATTCCCGACTCTTTCACAGCAGTATGGGGGGGCGATGTAATGGTGTCGACCCATGTGCTTTTTGAGTGGCTTGTAGGACTGCACATTGCCACTGGGACCGTTGGGCTCGTCGCAGTCTGGATACCGATAGCCGGCAAAAAAGGCGGCGTATTGCACCGTCGCGTCGGGACCCTCTTTGTTCAGTCGATGCTGGCAACCGGTTTCACGGCGGTCGCCATCAGCATGACGACGCTCTCTGACCCCACGGGCACTCACCCTCATCTGGCAGAACATCCAATATTCTCTGACCCGCAGGTCATCACCAATATTTTTGGCTGGATGATGCTCTATCTGGCCACGCTCACCATCAACCTCGCATGGCAAGGATGGCTGAGCATGCGAAGCGGTGCTGATCATTTGCAAAATCGTGTCTGGCATAACTTGGTGTCCCAAGTATTGCTTGCCCTCGTTTCGGCCAACTGCTTCGTGCGTGGTGCAGTGTCAATGGAGCCCATGATGATGGGCATGTCCATGGTGGGCTTTGCCACAGTGGGGACCAACCTTTGGTTCATCTATAAACCCCACCCGTTACCCACTGACCGCATCAAGGAACACATCAAATGTTTGGTCGGCGCAGGTATTTCCGTCTACACCGCCTTCTTTGCATTTGGTGCCGTTCGCCTGATTCCTGAACTCGCACTGCAGCCCGGCCTGTGGGCAGTGCCACTCATCGTTGGCCTCACACTGATCATTTATCACCAGCGCGCTGTCACGCGACCCGCCAGTCGCAAATGGCGTGTCGCCTGAGGGAACTGCGATGCTGAGGCCACCCATATGCTTTTCCCAAGCACCAGCCACAACAGTTGCGCGGGCAGCATGCCATGGCACCAGCCTGCAGAGGGAAAGATGACCGCCCGTCATGCCATCGTGATTGGCGCGGGCGCGGGCGGACTCGCGGCCGGCATTGATCTCGCTCGATCCGGCTTTCGCGTCACCATGCTCGAGCGCGCTGCGACACCCGGCGGCAAAATGCATCGTAGAGAGGTTGATGGCCGCGCGGTGGATGGGGGCCCTACTGTACTGACCATGCGCTCAATTTTTGAGCAGCTGTTCTTGGATGCGGGCGCGCAACTCGAGGACCGATTGACGCTACTTGAGAGCCCGGTTATCGCCCGGCACGCCTGGAGCCACGGCGGCGTACTCGACCTGTACCCGGATCTAGAGCACTCGCGGCAATCGATAGAGACGTTTGCGGGCAGCGAGGATGCGTCGGGATTCGAGCGTTTTTATGCTCAGAGCGCGCGCATACACAAAACCCTTTCTGAAACTTTCATGACTGCCCCCAAACCCGACCCCGTAACATTGGTAGGTCGCGTTTTGCGGCGACATCATCCGAGCTCATTGATGGCAGCGAGACCGGCTCCTAACCTCTGGCGCGCGCTGGGACAGTTTTTTAAAGATGAGCGACTGCGGCAGCTTTTTGCGCGCTACGCAACCTACGTCGGTTCTTCGCCATTGAGCACTCCCGCTACCCTGATGCTGATCGCGCATGTGGAGCTCGAAGGCGTGTGGCTGGTGGATGGCGGCATGCATCGATTGGCGCAGGCCATGGCAGAACTTGGGCAACAACTTGGGATCGAACTTCACCTCAATACTCATGTCAGCGAAGTGCTGGTAAAGGGTGGCAGAGCCGCTGGCGTCAGGCTTGAGGATGGCACCTCACTGCCGGCAGATGCGATCGTCTTTAATGGTGATACCAATGCCCTCGCTACCGGCCAACTCGGTGAGGAGGCAATGCGTGCGGTCAAGCCCCGACCACTGCAGAAACGCGCACTCTCGGCGCTGACTTGGTGTATCAAGGGCAGCAGTTCAGGCTTTGATCTGGACCATCACAACGTCTTTTTCGAATCAAACTATCCCAGTGAGTTCAACACGATCTTCAGCGAGCGCGACGTCCCGACCAAGCCCACGGTGTATCTCTGCGCACAGGATCGCGGACCAAATGGCTCTCTCAACGGCTCCGAGCGTCTGCTCATGCTGGTAAACGCCCCCGCTGACGGAGACGAGCAGTCGTGGTCTGAGGAGAAAGTCAACCGCGCCCGGGACAATGCCCTGGCAGTGCTGAATCGCTGCGGGCTCAACCTCAGTTTTCGCGACAGTGATTGTGTCAGCACCACTCCTACTGATTGGCACGGGCGCTTTCCCGGGACTGGCGGCTCACTCTATGGCGGCGCCTCCCACGGAATTTGGTCTAGCTTCACCAGACCGGGCGCCCGCAGCCGGCTGCGAGGACTTTATCTCTCTGGCGGTAGCGTGCACCCCGGCCCGGGCGTGCCGATGGCAACCCTATCAGGCAGACTTGCGGCGAGTGCCGTGCTCCGAGACATCGTCTGAACGCTTGGCGCTTTTATCAGGCGGCGCCCAAAAATCCTCAAGCGCACTGATCGTCTCGGCTTCCAGTTCCCAATGCGGCAACCCCAGACTGGGCACCAACTGCTTGGCGGCCCAATGGCTATACACCTCGGTGAGTTCCGATAACCGCTCGAACCCTATGTTTGGGTCTCGATCGTAGAGCACCAGGCAGGGCAACTTCAGTCGACTGTATAGCCGTGAAATAGCTTGCTCGGTAAACAAATTGAAGGTCAGAAACTTGAGCGGAGCATGTTGTGCGCCGGGCTGTCGCGTGGTCTGGTGCGCATACTGCACAAGATACTCAGGAGTGGGCCCCACGAATGCCTGCCCCAGAAACCAGCGAATGCTCGGCTTGCTGGTCAGCAGACGAAAAAGAGGCCCACCCACCCAGCGAGCACTCAAAATGCGGTCAACGCGCGACCCGTTTGGCGCCACCGGCGGCGTGCGCAAGCCCATCCCGGTTGGAGAAATCAGGCTCAGGCTCCTCACTTTGACGCCCTGCTCGAGAATCGCCCGCGCCATGAATTCACCTGTCAGTGACAGGGTGACCACATCGGCGGGTTTATCAAGACTTTCCAGCCACTCAGCCAACCAACGCGCGTACAAGCCGCTCGTGTAGGGAATATCCGGGCGATCCGACAACCCAAAGCCGGGTAAATCTGGCGCCCATACTGGCCGCTTGTCTCGATAATGCTCAAACAGAGGACGCATTTCCATCGCACTGGGGGCCGCGTTGATACTGTGTAATAGCACGAGCGGCGTGCCCTCAGATACTTCGCCCCGATAGCCGCGAAGGGCAACCCCTCCATTCAATTCGAAGGCAAATTGTTCCGCGTCCAAAGCGGGCGCCAACGGCTGAGCCATGTTATAACCATATATTACAGTTGACAGTTTATTAGTATAAATTGATTGACACGCTGGGTGGTAGCCCTTGGTCTCACCTTCGAAAAGGGTTTCCCGTGGGCAATCCACAACTCTGCTACAGGGGGCAGGAATGAGTATCGCTTATCCGTTTACGGCTATCGTCGCTCAGGACGATATGAAGCGCGCACTAACCATCGCAGCTGTCGATCCCGGCATCGGCGGTGTACTGGTTCTCGGAGAGCGAGGCACAGGCAAATCCACCACCATTAGAGCGCTCGCCGCACTCCTTCCCAAGATCGATGTCGTGAGCGGCTGCTTGTACCACTGCGACCCGGATGCACCGCGTCCGGGCTTGTGCGATCAGTGTGGCAAACCCTCGGACACCCCCAAGACCTCCGCCATCACGATACCGGTGGTCGATCTGCCGCTGGGCTCCACCGAGGACCGTGTGGTTGGAGCCCTCGATATCGAACGAGCATTAGTCAATGGCGAAAAAGCCTTTCAGCCGGGACTGCTGGCGCAGGCAAACCGCGGATTCCTTTACGTCGATGAGGTGAATCTGCTCGAAGACCACATCGTAGACGCACTCCTCGATGTCGCAGCCTCGGGTGAAAATGTCGTCGAACGTGAGGGACTGAGTATCCGGCACCCGGCGCAATTCGTTCTGGTGGGGAGCGGCAATCCCGAGGAAGGCGAACTCAGGCCTCAGCTACAGGATCGCTTCGGATTATCGGTGGATGTTCGCACACCTCAAGATGTCTCAGCCCGCGTCGAGATCATTCGATTACGCGAGGCATTTGATCAGGATCGCGATGCCTTCAGAAAAAAATGGGCGCGTAAAGAAAGCGCGCTGCGACGAAAAATCCAGTCCGCTAGAGCATCCCTCGATGATGTTGACACGCCTGCCATACTGCTAGAGACCGCCGCGCGACTCTGCCTTGCGCTGGGAACCGATGGCCTGCGGGGTGAACTCACGTTAGTTCGCAGTGCCAGGGCACTGGCAGCGCTTGAGGGAAAAACTACCGCAACCTTGGCGCATCTCAGATCGATTGCTCCGGCGGTTCTGCGTCATCGATTGCGGCGCGATCCACTCGATGAATCGAGCGCGGACAGTCGCGTACAGCGCGTTATCAGCGAACTCTTTGACCATGGTGGAGACTGATCCCGCTTCACTTTGGGACGACGCAGAGTGGGCAGCCGCGCTGATTGCTTTGCTCGGCCATGCCATAGGCGGTGTCCACCTTCGCTCGCCCCCTGGCCCGGTTCGCGACTACTGGTTAGAACGTGTCCGTCAACTGGGGGCACAAACCCACCTCCGAAAAATTCCCGCCAACATCCCAGAGGAACGACTGCTTGGCGGCATCGATCTGGGCGCCACCTTACAAAGCGGCAGGCCGATTGCGCAGACGGGCTTGCTGGGTGAATGTGACAAGCAATTGGTAGTCGTGGCCATGGCTGAGCGGCTTCCTCGAAACACCGTCCACCATCTGTGCGTAGCGCTTGACGCTGGCCAAGTGTCGGTAGCCCGGGAGGGTATAGAGGCACATTGCCCCGCACACATCGCGCTCATCGCGCAAGACGAAGGCACGGAAGAGGAGTTCGTTCATACGGCGCTAACAGATCGTCTGGGCCTGGCACTCGACATGTCAAACATGGGGATTCATGACGTCGACGATGAAATTTTCAAGCGTCAGGATATCGAGCGCGCCTTGATCCGGTTTAGCGATGTGACCATCGGGGACGCCCACCGAACCGCCCTTGCTGAACTCGGGGTATCGCTGGGCATTGGATCACCGCGCTCCACACTCTCCGCAATCAAAGTTGCGCGGGGGTCCGCCGCATTAAGGCGAGACGATGTAGTGAATGACGACGACGTGGCGAGAGCGCTGCGACTCTGCTTGCTAGCGAAAGCTGAGCGCCTTCCAGAGCTCGCCGACACACCGCCCGAGCCACAGCAGGAGCCTGAGCAAAGCGAAGAACAGGAAACGCCACCACCGACCGAGCGTCCACCACCTGATGAGGAGCGCCTGCTGGAGGCGGCGCTGGCACAGTTACCGCAAGGGCTTCTGGAACAACTGCAGCATCGTGCATCGCGGTTAAGGCAGAGCACGACGGGTAGCTCCGGCGCTCACCACCGACACCAACATCGGGGCCGCCCAATTGGTGCGCTACGAGGCGACCATCGAAGAGGCGCTCGCATCAATGTGCTCGCCACCCTCCGTGCAGCCGCTCCGTGGCAGCCACTCCGTAAGCAAGAACGAGCACAAAGATGCATGTCGAAGGGGCTAGATGATGGTTTGCAAGCCAAGATCGAAATCCGACCCGATGATATCCATATCACGCGTTTCCAACAGCGTCGCGAGAGCCTCACCTTGTTCGTAGTTGACGCCTCTGGGTCTTCAGCCCTGCAAAGACTGGCCGAAGCCAAGGGCGCTGTAGAACTGCTACTGGCTGATTGTTATGTCCGTCGCGACCAAGTGGCCCTGATTGCTTTCCGCGATGAGACCGCCGAGCTGATCCTTCCCCCGACACGATCACTGGTCAGAGCAAAGCGCGCGCTCGCCGCTCTGCCGGGTGGGGGCGCCACACCAATGGCTGCCGCGCTTGATCTCACCCGCGATCTTGCCGAGAAGGTCGGCAAGCAGGGCACAAACATGCAATATGTCCTCCTGACTGATGGCGCCGCAAACGTGTCCAGAGATGGCACCCGCAACCGCGAAGCGGGCACCCGTGACGCGCTGCTCGCCGCTCGCGCCTTAGCGTCGGGCCCCGCTTCCGGGCTGGTCATCGACACGGCCCAGCGCCCTCAACCGCGCGCTAAAGCGCTTGCCGATTCGCTAGGCGGAATCTATATCGCGCTGCCCAGAGCCGACGCACAAACCTTGAATCGCGCCATTCGCGCCACACACTCGTGACCGCGCAGGAGGAGTGGGCCGCCGTAGCGCATGTTTGGCCCAATGCTGCATCGAGCCAATTCGTGAGCGCCGCCGGCATCGATTTTCACGTACATGTCTGCGGCTCTGGACCAGACGTCTTGTTGCTGCATGGCGCCGGGGCCTCCAGCCACTCTTTTGCCGGGCTTGCCGCTCACTTGAGCAACGATTTCCGGATCATTGCACCCGACCTGCCGGGTCAGGGTTTTTCTACCCTGCTACCTCCTGATGCAGTCGGACTGATCCCCTTTGCGCAATATCTACAGGAGCTGCTGTCGGTGCTAGACGCGCAGCCAAAATGGCTTATCGGTCACTCTGCCGGTGCGGCCCTGGCTACACAGTATGCGCTGCAAGCGCAATCGCCTCCCGAGGGCATTCTCTGCATCAATGCGGCCTTTACACCATTTGGCGCGGCGGCAGCGCCGTTTTTCAGCAAGACCGCCAAGTGGCTTGCTGGAAGTCGCTGGCTTCCCAAAATACTCGCATCCCCCGGGCTAAGATGGAGAACCACGCGCTCCATGCTCGCCGACACGGGCTCCTCGCTCGACGCCACAATGTCCCATTGCTATGACGTGCTATTGAGTAAGCCCGATCACATCAGCGGGACCCTGAGAATGATGGCGGGGTGGGACTTACCGCCCCTGCTGGCGCAATTGCAGAACCTGAATATCCCGGTGTGGCTGGTAGCCAGCGAGGGCGATAGAACCATCCCACCTGAGCGCAGCACCGCTGTTGAGGACAAGCTGCGATTCGGGCAGACAGTTCGAGTTCCCAAATTGGGGCATCTAGCTCATGAAGAAGATCCCGGGCTATTCGATGCATTGTTCAGGAAGATGGTTCGCCAAACCGCCACTTCTTGAGCGTCTGACAACCAGAAAAGAAGGCTGTGCACCTTCTTCCCGCACTGCTAAACTGTCAAGTCAATATGACATTTATAGTGTCTAGTTTTTATGAATATTGCGGAATCAGCATTCCGAGCACTGGAAACGCAGGACCCCCGTCCGACGGCGCTGGTTATTGGCACCGGCTTTGGCGGTCTGGCCGCGGCGATTCGTCTGGGCGCAAAGGGCTATCGTGTCCATATGCTGGAAAAGCTCGACGCGCCGGGCGGTCGCGCTTACGTTTACAGGCAAGACGGCTTCACCTTCGACGCGGGCCCCACCATCGTTACCGCCCCCTTTCTCCTAGAGGAGCTTTGGAATCTGTGCGGCAAAACCTTCGCTGATGATGTCGACTTGCGGCCTATGGATCCGTTTTTCCGAATTCGCTTCGACGATGGGCGTATTTTCGATTACTCCGGTGACAAGGCGCGCAATATTGAACAAATCAAACGCTACAACGAAGCCGATGCTGCGGGCTATGAGCGCTATCTGAAAGCCAGTGAAGATCGCTACAAAGTGGGCTTTGAGGGCTTGGTCGACAAACCCTTCGACTCTTTGTTGGCGCTATTTAAATTTATGCCGCAACTCATTCGGCTCCGGGCTGATCGTAGCGTCTACAGACTCGTGTCGCGCTACATCCGTGACCCACAGCTCCGCATGACGATGAGCTTTCACCCGCTGCTGATTGGCGGCAATCCGTTCTCAGTGACCAGTGTCTACACCCTCATATCCTATCTCGAGCAACGCTTTGGCGTTTGGTCAGCCATGGGTGGCACGGGCAGTATCGTCAAGGGCATGGCCTCACTCATCGAGGGTCAGGGCGGCACCATCGAGTGCAACGCCGAGGTCGATGAAATCCTTGTCGACTCGGGATCGGTGCGTGGCGTGCAGCTCAAGGACGGTCGCGTTATCAAAAGTGACATTGTCGTATCCAATGCCGATGCAGCGTGGACCTACCGGCACCTAATCAAGCCCGAGCATCGTAAGCGATGGACAGACCGCAAGATCGAGCGCTCGCATTTTTCGAACGGGTTGTTCGTGTGGTACTTCGGTACGCGCGGGCAGTACCCGGATGTACCACACCACTCCGTGATCCTAGGGCCCCGCTACGAGGGACTTCTGGACGACATCTTCAAGCGCAAAATCTTGGCGGAGGATTTCAGTCTCTACCTGCATAGACCGACCGAGACGGACCCCACGCTCGCACCAGAGGGCTGCGATACGTTTTACGTGCTGGCGCCCGTGCCGCACCTCGATGCCAATGTGGATTGGCCCGCCTACGCCCAGACATTTAAAGAGCGAATCTGCAAACGCCTTGAGGAGACCATGCTTCCGGGCTTGCGGGACCGGATCGTGACTTCAAGACTGCTAACGCCCCAGGATTTTCACGATCGGTTGAACTCCGTTAAAGGCGCGGCCTTCGGTTATGAACCTCGGATTACCCAGAGCGCGTGGTTCAGGCCGCACAACCGTAGCGAGGACATTGATGGCTTATACCTCGTTGGCGCTGGCACCCATCCCGGAGCGGGTATGCCGGCGGTCATCTCCTCTGCCAAGGTGATCGACCAGCTGATCCCTACGGCCGTGACACACCGTGCGTAACGACCACCAGATCATGACGCCCCATACCGACATGAGAGAATGTCGGCGATTGCTGTCACACGGTTCCAAGTCTTTTTATATTGCCTCTCATTTCCTGCCACGAGCACTTCGTGAGTCGGCATCGGGACTTTACGCGTTCTGTCGTATTGCCGACGATTTGGTTGACCTCGGGGATGATCCCCGTCGAGCACTGGTCTCACTTCATCGACGACTCGACCTCATCTACGCGGGCCAACCTGACAATCACCCGATCGATCGGGTGCTGAGCCAAATCGTAATCGACCACAAATTACCCAGAGGGTTACTCGACGCCCTGCTCGAGGGTTTTGAGTGGGATACCAAAGGCCGGGAATACCAGACGCTGGCAGAAGTCTGTGACTACGGCGCCCGCGTGGCCGGCACCGTTGGCGTCATGATGGCAATCCTCATGGGTGTCAAAGATCATGCGACGCTGGCCCGCGCTGCAGATTTGGGCGTAGCCATGCAGCTCACCAATATCTGTCGCGATGTGGGCGAAGACGCCCGCGCCGGGCGGCTTTACCTGCCACGAGAACTGATGCGAGAGGCCGGCATCGAGCCCGATTCTTTTCTTCGCAATCCCACGCCCAGCAGTCAACTTACGCAGGTGCTCCAGCAGATCCTGTCGGAAGCCCAGCGTCGCTATCAATTGGCCGATGAGGGCATTCGCCAATTGCCCCGCGGTTGTCGGCCCGGCATTCTGGCCGCCCGCCGCCTCTACGCCGAGATCGGTCAAACCGTTGTAAGGAATGGCTACGATTCGATCAGCCAACGCGCAGTCGTATCTCGAGCGCGCAAAGCCCAAATCCTGCTAGGGCTGATGCGAGGACCCACCGCGAAGCCGGAGCACATGCTGGAACCCTGCGCAGTGGAAAATCAATTCTTACTCCACGCCGTCCCGCATACCGAAGAATGGCGGTGCCCGAATCAGCCAAGAGATTTCTCCGCCAACGCCGCTTGGATGCTGGAGTTATTCATGGTGATGAAAGAGCGCGATGAGATGGCAATTCACGCACAGCCCCGCGATCGCGATTAGGCATTTCACGCCATACGAGGCATCCGAAAGGGTAGCAGGCACTGCACCCACGTCTGACAGAATCGATTCATATCGAGGCTCTCATGCATAAAATCGCCCTGATCGGACCGAATGTGCGAGCGCGTGTAGAAAGGCGTGTCTTCCAACGTCTTCACACTGCGGCGACTCGAGGGAGGCAATCTGGCAGGTCTCGCCACACGCCAGATCGGACCCCTCGGCAGATAACCCAAATCGGGCGAGCTAAGTCGCTTTGTGGAGCCGTTCGGCTCTATTGCCAGAGACAGACACTTCTCGCCTCCCCCGGCAAGTTGAGCGTCGTAATGAATCTGGCAACCACCGCCAGCAACATGACCACGACACCAATTCCAGGATACAAACCCCGTTTCCAGCGGCCTGGTACCGTAATTCGAATCGAAGTAACCCGACCCCTTCCAAGACAGGTTGGGACAATCCATCTGCACATCAATGCTCGCCAGTGGCGCAATAGGCCACCACCAATGCTCTCCCGCGGCATCTAGCTCAAAACAGTCCGGGAGCGGCGCGACAAATCCGAGCTTGATCTGACCGTTGACTCGCTGCCCCAACGGCGTCGCGCGCTCTGCGACATCAATCAATAGACCCTCGTTTGTCGCTCGTACGGCGCTGGGTCCAATGTGGAGACATTCAGAACTCTGCTGGAGCGAGGCGGATCCGCGCTCGGTCATACACCAACGCGCCTTGGTTTGCCCGTACAAGATCACGTTCAAGCTGACGTGCTCCGTCGCAACGCCTGCCCCATTGCGGCGCGCGCGAAAATAATAGGGAGAAAACACGCTTCCTATAAAGGCAATAACGGTGGCGCCGAATTGTCCGCATTCACTGAAACCATCGACGTACCACCAGCGATATCCCCCCGGGGGAATCGACTGGTCAAATCCGAATCCAGCGCCCGCGAGTCCCTCCTGCTGCGCGGTCGAAGAACGCATGGTAGTGGCATCGTCCATAGGGGTTGCGCCTGATCAAGGAGTGGCGTAGCGTGTCATCATAATATAACAGTTATAGCTGTCATAAATATATGACGCTAGGGAGAGTTGCTCATGGGTGATCCGCTGCTGGACTGCGAGCAAGACATTCGGGATTACCTCTCGGAGCACACTACGGCGCAATGCCCTCCGCTTCTGGCGCAGGCTATGGAATACGCTGTTTTCCCCGGAGGCGCCCGAGTAAGGCCTCAGCTGTGTATGGCGGTAGCGCTCGCCAACAACAGCAGTGATAGGCCCCTTGCCGCTGCCGCTGCGGCCGGTATCGAGTTTCTGCACTGCGCATCGCTTGTGCACGACGATTTGCCTTGTTTCGATGACGCCACAGAGCGTCGCGGCAAGCCATCAGTGCATGCAAAATTTGGCGAGCGGATTGCAGTGCTGACCGGAGACGCGCTGATTGTGGCGGCTTTTCAAACGCTGGCCGTCCACGCCATTCACAGCGTGCGTGCCGAGCGAGTACCCCTGGTGTTATCGATTCTGGCGCGCGGCGTGGGCGCACCCCACGGCATTGCGGCCGGCCAAGCCTGGGAATGCGAATCGAGCGTGGACGTTTCCCGGTATCACCAAGCCAAGACGGGAGCCCTCTTTATCGCCGCAACCTGCGCAGGCGCAGCATCTGCCGGCGTCGATCCGGGCCCCTGGATGAATCTGGGTGCCTGCATTGGCGAGGCCTTTCAGGTTGCCGATGACATCAAGGATGCCATCGGGGATCCGGAGATCATCGGCAAGGCCGTGGGAATCGACGCCAAACTGGGACGGCCCAATGCGGTGCAGGAGCTCGGCCTGGACGGCGCCGCTGACAGGCTTAAGCGCTTGCTTGAGGAAGGCCTGGAGAGTGTCCCCTATTGTACGGGCAGAGATAGCCTCATCAGGCTGGTGCGCGCCCAATCGGAACGCTTCGTACCCGAGAAAATGGGCCGCTCTGCAGCATGAATTATGCTCGCCGATCCTGACGCCTGGCCGGACGAACAGCCGACTCCCACCGACTGGCGATGTCGCTGGCGCCTGTTCCGCAATCGCCTGCTTGCGGATCCAAAGTTCCAAAAATGGGCCGCCAGAACACCGTTTATCCGTCGCATCGCCAGCAAAAAAGCGGTTGAACTTCATCATCTTACAGCTGGATTCGTTTATACGCAGACACTGACCGCCGTGGTGCAGAGCAATCTGCTGGCTGTCCTGCAAGGAAGAATCGAAACCACTAAATCGGTTGCGGCAATGTGTGGACTGACGCGCGAGGCCACTCACGCCCTCTTGACCGCCGCACAGGCTCTCAAACTCACCGAAGAAGTCTCGCGGGGCTATTGGATGGTAGGCGAGCTCGGCGCGTCAGTGCTGGGGAATCCAGCCGTTGCGGATATGGTCAAACACCATGCCGTCTTGTACCGAGACCTTGCCGATCCGCTGGCCATCCTTCGCCATCGCGATAAGACAGGCCTGCGTGATTACTGGAGTTATGTGCCAGGAAGCAGGCAGACCGATCAGAGCCACCGCGAGTACAGCCAGCTCATGAGTAGCTCGCTCGCACTCATTGCAGATCACATACTCGACTCCTATCCACTTGACGCATACCGGAGCCTGGTCGACGTAGCGGGCGGCACGGGCAACTTTGCGCGGATCGTCAAAAAGCGCTATCCCGACATCGCCGCCACGGTACTGGACCTCCCCGAGGTGGTGAGCGAGGCAAAGAATATAGCCACACAAGACGACATTCGCTTTGTGGCCACAGACATGTTCCGGTCGCCGCTGCCAGAAAACGCCGAATTATTCTCGCTCGTCCGGGTTCTTCATGACCACGATGACGAACCTGTCTGCCAGCTCCTCAAGAGGCTCCACTCGAGCCTCAAACCCGGCGGTCACCTGCTGATTGCAGAGCCTATGGCCGGCACAAGTGGCGCGGAACCCATTGGGGATACCTATTTCAGCTTTTACCTCTGGACCATGGGCAGCGGGCGCCCCCGCACAGCCAATGAACTGCGTGCGATGTGCCTGTCGGCAGGATTTGTGAGTGTAAAAGAATGGAAGACCCCCATTCCCGCCCTCACTCGACTACTGCTTGCGGAAAAAGCGCGCTAAGCGCTAAAAAAGCATATGTATGTATTAGTTGACAGTTATTACTGTTAATTTAAAATGACAATTAGGTTTAGTGCCGCCCAGTGAGCCAAAAGCGTCTTAAGCGGCAAAGAAACGAGAAAAACGCCGGTAAAACCGGCAATAGTGAGCACCGCCATGGGAGCAAAATCCACTGCGGTGGTTTTTGAGCAACCGGGAAAAATCGCCCTGCGACCCGTTGAGTTGCCTGAACCCCACAGTACAGATTGCGTGGTACAGGTCCGCTGGACCGGGATCAGCACGGGCACTGAAAGGTTGCTGTGGGACGGCCGTATGCCGCCGTTTCCCGGTCTTGCCTACCCGCTGGTACCCGGCTACGAGAGCGTGGGGAAAGTCGTTGCGACCGGTCCGGACACGCAACTCGAAATAGGCCAACAGGTGTTTGTCCCGGGTAGCCGCGGTTTTACCGACGTGCAGGGCCTTTTTGGCGGCGCCGCACACGCTTTAGTAGTCCCCGCCGAGCGGGTGATCACCCTACCCACTGAAATGGAATCCATGGGAGTGCTACTGGCTCTCGCGGCTACCGCCTGTCACGCCTTGCGAAGAATGGAAGATTTGGGACCCCCAGAACTCATTATCGGTCATGGCGCACTGGGTCGGTTACTGGCAAGAGCCA
>JAYOEE010000007.1:17423-33238 GCA_038106565.1 Halieaceae bacterium
CCCCCAGAACTCATTATCGGTCATGGCGCACTGGGTCGGTTACTGGCAAGAGCCACGGCGGCTCGATACCACTCGACGCCCACTGTCTGGGAAACCTCTGAAGAGCGCCGTGAAGGCGCTTATAGCTACCCTGTTATGCACCCCGAAAACGACGACCGCCGAGATTACGGTCGGGTTTGCGATGTGAGTGGCACAAGCAAAATTATTGATCAGGCCGTTCATCACTTGGCGAGAGATGCCACCGTGCTACTAGCGGGTTTCTATGCGGCACCCATTCAATTCGATTTTCCCGCTGCCTTTATGCGCGAAATCGACATCCGCATCAGCTCTGAATGGCAGCCAGAAGATATGCAAGCCGCTATGGCTTTGGTCTCAGGGGGAGACCTGTCACTGAGCGGCCTCATTACCCATGACCAACCCTATGACAACGCTGAAACCGCTTATCAGCAAGCGTTTTCCGACCCTCGTTGCCTGAAGATGGTCCTAGACTGGAGAGACGCATGAACGCACCGGAGAGTGCCAAGCTATATGACCCGGGCCTCGAAGCAACCGGGGAGAGAGCGGATTTACTCGCGTCCTCGGGGGACGATGCGCCGAAGACTCAGATCATCGCCATTTATGGAAAAGGCGGGATTGGCAAGAGTTTCACTCTGGCCAATCTCTCTTACATGATGGCTCAGCAAGGAAAAAAAGTATTGCTCATCGGCTGCGATCCGAAGAGCGATACCACCTCCTTATTATTTGGCGGCAAGGCTTGCCCCACCATCATTGAGACTGCGTCTGCCAAGAAAGCAGCAGGGGACGAAGTATCGGTCGGAGACGTCTGCTTCAAGCGCGATGGCGTTTTTGCAATGGAACTTGGCGGCCCAGAAGTGGGGCGAGGCTGCGGCGGCCGGGGCATCATCCATGGCTTCGAGACTCTGGAAAAACTGGGTTTCCACGACTGGGATTTTGACTACGTATTGCTCGATTTCCTGGGTGATGTGGTCTGCGGCGGCTTCGGCCTCCCGATCGCGCGCGACATGTGCCAAAAGGTCATTGTCGTGGCCTCCAATGATCTGCAGTCACTCTACGTTGCCAATAACGTCTGCTCAGCGGTCGAATACTTCCGCAAACTGGGCGGCAATGTCGGTGTCGCAGGCATGGTCACCAACAAGGATGACGGCGCCGGCCAGGCACAGGCCTTCTGCAAGGCCGTCGGCATTCCTGAGCTAGCGTCAATCCCCGCCAACGATGATATCCGTCGAAAAAGCGCCTCCTACGAAATTATTGGGCGCCCCGAAAGTGAGTGGGGCTCCCTGTTTAGCGAATTGGCGGTCAATGTGGCTGAGGCTCCTCCTCACAAACCAGAACCCCTTTCGCAAGATGGCCTGTTGGAGCTATTCGATGGTGACACTGTGGGCCGCGACGTGGTGTTACAGCCAGCAAGCCTCGAAGATCTTTGCAACGTCGAGCATCTAAACAAACCGTCTTTGGAAGTCATTTATGACACCGTCTGACGCCGTCATCGCCGTTGATAGCGAGAACACCGCGCAGGCGGCGGGTTGTCATGCAGGCGAAGAAGTGATGCGCGATGCGGCCGCGAAGGCAGGCAAGAGCGCCCAGTTGGAACAATACGACCAGGATTATCCGAAAGGACCTCATGATCAGCCGCAAAGTATGTGTCCGGCATTTGGTTCCTTGCGCGTAGGATTGCGTATGCGCCGCACGGCCACTGTCCTGTCAGGTTCGGCGTGTTGCGTATACGGGCTGACCTTCACCTCCCATTTTTATGGCGCCAAGCGAACCGTGGGGTATGTACCCTTTGATTCCGAGTCACTGGTAACCGGCAAACTTTTTGAAGATATCCGCGAGGCCGTTCATGAACTGGCCAAGCCGGAGGAATACGACGCCGTCGTCGTGATCAATCTCTGCGTGCCCACCGCTTCTGGCGTGCCGCTCGATCTCCTTCCGAATGAAATCAATGGTGTACGCATTGTTGGCATTGATGTCCCGGGCTTCGGCGTGCCCACGCATGCAGAAGCCAAGGATGTTCTGGCTGGCGCAATGCTGGGCTACGCGCGCCGAGAGGCCCAAGCCGGGCCGGTCGCGCGCCCCACAGGTCTGCAGACTGAGGACAACGCCCCAGCTGTTGCGCTGGTGGGTGAAATATTCCCCGTAGATGCCATCACGATTGGCCGCATGCTCCAGCCCATGGGGCTAAGAGCCGGACCGGTTGTCCCAACCCGAGAGTGGCGAGAACTCTATGCGGCGCTCGATTGCTCAGCGGTAGCCATGCTGCACCCGTTCTACGCGGCAACCGCTAGAGAATTTAAAGCGGCTGGACGGCCTTTACTGGGTTCAGCACCCGTAGGTGTCGAGGGAACGCGGGACTGGCTGGCGCACTTGGGAGATGTGCTGAATCTGCCCAAAAAACAGATCGACGCAGCCATCAACGCTCAGCTCTCGGCCATCCGCGGTGTACTGGAGGCAAACCCCATCGATGCGCGCATCACCCTCTCTGGATACGAGGGCTCGGAGCTTATCGTTGCAAGACTGTTAATCGAGAGTGGCGCTAACGTGCGCTATGTGGGAACCGCCTGCGCCAAATCGGACTGGTCAGCGCATGACTGCGAATGGCTGGAGTCGAAGGGGGTAAGCGTCAAGTTCCGCGCCTCGCTGGAGGATGACCTCTATGCAATGGATACCTTCGAACCCGATATCGCGATCGGCACGACCCCCGTGGTGCAACACGCCAAGGAATTGTCGATTCCCAGTCTCTACTTCACCAATCTGATCTCAGCGCGACCCTTAATGGGGGTAGCTGGTGCGGGTTCGCTCGCCCAAGTGATCAACACCGCGATCGAAGGCAAGCAGCGCTTCAAAACGATGGAAGCCTTCTTCTCGGGCGTTGGCAGTGGCGCCAAGAGCGGCATCTGGACACCCCAGATTATCGATCGTCACGGTATGGGGGAAACGATCTGATGTTGGTTCTCGACCATGATCGCGCCGGCGGCTACTGGGGCTCCGTGTACATGTTTACCGCGGTCAAAGGGCTGCAAGTCATTATTGACGGACCGGTGGGCTGTGAAAACCTTCCCGTGACTTCTGTGCTGCACTATACCGACGCACTTCCCCCACACGAGCTACCCATCGTCGTCACGGGCCTTGCCGAAGAGGAACTTGGGCAGCGCGGAACTGAGGGGGCTCTGCGACGTGCGCACCAGACGCTGGATCCGAAAAAGCCCAGCGTTGTCGTCACTGGCTCAATCGCAGAAATGATTGGCGGCGGCGTCACACCGGAAGACACCAATATTCAACGGTTCCTGCCACGCACTATTGACGAGGATCAATGGCAGAGCGCCGATCGGGCGCTGGTGTGGTTGTGGGATCAGTTCGGCAAGGCCAAAGCCAAGAAGCGTAAGAACAAAAAAGCCGATGACGACGTTAAGCGTGTCAACATCATTGGCCCCGCCTACGGCTACTTCAACACCCCATCAGACCTCGCAGAAATACAGCGTCTGATAGAGGGCATCGGGGCGGAGATTAACCTGATCTTCCCGCTGGGCTGCCCTCTGGACGAAGTTGCAGCGCTCGCGGACGCCGACGCCAATGTCTGCCTCTACCGAGAGTACGGCCGTAAGCTGTGTGAAGCGCTCGAAACGCCTTATTTCCAAGCGCCCATCGGCCTCGACAGCACAACCAAATTCCTGCGCGCATTGGGTGAAGAATTGGGACTCGACCCAGAGCCATTTATTGAGCAGGAGAAGCACACCACATTGAAGCCCGTTTGGGATTTGTGGCGCTCAGTCACGCAGGATTTCTTTGGTACCGCCAGCTTTGGTGTCGTGGCGACAGAGACTTATACCCGCGGATTGCGCCACTTCCTTGAGGGCGAACTCGGTCTGCCCTGCGCGTTCCATTTCTCGCGCAAAGCCGGGGTCAAGCCAGACAACCAAGAGGTTCGAGAGGCGATCCATCAATCGGGTGCGTTACTGGTTTTCGGCGGCTACAACGAGCGCATGTACGTGAACGAAGCGGGTAACAAGAGCGTTTACATACCCGCTTCGCTACCGGGAACCATTATTCGGCGCCATACTGGCACCCCGTTTATGGGTTATGCGGGCACCTGCTACCTCGTTCAGGAGGTCTGTAATGCCCTCTTCGACGCACTTTTCAACATCCTACCGCTGGGTACCGATCTCGACAAAGTCGAGGCAACACCTGCCCGCGCCGCTGAAACACTGACCTGGGCGGACGCCGCTCAGCACGGACTTGACCGCATTGTCGCGGCTCAACCCATTCTCGTCCGGATTTCAGCCGCCAAGCGACTCCGCGACGCAGCAGAACAAGCGGCCCGAGCCGCAGGCGTCGCCACAGTAGAAATTGAGCATGTCCAGTACGCGAGCGAGAGCCTGCAATTTGGAGATGCCGCATGAATAAGAGCACGACTTCGACAGTGACAGAAACGCCCTTTGGGGGGGGAGGACTCATGGCAACGCAGAACAAAACAAGCGATGGGCCACACGGCATCTGGGAGCAACTGCAATTCCGGATGTTATTCGTGATGGTATTCACGTGGTTCCTGTTTGCAGCGGTATTGAAGTCACTCACTTTGCAACGGGGCAGCAGCACGGATAGCTGCTGGCAGGAGGCCAGGCGCGCGGCATATAGCCTCACGCCTTATGCCTTTATGAAGATTTAGCCCAACCGGTCCCCACAGGAAGTGGGGCGGCTGGGTGGTTGTTTGAGAACTGGCGCGTGTCGCCATAAGGGAGAGTCATGTCATGTCGATGCTGACGTTTGAGAAAAAGTATCGCGTCCGGGGAGGGACTCTGATCGGAGGTGATCTATTCGATTTTTGGATAGGTCCCTTCTGGGTCGGCTTCTTTGGCGTAACAACGCTGTTTTTTGCCAGTTTGGGCACCGGGCTGCTGGTTTACGGCGCGGCGATGGGCCCAACGTGGAATATCTGGCAGATTAATATTGCACCGCCAGACCTGTCCTATGGGCTGGGCCTTGCACCCCTCATGGAGGGCGGACTTTGGCAGATCATTACGATCTGCGCGGTCGGCGCCTTTGCATCCTGGGCGCTCAGGCAGGTTGAACTATCCCGCAAGCTAGGTATGGGGTTACACATCCCCTTCGCCTTCAGCTTCGCGATACTGGCATACGTCACTCTGGTGATTATTCGTCCCGTCTTGTTGGGCGCGTGGGGGCACGGCTTCCCCTACGGCATACTCAGTCATCTCGATTGGGTATCAAACGTCGGATACCAGTTCCTGCATTTCCATTACAACCCTGCTCACATGATTGCGGTGACCTTCTTCTTCACTACCGCAATGGCACTGTCTATGCATGGATCGCTCATCCTGATGGCCACTGACCCCCGAGAGGGTGAGACCGTCAAGACGGGTGAGCATGAGAACACATTCTTCCGCGATGACATCGGCTACTCCATTGGCGCGCTTGGCATCCACCGTCTTGGTGTATTCGTTGCCATCTCTGCAGCTTTCTGGAGCGCTGTTTGTATTGTCATTAGCGGACCGTTCTGGACGCGGGGCTGGCCAGAGTGGTGGAACTGGTGGCTTGAGCTACCGGTTTGGTACTAAGGAGGGAACTGCGTCATGAGAGAGTATCAAAACATATTCACGCAGGTGCAGGTCTCCGCACCTGACTATCCTGGAGTTCCCATTGGCGATGCAGAACGTAATCGCACTAAGGGGATGGTTCACAATCATTTGCTGGGCAAGTTGGGCGACGCGCAAATCGGGCCGATCTACCTGGGCACCCTGGGTGTTTTCTCCCTAATCACCGGGCTGCTCGCGTTTCTGATCATCGGCATGAACATGCTAGCGTCGGTGAACTGGGATCCGGTCCAGTTTGTACGCCAGTTATTCTGGCTGTCGCTGGACCCCCCCGGCCCTCAGTACGGCCTGTCTATCCCGCCACTCAATGATGGCGGATGGTGGCTGATAACAGGGGCCCTCCTGACCCTCTCAATCATGCTCTGGTGGGCGCGAACCTTTCAAATCTCGCGTAACTTGGGCATGAGCAACTATCTGGCCTGGGCATTTGGTGCTGCCATCTCGCTCTACCTCGTGCTGGGTTTTATTCGCCCCATACTCATGGGGTCCTGGAATGAGGCCGTGCCTTTCGGCATTTTCCCTCATCTGGACTGGACTGCTGCCTTCTCGTTGCGCTACGGCAATCTGTTCTACAACCCCTTCCACATGCTGTCGATTGCGTTCCTCTATGGGTCGGCGGTTCTGTTTGCGATGCACGGGGCAACGATTCTCGCAACCAGCCGGTATGGCGCTGATCGCGAGATTGACCAGATCACGGACCGTGGCACAGCTGCTGAGCGCGGCGCCTTGTTCTGGAGATGGTGCATGGGCTTTAACGCTTCCATGGAGTCGATTCACAGGTGGGCATGGTGGTTCGCCGTTTTAACGGTTATCACCGGCGCTATCGGCATCCTGCTGACCGGCACCGTTGTGGAGAACTGGTACCTCTGGGGCATGAAGCACGGCATCGTGCCGCCCTATCCGGCGCTCGAGGCCACACCCGTGTTAGACCCAATGATGGAGGGTGCGCAATGAAATGCTTCAATATGAAATGGTTTGCTGGTCCCGCATTGCTGAGCGCAGCATTGCTGACAGGCTGCGATCTGCCCCCTCAGGAAACGGTACAAAGAGGCTATCGTGGCACCGGCATGGAGGCTGTCTACAGCCCTGAGGTACTGGAGGAATTAGTCGCTGCTAATCAGGTGCCAGCGGCTATTCCTGCTGTCAGCTCCGAAGGACCGAAAGCCGCAGATATTTATAAAAATGTGGAAGTGTTGGGACACCTATCCGTAGGCGAGTTCACCCGCCTGATGGCTGCGATCACCCAATGGGTATCTCCAGAGCAAGGCTGCAACTACTGCCATGTTCCGGGTGAAGGTTTTGAGGAAGACACCCTCTACACCAAAAAGGTGGCCCGCGTCATGATCGCCATGACCCAGAATGCAAATGAAAACTGGGGAGCCCATGTCGGTGGGGCCGGCGTGACCTGCTACACCTGTCACCGCGGCAACAATGTGCCAGAGCAAGTTTGGACAATTGGTGTGCCTCCGCGACACGCTTCGGGCCACAAACACCTGATGCAGAACGTGGCGCATCAGGAGTCTTCGGTCTACACATCATTGTCGATTGACCCCTTTACTCCCTACCTGTTGGAGGATGGCGTAGCCAGAGC
The DNA here is from genome assembly GCA_038106565.1 of Halieaceae bacterium. Taxonomy (GTDB): domain Bacteria; phylum Pseudomonadota; class Gammaproteobacteria; order Pseudomonadales; family Halieaceae; genus Luminiphilus. Next base: position 24,642 of record JAYOEE010000007.1, read on the forward strand.
GCAGGGTGACACTGCCCTTCCGGTCGGCCACACGGAGTCAATCCGCAGTACGGAGCATATCTACAGCCTCATGATGCATTACTCGGATGCGCTGGGTGTGAACTGCACGCACTGTCACAACAGTCGCGCATTCGGGTCGTGGGAACAGAGTAACTCCGAACGAGTGAAAGCGTGGCACGGACAGCAAATGGTTAAGTCGATGAATAACGACTACATCAACCCGACCAATGATTGGCTGCCTGCTTATCGACAAGGGCCTCTCGGCGATGCGCAGAAAGTCAACTGTGCCACCTGCCATCAGGGCGCTTACCAACCCTTGCTCGGCGCGAACATGCTGGCGGACTACCCCAATCTGGGTTCTCTGGCGCCAGCATCAAGTGATCGTATTGAGGAAGCGGTAGAGGCCATGGAAGAAATGGTCGAAGAAGCGGTTGAAGCGATGGAGAGCGCCGGCCTTGAGCAGAACGATCTTTCCATCGGGGAAGCGCACTGAAGGATTTACCGGGGCGACACACTGTGTCGCCTCACCCCACCAGCTGTAAGGGTGGGACAGTTCTTGAACTGATCAACTTGGTCAGCTCAGGAAGGATGAATACGACACTCGCGAGTGAAGTTTTAATCCAAAAGGCGTCGCCTGACAGCATCTCGGTGTTATCAGTCGGCATATGTAGGAAACAAACGTACATGGGAGGTATTTACCATGAGTAGTTTGTCTGAAAGCGAAGCCAAGGAATTCCACTCAGCTTATGTGACTGGACTTATTGGCTACGTGGGCATCGCGATCGTTGCGCATTATTTGCTCTACGTATGGAAGCCCTGGTTCTGAGAACCGGCGGTTACTAGTAACTAAGTAACGGAGACAATTTATGCACAGATTCTGGATGTTATTCGATCCACGCCAAGTCCTGACGGGTCTGACAGTGGCACTGTTTACACTGGCACTGACTATCCACTTTATTCTGTTGAGCACTGACAGATATAACTGGTTAGGTGATCCCAATGGCGGCGGCCTTGCCGTTAGCACACAGCAAGAGGCCTTGCCTCCTGCTCGGAGCTAGCACGTGTTACAGGCCCCTCCTGGGGGCCTGAAATTTTCTGACCCGTGGTGAAGCCGACAGGCTAAACCGGTGGCGAAAGAAGTGGAAAAGTTTGCGATCACCCTGCCCCCAGAGCTGTCGATCGCCTTGAAAACTGAACTACTTTCCTGACGTCACTTCCCTTCGGGGAACGGGTCATTTTATCTTTTTTGGGGAACGTACTATGGATCCAAGCTTACCCTCAGCACGCAGCGAGATCGTCTCATTTGACAACGAAGCCCTGATCGTCGTGGATTCAACGGATCGGATAATGGGCCATGGGACGAAAGCCGAGTTACACCGAGGATCAGGAACGCTACACCGCGCATTTTCAATATTTCTTTTCAATCCTGCCGGCGAGCTGCTGTTGCAGCGGCGCAGTGAAAAGAAACCGCTATGGCCCGGATTCTGGTCAAATACCTGCTGCAGTCATCCTCGACGCGGAGAGTCCTATGGCATCGCTACTCAGCGACGCCTCGCCGAAGAGTTGAGCGTAGGAGCCGAGTTATTTTTTACACACAGATTTCGATATCAAGCCCAATATGATGAAGACGGCGCCGAACATGAGCTGTGCTCGGTTTATGTCGGCCTCACCGATCAAGAACCCTCTCCCAACCCAAGCGAGATCTCAGCATGGCAGTGGATCCAACCGGATGCACTCGACCGGTGGTTGCTGGAAGAGCCCGCCACATTAACACCCTGGCTCAAGCTAGAGTGGAATGTGCTCCGCTCGGGAAAGCATAAAGATGTTTTGGGGAAAGTCGGATTGAGGTGGGGATAGCGCGGACCGCGTGAGCTAAGGGCTAAAATGCTCTGAACGCGGGCGAGGAATCAGTCCAAACGTGCGGCAGAACGAATCTCCCGGTATCGGTTAACCGAAAGTATCCACTATTCTCCTCGACCAATCCCTCTGCTAGTAGCGGACTCAAGAACCGTTCCCGCTGCGGAGCTGAAACCATCGAGACCGCGACATCCTGACGACACATTAGGCTACGCATGACTTTTCGTTGTAGCGTCTCGCTGTCATCTGAAGCAACCGCCGAGGTAACACTCAGTGATCCCGCCGCTACCATCTGATGCCACGCCCTTAAGTCAGTTTGATTCTGCAACACAAGACCGGGCAACTCTCCCAGCGCACCCAGACCAATGCCTATGACCGAAAGGTCTGCTGTCACGCCGTAACCCAGCACGTTAAGCGACAGCGCTCCCTCACGCTGCGCAATCGCCAGCTCATGTTGCGGCTTGGCAAATAGGTTAAGCCCGACCCATTCATAGTCACATTCGGACAAACTGGTATGCAGCGCATTAAACATAACCATGCGATCCGCCAAAGAGGGCATATGCTGGGATTCCACCGCTATTTGATGGGGAAACAATGCTTCGCGCCGATGAAAAGGCAAACACACCAGCCAATCGGGCGCCAAGGACACGATGGCCTCAATACTCTGCTCGCAGGACTCAATATTTTGCCCGGGCAGTCCAATCAAATAGTCCATCCCAACAGAATCGAAATGGACGCTTCGCGCAATCGAGATCACGTCTTCCAGAAGCTCCAGCGAATGAATACGGCCGATCTCGCGCTGCACGGTGGCGTCGACGTCTCGCACCTCTAGCTTGATGTGACCTACCCCAAGACCTCTCAGAAAATTCAGTTGCGCTCGGGACGTTCTTCTGGGGTTCAGTTCCATTGAAATGTGGGTGTTCGAATCGACATCGAAGTGCTGGCTGATATGAGAAAATATCGTCGCCAAAGCGAGATCAGAGAGATGGTTGGGGGAGCCCCCTCCAAAATGCACCCTTGCCAGTTGGCGTCGGCCACCCAATGCTTCGGACGCTGCCGCCAATTCGCGCTCCAGACCCACAACATAGTCAGTGACGTCATCCGCTTGCTGCTGCACCACAGCGATACGATCGCAGGTCAGGCAACGTGATGGACAAAAAGGAAGATGGATGTTTAACGCCAGTGAAGCGTCTCTCTCGCGGCTCAGGGTCGCGAAATGGGGTCGAAGCGTGGCCTCACTGATTTGAATCGCATGCCCACCCAATGAGTGGGTGGATGCCGGAGCATCTGGCATGGCTACGAACGGCGCTGGGGGTCGCCCCCCCCCGGAAATTGAACTCATTGTTGCCCCCTACTGCCCTGCTGGCTACATCACCACAACGTGATGCGAAACATCACGCACGGTAGCGTCAAGGAAGCGCTTGTTTCGACCTTTATTTATTAGCTTGATCCTTACCCACCCACACTATTCCTGTACCGAGATGGCGTCAAGGAAAATCTGGACAATCAGTGGACACACTCAAGGCGCCTTGCTGGTTTCGACCTCTGCCCATCTCCATAACGCGGTTTCGCCCATGGGAACCATGAGAAAGCAGTGCTCAAGCACAGCCAGCACTGCGAGCCAGGCAATGAGAAACAGTGACAGGGCCGAAGCAGGCTCGACTGCGATATGGCCATAAGAAAACAGTAAATACGTGCAGTATGCTGCGATCGTCGTCGAAAAGACGATAAACCAGCTATTTTTTCCCGCTCGTAGATAGCTCGTAATGTAGCGCATGTTATCCGGCAACCACTGGCTGTTGAAATGCCTAACACCAAAAAACAGGTTCAGCTTGGTGCTCCAGCGCATGAGCCAGAGCACCGCCAAAGTGTTCTGAATCGTCGGATTGGGGAGCCCGGCCCCGAGAATACAAACAATGCCCACCACACCCACCACCAGCACCTCATGATAGATGGTCGTGCCGAGCGCGTTGTAGAAGCGTTGCGGCCAGGTCATGTCGTCCTTGGCTGCCCGCTTGATGGGTCCCGTAATGTAGCCCATGAGGTAGCTGAGCTCCAGCCAAGCCCAAATCACGAGGCCCATTGCGAAGCCCGTCACCGTGGCAAGAGCGGTGTGGCGAGCTGCATTGGCTTCAACGCCCCATAGTGCGGCGACTGCGAGCATGGTAGCCAACATGAATATAGGCTGCCTCATCGCTCGCGGCTGATGAACACTCAGCAGCGCGAGACCCGTCATTAGCCACCAAAGTAAGACGGCCACCCCTAACGCCAACCAAATCATTGCGCTGGCACACCTGATCGCATCGCGACCAGCTCCAACGCTGTTGCATTCTGGAGAATTTCGGCAAAGACGCGACGATTGTCGACACCAAAGGCTTCAAGTGCCATCCAGTAACCCGTTGCCGGATCGGAAATCACGAGGCTCCCGTTTTCAAGCAGGGCGAGCTGGAAGGCACCGCCGGGGTCGATGTCCCTGACGCTGCGCTCACGAACCAGACTGCGCAGAATCCCGCGCAAAAAACTGCCCTCACCCGATTCGAAAGCTGCCAAAGGGGTATGAGTCTGCGCCTCTAAAACATCGATGCGCCCCTTGGGTCCGTCTATAAAAAGTAAATCTGCGGAGGTAACAGATGGAGAGGCCTGCTGCGGTGGCGGAGCGTAGGTGATGTCCTGTCTGGACACACCCCACCCCCACAGCAGTGCCATGGCTAGAACGACCCAGACCATTGGGTGTCCGAGTGTTCGCCTAGACGTTGCCTGCCCCCCTGTCATCTCGGTTAACCTGCTGGCACCGGTTCGCCCCCCGCATGCACTCTGACAGGCACGGCAATCCGGTCACCCGCCGTTACCTGATAGTGCTTACTTGCCACGGCTGTGAACGCGTCGGCCGCGCGCTGAGGGTCACTTAACCCCCGGAGCAGAGGCCTGATCGGGCGTGAATACCAAGCCGACACGTTAGGCCAGAGCAAGACCCAGTGTAACTTTCGGTCAGCCACGGGCTTCAATAAGATATCGCCCGTTCCATCACGATAGGTTCGCATATCCGCGGCCGTGATTTGCTCAATAGGAATATTGACCATCATCGGGAGGGCCACCCCGGAACGAATCACGAGTCGCTCGCTGGTGAGCGTGTAGATCACCGACGCAGCATAGGACTTTGCAAGCCATGCCAGTAGCACCAGTACGACGCCAGCCAGACTCGCTTGCCATACAACCGTTCCCATGACTTGAGCCGCAGACACTCCCTCCATCAATCGATAAACCATGTGTCCAACGATCAATAGACCAAAGTACAGAGCGAGGTGGGGAATAAAAAATACCCTCCTCGCCATGGCTGCAACCGTAGGCCGACCCTGCCAGACCATTGTCTCCCCCTCCGGCAGGTAATCGGGCAAGCCTTCTACGGGCTCGTCTTCATATTCAGTCATACCCATATCAATGGTTCCGAACGCATAGGCATGGCATAGAGATGTCCACCACCGTAGAACGCGGTGATGCGGTCTTCTTCCTGCAACGTCACTTGATCGGGGTTAGACAAACCTGGCACCTGCGCAAATTGGTCTGAGCGAATGGATTTCACGTTTATTGAACCGTCAGATGAGACCATCGCCAATGTCATAGGTAACAAGACCCGCCGACCCGATACGTCCAGCTCAGCGTAGCGAAAATGTGGCTCTGCGCGGTCAACCCAAAGGTCAACAACCGTGGCGCCTTGCTGTCCATCGCAACCATAGACCGCCTTTCCGCGGGGGTCGGGATCTCCGCTGTTTAATCCGTGCTCACTATCGACTCGCAATGGCACGATCCTCGGTCTTCCATCTACAGTCAGATCAGGCGCATCTGGACGATTGGCCCACGCTGCTGCCCCCACCCCATCTACCATCGGATCGCCATTCGGATGCATCGGCGCACCGCTGGCGTTGTAGATCGGTGTGGCGTTGACCTCGTATTGTGCAGGCTCGGGACCGGGCTTGACCCGCTCACCCTGACCGTGGGCCAAACGATATGTCTTAGGCTTTGGCATACCCCCAACACCCGTACGCAACTCGCCAGACGACATCTGCAAAGGCCAGCCCTCGCGCTTGCCCTCCCGGTGGAGATATCCCACCAAGATAAAAAAGAGAATCCAGAACGCATAAAGCGCGAGCTGCGCCACGTCCACGTATTCAGTAATTGCACCAGTACCCATAATTGAGTCCTCCCAATGTGGTGATTAACTCGGAAAATCCGCTAAACCCAGACGCTTGCCATCCTCACCCACCTCACCCGGTCGCCGAACCAGCCGACCTAATGCAGCGAGCGCTACGAATAACAAGGCAATCTCGATGTGATAAACCGCTCCATAACCCGAAGCGGGCGATTGCAGTGCGACACCCAACAGTCCCGCATCCGCCCAACCCGTGACAACATCACGGATTGCACCCCCAGAAAACATGGCCACCCCGGTGGCAGCAGCCTGCACCGCCCCCCAGGCACCCAAAGTCAAACCTGCCATTTTTGCGCCACCAAACACCATCGCCGCGGTCAACATACCAACGGCAAAAAGGCCATTGCCCAAACCGATCAGCGCGGCCCCCACCTGAAAGAGACCGGGCGCCTGTAGCGGGGCGCTTAAAATCACCGCTGCAAAAGCGGCAATACCGATGAGCACACCCAGCGAAGCCGTTCTAATGGGATCCGACCCGCTCCCGAGTCGCCGCGCAGTTAATATCAGTGCGAGGACCATGCCGCTGGCAGAGAGTGCCGTAAGCAAGGTGGTCCCGCTCACCGAGAGGCCCAAAACCTGAGCACCGTAAGGCTCAAGTAAAATGTCCTGCATGGTGAATCCCATGGTGCCGACCCCGAGCGCCCATAGCAGTCGCCGCGCCCCGGGCAGCACAATAAAGCTGTTCCATGCGCTACCAAACGTAGGTCTTTCGAGGCCGTGGTCGGTCAGGTCAGGGCGTCTCACTTCCTGCTTAAGCATCGCGACAACGTTAAAAATCAGCGTGATCACAGCCGCGCTTTGGATGACCTGAATCAAGCGGATGTAGCCAAAGTCCTGAAGGAGCGCTGCGAAAATAATCGCGCTTCCGATCATGCCGATGAGCAGCATCAGATACAGTAGCGCCACCACCCGCGGACGCGTTTCTTCCGTAGCGAGGTCTGTCGCCAGAGCCAGACCGGCGGTCTGTGAAACATGCATCCCGAGCCCGGTCAGCAGGAAAGACCCCATCGCCGCAACAGGCCCGATAAATGCGGGACCCGAGTGAGGCTCAGTCATGAGAATCAGCGCAAACGGCATAAAGGCCAGTCCACCAAACTGCATCATGGTGCCCGACCACAAATAAGGGATGCGTCGCCACCCCAGATAAGAACGATGATAATCGGAGCGGTATCCGATGAGTGCGCGCGCAGGCGCCAACAGTAAGGGAATCGCCAGCATCAAAGACACCCACGACGCCGCTTGCCCGAGCTCAACCACCATCACCCGATTCAATGTACCCGTGAGCAGAACGATCGCCATTCCGGTAGAAAGCTGGAACATCGAGAGACGTAGCAGGCGCCCGAGCGACAGTTCAGACGAAGCCGCGTCAGCAAAAGGCAGCCACCGGCGGCCGAAGCCTCCGAAGCGACGTGCAGCATTGCCCGCGGTTCGCATCATCGTCGAGTGAGTTCCATCGCCTGTGATTTATAAAATCCCACATCTACACGGTGCGATCGACCGACACCCCAATCCTGCACGAGGCCTACCTGCTCGAGTCTGCGGCATAGATGCTGCTGCGACACTGGCTCAATCGATGGCGCTCGATCGGCACGCGGGAACAAACGGCCGGTTGCGTGCATCAAAGCAAGCAAGGGCGTTTTAGGCGCAAATGTGAAAACGATCTTGCGATTAATCTGCTCGGCCATGGCTTCGAGGGTTTGCACTCCGTCAGCCACGTTGTAATGGATCAATGAATCCATTGCGACGGCATAATCGAAGCAACCCAGATCCATATCGCGCATATCACCGACCAAGAATGTGACATCAAGCCCATCACCCAACTCTCGCAGCCGTTCGCGAGCCAGATTGATGAGCGTCGGAGATAAATCCACTGCAACCACCTCCGCACCCCGCTGCGCGGCTTCGATCGCCAAAGTGCCCGTCCCACACCCTGCATCAATCAGAGTGGAACCATTCAAATCCTCGGGCAGCCAGCTGAGTAAGGTGGTCCGCATGGCGTCGCGCCCACTTCTTACCGTTCGTCGGATTCGACTCACTGGCGCATCTGAAGTCAGTGCCGCCCAGGCGTCAGCCGCAGTGCGATCGAAGTATGTTTCGATCTCGTCGCGCCTCGTCTGATAACTAGCTGATGGCATCAATCAAACCCCAGAAAATCGAACAAATCCCGATCTTTCATCGGTTCGCAAGGAAGGGGCTCCGTTCCCGCCCACAATTGCTCGGCCAGTTGAAGATATTCGTCACACACCTCCGATAGCCCGGGCGCATCGTCCAGCTCAAACAACGTTGACTTCTTGAGTCGACTGCGACGAATCACGTCCAGATCCGGAAAATGTGCCAATCGCTTAAGGCCCACCGCCTCGTTAAAGCGATCAATCTCGTCTGTGGCTGCGCTGCGGTTGGCTATGACGCCCCCCAATCGCACTGCATAATTTTTTGACTTCGCCTTGATCGCTGCCGCAATGCGATTCATAGCAAAAATAGAGTCAAAATCGTTGGCGGTGACAACCAGCGCGCGCTCGGCATGTTGCAACGG
>JAYOEE010000007.1:33338-45093 GCA_038106565.1 Halieaceae bacterium
GTCAGCGTAAATGTGGAGTCATGCTTGGGATCACAGCCAATCTGGATGACCCGCTTCCCCAATTTAGAGAACGCAACGGAAAGATTCGAGGACGTCGTACTTTTGCCTATGCCGCCCTTGCCATAGATAGCAAATACCTTGGCGTTGACCTGCATCAAGTCCTCTTCGAGGTGAACCTGAACACTGCCCTCCCCGTCTCCTACATTTTTTCCCGGGTCAATCTGATTGATCGGAATATGCTGATTGGGTGAATTCATGCCGCCACCTCCCCCGTGACACCCTCGAGGAAATCCTCGAGATCTTCTCCTGCCCGCCTCAAGGCATCGATGCTGTCTTCATCGGCACCCCAATACTGACGCTCCTGCGCTTCGATAAGCCGGTTTGCCAAACGCGCAGCAGACACCGGATTCAATTCGGCGAGACGACGACGCATGTCCTCGTCCAACACAAATGTTTCTGAAAGTTGTTGATACACCCATGGAGCAACGTCGCCCGTAGTGGCCGACCACCCCATGGTGTTGGTGATGTGCGCCTCAATCTGACGCACGCCCTCATAGCCATGGTCCAGCATGGACTCATACCATTTGGGATTCAGGAGTCTGGTGCGGGTTTCGAGCGCTACTTGCTCATTGAGGGTGCGAACCCGGCCCGCGCCCCCGGCAGTGTGATCGGCGATATAAACCGGAACTCGCTCACCACGCGCACGCTGCACCGCACGGCTGATTCCTCCCAAGGTGCCAAAGTAGTGATCTACCGTGGTCACTCCCAACTCAACGGAATCCAGATTCTGGTAGGCAAGATCAACGTCTTCGAGCACCCGATTCAGTAACTCGGACTGTTGCGTGACGTGACCATGCCGATCGTAAGCGAATCCTTTCCGCTGCGTATAACAATCGGCTAACTCCTCTTCATCCTCCCAGCGCCCGCTGTCGAGCAGATGGTTAACGTTTGATCCGTAAGCACCCTCTGCATTACTGAATACCCTTAGCGCGGCCTGCTCGAGGTCGCAGCCGTGTTCGGCCTGATAAGCCAGCACATGCTTGCGAACAAAGTTTTGCTCGATATCCTCTTCTGCGTTGGCGGCCAGCCAGCTTGCCTCCGCCAAAAGCTGCGTTTGCATCGGCAGTAAGTCGCGAAAAATACCCGAGAGGGTGACCAATACGTCGATACGGGGCCGGCCTAACTGCTCCAGTGGTAACAACCGTGCACCGACCACCCGCCCGTAGCTGTCGTGCCTGGGCTCAGCCCCCAGTAGCGCCAGCGCCTGAGCGATACTCACGCCCTCTGTTTTGAGGTTGTCCGTACCCCAGAGAACCAATGCAACTGACTCAGGTAAGGCGCCAGAATCAGCCTGATGCCGCGCCAGCAGCTGCTCCGCCTGCCGACAGCCCTCAGATTGCGCAAAACTCGCTGGCAATCTAAACGGATCAAATCCATGAACATTACGGCCAGTGGGGAGGATTTCTGGCGCGCGCAGCACATCGCCACCCTTGACGGGCTGAATGAATCGGCCGTCGAGGGCCCGCAAAATCGCCCTCAACTCATGATCTTCTCCAAGGGTATCGCGGGCCTGGAGTAGCGTTTCCGCGAGCGCTGTTGGGGCATTCTGTTCACTCTCGGGCATGTGTTCCCGCAATAGCGCCACCAACGCTTGAGCATCATCGGCGGCAAGCGCTTGATCAAAGGCATCGGGATTTAGCTTGGACGCTCCACCTGACTCTGCCATTGCCAACAGCAGCTCAGACCGATCCTCAGGTTTCATGGGTTCGCCCACCACATGCAATCCGAATGGAATCAGCGCTTGCTCGATTTCATCGAGACCGTCTCGGAGCAAATTGATCTGGGCCGGCCACTCCTCCGGCGGCCACATGGCGTCCTCATCACACAACTCACAGCGTGAAGCTAATGAGCATATCGCGTCGATCATCGCCTTCTCGGCGCCCTGATCGATGTCAGTGGGGCGCTGACGCCAGTGGTCGATAGCGGCTCGCAAATCCACGAGGTGTCGATATAAGTCAGAATGCGTGACCGGCGGCGTCAGATAGCTGATCAGCGTAGACGCAGCGCGACGCTTGGCAATCAACCCCTCCGACGGATTGTTGGCCGCATAGAGATAGACATTGGGTAAATCTGCAATGAGACGATCTGGCCAGCATTCGCCGGACAAGCCAACTTGTTTCCCGGGCATAAACTCCAGCGATCCGTGTGTGCCAAAGTGCAACACCGCGTCCGCACCGTAGCCGTCCCTCAACCACCGGTAAAAGGCCGAAAACGCATGAGTGGGAGCGAGGCCTCCCTCAAACAGAAGCCGCATAGGATCACCTTCGTAACCCATGGGCGGTTGAATTCCCACCAGGACATTTCCGAAAGACTTGCCCAACACAAACAGGTGCTGGCCATCTGTCCACTCCTTGCCCGGAGCAGGTCCCCACTGCGCTTCAATCTCCTCAAGCCAGCGCTCTGACCGCACATGATCGTCTACGGGGATTCGTTCATGAACATTGGCCTCAGCACCATAGTGCTGCGCATTACCATCTAGAATTTCATGCCGGAGCGCCGTCACGGAGTCAGGCAACTCAACTTGGTAGCCCTCCTCACGCATTGCGGTCAGCGTGTTGTATAGCGACTCAAAAACGCTCAGGTGAGCAGCTGTCCCAGTCGCACCACTGTTGGGCGGGAAATTGAATAAGACAATCGCCACTTTGCGCTCGGCTACCGGCTTATGTCGCAGCGCCACCAGCCGAGCAACGCGGTCTGCAAGCCGTTCAATCCGTTCGGGAGCGGGCTGCATATCGAATTTTTCGCCGGACGAAATTTCGGAGCGTCCTCCGAAGACCATGGACCCCGTAGCGCCGTCCAATTCAGGGATCGCCACCATCATCGTGGCTTCAACCGGCATCAACCCCATGGACGAGGATTCCCAATCCTGCAGGCTCTGAAATTCCAAGCCCTGCACAGCCAAATACGGCACATCAAGCGATGCAAGCAGTTCCTGTGCAGCGTCTGTGTCGTTGTAGGCGGGCCCACCTACCAGAGAAAAGCCGGTCAAGGAAATCACAGCGTCCACAATGGGTTTGCCACGTTCCATAAAGAACGCATTGACCGCCGGACGCGCATCAAGGCCCGAGGCAAAGGCCGGAATCACGCGTAGGCCCCTCGCTTCCAGCGCAGCGATCACCGCATCGTAATGTGCGCTATTGCCAGACAGAGCATAGGAGCGCATCAGTAAAAGACCCACCGTCCCCGCACTGCCTTTGCGAGCGGTTTTACCGAGAACGCGCATGTCGTCCGTGATCCTGTCGGGTAATCGCTGGTGGTAAAGGCCGGTATCGGGATACTCCAGCGGCGGTTCATAAGAGAGCGTTTCCCGAACCGCCTGATGCCCGTCGTTTGCGTACCGATTAACCAAAAACGCCATCATCCGCGCAAGATTGGTTTCGGAACCCGCCAACCAATATTGCAGCGTGAGAAAATATGCCCGCACATCCTGGGCGGTACCGGGAATGAATCGCAGCAACCGGGGCAAACGACGCAACATGGACATCTGTTGGGCCCCCGCTGAGCGACCCGTTTTATCGCCCCCGCCCCGCAATCGCTTGAGCAGTGCCAATGCCCCGGTGGCTTCGGTATCCATCCGAAACCGTCCCATGCGAGTCAGACGCATGATCTCAGGAGCTGACATGCAGCAGATCATGGCGTCGCAGGCCTCTCGACGCGCAACAAGCGACTCGCGAACAGCTTCTATGTGCGGCTCCAGAAACAACATGGTGACAATCACTATGTCGGCTTCACCGATCGCCGCGCGAGTTACTTCCAATGATGTCGGATCTCGATCCCATTCCGTCGCAGCGTGATAGGACACACTCAAGGCAGGGGCGCGTTTCGTCAGCGCATCTGCCGCACGCGACCAGGCACCACTGACGTGGTTATCAAGCGTGACCAATACCACCCGCAACGGATGGTCGGTACTAGCGGCTGAAGTGCGCTTTCGCTTCATACAGCGTCTCAACATCAATCACTGTCAGGCCCTGCTCCATGGCGAAATGTTCAGTGTTTCGCCGCGCTTTCCCCCTAACAAAGAAGGGAATTTTTCTGAGCTCCTTTTCCGCTGACACCGCCCAGGCCACAGCACTGGGCTCCGGCGCGATCATGGAAACCACACTTTCGGGCTGTTGGGATCCACCTCCCTCAGCGCCCAAATGGGACGGCACCGCGCCATCATTGAATTCAAAATCATCGCGGAACATCGTCAGTAAGTGCTCCTCGAGACCCATGATCAAAGGGTGCACCCAGGTATCAAAAATGACGTTGCTGCCCTCGAACCCCATTTGGGGCGAATAGCGCGCGGGATAATCCTGAACGTGAGCGGGCGTAGAGATTACGGCGCAGGGGATGCCCAGACGCTTGGCAATGTGGCGCTCCATTTGGGTGCCGAGCACCAGTTCGGGCTGTAACTCCGCGACCGCACGCTCGACAGCCAAATAGTCGTCGGTAATGAGCGCCTGTAGCCCGTACTCGTCGGCCAATGCTCTGACATCCCTGGCCCGCTCCCTGCTATAGGTACCCAGGCCCACCACCTCAAATCCCATTTCATCCCGAGCCATACGTGCCGCTGCGAGCGCGTGCGTTCCATCCGCAAAAATGAATACCCGCTTACCCGTCAGATAGGTTGAGTCGACTGAGCGGCTGTACCATGGCAACCGGCTGCCTCCAACGCTCTTGGGGTCGATCTCCAAGCCCAGCGTGTCAGATACTTCTGCAATAAAATCCTGTGTCGCCCCCCAACCCATGGGCACGGTAGAAATGGTCGGCTGCTTGAACTGTCGTCGCAGCCAATCGCAGGTGAGATCACCCACCTCGGGCGCCAAATTCACGTTGGCGTCCGCCTCGGGAATACGCAGCAGATCCCGAGGTGATGCGTCCAGAGGCGCAACGACGTTTACCTCAACTCCCATACTTGCCAGCAGTCTGGTTATTTCGATCACGTCATCGCGACATCGAAAACCCAGTTTCGTGGGGCCAATTAAATTCACCGAGGGTGGTCGCTCTGGCGATCGAGCAGCGACCTCCTCTCCAGGCTTGGGGACTCGCCCCGCAAGCAACCCTCGCACCAACTGATAAAAGGTCTCGCTCGCACCCCAATTTTCCTTGCGCGTGTACGCGGCCATTTCTATGGGTATCACGGGAGCCGACAAGCCCGCGCCCTTGGCCAAAGCGCCAGGCTGGTCTTGAATCAGTTCACCCGTGCAAGATTCGGCGACCAGTAGCACCTGGGGCTGATACCGCTCGCAAGCCCCGCGAAGGGTTTCGATCACCATTTCGGCTGTGGAACTGCCCAAATCACGCGCCTGAAATGTCGTCCAGGTGACGGGTGGACGCCGCCCATCTCGCTCGATCATGGTAAACAGCAGATCTGCATAGGTATCGCCCTGAGGGGCATGCAATACCAAATGCACATCGCGCATAGAGGCCGCGATGCGGATCGCGCCAACGTGAGGCGGACCCTCGTATGTCCATAGCGTCAACTCCATGAACCGACCTCCAGTTGACGCTCGCGCACCAGCGGGCGGGCAAACAGACCGGCAAGATCTGCCGCCTGATCAAACCCCTGAATGGGCGTAAAAATCAGCTCGATTGACCACTTTGTTCTCAGACCTTCCGCTTCCAAAGGATTCGCGATACCCATGCCGCATACGGTGAGGTCGGGGCGATTGGCACGAACTCTCGACAGCGCCGAGTCGAGGTCTGACCCCTCAATGAGAGACACGCCTTCCCCGAGTTGGCGAAGCTCATCTGCCATCAGCGACTGATCGAGGTAAGGCGTTGCCACCTCCAGTAGCGACATCCCGCATTCGTCACGCAGAAATCGCGCCAGTGGAATCTCCAGTTGAGAATCGGGAAGAAAGTGAATGGATCGTCCCTGCAGCGATTCCTTCACCTTCGCGAGGGATTTGTGTGCCCGCGCTATGGGAATAGCGAGCGCTTCCCGAACAGCATCGGGTGCGCTCCCCCACTCTGCCGCGGCGGCTTGAAACCAACCCAGCGTGCCCTGCACGCCCAGCGGATAGGGCGCCGCAATGAGCTTGGCGCCGCGCTTGGTGAGCGCCGAGACGGTATCGCTCAGATAGGGTTGCGCCAGCAAGATGCGGGTACCCGGGCCAACGCTGGGTAAATCATCCGCGCGTGATGCGGGAAAGAAGTCCACCTCATCGATTCCGAGTAATGCGAAGTGGCGCCGGAACTGTTCCTCGACGATGTCCGCCAAGGTCCCCACCACCATCAGCCGTTGATCCGCTTCGGGTGCCGCGGGGAGATCGGGCACCATGCTCGCGAGGCATTGATCCTCACCCTGAGTAAAGGTGGTCTCAATTCCCGATCCGCTGAAAGCCGAAATCCTGAGCCGATTCTCGTGCAGGCCCTGCAGACGGGCAGCCGCATTGGCGAGATCCAGCTTGATCACCTCTGACGGGCATGAACCGACCAAAAACAGCCGCCGAATATCAGGCCGGCGCGCAAGCAACTCCGACACGACCCGATCCAGCTCTTCATGACAGTCCGCCATCCCAGCGAGATCTCGCTCTCCAAGAATAGCCGTCGCAAAACGTGGCTCAGCAAAAATCATGACGCCGGCCGCCGATTGCAGTAAGTGTGCGCAGGTGCGTGAACCAACGACCAAAAAAAACGCATCCTGTATGCGCCGGTGCAACCAGATAATCGAAGTCAAACCGCAGAAAACGGCGCGCTCTCCGCGCTCCGTTGCAACGGCAGGCATGCTGTGAGTCTCTGCCCGCGCGATCACCTGGCTCATGACTCGAGGGCTCCCCGTGGGCCCAGTACGGACGACGCCTCGACCAGGTCGACGCTGGAGTCTTGTTTAGCCGCCTGAAATTTGAGTAAGAACTGCAGTGCGTTGACCACGTAACTTGCATAAGCCGCCAGAGCCACCCACATCTGCTCATTGGGTGTGCCCCACCCAGCCATCCACATGACGACGTAGGCTGTATGCAGCGCCATGACCAACATACTCACTACGTCCTCCCAGAAAAAGGCAGGCGCAAAGAGATACCGGCCAAAAACCACTTTTTCCCAGATAGCACCGGTTACCATGATCGCGTAAAGCAGACAGGTTTTGATTACCACCGAGACTGTCGCTGCGGTGAACCCCACTCCGTTCAACAGAAAATTGATGACCAGGCACAGACTGACAGCAAACGCCAAAAACTGTAGTGGCGCCAAAATGCCCTGAACCAAAGTCCAAACGGTGGCATCGCGACGTGCACGCTCTGCCGGGGTGTATAGCGTCTGTCTCCGCCGACTGGGTGCCGACTGATCTACGCCCATGCAAACCTCCAACCGTAACAGGCATTACGGCAGTAATTGTGAGGATCAGAGTAGAGTTACCCCCCTGCAGTGTCAAACATTTTTTACAAATTTAAATTTAATAGTTTTAGACACTTAGCGCCTGTGGTAACGGGGCGGAAAGCCCCATAAAAGGGCTTTTTATGGCGCGGAAGGTATGCCAAACTGCGCCTCATCTGACCCAAGGTGTCAAGTATTCGAGACACCTTTACCATTTGGAGGCCAGAAAGGTGTCAAGTTCAATCAAAGTGAGCGCGAAATGAGCGCGCAACAGTTGCTTGAGAGTGTTGCGGATGTGCTTTTCACCCTCAACGAATCGCATGCTGTGCAGGAAATCACGGGTGATACCGGCGTGCTACGGCTACTGCCGCGCGATGCATTGATTGGGCGTCCGTGGCAGGAACTGGTTAGGGAGACGGATAAAAACGCTGCTGAAACTGCGCTGCACGCTGCGCAAAACGATGCCGGGCGCTCCCAGCGTGTAGACGCCGCCCTGCTAGTGGGCCCAGATCAAGACCCCATCCCCGTCACCTGTTGGCTCAGCGCCAATCTCGAGGACGGCACCATTCAGATAGCCTGTATCGATTTGCGGGGTGAGACCAACCTTCGACAACAGCTCGTCAATGCGCAGCGCACGCTAGAACAGGATTACTGGAGTAACCGGCGCCTGGAGGCGCGGTATCGCCGTATGCTCGAGATGGTTGCCGAGGGCTTTTTGGTCGTCGACGATTTATCAGGCCGGGTGCTTGAAGCAAACAGCGTGGCCACCAATTTATTGCAAATCGAGGAAGGATCTCTGGTAGGCCGAGTGTTCCCGATTGGCCTTGACACTGAGGGAGCACGAGCGCTGTCGGAACTGCAGCGCGAAGCGCGAAGCACCACCACCGTAGTGCAAGGTCAGATCACCACAAATGCCGGTGACACGCTGTCTACCGGCGTGACCTGTGTGCGACAAGGAAACGAGACACGACTGCTCATCCGGCTCGCGGCAATGGCAGAGCGGCCCAGCGACCAAGGGCTGGGCGCTGATTGTTTCGAAACCTCCCCCGATGGCATCCTCATCACAGATCAGCAGGGCGTGGTTGTCACTGCCAATGCCGCCTACCTAGACATGGCGTGTATTCAGGACGAGCAGCAGGCAACCGGTCGCCGCGCTGATCGCTGGCTGGGGCGCTCCATCGTCGATCTCGACGTCTTGCTAACCAATATCCGCCCCGACCGGCCGTTACAACTTTTTAGCTCGGTGCTCAGAACCGAGCTAGGAACACGACTCGATATTGAGCTCGCCGCGGTGCAAACCGAGCGCTCCGGGCGGCCATTGATTCTTATGTTTATTCGCGATGTCAGCCGACGCATCGGTAGCGAGGAGAGCACCGAAATCCACCTCCCCAGATCGATCGAGCAAATCACTGGGCGGGTTGGTCGCGTGCCGCTCAAGCAGCTAGTCAGAGAGTCCACTGATGTCATTGAGGCCCTCTGTATTGAAGCCGCGCTGAAGCTGACACAGGACAACCGGGCAGCAGCCGCTGAACTCTTGGGCCTTAGTCGTCAAAGCCTCTACACCAAGCTCCGGCGTTTTGATATTGGCGACTCTGAGGATACGGTTGCCTGACCCAGAAAAAGCCAATCTAACTTTACATTGGCACTGTAAATTTAAATTGACTTGATCTCTGCTCGCGGCCAACATGGCCGAATGGATCAGTCTGCCCCGGTCAGCGTAGCAGTTGGCAGGGCGTCACCGGGCGCACTGCTTGAACTCCTCAAACCCATCACGTGGTTCCCGCCCATGTGGGCGTTCCTGTGTGGATGGGTATCAGCCGGCCCCGGAGCGGGTCCTGGCATTTGGTCATTGCTGGCCGGAATAATCCTCACCGGGCCTCTGGTTTGCGGCGCCAGTCAGATCATTAATGATTGGTACGACCGCGAGGTCGATGCAATCAACGAACCCCACAGACCCATTCCATCCGGGCGTGTACCGGGCAACGGCGCACTCTGGTTCGCCATGATGTGGACATTGCTGGCCCAGAGTTGGGCATTGCTCCTCGGTCCTTGGGTGGCTGCGGCGACCTTCGCAGGACTGCTGTTCGCGTGGGCCTACAGTGCACCGCCACTCCGCCTGAAGCTCAATGGCTGGTGGGGTAACAGCGCCGTCGCGCTCAGCTATGAGGGACTGGCATGGATAACAGGCGCGGCCATTGTAATCGGTGGCAATCTGCCTGCGGCACCCATTCTGGTAGTCGCCGGCCTTTACAGTATTGGCGCCCACGGCATCATGACCCTGAACGATTTCAAAAGCGTGGAGGGGGATCTGCAGATGGGCATCCGTTCACTCCCCGCGCAGCTGGGGCCGGAACGCGCGGCTCGCGTCGCATGCATGTTCATGCTGCTCCCGCAATGTGTGGTCATCGGGCTCCTATTGCATTGGCAGCTCCAGCTCTCCGCGCTCATCGTGAGCATCGTGCTCGTTGCTCAGATCCTGTGCATGAAACGGCTACTCTCTGACCCCAAGGGTCTCGCACCCTGGTACAACGCCACCGGCGTAACACTTTATGTACTGGGCATGATGAGCACTGCCGCTGGATTGGGGGGCTGGTTAACTTGATATACAGCAATCAGGGGTCGAGCGCCGGACTTAGCTGGTGGCATATCATTAGGCTGGGTCTGATTCAGACGTCACTCGGCGGCATCGTCGTGCTGACGACCTCAACGCTCAATCGCATTATGGTCGTTGAGCTTGCTCTCGCTGCCTCCCTGCCCGGATTTCTCGTGACCATCCACCACATCGTGCAACTGGCCCGCCCCAGAATTGGCTACGGCTCAGACGTTGGCGGCCGCCGGACACCGTGGATCGTAGGCGGCATGCTGATTCTTGGTCTCGGGGGCGTATTGGCAGCACTGGGCACAACGCTCATACCCAACCAATACTGGCTGGGCCTTGCCGTGTCAGCACTGGGCTTCTTTGCTATCGGGGTCGGAACGGGCGCCACTGGCACCTCTCTGCTGGCACTCCTAGCAAAACAGGTGGCACCGGAACGCAAACCGGCCGCGGCCGCGCTGGTGTGGTTCATGATGATCATCGGTTTTGCGGTAACGGCGGGGGTAGCGGGGCACTTCCTCGATCCATATTCCCCGGAGCGCTTACTGACTGTCACAGGTACCGTATCGGTGCTTGCCATCCTCATAACCTTAGTTGTTGTTCGGGGCATTGAACCCCAAGACGCACACATACCCTCCTCGACAATTGCTATCGACAAGCCAGCTGAGGGCTCCTTCAAGATCGCCCTCGCCGATATCTGGCAAGAACCGCAGGCGCGTATTTTTACGATTTTCGTCTTTGTATCCATGCTGGCTTACTCCGCTCAAGATTTAATCCTCGAGCCATTCGCCGGGCTCGTTTTTGGCCGCACCCCGGGTGAGTCCACCCAATTAGCAGGGGTGCAGCATGGCGGCGTGTTACTCGGCATGGCAGCGATGGCTATTTCCACACTCATTTTCAAATCACGGGGCGCGTCGCTGCTACGCATGTGGATTCGCGGTGGCTGCCTGCTGTCTGCAGTTGCTCTTTTCCTGCTGTGCTGGGGTGGCCTGACCAGCGCTACCTGGCCGCTTGAAGCCAATGTTTTCCTGCTCGGCACAGCCAACGGCGGATTCGCGGTTGCCGCGATTGGGGCCATGATGGTGTTGGCCAGCGCCGGCAAGGCAAAACGGGAAGGCATACGGATGGGACTATGGGGCGCGGCTCAGGCCATTGCTTTTGCGTTGGGCGGCTTCCTGGGCACAGTGGCTGTGGATGTGACCCGTTACTGGCTGAATGAACCGGCTATTTCCTACGGATTGGTGTTCGCGTGTGAGGGCATATTGTTCCTGATCGCCGCCTCGCTGGCACGCCATATTCAAATTGCCAACTGGGGATCTCAGGAGCATGACCACCTGCCCTCTTTTGGCGACATCGCTCTGGCGGAAGTTGGAGAGGGAGGCATGCGATGACAACGTTAACGACGGACTACGACACCATTGTGGTAGGCGGAGGCCCATCTGGCGCAACAGCGGCGAACGATCTGGCCAGAAAAGGCTATCGGGTGCTACTGCTCGAACGCGGCTTTCGTATCAAGCCCTGCGGCGGCGCGATCCCTCCCTGCCTACTGGATGAGTTCGAGATTCCCGAGCATTTGATCAAGGCGAGGATTCGCTCTGCGCGAATGGTCTCGCCCAGAGGCGAGTCCGTTGATATGCCCATTGATGGCACATTTGTGGGGATGGTAGACCGCGACGAGTTCGACCCGTGGCTAAGACAGCGCGCAGGACATTCCGGCGCACATGTCATGCCTGGCGTCTTTAAGTCATTGCGTTACGAGGGAGAAACCGTTGCGCTGACATACCAAACAAAAGATGACGA
>JAYOEE010000007.1:45193-49867 GCA_038106565.1 Halieaceae bacterium
CATTGCGTTACGAGGGAGAAACCGTTGCGCTGACATACCAAACAAAAGATGACGACCCCCGCACCGTCACGGTCACCGCGCGCAGCGTGATCGGCGCTGACGGCGCGCGCTCGGGAGTGGCCAGGGCCACCATCCCCGATGCGGACAAAACCCCCTGGGTACTCGCCTACCACGAAATTATCGAAGTGCCTGAAGACCAAAACTGGGATGCGTACGACCCGGATCGCTGCGACGTGTGGTACCAGGGCCGCCTGTCCCCCGACTTTTACGCTTGGGTTTTTCCGCACGGCAAGAATGCCAGCATTGGCGTGGGCAGCGCCCATAAGGATTTTTCTGCCAAAGCATCAGTCGCCACACTGAGGGAGGATTGCGGCTTGACCGACGCGGTCACCAAACGAAAAGAAGGCGCGCCGATACCCATGAAACCGATGAAACGCTGGGACGATGGTCGCGCAGTGTTGGTCTCGGGTGACGCCGCGGGCGTAGTAGCGCCCGCGTCTGGGGAAGGCATTTATTACGCCATGCTCTGCGGCAGACTCGCTGCGGACGCCATACAGACATTCCTGGAGACGGGCGACGCCAAGGCGCTGGGACAGGCACGCAAGCGCTTTATGAAATTGCATGGCAAGGTTTTTTGGGCGCTCGGTCTCTTGCAACGCTTCTGGTACGGCACCGATAAGCGCCGCGAGAAATTCGTCGCGATGTGCCGCGACCCGGATGTGCAGACGCTGACCTGGCAGTCCTACACCACCAAGAAGCTGGTGCGCAGAAGGCCCGTGGCACACATCAGAGTGTTTTTTAAGGACGTGGCACAGCTACTGGGATTGGCGAGAGCCTGACTCGTGCCCGAGTGGCTGTCCCTTCCGCGATTAATCGACCTCATCCTCCTTGGGATGGCTCTTGAAGCCATATGGCTGTTTCGGCATCGGCGTCGGAGCGGGCATCCGAATCCGCCTCCGATGCTGCTGCACCTCGTCTCGGGCGCCCTCCTGCTGCTTGCCATGAAGCTTGCACTCAGCGGGGTGTCGACTCTGATGGTTGCCGCAACGCTCGGTATGGCCGGCTTGGCACACGCTGCCGACTTACGACTTGCTTTAAGGAGCAATGGCTGACGTGCTGACCGCTCACTGAGCACTCAGGTAGCGCTCCGATTTCAGAATAGACTGCCCAACGTCGACACTCGATTAGGTTGGGATGAATCTCCGCACTTTTTATTCGCCCAACCTCGGGCCACAAAGCCACAAAGCGCTTCACCCGCGAATCTGTTAAATTCTCCCCTCACTGATTGATCCCCCCCACCACTATGCGATCCAGCTCCTCTCTTGTATCGGGCCTAATCTGCTCGGCGTTTGTCTACTCTCTCAGCTCGGTGGCGTGCGCCAGCAGTCCCATCGTTCAGCCCGGTGCACCCGGGGACGCCTCCCGTCTGCTCAGCCCCGAGCAAGCGATAGAAATCGCGGATACCCGCTACACCCTCAACGACGTTCATTTCATGCAGGACATGATTCCACATCATCAGCAGGCGCTGGAGATGTCGAAACTGGCACCAACTCGGACCAATTCTCCTGCGCTTCTCGAAATTTCGGGGCGGATAGAAGCCTCTCAGGGAGATGAAATCGCGTTTATGACACAGTGGCTCACGCAACGGGGTGAAGCGCTGACACGATCCTCGGACACCCATGACCATCGAGGCATGCGCGGCATGGCAACACCCGAGCAAATGCGTGCCCTGGCCAACGCGACGGGGGCGGCTTTTGACCGCGAGTTCCTGACTTTGATGATCACGCACCACGAGGGCGCGCTCGACATGGTCGAGAATCTGACTGAACAGCCGGGGTCCGCCTATGACCCGACACTGTTTGAATTTACCAACGACATCACCAACGATCAGAGTAAGGAGATCGAGCGCATGCACGAGCTCTTGCTGACACTCTCGGAAGACCCGAGAGCAAACCTGTCAGCGGGGCTATTTGATGCTGAGGAGGCGATCTGGAATCTGCGCAAAGTGGCGGTACTGCCCAGACCCGCGGGGTTTTTTGATCCGGCCAATCCGGCAGATTTGCCGCCTGAACGATTTCTCTCTGGCGCCAGTGAGGATGCCGAGTCACCAGACGAGGCGGACCAGCAGACTGAACCGGAACACGACTCCACCAATCATGGGTCAACTGTTACCCAGATGCCGAACGCGGCAAACCACGCCGGTCATGCTGGCGCCGCTAACGAGCGCGAGTCAGAAGATGGATCGGCGGCACGGAGCGATGCAGAGGACACCGAAGAGACTGATAAACCCGAGCCGCGGGCACCACTACTGAGCTTTTCCAATACAGACATGGCGTTCCGGGATGACATCATGGTCGCGGGGAGCTATCACGGCTTCAATATTTATGCGCTTGGCCAGGACGGCGTTCCCACCCTGACCGCGTCGGTTGTCTGCCCCGGGGGGCAAGGAGATGTATCGATCATCGAGGACCTGTTGATCATGTCTGTCGAGGAGACTCGCGGACGACTGGACTGCGGGTTGGAGGGTGTCTCGGACAAAATCAGTGAGGAGCGATTCAGGGGATTACGCATATTTGATATCAGTGATTTAAGGCAACCCGTTCAGGTAGGCGCCGTACAGACCTGCCGCGGTTCGCACACCCACTCCGTGGTGTCGGGCCCCGATGCTGACGGTAAGCTCATCGTTTACAACTCCGGCATCTCCCGGGTACGGGATGAGGAGGAGTTGCCAGGCTGCTTTGATGAATCCCCGGGAGACGATCGTACGGCTCTGTTCCGAATCGATGTCATCGAAATCCCGATGGCAAATCCAGGCGCGGCGCGCATCATCGACAGTCCGACCGTTTTTGCTGATCCCGAGACAGGCGCCCTCGCCGGCTTGTGGCGTGGCGGGGATCACGGAGACGACACTCAGGAGACCAGTCGCACAGACGAGTGTCACGACATTACGGTTTTTCCGAGCCTCAATCTTGCCGCAGGCGCGTGTTCAGGAAACGGTATTTTGTTTGACATCACCGATCCAGGATCCCCGGAGCGGCTGGATGCGGTGAGCGATACGGGCTTCGCCTATTGGCATTCCGCGACATTTAACAACGACGGCACCAAAGTCCTGTTCACCGATGAGTGGGGTGGCGGTTCCAGACCTCGATGCCGCACCTACGACCCGCTCACATGGGGGGCCGACGCCATCTACGACATCGTCGATGGCAAGCTGGCATTCAGATCTCACTTTAAGATGCCCGCCCCGCAGCGCGAGACTGAGAACTGCGTGGCGCACAACGGATCGATTATCCCGGTACCGGGTCGAGATATCTTTGTGCAAGCTTGGTATCAGGGCGGTTTGTCCATTATCGACTTCACCGATTCTGCAAACCCGATTGAAATCGCCTACTTCGATCGCGGGCCGATCGACGCCGAGGATCTGGTAACCGGCGGTTATTGGTCCACATATTGGTACCAAGGACGCATCTACGGTACTGAAATCACGCGCGGAATTGATGTGTTTGCTTTGATACCGAGCGAGTATCTCACCGCCAATGAGATTGCCGCAGCAGAGCTGGCAAATCAGGGGGCGCTGTTTAATCCGCAACAGCAATTTCCGGTGAGCTGGCCGACAGAGCCCCTAGTCAGCCTGGCATACCTAGACCAGCTGCTTCGGTCAGCGCCCGATTCGCGTGAGTCGATGGCGCCACTTTACGAGATCCTGCGGAAGGCAGAGCGGGCTCTAGACAGCAATATTCAAAACCCATCTCTTGCGCAGAATTTAAGTGCCTGGGCCAATGAACCTGCCCTCGCGTCTGCAGACGCGTTACGAGACAGCTTGCAAGCAATCAGCCTGCGTCTGGCTCAGGCGCCAAACCCTGAAATCGCGCTTCTGGGCGCTTCAACGGAGAATCCATGACAGAACTTGCTACCCGAGTGGAGAGCACCGGCTTCTATGCAGGGCAGAATCGTTGGGTCGCGATTTCGGTGAAAGTGATTGTGGTGAGTCTTGTGCTCTGGGCTTCTCTCGCATCTGATGCGGGTAGCATCCTACTAGACATACAGTCCATCACTATCGACTACTTCGGTGGCTGGTACATCTATGCATCAGCCAGCTTTATGGCGATGAGTCTAGTACTGGCCGTGATTCCCAAGACAGGCAACATCCGCCTGGGGTCGGGCCACAGTGCCCCGGAGTTCAGCCGATTTGCCTGGTTTTCAATGATGTTCGGCGCCGGGATTGGCGTGGGCATGCTCACGTATTCTACAGCCGAACCGTTGGCTCACTTTACCAACAACCCCGATGTCATCATGGGAGCCACCACCGCTCTGGATCGAGATAACTTGGCCGCCGCCTATAAGTGGACGCTACTCCACTACGGCCTGACGCCTTGGGGGTGCTATGCGATCGTGGGCATGTCATTGGCTTATTTTGCCTACCGACGAGACATGCCGCTGACCATTCGTTCTCCATTTACCGCGGTATTGGGCGGCGAGGCGGGTAGACGGGTAGGCGGGATCGTTGATGCAGCCGCGATACTCGCAACAATCATTGGCATCGGCGTCACGATTGGATACGGCGTCAACCAACTGACGTTTGGCGTCCACCAAATTACCGGGTGGTCCTGGCTCATCTTGGACGGTAAACCCAGCTTAATCGCGCTGTCCTTGTCGGTGATATTTCTGACGCTC
>JAYOEE010000007.1:49967-67436 GCA_038106565.1 Halieaceae bacterium
GGACGGTAAACCCAGCTTAATCGCGCTGTCCTTGTCGGTGATATTTCTGACGCTCGCTGCGATGCTCTCAGCTTTGTCGGGCATTGGGCGCGGCATTCGCTGGCTATCCAATCTCAATATGGCGCTGTCCTGGTTGTTACTGATTATTTTTGTTCTTTTTGGCGCGACTGCATTTGCAGGGGAAATGTTTATCGTCGGCCTCATAGAGTATCTAAAATCGATCCCTGCCATGTCGGTTACGGTTTGGGACAGCACTGGCACCGAGACGGCACGTGCGCTCAGCGGCTGGCAGTCCGCGTGGACCGTTTTTTATTGGGCCTGGTGGATCGCTTTCACACCCTTCGTGGGGTTGTTCCTTGCGCGCGTCTCCCGCGGCAGAACCATCAGAGAATACGTGGTCGGTGCGATAATCCTGCCATCACTGATGTGCTTCACTTGGTTTTGTATCGTCGGCGGCACCGCGCTCGATCTAGAAATTCGTGGCATTGCCGGAGGCACAATTTTGGACGCGGATCTCTCTGCGCAACTCTTCGCCACAGTGGACAGTCTCTTTTCCGCAGGATGGCTGTTACCCGTTGCAGCATTGTGTGTAGTGCTCCTGATCACGTATTTAGTGACGTCGGCAGACTCCGCCGTGCTGGTCATCAATACAATCGTCTCCGGGGGTGCACCCGACGGCGTTCGCCCTCGTCACATCGTGCTGTGGAGCGTGCTACTGGGCTTAGTAATCATCACACTGCTCTTTGCTGGCGGCATGGACGCGCTCCGCTCTGTGATGATTATTGGTGCGCTGCCTTTCTCCGCGGTGATGGCCTTTATGCTCTGTGCGCTGATCTATGGGCTGTGGACTGACCGCTCGTACACACCGCAGAAGTGATTCGGACGATCAGGCTTTGGCAACTGTCCCCCTCACCCCGTACCAAGCAATGTAAATGTAGCAACACGCAGGAACGATAAAACTAAGCCTTAGTCCCAGGGAGTCCGCTAGCACGCCTTGAAGCAAGGGCACCAGTGCACCCCCCACAATCGCCAAACACAATGCTGCCGAGCCCGCACTAACCAACCGTCCGAGCCCATGGAGAGCGAGAGAGAAAATCGTCGGGAACATGATTGAGTTGCAGAGCCCAACGGCCAAAATCGCGTACATAGCAAGGACACCGCTCGTGGTCGCTGCCACGGCAACAAGCAACACTGCCAGCGTGGCGTGCAACCCCAACAGCCATGCCGCGGATATTCTCGTCATCAGCGCTGAGCCAACGAAGCGACCTACCATCGCCCCCCCCCAATAGAGCGCAACATAGTTTGCGGCGGTCGACTCGGTCAGCCCGCCCACATCCGGTTCACCAAGAAAATTCACCAGGAAACTGCCGATCGATACCTCTCCGCCGACGTAAAGAAAAATTGCCAGCACACCAAAAGCGAGGTGCCGATGTTGCAACGCCTCATTAAGTGAAGCGGGAGCATTCCCATTACAATCACTGTCGCGCATTTCGGGCATCTTGATAAAACTCAGCACGACCGCTATCACCACCAATGCCGCAGCGAGCCCCAGATACGGTACTTTTACCGAGTCCGCGTCGGCCGCGGTCGCCGCGGCTTCCAAGCCACCAAATATCAGCGCGCCGCCAATAATCGGTGCAATCGTGGTTCCCAATGAATTGAACGCCTGAGCGAGATTGAGACGACTCGAGGCCGTGGAAGAAGGACCCAAGGCCACGACATAAGGATTAGCGGCAACCTGAAGAAGGGTAATACCCGAAGCAAGCACAAATAATGCGGCAAGAAAAATACCGTAAGCTCGGTACTCAGCTGCGGGATAAAACATCAGCGCTCCGACACCCGCAATGCACAGCCCAATAATGACGCCGCGTTTGTAACCAACCCGATCCAGAATCCTGCCGGCTGGAATCGAGCAAATAAAATAGGCGCCAAAGAAACAAAACTGAATCAGCATCGCTTGCGTGTAATTCAGGCCAAACGAGGCCTTAAGATGAGGTATCAGAATATCGTTCAAGCAGGTGATAAATCCCCACATGAAAAATACGCAGGTCATCACGCCAAAGGCGACCGGTTGACTCTGGAATTCAGTCTCGACGCCCGCAGGCCCTGATGTCATGTTTCCGCTGACCATTTGCGCAATCCTTTTGAAAATGTAGTGTGGTTAATATGGGGCCGACAGGGGAATTTCATGGGCGGCCGGCAATCTCGCTCTCTTTGAAGCCATAACGCACCGCCTTGGCCTCGAACGACTGTCCCTTTGCTATGGCAACCGGCTCGTTGTAGAGACGCCACACACCACCATCGATTCGATAACCCAAGGAACTACCCACCGTCGTCTCTTCGAGCATGATCAGCTGGAACTCTCTTCCCTGTTCGCTCGCATCGCCTGCTACTGTCTCCGCAAGCTGGCGAATAATGGGTGGCCGAGTTACCGGCTGAACCACCCCGCCCCACATGTCAGTCACCATCTGCAATTCGGGCACATTCCCCAAGTCCCCAATGTCATCGCGCCAGGCTTGCAGGCGCTGAATCAATCTGGCTTTGATCTCCGAGTACTCGGGCAACTCAGCCAGGTTATTCACCTCTTCTGGATCCTTTTCAAGATCATAGAGTTCATAGCGTGGCCTCGGCGCATCAAAATATTGGCTTTGAGCTGGGCCTAGGGTGGCGCTCGATTGCCCCTCCCAAAGTGCCTTCATGATGGGAAACATATCGCGAAAAAGCAGCGGTCTAAAATAAGCCAGTTCCGGCGCAAAGTTTTCGATCAGTCGATAGCGCGCATCTCGTACTGCCCGCACACGGTCGAAGGTCGCATCCATTCTATCTCTGGCGGCAAACACGTAATCGTTGCGCTCACTCGAAAAGATATCGTGCCCCTGAATAAAGTCGGGAACGTCAACACCGGCAAAACCCAAAATGGTGGGCGCGATGTCGACAAATGAAACCAAGCGGGCGTCATTTTCCGCGGCATAACTTCGGTCAGGAAAGCGAATTATCATCGGTACGCGCGTGCCCGAGTCGTACACTGAACGCTTTGCTCGGGGAAAACCGTCACCATGATCGGTCGTCCAGATCACAATGGTGTTATCCGCCAGTCCGTCTGCCTCCAGCGCTTCCAGAATGCGGCCCACCTGAGCATCCATGTAGTGGATGTTGTCGTAGTGCTGCGCGATTGAGTGCCTCACGGGAGGAGTATCGGGCAAGAAATCGGGCACAGAGACGTGAGATGGGTCGGTGACTTGAGCGATTTTGGTTTTCCGCTCTTGATCAAGCGCCGTTATCAATCCTTCCCATTCCTTGGGAAATACATCGCCAGTCGCAAAGAGTCGGGACTCATGAGTCGCCATCAGGTTCATCATGACAAACCACGGTTTATCGAGCGGCAACCGACGCCATAACGCTGCGTCAACCGGTCCCACGAATTCCCCAAGGTGCAGATCCCAAATCGTGAAGGGATCCCCGAACTGATAATCTTTTTTTGCAAAGTTGGCCGTGGAATAGCCGTGTGCTCTCAGCAATTCGGGGAAAGCCTTGACCCGAGGCGGAGGCACCGCCTCGTAGCTCTCAATGTCAGTGCCGGGTACGCCCTGAGACGTCCGCATCTGATGCGTCCCCATCGAGGTGGCATACACGCCCGTGATCAGGCTTGAGCGACTGGGCGCGCAGACCCCAGAGACGGTAAAAACACGATCGAAGCGCAACCCGTCCCTTGCCAACTGGTCGATCGCCGGCGTGCGGGCAACCGCATCGCCATAGGCCCCCACTCTGGGGCTCATATCCTCAGCCACAATCAGGAGAATATTGGGTCGTGCCGCCGAGCCATCGATATTGGCCCAGACAGGGCTAACCAAACACAGCAGGATCAGAGCGAGACCGCAAACACATTCTCTGCCGACGGCCATCACTCCTGCTCGTCAGGGCCCGGTTCTGCTGCTGGAGCAATCCACGGGTTGTAGCGCTTTCCAGAATCGAGCGCCGCTTTCTTCTCGGGAGTGTCGGGCACTAAACCCATGTATTTGTCTTCCCGATTGGGCTCAACTTTCCACTGCCTCGGAAAGGGCGCAGCAGAAGGCCCATATTCATCTCGTAGATTCATTCCCTCGGCCAAACGCGGTGTATACGGCACTGAATTTTTCCCGGCCGGATTCGCCGTCTGCTCATAGAGCGCCAACCGCAACGCCTGACGCTGATGGTAATAGTCGGGATCGTTGATCAGATTCACTCTCTCCATGGGGTCTTTCTTGAGATCGTAAAGTTCTTCGATGTCCCAGATACCGTGATACTGAATGTATTTGAGATCGTCTCGGACAATCGCAAAGGTGGTGGGGGTCATGGGAAATGACCACTCCCAGTAATACTGATAAACGAAGTCAGGCTCATTCCACTGTTGTCTGGTCAGCTCACCCGTGATCACCGGCCAAGCGCTCTGACCCTCAAATTGCGGCGGCGAGGCGACGCCGGCGATATCCAGAAAAGTTGGCGCCAGATCGAGATTTCGCACTCTGGCATCGTTCACTTTGCCCTGTGGCACGGCCCCCGGCCCTGCCACAACGAGAGGAACGCGGACCGAGCCTTCGTAGGCGTTACGCTTGTCGATGAGACCGTGGTCACCAATTAAATAACCGTTATCGCTATAGAAAAAGACGATGGTGTTTTCTGTCAGGCCCTGATCATCCAGATACTGCATGATCCGCCCCAGACTCTCGTCGACCGATGACAGGGCGCCATAATAGTCGCGCAAGTAATCAGTCATCCTGCGATCGCTGGCGTAGAAAAAATCGATGCCGTGCCAGCTGTTACGCTGATTTTTTACCCACATTGGTTTATTGGCCTCGTACTGAGCATCAACCGCGACGGTATCCGGCAGTCGAAACTCGACCTCATCGTACTGGTGGGCATGGCGCGCTGCGGGCGTCGCATCCGAGTGCACGGCCTTATGACTCAAATAGAGGAAAAAGGGCTTATTAGCGTCGCGCTGCGACTCCAACCATTCCATAGCGTAGTCAGTGAGTTCGTCGGTAATATAGCCCTGTTGATCGACGCGCTCGCCGTCCACGTTGATCTTGTTGCGGGAGCCGTCCGGCGCTACGGCCGGAAAATAGTGGCCCTGCCCCGCAAAACTCACCCAGCGATCGAAACCCTCCCGCGGGGCGTCGGTGTCATCACCCATGTGCCACTTGCCAAAAAACCCGGTCTCATATCCCACGTCTTGCAGATATTTCGGAAAAAACACCAGCCCGTCTTCCGAACTGTTGTTGTTATCAACAATGCCGTGGTTTTGCGTGGTTTGGCCCGTGAGGATGGTCGCCCGGCTGGGAGAACACAGTGAGGTCGTGACCACTGCGTTGGGAAAATAGACCCCGCGACTGGCCAGCTCATCAATATTGGGCGTTTGAACTTCAGGAGTCAGGAATCCCATGCCATCGAACCGCAGGTCATCGAGAATCACAAACACCATATTTTTGGGCGCGTCTGTCGCCCATGCCGGCAACGCTAACGGCCATTGAACGAGCACAGCAATACTAAGTGTCTGCAGTGCACAACGGATTCTCATACCTTTTGTCATCACATGCCCTCGTTTATTCCGTCGGCCGGTTCGGCTAATGGGCCGGCTGCGCGCGTCAACCGTCGATCGTGATCCCTTCCAATCGCGCGTCAAAAATGGGTGGCTTCACCGGTGTGTTGGAGCGATGGCGCGCAATCGACTCCTGAATCTCCCGAACGATTTCCGGGTGCCCGACCGCGAGATTTTCTCGCTCAGAGATATCCTGTCTCAGGTCATAGAGTTCCGGCGTCGCCAGCGCTTCCCCGCCCTGCGCCTGCCCGAACAAGTGCAGTTTGTAGTGCCCGTAACGGTAGGCGCGAAGCTCGCCTTTACGATAAAACGCCAGCTCAAAGCGCTCTCCGGGTTCACCGCGCAGTAACACCGGCGACAGATCAATACCGTCAGTCTCTGGTGGCAATTCGGCACCGGCGAGGTTCATGATCGTGGTGAAAAGATCCATCACGCTGCCGATATCCGCCGTCACCTGGGGTTTTATCTGGCCCGGCCACCAAAATACGCCCGGCACCCGCACGCCCCCCTCGTAAACCTCTTGCTTGGAGCCGCGCAAAGGTCCCGCACTGCCCGCAAAGCGGGTACTGGCCGACTGCCAGGGGCCATTGTCGCTACTAAAAATCACCAGCGTATTGTCCGCCAGACCCATTCGCTCCAGTGCGGCTCGAATTTGGCCAACGCTCCAGTCGATTTCCTCGATGGTGTCGCCATAGGGCCCTGCCAGCGAACTGCCCACAAAGGAGTCACTGGCGAAAATGGGCAGGTGCGGCATCGAGTAAGGCAGATAAACGAAAAACGGCTGCTCCCGATGTCGCTCGATAAAACCAATCGCCTCCTCAGTCAGGCGCCGGGTGAAGGTCGGTTGCACAACAGGCTGCTCTACAATCACGTCTTCGCAGTCTCCGGCATCACACTGGCTCCGCCACAACGGCACGTCGTAATCGCGATAGTCGGGATCCTTAAAGCCATCCAACAGCGACTGATACACCGCCTGAAGCTCGGCGTAGCGACCCTGCAGCTGCATGCGATACAGCTCCTCGAGCGGCGCGCGTCCGTTAAAACGCATGTCGTTGGAATAGGGCACGCCGTACCAGTAGTCAAAGCCGTGCCGGGTTGGCATGAACGCAGGGGCGTCGCCGAGATGCCACTTGCCAAAAATACCCGTGCCATAACCCACCGATTTCAACCCTTCGGCAAGGGTGAGCTCAGAAGCGGGCATACCGTGGTGGTCATCACCGGGGAACATCACCGGGTACTTAGTGCCGTACAGCCCAGTGCGCACCGGCTGCTTGCCCGTTAACAACGCGCCCCGGCTGGGCGAGCACACGGGCGAGGGGACATAGAAATCGGTCCAGCGTTGCCCCTCTGCGGCCAACCGATCGAGCGAGGGGGTTCGGATATAGGCGTTGCCGTAGGCAGCCATATCACCCCAACCCATGTCATCGGTGTACAACAAGACGACGTTGGGGCGCGCTGGGTGCCGGTCATTCGCACCCTGTGTATCGCCATACACACTATCGGCTACTACCCAAGACAACAATAAGCATACCGTTGCTAGCAGCCCGCGCGCCCTCATCCTCATCATGCCGTCACTCCCAACACTCGCCGACCCGATGCGATGACAAAGCAGCACCAGATTAGTAAATCGCCTCCTCGAGAGGCTTTTTCGGCGAGAGATCAGCCACTACCGATTCGACAATGCGATCTTCAGCCAACGCGAAAGTCACCTCACCCCGGATGTCTCGAGAGGACGCCCCCACCAGCGCCTTGTACTCGCCGGCAGCGCTCACCCATGCGCGCCTTGCCGGATCAAAAGAGGCCAAGTCCTGAGCGTCCAAAGTGAAGGTAATCACCTCGGAGGCGCCGGGCGCCAGCTCTGCAGTCTTAGCAAATTCACGCAGCTCTTTGGTCGGCTTATGCAAACCGGCCTCAGGCGCTGACACGTATAGCTGCACCACCTCTCTACCCGCCACTGAACCACTGTTGGTCACTCTTACGCTAAGGGTTAACGCCTCATCCTGCAGTTCGCCTACCGTATCACTGTAGGAAAATTCCGAATAACTGAGGCCAAATCCAAAGGGATAGGCAACGTCTTTCTCGGCGCTATCGTAGTAACGATAACCGATATATACCCCTTCCTCGTAATCGACTTGCGACTCCCACATGTCAAAAAGGTCCCTGACGGTGACGGTTTCCGCGGACAGCCGCTGGCCAGGAAAATTATCGTGGGTCGGCGTCTCCTCGTAACTCATGGGGAAGGTGGTTGGCAATTTGCCGGAGGGATTGACCTTGCCGGTCAATACGTCGGCCACGGCATTGCCTGCCTCCTGTCCACCCTGCCAGGGCACCACAATGGCGTCAGGCAGATCACGCCAACTCGCCGTCTCAACCACGTTACCGATATTCAAAATAACAACAACCGGCTTGCCCTGTTCATGAAACGCCTGACTCACTCTCTCAACCAGTCGGAGCTCGTCTTCGACGAGATAAAAATCTCCCTCGACGGGACGATCCTGAAACTCACCAGAGTTGCGGCCGATGGTAATGAGCGCGACATCAGCGCTTTGTGATTGCGATGCGATCGCGGCATCGTCAAACACCCTCTCGGGTGCTGGCGGCACCAACTCCCAGAAACGCTCCTTCTCCGGCAAGGACTCTTTGTAGGCCTTGAGATAGCCCTCATAATCACCCCGCAGACCAGCGTCGACACTAATGCCAACTGACTCGAGCCCCTCGACCAGCGACACCGTATAGGCCTCGTTCACATCGCCGGATCCCGCGCCGCCAGAAATGAATTCGTAGGATTGATTACCAAATACCGCTGCGCGCTTTACGCCCTCACCCAACGGCAGTGCTCCGTTGTCGTTTTTCAATAACACCGTGCCTTGAGCCGCCGCGCGGCGGGCAATCTGTGCATTGCCTTCCAGATCGGGTCGGTCGGAGTAGGCGTAACCCTGCCAAGCGAGTGATCGCATGACGACGTCGAGAATAATGCCCACATTGCGATCGAGTCGCGCCTCAGACAACGCGCCCGATTCGAGGCCGGCGCGCAGTTGTGCTGCACCTTCAGGCATGCCGGGCATCAATAATTCGTTGCCTGCATTCATCTGGGCAACCGTATCGTCCATACCGGCGAACCAGTCGGTCATCACGACGCCCTCAAAACCCCACTCGTCCCGCAGCACTGTCTCGATCAGGGCTTTATCCTGCGAGGCTGGCACGCCGTTTACCCGGTTGTAGGCACTCATGATCGCCCACGGGTTGGACTCCTGCACGGCAATTTGAAAGCCGCGAAGGTAGATCTCGCGCAGCGTCCTCTCGCTGACCACCGTATCGACGTTATAGCGGTTGGTCTCCTGATTGTTTGCCACGTAATGCTTGGGTGTAGCGCCCACCCCTTCAGACTGCACCCCACGGACCATAGCGGCCGCCATCTGCCCATTCAGTAGCGGATCCTCGGAGTAGTATTCAAAATTCCGGCCCCCTCGTGGGTCGCGATGAATGTTGATGCCGGGAGCCAGAAGCACGTCAACACCGTACTCCTTAAGCTCGTGACCAAAGGCGCGCCCCACTTCTTCCAGAAGCGCGAGATCCCAGCTCGAAGAGAGCGCCGTTTCGATGGGGAACGCGGTTGCGTGGAAGGTCTGATCGGTGCCATTGCGATTCGGCCAAATGCGAACCCCCGCGGGGCCGTCTGCCAGCACAATCGAGGGGATGCCCAAGTCTTCTATAGGCGCCGTAAATCCAGCCGCACCGGGCACTTTCTCACCCTGAGAATCCTCAGGGCCCATCGCGAAACCCGTGCCACTCACCAGCGCAATCTTCTGCTCCAGCGTGAGCCGTGAAATCAAATCGGCGACTCGTTCAGACCTCGGCTGGGTTTCATCCTCGTAAACATCGAGAACGCCATTGCCATTGCGATCTATGAAAGCCCCGGCGTTGGCGTCAGGCGCTTCGGCATCTTTCTGTCCATCGCATCCCAGCAGCATCGCCGAAGTCCACGCTATCAATAAAAGCCAAACCAACTGCTTCTGCACGCTCAAGCACTCCATAGGCGCCAATTAATTTGTCGTCGCGTGAAAAAAACGCCGGACGAACCGGCGCAAAGCCACGAGAACTCCTTGAAAAAGATAATTGCTGAGGGACGCGATTTCATATTGTCCTGCGTCCCCAGCAACATTTGGTTAGAAACGGTAAGTGGCCTCGACACCGGCATAGCGCCAAGCATCACGTGTCAAGAAGCTCTGGTAACCGCCCAACAGTCCGCTGTAACCCGGCCGGTCAGTGTAGAACTTATCTGTGGCGTTCTTGACGAACACTTCGACCTGCCAGGCACCATCCGCCGCCTCGACACCTGCGTTCAAATCCAGAATGCCGTAGGACTCGCGCAAGGTTTTGGGGTCATCCGTGTAATCAGACGGAGACTCCGACTGATATCGGTATGAACCTCCAATATATGGAACGAATGAGCCGCCCAAATCAAAGTCCAAGCGAGTCTGCATGGTGAACTTATTTTTGGGCGCATTCGCAATCTGGTGTCCAGACAGATCCTGCTGACCACCAACACAACCATCTGCCTCTGTCTGGCCCGGGTAGCACTGCCCCGCCGGATAGGATTCATAGGTGGCATCTGTGTAGGCATAACCCATGTTGATCAACCAATTGGGAGTAGGCTTGAGGGTCAGGTCCACCTCGAGACCCTCGGTCACCGCCTCGCCGGCGCTGACCAGCAAGAAAGCCAATCGCTCCTGATCAAAGCCCTGGCCTTGCAGGTTGTCATAGGACGTGTGAAATAAGGTGGCGCCCAAACGCGCGCGACCGTCCCAGAACTCCCCCTTAATGCCCAGCTCGTAGGCCGTCACATCCTCGGGAGGGATCGCATTGGCAAGCCGCTCCTGATTAGACGCGAAAATCAGATCGTAAGCGGGTCCTTTATAACCCGTGCCGGCGCTGCCATAGATCATCCAACTCTCATTCAGGTTGTACTGCAGCCCGATCTTGCCCGAAACATCACTTTCGGTAGTGCTGTTACTTGCTGTGGCGCCACCGGGCACCGCCACACCTGGAGCAGGCGTTGTTCTAACAATTCCTGCTGACACATCATCGTCCGTGTACCGGAGGCCCCCGAATATCGTTAAATCCTCAGTTAACTGGTACTCCCCATTTGCGAAAAGCGCCCAACTGGTTGTATCCGCCTCGGCGTCCATCCAACCGTAGGCCGGACCATTGCCCAAGAAGTAGCTGATGCGCTGGAAGTATCGATCGACTTTCTGATCCCAATAGAACGCGCCCAGAGTCACCTGCATGCGCTCCCAATTATTACTTTCGAGACGGAATTCCTGAGAGAACTGCTTTTGTTCCTGATCGCCACCCGGCATCGACGTGCCCGCAAAGCTCCCGCCGGCAGCGCCATTGGTATCCAATGCCAGAATCGGCGTTCCGTTCATCTTATCGGGGGCCAGATTGACACCAGCCAGGTAAGGCAGGCCATCCACACCCTGATCTGTTTCCAGATTAAAACCGCGATACCCCGTGACAGATACAAAACGCCACTTGTCCAACTCCACATTGAACTCAGCAGACAGACCCCAAGTCTTGGTGTTGGAGAAAGTTTCGGTAGCATCCAGCCACACCGTGTTCTTCTCGCCGATCGTCGCGCCAAAAGCGGCGTAAGTATTAGTGACAATAGCGGCTGACGCACCCTCGGCTCCGCTGAAGAAATTGTCGCAACAATTCCGGTCCTGCTTCGCATAGTCAGCGATCAACATCAGCTCTGTTCTGTCGGAGATATCAATCGCTAGCTTGGCACGCATCCCGGAGCTTTCATCACCGTTGATATCAACCCCCAGAAACGGGTTCGTACCAAAGCCGTCGAACTCCTTGGTGTACGCGGACAAACGACCGCGCATGCTGTCAGACAGAGGGCCCGAGACAACAGCGCTGACTGCATAGCCATCATCATCGGTAACGGTCGCCTTGATTTTACCTTCAAACTCTTCGGTGGGATCGTTGGTTTTAATCATCAACAGACCGCCGGTAGCGTTCTTTCCAAAGAGGGTTCCCTGTGGGCCCCGGAGGATTTCTACGCGTTCAATGTCATCGAGATCCATTACCGATTGGGCAGTCCTGCCCAACGTAATCCCATCGACAACCGTCGCTACCGTCGGCTCAACCGCAATCTGGAACGCCGTGGTACCAATGCCGCGGATCAATACGCCCACACCCCGTTGATCGCCAGTTTGAGTGAAGGTGACTGATGGCGATACCTGAACCAGATCCTTGAATTCCGTCACTTTGGCCACGTCGAGCAATTCGCCAGTGAAGGTGCTGACCGAAACGGGAACGTCCAAATAGTTTTGCTCGCGTTTCTGCGAGGTAACGATGATTTCCTCCAGCGCTAAACTTCCTTGGGCGAAGCTCGTTGCGGATGCGGTTGCCAGTGACACCGCAGCGGCAAGGGTGCTGAGATAGCTGATTTTCATGGCATTCATGGGAGATCCCTTTTCAAGTGAGCGGAGCGTATCGAGTGATTGCCCGACACTTCGACAGCTATGTTTATGGTTAGTCATGTCGCAAGTGTCTTTTAGACTCGTGCACCCTACCCATGGCCGTGCATAAACTGAACGCCCGAAACTGCTGTATACTTGTCAATTCCTGCTACAGAATACACGCCGGAGTTAGTCGGCATGGACATTACAGACACCGGAAAACAGACCATCTCGGTGGCGGAGAGACTGCTGGATTGGTACGAATTTCCAACCGAGGACAAGAAAGCGCTTGCCACACTCATGCCCCAAAGTGTCACCGCCGATGTTTTTCATGTGCGCGGCGGCGTGAATTTTGAACGCTTCTTCCTGAACCATCTCGAATCACCGCAGTTTGCTGCCGTCCGGCAAGAATTATTAGGTCAGTGGCGCGCTCTCAAGGGGCGGCTGAGCCTTGAGCAAGCGGAATCATTCCTCCTTCATCATGCCCAGCATAGCGATCACGAACTGTTTTACCGGGGGGAGGTCGCAGCCGGCCAGACGCGGGCACATCGCGCGGTCCCTGCCTCAGATTACGTCACCGCATACCATGCAGGAAGAACCGCATGGACCCTTCATATGACGACCACCGGAGCCGTTGACTACATTGCCGGCAGCCCAATACGGTCGCAGCCGGGGGAGTTGCTCCTGTTCTCACCCCAAGCCAGCCTGCACTATAAGCGCAGCGAATCGAGCGAGGAGTGGACGCATTACTGGGCACTATTTGAGCCGCATGCGCAGTGGCTCGAACTCATGGATTGGCCCCTGTGCACCTATGGCATCTATCGACTGCGTGTCGACAAGCAGGAAGAGCTCGAGACGCTTCGACACACCTTTGAAAGCATGGTGTCACTGTATGAATCGCCCCCGATAATGCTGCAGCGGCTGCTACAGAACTTGCTCGAACAGTTTTTCATTCGCGCTCACCAAACGCAGTTAGAAGCAGGAACACCCCGGACTGATGCGAGGGTACTGCGGGCCTGCCAGTTTATTGAAAACCATATCGACGCACCGATTTGCGTGGCAGACGTTGCCGCAAGCTGCAACCTCTCTGATTCGCGTCTTGCTCACCTGTTCAAAGAGAATTTGGGCCAAAGTGTTAAGTCCTTCCTCGATGCCCTCCGCATGCAACAGGCAAAAAGACTTTTAGCAACGACCAAATTGTCAATCTCGCAAGTCGGTGATCGAGTTGGCTACGAGGACCCCGCGCAGTTCAGCAAATTCTTCCGCCGGCACATGAACTGCAGCCCACGCACCTTCCGCGACGAATTTGCGCAGTAACAACCGCGGACTAACAATTCCTTTTTCTCCTGTGAGGACGCGCGCTCAAGCGCTATCGATTGCTTTGAAAGATCACACCGCTCCGTAAAAACCAAGTTGGCGCCAAGCTTCGTACACCACAACCGCCGCGGCATTGGATAAATTGAGGCTGCGGCTACCGGGCATCATGGGTAATCTGAGTACGAAATCTGCTGGGAGCGTGGCCAGAATCTCAGCCGACAGACCCCGGGTCTCCGAACCGAAAAGCAAAGCGTCTCCCGGCGCAAAGCGAAAGGCGCCGTAGGAATTAAGCCCCGTGGTCTCAATCGCGATAATCCGTCGCTCCGGATGGGCTCCACGATACGCGTCGAGATCAGGCCAAATCTGCACGTCTGCAAATTCCCGATAATCGAGTCCTGCCCGCCGCAAACGGGTATCTTCAAACTCAAATCCGAGTGGCTCTACGAGATGGAGTGCGGACCCCGTGTTGGCACACAGCCTGATGATGTTACCGGTGTTGGGCGGAATCTCTGGCTCCCACAATATGACGTGTAGAGGGGGTTCCTCGCTCATCCGCATGCTCTCCGATTCGACAGTTTGAGACTCTGCTTCCATACCCCATCGTAATCCGAGTGAGGGGAATCTGGCGACGACCGAAAATCAACCGGTATTGCGCATGCCCGCGGCGATCCCTGCCATCGTCACCATCAGCGCCTGTTGGATCTCGGGTTTGCTGTCCGTCCTCACTCTGCGCAGCAGTTCAGCTTGCAGCAGATTGAGTGGTGCGGTGTAGATGTTGCGTAGACCAATGGACTGTTGGCCCCAGGGATCGTGTTCCAGCAGCTCGTCGCTATCAATAATCTTCAAGAGCGTCTCAATATCTTTTTGCAGCTGCCGGCGCAGACGCTCTCCGATAGGCGCCAACTCAGGCTCCACCAACAGCTGCTCGTAATGCGCCGACAGCGTGTGATCAGATTTGGCAAACACCATTTCCAGCATGGATAAACGCGCGCGAAAAAAAGGCCACTCGCTCACCATTTCCTTGAGCACATTCAACTGCCCCTCCTCGAGCAATACCTGCAGCGCCTCGCCTGCACCCAGCCATGCGGGCAACATGAGCCGATTTTGCATCCAGGCGAAAATCCAAGGGATGGCGCGCAGGCTCTCTATTCCCCCATCTGCCTGTCGACGGGCCGGCCGGGAGCCCAAGGGTAGCGAAGCCAGCTCCTGTTCCGGCGTGGCCTGTCTGAAATACGGCACGAATTCGGGGTCTTCGCGCACCCACCCCCGGTAACTGGCGCAGGACTGCGCTGAAAGCTGCTCCATGAGCTCCCGCCAATTCGCCTTGGGTTCGGGGGGCGGGAGTAAGTTCGCTTGCAAGATGGCACTCGCATACTGACCGAGCGTATTGACTGCCAGTGGTGTCATCCCCAGCTTGGTACGAATCATTTCACCCTGCTCTGTCACACGCAGGCCTTGCGCTAATGAACCGGGCGGCTGGGATAACAGCGCCTGATGCGCCGGCGCGCCACCTCGGCCGATGGTCCCCCCGCGCCCATGGAACAAAGTCAGGCGCACGTTGTGTCGGGCACAGGTTTGCAGCAAGGCTTCCTGTGCGCTGTATTGCGCCCACCCTGCAGCCAACATGCCGGCGTCCTTCGCGCTGTCCGAATAGCCAATCATCACCATTAACTGGTTATCGATACGCGCCCGATACGCGGGATCATCCAGTAAGGTATCCACCACTGACGAAGCATTGTCGAGGTCGCTCAAAGTCTCAAAGAGCGGCACCACTTGCATTCGCTCGGAGCAACCCGTGGACTTCAGCAGTAGCTGCACCGCCAACACGTCTGAGGGCGCAGACGCCATGGAGATCACATAAACACCCAGTGCCTCCTCGGGCGTGGCAGCAATGATTTTGAAGGTGTCGAGCACCTCTTGATCCCTAGCCGCAAAAGGGCTGTCCCAGGGAATCAGGGGCCGCGGGCTACTCAATTCGTGCTGCAACCAAGCCACACGCTGCGACTCTGGCCATGCCGTGTAATCGCCCATTTCGAGCATCTGTGTGATCGCCCCGAGGATGGACGCGTGACGGCCACTCTCCTGACGAATATCGAGTCTGATGAGATAAGGGCCGAAGCAGTAGGCTCTGCGCAGGGTATCTGTCAGCGTGCCGCGCGCTAACTCAATCAGCCCGGAGGCCATCAAGCTCTCGAAGCAGGACTCTATCGGCTCGATCAGAACCGCCGGTGCGAGCGGTGCCGGCGCGGGAGCGTCCTGATTCAAGGCCTGCTCAAGCAACTGCTGCTGCCGGCGCAATGTCATCAAAAGCGGTTTGAGCACCGCGCGGTATGGCTCCCGGGCTCCCGAGGCCCTGTCCTTGAACG
This sequence comes from Halieaceae bacterium, assembly GCA_038106565.1. GTDB lineage: Bacteria > Pseudomonadota > Gammaproteobacteria > Pseudomonadales > Halieaceae > Luminiphilus. The sequence goes on from JAYOEE010000007.1 coordinate 65,696, forward strand.
CCTCGGTTGCCGTAGAGGCCGACAACTCCTCGTGGAGCAGCGCGATATCACCAATGAAAAGTTCGCAGGCCTGCCACTGGGCCAACAAAAGCACCTCGCGCGTCACGTTCGCAGTGACATTGGGATTCCCATCGCGGTCCCCACCAATCCAACTGGAGATTTTGATGGGACACCACGTGGGATCTGGGAGCGCGAGTGAATACAGGTCGCAGACGTAATCCACCTGCCTGAGAAAATCAGGGACGGCATGCCACAACGAGTTTTCTATCACGGCAAAACTCCACCGGGCCTCGTCGACTGGCGTGGGTCGTTCCGTTCTGAACTCATCGGTGTGCCAGATCTGTGCGATCAGCTCTGCGATGCGTCGCTGCGTTCGCTGTCTACCCATGTCGGTCAGTGCCGCACTGTCGAGTGCATTGAGGCATTCGCTCAGGGCGCGATGCTTGTGGATCAGGGTCCGTCGGGTAATTTCAGTCGGGTGCGCCGTGAGGACCAAATCAATATGGAGCGCTTCGATCGCCTCCTGGATTTCCGTGTCCTTCGCCTTGGTCTGCAAGACTCTCAAGGTTCTTTGCAGGATCGCGCTGGCGGAGAAATGGCTCTCGGTGTGAACGGAAGTCGTGTGCTGTTGGTCGGCAATATTGGCAAGGTTGAGAAACTGACTGAACGCGCGGGCAATGAGAAGAAACTCGCTCTCTTCTAACGACGCCAAAAGCTGGTCTAGCAAGTCCCAGGTATCACTTTCCTGGGCCTCTTTGGAGCTCAGCCGAATCTGCTCCACCCGATCAAATAAGGCCTGACCTGCGTTATCCCGGATAATATTTCCCAGTATGTCACCCAGTAAGCGCACATGAGCGCGTAACGGGGCGGTGTCGACCACCTCGACCATGGTCTTTCCTCAGATTGTGAACGAATTCGTTTGTCAGTCCGTGGAGGGGTAACGCGTCGATTTCAAACTGTCTTTGATGCGCGCAAGATGCGGCAAAATGCTCTCGCCCCGACGTAACGTCATCCCTGTCGCTAACACATCGAGCACAGCCAGTTGAACGATTCTCGAGGTCATAGGCAGATACTCTTCGGTGTTCTCTGCGACGCTCAAGCCAATACTCAAATGGCTGGCAGCCGCCAGTGGTGACCCGGCGGCGGTGAGAGACACCACGGTTGCCTCTGTGGTTCTGGCCAGCTCCGCTGTCTCAACCAGAATTTCGGTTCGACCCGTGTGAGAAATAAAGAAAAAGACGTCCCCCACTCCCCCGCCGGCTGCCAGCATGCGATGCATCAGTGGGTCTGTGCACGTCGTGACCGGCACTTTAAAACGAAAAAACTTATGCTCTGCGTCCTGCGCAACGGCGGCAGACGTCCCTAATCCCAAAAAATAAATGTGGCGCGCCTGGGCCAGATAATCGACCGCCCTCTCTATCGCCGACAACGGCAACTGGTCCCGGGCGAGCATGAGTGCAGTGATGGTGTTGTCGAATAGCTTCCGCGGGTAAGTTTCAATGTCGTCATCCATCTCCACCGCACGGCTGATGTAACGGACACCAGATACCAGAGAGCGCGCGAGACGCAACTTAAAATCGGGGAAGCCCGACGCACCGAATCGTTTACAAAAGCGATTCACGCTGGGTTCACTGACGTTCGCAGCGGCTGCCAGTACGGCAATGCTGGATCGGGTCGCGGCTTCGGGATCCTCAAGAATCGCGTTGGCGACTTTCGCCTCCGATTTATTCAGATCGGGCAG
>JAYOEE010000007.1:67536-71377 GCA_038106565.1 Halieaceae bacterium
GCCTTTTACGAACGGCCCGAATTACGCCAGTCCATGCGGCTGGTGGCCATCAATGACCTGGGCTCGCCCGAGATGAACGCGCACCTGACGCAGTTCGATACCACTCATGGACGCTTTGCCCATCCCGTTAGTGCAGAGGGCAGCGATATGGTGGTGGGAAGCGACCGCATCCGCATCCTCGCCGAACGTGACCCCGCACAGTTGCCCTGGGGTGATCTCTCTGTTGATATCGTCTTTGAGTGTACCGGGTTGTTCACCGACCGCGAATCTGCCCGAAAACATCTTCTCGCTGGCGCGAAGCGCGTGCTTGTCTCGGCACCGGGAAAAAACATGGACGCCACAGTGGTATACGGCATCAATCATGAATCCCTCACCGAGGCCGACCTGATTGTTTCGAATGCCTCGTGCACCACAAACTGCCTTGCCCCGATCGTAAAACCGCTGCACGAGAAGATCGGTATTGAGCAGGGTCTGATGACCACGATACACGCTTACACTAACGATCAGAGCCTGGCTGATGTGCATCACAGTGATGCCTATCGCGCCCGCGCGGCAGCGCACAGCATGATCCCGACCAAAACAGGCGCCGCTGCAGCCATTGGCTTGGTGATGCCCGAATTGAACGGCAAGCTGGACGGACTGGCGGTGCGCGTGCCCACCCTCAATGTTTCACTGGTCGATCTCACTTTCACCGCGGCACGCAACACCTCAGTCGAAGAAATCAATGCCATTATGCTCGCGGCCGCTCAAGCCGACGTAGCGGGTGTGCTCGGGTATAACGCCCAGCCATTGGTGTCGATTGATTTTAATCACAACAGCTATTCGAGCAATTTTGATTCCAATCACACGCGAGCTCAGGGCAAGCTGGTTAAGGTGCTTGCCTGGTACGACAACGAGTGGGGATTTTCCAATCGCATGCTGGATACGGGCCTGGCAATGGCTGCAACCGCGCTAAAACAGAACATGGGGGTGGCCGCCTAAGGCGACCCTTCTACCGGTGAGTGCTTCGGGGGCTAACGCCCCCTTTTTTTATGGTGCCCACCAGCAGTCAAATCCAGCGGGGCCCAGAAAGGCATTGATAGGGTGGGTTGTCTCGTCGCCCACTGCCGATGCCGCATCGAATACCGCTTGCTTCTTATCGCCCACGATATGGATCATGCCGCAGCGCGTGCGCAACAACCGCTGTTTGGATAGAGAGATCCGCTCATAAGGCGCATTTTTTGGATGCGTGATCAGGATACTCTCCGCGGTGGTCAAACCCCGCTCAAGCTCTGGCGCACAGGGAAATAATGACGCAGTGTGTGCGTCTTCGCCCATCCCTAGCAACACCACGTCGAACTCGGGTAAGGCAGCGAGGCGTTCGGAAACCTGCGACAGGTTACGGCTTGCGTCATTGGGTATCTGCACCAGAGATAGAAACGCTGCGGCTTTGGCCTGCTCGGTCAGCAATGTCTCTCGCACAAGCCGTTCGTTACTGTCTTCATGGTCGGTGGCGACCCATCGCTCATCTGCAAGCGTAACCAGGACGCGACTCCAATCGAGGGGTGCGCGGGCAAGCTTTGCAAACAGGTTAGCGGGTGTACTCCCACCTGAGACCACCAAATAGGCATTACCGCGATCAGCAATACCGGCCCTCAAACAATCGGCAACCGTCTCGGCGAGCGCCTGATCCAAGGTCTCCCGATCAGCATGTGCACGCCACTCAGGCATGCCAGGTGCGGCCATCACGATCAATCAATAACTCGGACTTTGTGGGTCCCCAGCTGCCCGCCTGGTAGCTATTCACCGATAGCCCCGCATCGTCACACGCCCGAATCAACTGATCACACCAGCGCCAACTCTCCTCGATTTCCTCGCGACCCACGAACAACGAGGGGTCGCCGTTGATCGCATCGAGAAATAAACGTTCATAGGCATCAGGGATGCGATCACTATCCGCATCCCCGCGAAAATCGAAATTGAGTGTGTGCGTTTGTAGTGACAACTTGTCTTTGAGGCTTTGCCGTTTGGAGACCATGGCCATCTCGATCCCCTCGTTAGGCTGCAGGCGAATCACCAGCCTGTTGGGTTCGGCGGATTCTCCTTCCCCGAAGATATGGTGCGGCAATGCTTTGTACTGAATGATAATTTCGGTGACCTTGTCGGGCATGCGTTTGCCGGTCCGCAAGTAAAAAGGCACACCAGACCATCGCCAGTTATCGACATATGCCTTGATCGCTACAAACGTCTCGGTATCGCTGTCTGGACTCTGGCACCCCTCTTCGTCCAGATAACCGGGCACAGACTCTCCACCGATAACACCCTGACTGTACTGGCCACGCACCACGTGATCTTTGATGGTCGCCGAATCTATAGGGCGCAGTGCTTTCACAATCTTTACTTTTTCATCGCGGATGCTCTCGGCTTCGAGGGAATTGGGAGGCTCCATAGCAACCAAGCACAAAAGTTGCATCAGGTGGTTCTGCACCATATCCCGCAGTTGCCCTACACCATCGTAGTAAGTCCAGCGGCCTTCGATACCGACTTTTTCCGCTACCGTAATTTGCACATGATCGATACAGCTCTGATCCCACTGAGAGTTGATAAATCGGTTGGCGAAACGCAGCACCAGCAGGTTCTGCACCGTCTCCTTTCCTAAATAATGATCAATGCGGTAGATATCCGACTCATCAAAGAAGCGACCGATCGTCTCGTTCACTTCGCGAGATGTAGCAAGGTCTTCGCCAATGGGCTTTTCGAGCACAATACGTCTCGGCCCGGTGAGGCAGCCATCACTACTGAGCTGCGCGCAAATGGGCGCGAACAAGGAAGGTGGTGTCGCCAGATAGAACAAACTGACTCGGCTGTCGTCCAGCCACCCCCTAAGCTCTTCAAATGCCTGCGGCTGAGAAAAATCGGCAGCAAGGTAAACAATGCGCGAACTGAACTTTTGCCACGCGTCATCATCGATCTCGTGACGCATATAACCCGCCATCTTTGATCTCAGTTCACTTTGAAAGGCGCTGCTGTCCTGCTCCTGTCGCGCCACTGCGGCAATGCGCAGATCGCTGGTGAGCAACCCCGACATATCAAGATGAAACAAAGCGGGAAATAATTTCCGAGCTGACAGATCGCCAGTAGCGCCGAAAATAACCAGGTCAATTTTGCTCACAGATGTCCCTCATTCTTCAAAGCGCGGCACGCGGCAACCGTCTCTGTCGCTAGTTGATGAACCGCTTCCCATCGCGCCTCGTTTAACAAAGCCCTTGGGGTCAGCCACGAGCCGCCCACCGCGGCAACGCTCTTTAGCGAGAGATAAGTGGCCAAGTTATCAGTGGTAATGCCGCCCGTTGGCATAAAGCTGACATCGCCAAATGGCCCCGCCAGCGCACTGATCGCGGCGGCCCCACCCGAGGTTTCGGCGGGAAAGAACTTCAGCGTGCGATACCCATATTCCAAGGCCCGCATAACTTCCGACCCCGTCACGGCGCCAGGCAGAAAGGGAAGTTCATACTTTGCCGCAGTGGTAAATAAGTTGTCGGTAGCACCGGGGGAAACAATGAAATCCGCGCCCCGTTCAACGGCTTCTCGAAACTGATCGCTGTGACAAACCGTGCCCGCACCGACCAGCTGATCTGGAAATGCAGCTTTAATTGCCGCTATGGATTCAAGGCCGACCTCAGTGCGCAACGTGAGCTCGAGTGCTGATACGCCGCCGCTGAAAAGCGCCTCCGCCAACGGGACCGCGTGGTCGACCCGATCCAGCACGATGACCGGGATCACAGGGCACACCAGACGGGAAAGAAACTGATCAGTTTGCACTGCCAGTCTCCCCGTCGCAGAGAAGCGCAGCGCCGAGCAA
>JAYOEE010000047.1:0-17507 GCA_038106565.1 Halieaceae bacterium
GGTAAAAGTGAGGGATGGTTTGTTTGGCTTCCGTTAACCGCCGAGCAATCGTTTTCCGGGTAGCGCTGAGCGGGATGATTTCGACGCCTTCGGGGGCGCCGGTGTTTCCGCCCGCCGCGGCTTTTACGTCCTCATCCGTAATCCTGCCGCGGCGACCGGTGCCGGTGACCGTTCCAAGATCGACTCCGAGTTCGTCGGCCAGCCGCCTGACGCTGGGAGAGGAGCGTGTGTAGGCATCTCCCGTTTGCACGGTCTTTTGCGCCGAAGTCTGAGCAGCCCCATTATCAGGCGCAGCTTCCGCTGGTTGCTTGCTCTGTGCTGCGATGAAGGCATCGATGTCACTGTCAGCAACGCTGGCATCGGCGATGACGCCGAGCAGGGCGCCGACAGGATGGGCGTCGCCAGCGGGTACTAACACGCGGCGCAATACGCCATCCACCGGTGAATCCCAGACGTTTACAATTTTGTCGGACTCCATCTCGAAGACTTCATCGCCCTTGGCGATGGCGTCTCCCTCTGATTTATTCCAGCTGGTAATCGTCCCTTCGACCATCTCGATTCCCCACTTGGGAACCGCGATTGGATAAATATCGCTCACAAATCTGCTCCTGGTGCGCCGAGGTTCAGGCTAGCGTAGCCTTGATAGCCGCGGTAATTTTTTCTGCGTTTGGCAAATAGGCGGCCTCTAGCTCGGGTGAAAACGGCGTCGGGCTGTGCGGCGCACACACTTGCTTGATGGGGGCCTTTAGGCTCTTAAAGGCTCGATCTGCCGCCAGTCCGGCAATGTCCGCGGTCAGCCCGCATCTTGGCGGCGCCTCGTCGACAATGACCAGTCGGCCGGTTGCCTCCACCGATTCCAAAATGGCGCCTTCATCCAAAGGAGAGGTGGTTCTTGGGTCGATTAAATCGCAGCTAATCCCTTCTTCTGCTAGCGCATCAATGACAGCTGCCGTTTTAGGGACCATCTGCCCAAATGCGACGACCGTTACATCGTCCCCTTCACGCACGAAGTTGGCTTGACCGAACGGAATGGTGTACATCTCGTCGGGGACCTCGGCTGTTTCCTGATAGAGAATCTTCGGCTCAAAAAACAGCACCGGATCGTCGTCCTGAATGGCAGAGAGCATGAGGCCTTTTGCGTCGTAGGCGTTTGAGGGCACCACGACTTTCAGGCCCGGAAACGACGTCATAACTTGGTACATGGCCTGACTGTGTTGGCCCGCAGCGCTAAATCCGCCTCCCGCAGAAAAGCGAATGACGGCCGGGCATCGGCTTTTGCCGCCAAACATGTAGCGGAACTTTGCCATCTGGTTGACGATTTGATCCATGCAGACACCAATGAAATCGGCAAACATGATTTCCGCCACGGGCCGCATGCCCACCAGTGCCGCCCCCGCCGCGGCGCCGACGATAGCGGATTCAGATATGGGGGTGTCTATGCAGCGATCCGGCCAGCGGTGGTAGATTCCCTCGGTAACGCCAAATACGCCGCCCACGGCGCCGACATCACCGGCACTGCCACTACAACCTGCAACATCCTCACCGATTACAAATACTGACTCGTCCTGCTCCATCGCCTGGTGCAGGGCTTCGTTGATCGCGTCGCGCATCGTTTTCTCAGGCATAACGATTCCCCCTCAGGCCGTCGCAGTGTATTGAATGTAGACGTCTTCCGTGACCTGCTCTGCAGTGGGTCTTGCCGCTGCCTTGGCGTCCGTCACAGATTGGTCTATTTCTGCCAGTACCTCAGCGTCGATGGCGTCCAGTTCTGCCTCGCTGATTTCGCCCGTCTCCGACATCCTCTGGCGGAAATTCTTCAGCGGGCAGTGGTTCTCACGCAAGTCCTCTAACTCGCCCTCGGCACGATAGGCCTGCGGGTCACCAACAAAGTGGCCATGGTAGCGACCTTGTTCTGCAAAAACGCCTGCGGGTCCATTGCCTGCGCGAGCATGGGCAATCGCTTTGCCAGCTGCTTCGTAAACGGCGAAGAAGTCGGCGCCATCGGCAACGAACACCGGAAAGCCGAAAGCCTCCGTGCGCGCCTTGAGATCATCGCAGCCCACGGCATAGTTGATCGAGGTATGCTCCGAGTAATAGTTGTTTTCGATTACGAAAACGGCCGGTGCCTGGAGGACCACGGCCATATTCATGGCCTCAAAGCAGGTGCCCTGATTGACGGAGCCATCTCCGGAAAAAGACACCGCAACCTTGCCGTTTTTGCGGATCTTGGCCGCCAAGGCGGAGCCGACGGAAATGGGCGGGCCGCCAGCGACAATGCCATTAGCGCCGAGAATACCCTTGTCGATGTCGGCGACGTGCATAGAGCCGCCTTTGCCTTTACAGAGGCCCTCCGAGGAGCCAAACAGTTCCTTCATCATGCCCGAGACTTCCGCCCCTTTGGCGATGCAGTGTCCGTGGCCGCGGTGCGTGGAAATGATGGTGTCGCTTTCATCCAGATGTGCGCATACGCCCACCGCATTGGCCTCTTGACCGGTATATAGGTGGGTGAAACCAGGAATTTGCCCGTTCATGATTTCTGCGTTGACGCGTTCTTCAAACTCGCGGATCGTTTTCATCGTGCGATACGCGTGCAACAGGGTTTCCTTTGGAATGGACACGGTGGGTCTCCTTGGACGTCTTGTTTTTGATGGCTTCCCCGGTTGGGCTGACATCGCATCGCGATCCATCGCGTATGCGACGCGCGGGCGGTTTCCACTATCCCGCGAGCGAGTAGGGAAGGTACCGCTGACGCGAAAAACAGTCAACTGTGTTTTTTTTCTCAGGTTGCCGAGTCACATCGGTTTGGGCCAGAGATTAACCGATCTCTCTGGCCGGAACACACTAAGGGAGAAACGTCTCGGCGTGACGGGCTTCATTGATCCCATGCGGGAGCGCTAGTAGGGACCTCGCGTTAACTCCCACGCGTTTTCAGTGATCCCTGTGCGGATGATCTCGGCATAAAGCGCCGCGCTATCGCGTGCGGTGCGCTCGAAATTGTTGTCGTAATCTACTGCGAACAACCCAAAACGCGGACCAAAGCCCTCTGCCCACTCAAAATTATCGAGATGAGACCAGTGAAAGTAGCCATCGATGTCCACGCCCAGAACATTCATTGCATACCACACCTCGCGTAGGTGACTGACGAGGAAAGTTTGCCTCAGTGCATCGGGGTCAGAGGCGTCGGCAATGCCGTTTTCTAAAATTTGAATCGGCTTGCCGTAGCGTTGCCAGGCTTCCTCAAGTACGTGGCTAAATCCGACAGGGTAGAGCGCCCAACCGAGGTCACTGGTCAGTTCTTCGGAGTCGGCGGGATCATTGGTGTGGGTAACAGGGCCCGCCGCCATGGCGTCAAAATCCATTTGCACATAAAACCGACCGTAGTAATTGATGCCTACGTAATCCTGAGTGCCAGCCAGCCCATCGATAGTGGTCGCGAAATCCGTGTCGGTCATCGCGTAGGTGCCGCTCTCGATCGCGTCAAAAACGTCCCATATAAAAGCTTGCTGAACAAAGCCGGCAGCGAGCCTATCCAGAATGTGCCAGTTGCGCCAAGGTTCAAAAGCACGGGTGTGTTGGGTCAGCCCGACAGAGATGGTTTGACCACGAGATGCCGCATCCTTATGGAGGATCTTGTAGGCAGTTGCGTGAGCTTTTAGTAGCTGCGCCACGACTGGCGCCACATCGACCGGCGCTGCGCGTTGCTCGAGCGGGGGAAAAATGCCCTCCATGTAGCCCCACAGCACGTAAACCATGGGCTCGTTCAAGGTACACCAGAAATTTACGTCAGGGCCCAGCAGCTTCGAAACCGCACTGACATAGCGACGCCAATGGTCAAGCGCATCGGTGCGCTCCCACCCACGCCTGCCATTTTGCTCTTTCCAAAACCACTCGGGCGTGGAGAAATGAAATAGCGAGACGTGGGGTGCCAGCCCGTTCGCCTTGGCGCTTTCAATCACCTTGCGATAAAAAGCGACTCCCGCGGCATCGGGCTCAGTCATGTCCGCGCTGGGGAACAACCGTGCCCACGAAATGCTGAACCGGTAACTATTGAGCCCGAGCTGTGAGAGTGCCGCAAAATCATCCTCGAAGCGGCCGTCGAAATCGACTTTCTTTCTGCGCACCTCTTCAGACACCAAATCGAGATCTCTGATGTGGCCGGGCTTGGCTTGCCCTGGTCGATCACCGGTACCGGTATTCCCTTCCGCGATCACCCGGCGCTCGAAGGCCGTCCAGTCGCTTGGCTGCTGATGCTCCACATGCTGCGCTGCCACGGCGACGCCCCAGGCAAAGTCGTCGGGGAAGGTTAGCGGGTAGACGTTCGGCACTTCCGATGATGCACTAGTGCCGCGGGCCTCGCCGATCAGCCAAGGGGTGAACGCGGTCACCCCGAGCAGAAGAGTCAGCGCCGCAATGACGCCGGTGGTTGTCCGGGTCATATCACTGCGTCCTTACGTCAGGCGATCGGGTTAGCATCCTCAATACGGTGTACACCACCAAAGACACGATCAGCCCGAGAAGGGAGGGTGACAGCTCCAGAGCAACAGGGAACCCTTCCCGGCCGTTGCCCCCGGCGATCAAGGCGCCCGCCGCGAAAGCAACGATGGCGGGCCAGTTCAGTCGTTCGTCGCTGACAAACTCGCTGGGTTTGCCTCTTATGAGGTAGTACTCGGCGATCACTGGTCCCACGATGGGTGGGACCACCGTCGCGAGAAGCGATATCCAACCCAGGAACATCTGATAAATACCCAACCCTAAAATGGTACCCAGTGCACCGCAGATAACGATCGTGACCCGCTTGGGTCGTCTAAACAGACTTGCCGTCTGCACGCTGGGGAGATACAGATTGGTATCGCCCGTTGTCCAGAGCGCCAGGGTCATGCCGATGAGACCAAAAATCGCTGCGAAGCCCGACAGCGTGCCCAAGTACGCCGTGAAGTCAGGGGTGCCGCTGCCCACCGCGCCCAGCGCACCGACCAGATTCAGAAACAGCTGATCCACTACCAGCACCACAAAGGGAATGGCCATCGCAATCCAAAAGCTCCGAGCAAATCTGACGTACTCGGCCATGACCACCGCGCCGACGATCCAGGCCCCGACCACGATATTGATCGCCTCCATCCCGGTGATCGGTGACTCCGCTACTTTGCTGGCCGACAGTGCCTCAACCGCTGATAATCCGCCCGCTCGATCGATATTGACCCAAGCCGCGTAGAGGCCGACCGCCACCAGGCCCAGCATGGCGGGAATGCCTACTCGTTCTATCCCTTTCACGCCAAACAATGTCGTGCCTGTATAGAGCAGGCCGGCAAAGATCGCCGCGCCGTAGTAGAGCGCTGTGCCGGGGGCCTGTGTCCAGATTTGAGCGAAGGCGCCCACCACAATCCCCTGCCAGCCAATCGTCAGCAATGCGATAAATAGAACCGGAACAAAGGCACCCATCTCGCCATAAACGGCGCGAAACAAGAGTGTGCTGTTGCAACCGGTGCGCCACGCCATGTAGCCCACTAGCGCACCAATCACAAAGTTGATGGCGCTCCCCAATAAGGAGTACCACATGAGGTCGCCCCACAAGGTCACGCCGCTACCCAGTGCACCGCCAGCCAGTAACCCGGTGATCAAAAAACCCCAGCCAAAGGCGAGGGCTAGAAGAGGGCCGCCGGGTCTCCGCTGCTCCGCTGTCAGTGGTGTCAACGGATTATCTTCACTCGCTGCCTCGGCTTCAGGGTCGAGAGACCACCATTTTTTGAGATCAAAGCTGCTCATATAGCCTCCTTTCGCAGTTGTTCTAGAACCACCGCAATTTTTTGAAGATCGCGATCTGAACCGCGACGACAGAAATCAAAATGCCGCAGAAGACAAGAAATGCCTCGGGGTCTTGGGCGCCGGGGATGCCTTCTACGTTAATGCCGAGTAACCCCGTCAAAAAGCTCAGAGGTAAAAAGATGGACGCAATGATGGAGAAGACATAGGTGTTGCGGCTGAGTTTCTCCGAGAGAATGTTGCCGATCTCGTCTTGCACGGCGTGGCCGCGTTCCCGCAATGCCTGAAGGTCCTCCACAAACCGAGCGATATCGTTGTGCGCCTCGAGTAAGCGTCCGCGACACTCGCTGTCAAATGCCAGCGCCTGAACGCTGCCCAAACGTTGCACGATATCCTCTTGAGGAGCGAGAAAGCGGTTGAAAATAATCGTTTTGCGGCGAACCGAGATGATCTCTTCGCGGAGCCCGGTGAGCTTGGCTGACAAAATACGATCTTCCATCTCGTCAATGCAGTCAGCCATATCCCGCAAGACGGGCGAAAGTCGCACGATGGAGCCCTCGATGAATGTGGTGATCAGATCAGGAATGTCTCTAGGCCCCGAGCCGGACTCGAGCAGCCCTCGCATTTCGGAGACGCCACGCAAATCTCTCAGTTGCACCGAGACCAGGCGCCGTGGCTCCAGCCAGATACGAATCGATACCATATCCTCCGGTTCAGCATTGTCGTTGAGATTTACTCCGCGCAGTATGAGCAAGACGCCTTCTGCACGGCTCAACAGACGCGGGCGGGTGTCCTCAGCAAGCAGCGCATCGACCACGACCTCATCAGGCAGGGAGGCCTCCTCTGAGAGCCACGCTCTCGCCGCAGAAGACCGGGCGCTGAGATGCACCCAAACAGGTGGAGCCCCCTCGCCAAGCGCTTTCAGGCGAGCTTCATCGATCGGAGTACCCGATCCATCGCCGTTGAGTGTGTAGGAACACAAGAAGGTGTCGGACATGCATCAGTTCTCGTTATTCGAATTATTTTCGGCCCGAGCTCAGTGGACGCTCGCGTCGTGCCCTTTAGCTCTTATGCGTATTAGGGGCAGTGAAGGAGACCACGGATAGGATAACGAGGGTTGCCCGTTCTAGGAAAGCCCGGCTTTGCGCCGGGCATATGCAAGTGTGATTAGCCTTGTGGGGCGAAGATCACGCGTGAATCGAACGCCACAGGATCCTGACAGGTCGAATCCTCCATCGCTTTGGCAGCATGGGAGGCGTTAGCGTACGCTGCATATCCCGCGTCCCTTTCAGCGTCGGTTGCCCAAAAGTTTGCCCACATATAATCGGGCGTATTTTGATCAGCGAGTTCAAAGAGTGGCGTCATCGCAGTCCACCAGTAGCTGGTCGGGCCTACCTCGGCTTCATAACCGTCCATATATGCGGCGTGAAGCGCCTCGAAAGCTTTTCGATCCGCCTCGCCTTTGCCCTCGTTGTATTCACAGAAAAGGAAGTCCGCCACGCCACGTCCACTGCGATTGGGGGCAGAGGCTTGACGGCCAGGCGAGGGCGCGAATCCATAAGCGTGCTCTGCTGAGTACGTGAAGGTGTTTTGGGTGAGTTCCAGCCAAGCCGCTTCGTGATTCGCGGCCCAGTCGCTCCACGCGTTATCGCGCGCTTCCTGGCTTGGCCAGGCCATTACCCAGAGAAAGTCAAAGTTGTCGTTTTCCACCTTGGGCGTCATAACGGCCGCCAGCATCAGTCCCCAGTCAGCCTCTGCCGCCACGTTCGACCAGTATTCGGCGTGCGACCACAGGTTTTCTTCGGTAAAGCCGTCCGCGCGCTGATGCCAAACAAATTCGACCATGGCGGGGACCTGGGGTCCTTCGCTGGCTTCTGCAACGGGCTCAGCTTCCTGCGCTGGTGCAGTGGGCGCGGGTTCGGCTGGCTGATCATTGCCACACGCACTCAAAGTGAATAGTAATAGTGCGAGAAGAGTCTGTTTCATTGTGTTCCCCCTTTTTTTGGTTTACGGCGACCACTTGCTGGGTTGCCTCCCAATGTCTTACCACATCGGCATGACACCCAAAAGGGGAGTCGCAAGAATTGTTTTTTTTGGCTTGCTCGTCGGGGGATGCGCGCAGGCTTAGTGGCGTTCTTTTATTTGCTTAAAGCGAATCCCGCAGAGCCAGGTGAATGACTGTGGCGGCGCAGGTAACTGCGGCCTTAGAGAGAATCGAGTATGAGCTGGATATCCGCTCGACTGGTGCGCGGATTGACAATGCAAAAGCGCAGTACTGTTTCACCCTCGTGCTTGGTGGGGGTCACCAAGCCGTCGCCCCTCTCGAGTAATTGGTCGCTCCAGACCTTGTATTGTTCTGGTGACCACCCCTTGCGTCGGAATACACAGATGGAAAGTCTCTGCTCGGTAACCATCTCCAAATGGGGGTGCTCCTCGATCATGGCCGCCGCCTCCCTGGCACACTCGAGGGTGGTTTCCACCGCGTCGGCATACGCCCGCGTGCCGTGGACTGCGAGACTGAACCAGAATGGCAGGCCCCTCGCCCGTCGGGACAGATGGTGGGCGTAGTCGCTGGGATTCCAGATGCCATCATAGAACACCTCGAGATAGTCGCCGTGTTGACGGTGGGCTTTGCGCGCTTTGGCCGGGTCCGCATAGATGAGCGCGCAACAGTCAAAAGGCGCAAAGAGCCATTTGTGGGGGTCGACGATAAAGCTGTCCGCTCGCTCAATGCCATTGAATAGCGCCCGCGTCGAGGGTGCGGCCAGCGCGGCTCCGCCGTAGGCGCCGTCGACATGAAACCAGAGGTCCTCGGCTGCGCAGACATCGCCAATGCCCTGCATGTCGTCAATGATACCCAGGTTGGTGGTGCCGGCAGTGCAGGCCACCGCGAACAAGCGCGATCGATCCTCTGAGGAGAGCGCGGCAATGGTATTGGCGACATCTTTCCCCGTCAGTAGGTGGCCACCAGACTGAACGAGGTCGGCATCCATCACCTGCGCAGCCTGATCTACCGATGCGTGTGCTCCGCGCGACGAGATAATCAGGCCACGTTGACGATCGTTGTTGGGTGATCTTTGTCGCCAGTCGTGACGTGCAGCGACCAGTGCGGAGAGATTCCCCGCTGTGCCGCCACTCACAAACACACCGCCGGCTTCAGGCGAGAAGCCCGCGATATCGGCTATCCAGCGCAGCGCTTGATTTTCGGCATAGACTGCGCCGGCACCCTCCAGCCAACTACTCGCGCAAATATTCGATGCACCGACAATGAGGTCAAAAAGCGTCGAGACTTCCGATGGAGCGGTGGGAACGAAAGCCAGATAGCGTGGGTGATCCTCGGAAATACAGGCGGGCGCCAGCGTATCGATAAACAGCTTCAGCGCTCGCTCGCCGCCCAGGCCCTCCTCTGTGATGGTCTGGCCCGCTAGTTTTTCCAGAGTCGCTTCCGGCAAAGGGTGGTCGATAGTGGGGGGATCCATCCGTAACCGATCCATGGCGTATGCCCAGATCGATGCTGATAGGGCCTCGATATCAGAGTTGACTCGATGCATGGAGTGCCCGCTCCGTATTAGCCACTGATTGCTCTGAGTGTGCAGGAAATTCTCTTCCACAAGAAGCTGTACTTTGATTCTGGGTTCACTTTATTTCTCGTTCGGAGTTCGCCTCATGCAGTTCGCAGATGCATCGGCGCTTGAAGTGCTTCGGATGCGGGAACGAAAGGTGCCTCCAGTGCAGCCGCCACCGCGCTGTGGGTCAACCGGCCATCGTACACGTTGAGTCCTGCTCCAAAGTGGGGGTCAGAGAGCAAAACCGACGCCACGTCTCCCTGGGCCAATTGCAATACATAAGGGAGTGTCGCATTGGTGAGCGCCATGGTGGCTGTTCTGGCCACCGCGCCCGGCATGTTGGCAACGCAGTAATGGACTACACCGTCGACCACATAGGTCGGGTCTGCGTGGGTGGTGGGCTTTGAAGTTTCGAAGCAGCCGCCTTGATCAATCGCAACATCGACCATCACGGTGCCCGGTTTGAGTTGGGCCAAAAGATCTCTACTGATCAGTTTCGGAGCGGAGGCCCCCGGAATCAGTACGGCGCCGATAATGAGATCAGCTTCCCGGGCATATTGATCAACCGCCGCCGCCGTAGAAGCAATCGTGCGCAAGCGACCCGTGTATTGTTCGTCCAGCTCGCCGAGGCGCGCGACTGAGCGATCCACTACTGTCACCTCGGCACCCATGCCCAAGGCCACACGAATGGCGCTGCTGCCAACGACTCCACCTCCCAGTACCAGTACTCTCCCGGGCTGAACCCCCGGGACACCGCCCAACAGGGTGCCATTCCCTCCCTGATGAATCTCCATGTGATGGGCGCCGGCTTGAACAGAAAGTCTGCCCGCGACCAGGCTCATCGGCGCGAGCAGAGGGAGCCCCCCCCGAGCTGAAGTGATGGTTTCATAGGCGATGCATGTGGCGCCAGACGCGATGAGCAGGGCAGCTTGTTGTGGGTCGGCGGCCAAATGAAGGTAAGTGAAGAGCATCTGATTGGGCCGCAGCTGCCGACATTCGTGCGCCTGTGGCTCTTTGACCTTAACGATCATCTCCGCCTCGCCAAATATTTCCTCTGCGGTCTTGATGATTGTTGCGCCCGCGGCGTTGTAAAGGTCATCTGACAGGCCAATGGCTTCGCCGCTACCGGCTTCCACCATCACGCGATGACCGGCGGCCACCAATTCACGGACGCCCGCTGGCGTCATCCCAACGCGAAATTCCTGCGCTTTGATCTCTTTTGGTACACCTATCAACATGGCCATATCTCACTATTGAGCGATGGCCGCTATTCTCTGATTTGAGGCGTTTTGATGAGAAGGTCACATAATCCAAAATATATAGAAAAAAAAGATAGTTAATATTTATTTGCTAATTAAATAGGTTTAATTAACTATTATTTTGGATAAAATAAGTTGAAAAATATATGTTTTCCCCGTTTCTTGCAGAGCAATAGGTGCCGCAAAGCATGGCCAATCAGTCATATAAACTGGATCGAATCGATCGAAATATCCTGCGCTTGTTGCAACAGGATGCGCGCACGCCACACACCGAGCTCGCGCGGAAAGTTGGCCTCAGTACGACTCCGTGTAAAGAGCGAGTCCGGCGGCTAGAGCGTGACGGGGTCATTCAGCATTATCAGGCAGTGCTCAGTCCTTCAGCATTAGACCGCGGGTTAGTCGTATTTGTTCAGATTCGCTTGAATCGCACCGCGCAGGATATTTTTGAGGAATTCACCGCGCGGGCAATGGATCTGCCCGAGGTTCAGGAGTGCTATTTGGTTTCAGGTAATTTCGACTACCTTCTGAAGGCCCGAGTGGCTGATATGGGTGCTTACCGGGTCTTGTTGGGTGAAACACTGCTCACGTTGCCAGGGGTCCAGGAATCTACCAGTTACGTGGTGATGGAGCAGGTGAAAGAGTCCTTGATCTTACCCATCCCCGCATAAGTTGCCCTGACTACCCGCTCCCTGGTCGGACCAAAGCATCAGTTAGCCGAGCGGCCGCAAAGCCGCTAGGACGCCAAGGTTTGCCCTTCTTCCAGTGCCTGATCGTTTCGCAACCGCAGCTGACTTTGATTCTCCTTGTCGCTGATACCCAGCTAGGCTAATGTCGACGACCTTTCTGCTCAGGCAGAGGATCGCGTTGACGAGCTGAGCGCGCCATAGATGTAATGGCATATATTGTGTCATTATGTGCCAGCGTTGAGATGACCCCACAAGCAAATCCATGAAGTGTGGTCAGGAAATGAATCGAGGAGTAACAGATGGATCTAGGGATTTCCGAAAAAGTGGCGCCGGTGCTCGAGCAAGTGAGAGCTTTCATCGCTGCCCACATTCTCCCGGTCGAAGGTGAATATATTGCTGAAATCGAGGTGGGCGATCCGTTTGAGTTGACTGATCGTCAACATCAGATTCTTGACGAACTGAAGAGCCGCGCGCGCGAAGCAGGACTGTGGAACTTTTTTCTGACGGGTGACGAGGGTTCCGGGCTCAACACGGTTGAGTACGCCTATTTAGCGGAGGAGATGGGCAAGTCTCGGTTGGCAGCCGAGGTGTTTAACTGCTCTGCACCCGATACGGGAAACATGGAGGTGTTGCACAAGTACGGGAGCGAAGCGCAAAAGAAGCAGTGGCTGGAGCCGTTGCTTGCGGGTGAGATTCGGTCTTGTTTTGGTATGACAGAGCCTGCAGTCGCCTCTTCAGACGCGACCAACATCTGTACGTCGGCCCAGCTAGACGGTGACGAGTGGGTGATCAACGGCGAGAAGCATTGGACATCGGGTGCGGGCGACCCGCGGTGCAAGATCATGATTTGCATGGTCAAGACTGACCCGAATGCACCAAAGCATCTTCAGCAATCGCAAATTCTGGTGCCATTGGATACTCCCGGCGTCGAAATGGTCAGGCCACTCAAAGTGTTTAACATGCTCGATGCGCCGCATGGTCATATGCGGGTCAAGCTGGACAATGTTCGGGTACCCAAAGACAACATCATTTTGGGTCCTGGCCGGGGATTCGAGATTTCCCAGGGGCGGTTGGGTCCTGGCAGAATTCACCACTGTATGCGCTCTATCGGCGCCGCTGAAAAAGCGCTGCAATTGCTGTGTGAGCGCGCCACTGAGCGCGAGGCCTTTGGGAGACCGCTATACAAATTGGGCGGTAACATCGACATCATCGCCGATGCTCGGATGAATATTGAACAAGCGCGGCTCCTTACTCTCAAAACCGCGTGGATGATGGACCATACCTCACCCAAAGAAGCGCGCATCTGGATTTCAATGATCAAGACCGTGGTCCCCAATATGGCGATCAAGGTCATTGATGATGCGATTCAGATCCACGGCGGCATCGGAGTGTCGCAAGACACGCCTCTGGCTGAGATGTGGTCAGGGCAGCGCACCTTGCGCTTGGCCGATGGGCCAGACGCCGTCCATCGCATGGTCGTGGGTCGCAATGAAATAAAACAATACTTGGCTGAAGCCGGAGAAGTAGCCGCGACATTCCGTGACGGCTGATTCATAACGACGAGGAGACAGTAATGGCGTTGACCATGGTGAAACCCGAGGAGATGGAAAACCAAGTGGGCACAAAGCTGCCACCTGGGGAATGGTTCGAGATCGATCAGGAGCGAATTAACGCCTTCGCTGATTGCACAGAGGACCATCAGTTCATCCATATTGACGAGGCGGCTGCGGCGCAAACCCCGTTTGGAGGCACCATCGCGCATGGATTCCTCACACTGTCTTTGATGACAAAGCTGTGTTCAGAAAACGGTGTGTACCCAGAGGGCATCGTGATGGGCGTGAACTATGGCTTGGACAAGGTGCGGTTTCTCAACCCGGTGCGGGCCGGCAAGCGGGTTCGCGCTCACTGTGAGATTCTCTCTGTAGACCGAAAAGATGCGAATCGATTTTTGGTGAAGCAGGCCGTGACGGTGGAGATAGAAGGGGAGGATACGCCTGCGGTCTACGCGGAGTGGCTGGGCATGTCCATTATTGGTTGAGGGTTCGGGAGACAGAACATGACAATTCGTTACGACGGGAAAGTGGCAGTGGTGACTGGAGCCGGAGGAGGTCTTGGCCGTAGCCACGCTATCGAGCTCGCCAAACGGGGTGCCAAAGTAGTGGTGAATGACCTGGGTGGTTCCGTCTCGGGTGAAGGTGCGAACTCGCAGGCTTCTCTGGATGTGGTCGCCGAGATTGAGGCGCTGGGTGGCGAGGCGATGGCACACGGCGCCAACGTTGCAGACCTGGCTCAGGTACAGGATATGGTCTCGCAGACTATGGAGCGTTGGGGGCGAGTGGATATCCTGGTGAATAACGCGGGCATCCTGCGCGACAAGAGTTTTTCCAAGGGTTCCGTTGACGATTTTCGGCTGGTGACCGATGTGCACCTGATGGGAACAGTCCATTGCACCAAGACGTGCTGGGACATCATGAAGGAGCAAGAGTACGGCCGCATTGTGGTGACTTCTTCCTCCAGCGGATTGTACGGTAACTTTGGTCAGACCAATTACGGCGCAGCCAAGATGGGCGTCATCGGGATGATGAATACCCTCGCTCAGGAAGGAGCCAAGTACAACGTAAAGATTAATGCGCTCGCGCCCACAGCGGGCACGCGAATGACGGAAGGTTTGATTGAGGAAAAGGCCTTTGCGCTGCTGACGCCGGAGACCGTCACGCCCGCGGTGCTGTTTCTGGTATCTGAAGATGCACCGACGCGTACCATACTCGCCGCTGGCGCAGGTGCTTTTGCTGTTGCCAAGATTGTTGAGACAGAGGGCATGTGGCTACCGGAAGCCGATCAAACGCCCGAAGGTATCGCCGCAAATTGGGCACAGATTTCTGAGGGTGGCGAGCGCGCGCTGCAGGCAGGGTTTGAGCAAAGCATCAAGATGGTGGGTCAGGCCGCCAAGGGGCTGGGACTCGACTTGAGCTGACAGGTAGATCGTCACGTCGACCAGCCTGAGGCGGGACCGCAACGCATTCGGGACTGGGGCGCTGAGACACCAGACGCTACAGCGAGGGCCTAGTGCCTGCAGAATTTAACCAGCACAGACGGTGCATAGCGAACAGTAAGTAGCAAACAGTACATAGACAGAGGAACGTAACCATGAGAGAAGCAGTGATTGTGTCCACCGCCCGAACCCCCATTGGCAAAGCCTATCGTGGGGGATTCAACAATCTGGCGTCACCTACGTTGGCTGGACACGCCATCAGCGCTGCGGTCGCGCGCGCTGGCATCGAGCCAGATCGCATTGAGGATTGCATCATGGGCGCCGCGCTAACTCAGGGCAGCCAAGGCGGCAACATCGGCCGCACTGCCGCGCTGCGCGCGGGGCTGCCGGTCACCGTGTCGGGGATGACGCTCGATCGCCAGTGCTCCTCCGGCATGATGGCCGTAGCGACTGCGGCCAAGCAAGTCATTCATGACGGCATGGATGTAGCCGTTGGTGGGGGGGTTGATTCTATTTCGCTGGTACAGAACGAGCACATGAATCGCCATCGCGCAGCGGACGAGGAATTGCTCGCCATGCACAAAGACATCTACATGCCGATGCTACAGACGGCCGAGGTTGTAGCCGCGCGATATAACGTGAGCCGGGACGCCATGGACGAGTATGGTCTGCAGTCCCAGCAGCGCGCGGCGGCGGCCTACGAGGCAGGCAAGTTTGAAGACGAGCTGGTGCCGGTGACATGCGAGCGTATCGTTTACGACAAAGAGACGGGTGAGCAGTCGACTGCTGAAGTCACCGTGAGTGCCGATGAGGGCGTTCGCGCCTCAACATTGGAAGGCGTGCAGGGACTGCGCACGGTGATTGAGGGGGGCACGATCACTGCCGGCAACGCCTCTCAGCTTTCAGATGGCGCCTCAGCGCAAGTGGTTATGGAGGCGTCAGTAGCGGAAAAGCTTGGCCTCAACCCGCTCGGAGCTTACCGGGGCATCGCGGTCGCAGGGTGTGAGCCCGATGAGATGGGTATTGGCCCGGTGTTTGCCGTGCCGAAGCTTCTCAAGGAGCACGGCTTGACGGTGGACGACATTGGCCTGTGGGAATTGAACGAGGCGTTTGCGGTGCAGGTATTGCATTGCCGCGATACCTTGGGTATCGACAACGACAAGCTCAACGTAAATGGTGGTGCCATTGCAGTGGGTCACCCCTACGGCATGAGTGGCTCGCGGCTGTTGGGCCACGCGCTGATTGAAGGCAAGCGCCGCGGCGTCAAGTACGTCGTGGTTACGATGTGTGTCGGCGGCGGGATGGGTGCGGCCGGCTTGTTCGAGGTGTTTTAGATGAAAGCGGTTGTTTGTCGTGAGCACGGTCTGCCTGATCGCCTGGATCTGGTCGACGACTGGCCATCACCGGAGTTGGGCGAAAACGATGTCCGGATCCGGGTCAAGGCGGCGGGCCTGAACTTCCCCGACGTACTGATCATCCAGGGCAAGTACCAGTTCCAGCCCGAGCTGCCGTTTATCCCGGGCGGTGAGTGTGCCGGCGTGGTCGAAGAAGTTGGTGCGGCCGTCACCCGCTGGAAAGTGGGTGACGAGGTGATCCACAGCGGCGGCTCCGGGAGTTTCTGCGAGGAGATCGTTGCCAACGAGCTGGCGGTGTTACCCAAGCCGCCGGCGCTGTCTTTCGAGGCGGCCGCCGGGATTACGATTACTTACCTGACCTCGTATCACGCGCTGGTGCAGCGGGCGAACATTCAGCCCGGCGAGACGCTCTTGGTATTGGGGGCCGCGGGCGGGGTCGGCAGCACCGCGGTCGAGCTGGGCAAGGCGCTGGGTGCAACGGTGATCGCGGCCGCGAGTAGCGACGACAAGCTGGCTCTGTGTAAAGAGCTGGGTGCTGATCACACCATTAACTACAGCACGGAGTCCGTGAAGGACCGCGTCAAAGAACTCACAGGCGGTCGCGGCGTTGACGTGGTCTATGATCCTGTTGGGGGTGATTTCAGTGAGCCTGCGGTGCGCTCGATGGGTTGGAACGGACGCTACCTGGTGATCGGGTTCGCCTCGGGGCCGATTCCGAGCATTCCTCTCAATCTGACCTTGCTCAAAGGCTGCTCGATTGTGGGCGTCTTCTGGGGCCGGTTTACGATGGAAGAGCCTGAGGTGCATCTCGCCAACATCGATACGCTGTGGAAATGGTTTGAGGAAGGCAAAATCAAGCCCGTCATCACCGATGTGTTTCCGATCGAGGAGTACGAAGGTGCCTACG
The DNA here is from genome assembly GCA_038106565.1 of Halieaceae bacterium. GTDB lineage: Bacteria > Pseudomonadota > Gammaproteobacteria > Pseudomonadales > Halieaceae > Luminiphilus. The sequence goes on from JAYOEE010000047.1 coordinate 16,526, forward strand.
CGGCAATGATGGAACGCCGCGCCAAGGGCAAGGTGATTCTCACATTCTGATATGACCGGCTACCGGTTCAACACCGCTCCAGAGCTGCGCGTCGGTCTAGGTACTTCGCGTGAGGTGGGGGCCTATTGCGCCCAGCTGGGCATTAAGCGGCCGCTATTGGTAACGGACCCCGGCTTGGTCGCAGTGGGTTTGGTTGCCCCCGTGCAAGACGCCATGGCCGCGAGGTGCGAGCATGTGGCCCTCTTTTCCGAGGTCACCGCAGACCCCGCTGAGTCGGTGGTGCTCGACGCACTGGCGGTGCTTCAGGCGGGTGAGGCGGATGGCGTAGTCGGACTCGGCGGCGGCAGCTCAATGGATGTGGCCAAAGCCATCGCTGTGCTGGCGGCGGGCAGCCAAACGCTCTCAGAAGCTTACGGCGTCGATCAGGTTGTCGGGGGTCGGCTGCCGCTGATTCTGATTCCCACTACTGCGGGAACCGGATCGGAGGTGACGCCGGTGGCGGTCATCACCACGGGCGAAACCACCAAGGCGGGCATCAGCTCGCCTGTCTTGTTACCCGATATCGCGGTGCTCGATGCCGAACTGACACTGGGCCTGCCGGCTCACGTGACGGCCATGACCGGTATCGATGCCATGGTGCATGCCATCGAGGCGTATACCTCGAAGATTAAGAAGAACCCGGTGTCTGACATGCTCGCTAGGCAGGCGCTGACCCTGCTGAGCGCCAATCAACGACGCGTGCTATCTCATCCCGACGATGTCGCGGCGCGAGAAGCGATGTTGTTGGGTGCCACGCTGGCAGGCCAGGCCTTTGCCAACGCACCGGTGGCCGCGGTGCATGCGCTGGCTTACCCATTGGGGGGGCACTATCACATGCCCCATGGGCTCAGTAACGCGCTGATGCTACCCGCGGTGTTGCGCTTTAACGCGCCTGCCGCTGAGGCACTTTATCTGGAGCTGGCACCGCTGTTGCCCGAGCCGG
>JAYOEE010000048.1:0-1489 GCA_038106565.1 Halieaceae bacterium
CTGAATCAGCGCTTATCGGCGAGCTCGCTGTAGTGGATCCGCCCGCGGCGACTAATCCGGTGACCTTTTCCGCCGAGCAGTATTCAGCGCTATTCTGCGATGCCGTAGATGGTAATTTGGCAACCTAAATTACTCGTGGGTTCATTTACCGCCTGACCGAAGTAGCCAATTCGCTTGACCCATCAAAATCATTCAGAATTTGGCGGCGCGGCGTTTTTTTTACTTATCTATCGAGGTATCAGAACCTGGGCGGCAAGTGCTTGCCGCCGATTCACTGGGCTCTGGAAAAGTATCGAAATTTCAACAAGTTAATTGATGGCACAAAATTTGCATTAATAAGCAATGATGAATTGAGATCGCTAGCGCGTGGTCGCTACGGCACGGGGCCAGTGTGGCAGTAGTCAACACCAATGTTTCAGCTTCCATTGCCCAGCTTTCGCTGGCGAAAAATCACCGTGCCCTGAATTCGGCGATGGAGCGGCTGTCAACGGGTAACCAGATCAATTCCGCATCCGATAACGCCTCGGGATTGGCCATTACAACCCGAATGACGGCGCAGATCTTGGGTCTTAATCAGGCTATCGACAACGCTCACGATGCGGTGGGCATGATCCAGACAGCAGAGGGTGCACTCGATGAAGTCACCGCGATGCTCCAGCGGATGCGAGAGCTCGCAATTCAATCCGGAACCGGTACCTCCGCGACGCAGGACAGAGCGTATCTTGATCAGGAGTATCAGGCGCTATTGGCTGAAATCACTCGAATTGCCAACAACACGCAGTGGAATGGCAGGAATGTGCTGGATGGCACCGCCGCAGGTTATGCCAATGCGGTCGTTGCTTTTAACGTCAGCGCCGACATGGGCGGCTTCTCCAAGCGGACGATTACTGGTGAGGCTGTGATCCATGACATGATCATTGGGCGCACTCAAGCTGAGGTGATTGCCGAGGGTTGGTATACGGGAACTGGCACACCCACGGGCGTGGTCGGTACCATCACTGGCGAACTGGTGGTCCACAACGACATTATTGGCCAGACCCCTTCGCTCATTACCGCTGCAGCCACATGGAGTGGCACGGGCACCCCAACGGGAGACGCACTCACCACTACTACCGGTGAGAAGGTGGTTCATAACGACATCATTGGTAATACCCAAGCTCAAGTTGCTGCCGCTGGATCCTGGTCGGGCACCGGGACGCCTACTGGGCCGGCACTCACCACGACAGGTGAACTGGTTGTTCACAATGACATCATCGGTCAAACGACGAGTCAGATTTCAGCGGCTGGAACCTGGTCCGGCACTGGTAGCCCGTCTTTGGCTTCGACAACCACAACCAACGAGCTGGTCGTGCACAACAGCATTATCGGCAACACGCAGGCCCAGGTGGCCGCGGCGGGTGTTTTCAGTGGTACGGGCGTGCCATCTGGCGCTTCGCGCACAACAACCGGTGAACTGCTGGTTCACAACGATATCATTGGCCAAACCGTG
>JAYOEE010000048.1:1589-17434 GCA_038106565.1 Halieaceae bacterium
GTTCACAACAGCATTATTGGCAACACTCAGGCACAAGTGACTGCGGCAGGGACTTTCTCCGGAACTGGCACGCCTACCGGGCCCGCGGTTACGACCACTGGCGAGAAAGTGGTTCACAACGACATCATTGGGAGTACACAGGCTCAGGTTGCTGCAGCAGGTGCTTGGGCGGGCACTGGCACACCCACGGGACCCGCCCCAACCACCACCACGGGTCAAAGAGTGAATCATGACTCGATTATTGGGCAGACCCAGGCCGACATTCTTGCCTTTACGGTCTTCACTGGCACGGGCACACCAACCGGCCCCGGCGGTACTTATGCTGTGGGAGACACTTTTGATGGCATTGTTCTCACTGCGGGCGTGCGAGAACCGGCTAGCTATCAGGTGGGCGACACTTTCGACGGCATCACCCTCGTCGCCGGCACCACAGAGGTGGGCAGTTATCAGGTGGGCGATACTTTTGATGGTATTACGCTTACTGCGGGTGTGACTGAAACGGCAGACAAATATGCGGTTGGCGACACCTTTGACGGCATTACTTTGGTTGCGGGTCGCACGGAGCAACCGAGTTACCAAGCGGGTGATGCCTTTGACGGCATTACGCTAGCCGCAGGTGTGACGGAAACCGCCGACTTGTTCGCAGTGGGGGATACCTTCGACGGCGTGACTTTAGAAGCGGGGAGGGTAGAGACTGGAACCTATCAGGCTGGAGATACTTTTGATGGCGTGACGCTGGTGGCGGGCAATACCGAAGCGGCGGATATGTATGCGGTCGGAGATACGTTTGACGGCGTGACGCTGGTTGCCGGACGCACTGAAACCGGCACTTATCAGGCGGGAGATACATTCGATGGTATTACCCTTGTCGCGGGGCAAACGGAGGAGGGTAGCTACCGGGTTGGAGATACCTTCGACGGCGTGACCTTGGTCGCGGGTAAAGTCGAAAAGACGGGTTCCTACGTTGCCGGGGACACGTTTGATGGCGTCACGCTGGTAGCGGGCCTCAGTGAAGAGACGGAAAACTTTATCAACGTTGATTTTGGTGACCTCGTTACTGATATGACAACGCTCGCCGCCACCGACATCACCACTGTGGCGACAGCGCAGGGGGTGATCACTGATATTGACGCGGGTATTACGTTGGTGAGTGACCGACGCGCTTCTTTTGGCGCCGCCATCAACAGGCTGACCCACGCCGTCGATAACCTCACGAGTGTTTCACTAGGTGCCAAGGCCTCGGTCAGCCGCATAGAGGATACTGATTACGCTATCGCTACTTCCGACCTCGCCAGTACACAGATTATTCAGGAAGCCGCCTCGGCAATGCTGGCACAGGCCAATCAGTTACCACAGACTGTCTTGGTGTTGCTGGAGTAGCTACATTCCCGCCTCGGTGCTATCTCTATGAGGCCAACAGCGCCTGCCGGACGATGGGTAACTGGTCATTTCCAAAGTAAAGCGCGTCATCAATAAGCATGGTAGGCGATCCGTAAGCGCCTCGTGATATAGCCTCTTCGGTATTGGCCCTGAGTTGATCCTTGATCGGCTGTTCAGCGGTTTGCGCCAGCAGTTGATCTCCGTCCAGGCCGCAATCATTGGCAATCGCTGTCAGTACCAAAGGGTCGTCAATGTTCTCGCCCCGGGCAAAATAGGCCTCGAAAGCGGCTCTCGAAAAGCGAAATAACGCTGCTTGATCATGCTCCAGAGCGCAACACATCCGCATCGCCAAGACTGACTTGACCGGATGGTGTTCCGTGGGAAAGTTGAGTGGCAGTTTGGCGGCTCGGGCCCACTCGTGGAGCCAGCGAAAATTGTGGACTATCTTTGGGTCCATTGGTTGAGATCTGGCCTCGTATACGCTCGGATTCACGGCATTGAATACGCCGCCCACCAAAAAAGGACGCCATCTCACCGCACTGCCGGTCTCCTCTACAATGGCCTGCACGTTATGAAAGGCCAAATAAGTCCAGGGCGATGAAAGGTCATAAAAGAATTCGAGTTGAGCCACGATGCTGTCCTACCGATATGTCGGAGTCGATGCTGTCTACTTGGGCCGAAACTTGCAAGTCGCCACCACCGAATCTTGATCAAAGTTTTGACTACCGATATCTCGGTAACCGGCACGGCGTGTCTTGTTGAAGATGACCGGCCCCCGTTTTATGGCGCTGAGCGCGCTCAGCTTTGCGGTGATGGCCGCCTGCGTGAAGGTTGCCGGCGAGACGGGGATCCCGCTCCTGCAGATCATTGCGGTACGAGCCGTTATTTCGATTGGCTTGTCCTATATCAGTATCCGAAAAGCCGGTGCAGCCTTATTGGGGCATCATCGCGTGTTGCTCTTTGCTCGCGGTCTCGTCGGATTTTTGGCCCTGACCTGCGTGTTCTATGCACTGCTGAATTTGCCTTTGGCATTGGCCACGCTATTGCAATACCTCCATCCTATCTTTACGGCGCTACTCGCATGGCTCTTTCTGCGCGAGACGCCCGATCGGTCGACTCTGATTTGTGTTGCGCTGTCACTGTGCGGGCTGCTCACGATTCTCTGGCCGATGATTAGCGCCAGCACCACGCAGGATGCGCCATTTTTTGCCGTTACGATGGGATTGGCGGGGGCGTTTGGCAGCGCGCTCGCCTATACCATTGTGCGCAAATTGGCTCGGCACGAGCACCCCGATGTGATCGTGATTTACTTCCCGCTCGTCTGTTTACCGGGCACCGTGTTGCTGGGAGGGCATGATTTTGTCGTACCCAGTGTCGCCGGGCTGATTGCGCTGTTAGGGGTGGGGATCTTCGCGCAATTGGGTCAACTGACACTAACTCGGGCCATGGCATTGGATAAGGCAAGCCGTGCTGTGAGTCTGAGCTATCTGCAGATTGTGTTTGCGGCTGTGATTGGTGCGATCTATTTTGGTGAGTATCCCGACGTGTATACGCTGCTGGGGTCTGCGTTTGTGCTGCTTGGTGCGGCAATTGTCTTTCGTGACCGCACGCCGACTACTGCATCCTCAGGCAGCGACTGAGGGTGTCGCGATTATCAGCCTGAGCTATTGAAAGGGATTGAATGAAAGATGCAGTAGCGGTTGAATTACTGCGATGCAAAAAAGTCTTTCAGTAGCGAGGCTGCGGCATCTACATTGTCAGTCTCGGGGGTTAGCGGGTAGTCATCAAACACTTCGCCGAATAAATCGGTCTGGCCCAGAAACGCATTGGCAAGCCTGGCGTTGCCCGCTCTGAAGTGGGTATAAAAAGCCTTTGCTTCGTCTCGCGTTGGTTGCTTGCCCCGCCCGGGAGCATGCTGCTCCAGAAAAAGCGACAGTGCGCGCCGGGCCTTGTAGCCAAAGCGTTGCCCATCCGGACCGAGCGCTTTATTGAATAACTTCAGGGCCAGTTGCCCAGTGGCATTGAGCGAGACATTGGTTGCTGTCACTGCGTCGTAATCCAACGCCGCTCCCAGCTCCCGATCACAGAAATCCTCCACGACATCGCCATTGAGAAGCCGATCAGGTTCGAAAATTCTGACTCGGATCGCGTCCAGTCCAAAGGCATTTGCCCAACGCAACAGCATGGATTCATAGTCGTAGAGCGCTGGGAGCGCAGCGCCTGCCGTAACCGGCGGCAACGCGTCGGTCGTGTATCCCGATCGGAGTCCCTCTGTATATCGGCTGACCGCCATCCGATCCTGTCGGCGCAGATAGCAGACAATACGAATGGAATTGAATTCAGCCAGTAGAAATTGGGCCAGTGCCTCGACCTCTTCGGAGGCGAGTAGCCTTGAAGAAAAGTGCTCCGACGACAATACATACTGTGTGTGGTCCGTTCGCGCCTCGCCGATTTCTGCCCGAACAGCGGCGAATATCTCTTCGTTCCACTTGCTTTTGGCGTCTGCCGACGACAATCCCTTACGAAGAAGATAGGGGTCTGCGGGGCGGTAGGGTACACATGCCGCCGCGAGCCCTTGCGCATTTATCTTGCCGGCGGCCTGGCCATAACAGATGCCTTGTTGCGATAACGATGCACGCTGGTCCCTGAGGGCCCGCTGAAGCGTGGTCGAACCGGTTTTTTCGGTTCCAATATGAACAAGGCAACGCATGGGCGAAGCCTATCAAAGCGCAATGGTGAATGGGCCAGTAATTACACATACCTGGGTCGTGACGCCGGCACTAGCGCGCTGGCGACTGTCAGGCGCACGGGCCCATCCCTTGAGCTGTGGTCAGTGCAGCGGCGTGGATAAATCCTCGGTACCCGCCAAGGTGTAGAGCACAGAATGCGGCGCTACTGGCTTAGCGTAAGTGTTGTCGGCGAGAAGCAGCGCGGTAGCGAATAGCATCACGACGCCGGCTATGAGAATACGTAGATCTTGCATGAGTGACCTCCTGTCATGTGGGTGTGGCTTCCTGCCATGCGCGCACCTTAGCGACCGCGCTTTGGCGGTTCAATGTCAGGATTAACAATCACACTGGTCTGTCTTTTATGGAGGGGGGTGCGAGTGCCGACTACACGGTGGCGCATCCGGTAATGCGCTTGTGCCAGTACATAAGAAATTACTTCAGTAATTCAACATTATTACATTTCAATAATTCGTCTTTGAGATGATATAAATACTTAAATAATAGTTTAAAAAACATTTTTCTGATTTTTATACGCAAGGTATCGATGAGCGAAAACCTCACCATTTGTCAGCGCCATGGGTGTCGCAAACAGGCTAAACGCAAGTTCTGCAGCGTTGCATGCCGAGTAGCACATCACAATGGCCAGCGGCGCCCGGTGGCAAAAGTCAGGATTACCTGCGCGGGGTGCGGGCAAACATTTCAGGGGCGCGCAGATCAAAAAACCTGTGGTGCCACCTGTCGTTCCCGGGTATTCCGGTTGCGGCAGCGCGAGGAGTTTGCGCTTCAACTCCAAGCCGGTGGGCCAGCCATTGAATGGTCTGATACCACGCCGTTCTCACCGGCTGAGTTGCGGCAAAAAATGCAGGCTCAGCGATTGGAGCCCGGAGTGGAGTACTCATGGCAGCCCGCTACACCTAAGAAAATTCGCGTGAGAAAGGTGGCTTCAGATCCGGACCAGATGCGATTCGATTTTTTTTCGGATCCTACTATTTCGAACGACAACCCCTAGCTCACCCATCACAGAAACCAGGAGCCACCGTCGACCATGTGGGTTTGTCCGGTCACGAAGCGGCTCGCATCGGAGGCCAGATATACGATGGTCCCTGTGAGATCCTCGGGCTCCAAATTGCGCGCAATGAGTTGATTCGACGCAATGACCGCCTTGGCTTTTTCAAACTTCTCGCCGAAGAATTCCTCGGTGCCCTCTGTCATCACCGCAGACGGTGCGACGGCGTTGACTCTGATTTGGTCATTTCCCAGTTCCCGTGCCATCCCGCGGGTCATGCCGATTACCGCGGCCTTTGAGGCGACGTAATCGAGGCCGTAAGGCAAGCCAAAGACTGCCGCAAGCGAGGCGATATTGATAATTGAACCGCCGCCTCCGGCGCGCATGGAAGCGACGACTGCCCGGCTCGCAAGCCATGTGCCTTTGACATTGACCTGCATGACACGGTCCCACTGCGTTTCGTCCAGATTCTCAAAGCGAGCGCCTTTCAGGCCGGCATAGAGAGCGGCATTGTTGATGAGTACATCCACTTTGCCAAAGGTCTCCATGGCGTGCTGCGCCATGCTGTCACAGCTCTCCGCGTTTGACACATCAACTTGGACCGCGACGCCGCTTCCACCGGCAGCCACGATGGCATCGATCGTATCGGTACAGGGGTTGAGATCAGCCGCCACGACGCGGGCGCCTTCTTTTGCCAGGGCCTCGCAATAGGCCCGACCTAAACCGCGGGCAGCGCCCGTGACGATCGCTACTTTTCCCGATAGCTGCATCGTTGCTTCACGCCTCTCAGTTCATTGCCAACAGTGTAGCGCGCGATAATCGAGAACGCTCATGGAAGTGAGCATCACCTGTGCGAACCTCCCGTTTTTGGCCGCGGGCGAAAAAAGAGCCCGGGCTAGGTGAGTGCTGGTTCAGACGCGCGTCGCGCAGGTTTTCGGTAAAGCCACCTGAGTACACGATGCTGACGGAAAGGGCGCCAGTCATCCTGCGGCCGAGAGAGTCTCTCGGCAATCACTACCCATGCCATGGGATTCACCGTGAGGCCGTTGTGACTGCCATAGACCTCGATGTTCTCGGTTTGTTCATGACCGTCTGCCTGCAAACAAACGCGCCAATCGAGCACGCCGTCAAAGCGCGAATAAATGGCGGTGGTTGGCACCGGCGGAGGTAAATGCCATTGGTGCTCGGAGAGATTATTGGGTTCGGTATTCACCTGACGATACAGGCTATTGAGGTTGGAGGCTTCATCGCGAGCCTCACCGATGGGGCTACCCAGGCTGATCACCTGACGAATTTTATCGGGGTGCCTTCTGGCCGCCTCTCTGGCAATGATGCCGCCGAGACTGTGTCCCACCAGGCTGACTTTGCGACCTTCGCGGCCATAGAGTTTCTGCACACGCTGGCTGAGCTGCGCCAGATCGAGATGGCTATGACCTAAATTGACGCCTTGCTTCCAACCGACGGCATGATAGCCCTGATCACGAAGAAAGCGTAACAGAGGCCTGTTGTAGGTATCACTGCCTGCAAAGCCCGGAATGACCATCACGGGGTGCCCGTCGCCCCTGGGCAACTGTCTGAGCCAAAACCAGTTGAAGGGGATCGAGCCTGCTTCCAACCAGGCTCTGGGTACGTCAGAGGCTGAGCGCCATTTTCCTGGTGGTGTAACGGTTTGCTGCACTAAGCGTTTGCGGCCTTTTTACGTCGCCCAATGGGCGCAGGTTCTGCAGCTTGTGGCTGCTCCTCTTTGGGTAGCAGTGCGGCCTCAAGCTCCTCAAGCGCCTCGCCGGTGTACACCGCGATACGCTGCAGGTGCGGAACGCTGTCCCGGCAGCCGGCAAACCCAAAGGAGATGTTACCACCATAGCTGTAGCAGGTGATGTTCAGCGCTTGTCCATGGGTGACGGCTGAAACGGGGAACATGGCTTCCAATTGCGATCCCCTGAGATACAGGGTTTCAGTGGGTCCGGGAACATTGGACACGGTCACGTTAAAAACCGGTCGCGTGTAACCTTCCATGTCAAATAGTGTTTGCATTGATTGGGGGGAGAGCATGAGGGCGCTGAAGTTTTCGATTTCCTCCCGCGACAGCTCAGACATGAGCGTCTTTGCGCGGGTGGTGGATTTCGCAATGACCTCCAGCCTGCGTTGCGGATCAGCTACGTTGGTAGCTAGGTTGGCGATAATAAATGCGACCGCTGAGCCTGCTCCCTGATCGTCTTTGGGACGCAGTGAAACGGGCACACCCGCTGTCATGGGCTGACCCGGTAGCGCATTAATTTCCCGCAGGAATTTTCTCAATGCCCCGGCGCTCAGCGCCAGTACTACATCATTCACGGTACAGCCCGCTATTTTGGACAGTCTTCGAATGCGAGCGAATGCATAGGCCTGCGTGGCGAAGCGACGTTGCGTGCCGATGCGGCCGTTCAGAATCGATTTGGGCGCCTGGAAAGGTAGTGAAAAGGGGTCCTTCTCGTCGCGCGCAGCACGGGCGACCTGCAGCAGCGATCGACTCACGTTATTGAAGGAGGTGAGCGAGCGAAGCGCGCCCTTGGTGGCTCTGCGGAATCGCGACATGGCGGGAGCCGCCTCCACGGAATCAGCTGGGGCCTCCGCTGACCAGAGCGCGGGAGATCTGTTGTCGGCGGGGTCTGTAGACATCGAGCGGGTCAACATGTGAACACCGGCAATCCCGTCGACCAACGCATGGTGCATCTTGAAATAAATAGCGAATCGATTGCCCTCGAGTCCCTCGATGACATGGTATTCCCAGAGCGGCCTTTTGAAATCCAGAGGATTGCTGTGCAGCCTCGCGATAAGCGCGCCTAATTCGCGCTCACCACCGGGCGCAGGCAGGGCAAGGTGGCGAACGTGATACTCCATGTCGAGATCGTAGTCGCGCTCCCAGGTGGGGTAGGGCCTCATCATAGAAGGGGCAATAAAGCGCTTGTTGAAGGGGTCAACAAACTCTGTGGATTCTCGCAATGAGCTGACCAGATCAGCGAGATAGTCTTCGCCCGCATCCGCAGGTTTAACGTAGATCAGCAGTGTTGCGACATGCATGGGGCGGTTCCGCGATTCAAGCGCGGTCCAGGCAAACTCGCTCAGATTGAGTCGTTCACTGAAGGACATGGGTAGCCTTTAATTTTGGTAGTAACGGGAGCGCGAGCGCGCGGGTCGTTGCGATCAACATTATAACGACTTGGGTGGCGCGGATTAAGGTAATTAATGCGTTGTTCGGCGCCTGCTGCGTTTCTGCCGGGTACCGGGGTAATGCATTTCTCCCGGGCACGCTCATTGCTATGCTCTCGGGTGTCACATTGGCTAAACAACAGGATCATCACATGGCGTTTCCCATCGAAACGGTCAGGGCAAAATTCCCGTCGCTTACGACGACCGATGCAGGCCAGCGGCGAATTTATCTGGATAACGCGGCCGGCACTCAGGTGCCACAACAGACCATCGATCGCATTGTCGATTTCTTTCAGCGATTCAATAGCAATACGGGAGTCTTTAACCCGACTTCGATAGCCGTCGATGAGCTGTATGCCGAGGCAACGCGAGCGCTGGCGGACTTTCTAGGTACTGGGGATCCGGGAGAGGTGATCATTGGCGCCAACATGACGACCCTGACCTATCAGCTATCTCGGAGTTTGGCGCATCAGTTCAGTCCGGGAGACGAAGTGATCATTTCACGGATGGAGCACGAGGGTAACGTAACACCCTGGCTGCAAATGGCTGAGGACAATGATCTCGTCGTGAAATGGCTGGAGTTCGATCGCGATTCCTGGCGTGTGGAGCCCGAGTCACTGGAACGTCTGCTGACCGACAGAACCCGTATGCTTGCACTCAACTACGCCAGCAACCTCACCGGTGGGGTTAACGACGTTAAAAATCTTACCGCCATGGCGCAATCAGCCGGCGCCATGGTTTACGTTGATGCGGTGCAGTACGCCTCGCATCGACTGATCGACGTGGCCGATTTGGGGTGTGACTTTCTCGCCTGTTCGCCATACAAGTTCTATGGCCCTCACCTTGGCGTGGTGTTCGGTAAGCGGCACCGCCTGGAGGCGCTCCACGCCTATAAATTGCGCTGCGCTACCGATGAGTTGCCTCTGCGATTCAGTGTCGGCACCCCGGCGTTCGAATTGATTGCAGGGCTCATGGGCACGCTCGATTATTTTCAATGGTTGGCCAACGAACTGGGAGTGAATGGTGACCGGCGCGCACTGTTTAAAGGCGCCTATGCGGCGATGGGTGCCCACGAAGATCGGCTTTCCGAGGCGTTATTGGATGGGTTGACTGCCATGCCGGGGCTCTCATTGCAGGGCGCGCGCACGTTGGATCATCGCGTGGCGACTTTTTCCTTCACGCACGATCGGCATCCTGCCAGTGCCATCGCCAAGCAGCTCTCGCATGCCGGCGTGTACTGCCATTGGGGCGACAACTATGCCTACGAGGTAGCACGAGCCTTGCAGCTTGATCCGCATGAAGGTGTGCTGCGTCTGGGCATCGGGCACTACAACACCATGGAGGAGATCGAGGAAGCCCTAGGCGTCATCCAGTCAGCTTTGTCGCGCTGACTCACAAGCTTCGCCCCTTTGGCCAGGTGGGGCGCTGCGCTCGGATCGGACTGGTGCAGACTGCGTCACGCTTCAGGAAAGGGCAGCGTCTGCGGCTTCGCAATCAGTCCAGATATCCTTCACCCATTCGCGTATTTGCATCCCTTCCAGCCAACGATCAGACAGCTCACGCTGATGCGCATCGGTCATGGCGTAGGCGGGCGGCCCCAGTTCCACCAGAAAATTGAGCGTGGCGTCCGCCTCTTGCCGGGCCCGCCACCCGCTAATCCCTTGCGACCACCACTGTCGATACTGCGCGACCCACTCCTGATGTTGCGGAAAATCAATCGCGATCTGTATTTGTTGATTATTCGAGATGCGACCCTGAAACGAGTCTGATCGCTCCAGAATCGTGGCGAAGTAGTCAGTATCGGTCTGGCTCAGTGGCAGTTGCAGTTCCCGATCGATGACAAAGTGTGAGAGATCAGCGCAGAGTCGCAGGTCTGGAACGGTTTTCAGCACTTCGAGCGTGTAGTAGAGGTCGTTCAGTGTGCCATTACGATGGGTCTCGAGAAGCAGTGGGAAATCATAATCCTCCGCCATCGAGAGCCATGTCGCGACGACCGGCACTGCTTCAGCTGGAGTGAGTGGCATGACTCCGCCAATCACATTGACCTGCGTGGCATTCATCTCCGCCGCCATGTCCAGAAGCGGTTTCAGCGAAGGCACGTCGTGGGGAAAAGCATTGACCATGCACTTCAGGTCAAGTGATTCGAACGCTGGCTTGAGCTTCAGGCAATCGTCTATCTCGGCAACGTTTGGATCCAGACAAGCTCCTGCATAACCTGCCTCTGCGATGCGCGCCAGATGCGTTTCAACGGGGTCTTCCGCTTGACCGGGAATGCGCTGCTCCATTGCCCAGAGGGATTGGTAGATATCCAGAGCAAGGGTCATGTCAGATTCAGAAAGAGGTGAGAAAGGATGCCGCGTTGCCGCCAGTGAGCTGCGCAGATTGCGCGGCGCGAAGAAAATCTTTGCCCTCTACGGGGGTAAGCCCCGGCGCATCGTGGAAAATACGGTAGCGGCGATAACGCACATACATCACCAGCTGCGGCCAGAGCCGAATGACGGTGTCAGGATCTTCACCAAACAGCTCCCGATGCAAGGTCGGAAGCTCAAACCACGGCGTGGTGGGCTTGGCATGGTGGGCATTGTGATAGCCAAAGTTGAGGATCAGCCAATTTATCCATTCATAGCGCCACGAGAGAATGGGGCTGAAAGTATGCTCTTGCTCCCATTCCAGATCGCCTTTGTGCTCAGAGACTTCATCGGTGTAAAGATTGGTGCGGTAGGGATAGTCGTGCTCGAGCCCGTCGACAAACCGCAGAACGATAATCATGAGCATGTAGGCGATGAGGTAGCCCACTAGAGCGATAGGTGCTACCCACGCCAAGATGCCCATTACGGTAAATCGGGTCAGAATTACGGCCACGTTGCGCGAGAGTTGCTCGCGGCGCTGGGGAATAATAAAAGCGGTGAAGACCATGATGGTGTGCATGAGAATGCAGTGGGCCGGTATGAAACACCACTCGAGAAAAATCGTCACCCGATACACGAGCGGATGCCTGCGGAAGAAGGCTTCGTAGTCGAACCACACCACGTCGTCGTTCTCTACGTGGTGTCGAAAGTGCTTGGTGCGAATGTCTTCGACCGTGCCGTAGCAGCTTCCACAGAGCCAACCTAAATAACTCGCCAGTTGGTTATTGTGGCGATTGACGGTAAACACCGTGTTGTGGGCACACTCGTGAATCATGTAAGCCGCAATGATCATGCCGTGCCCGAGCAGGAAGACGCCAGCAACAAAAGCTGGCCAGCCACCATCGAGCAGCAGCCACCACCCCAACCCGTAGGCGACTAGCGCGTAAGCGATGGCGCCGGAGTGCCAGCGCCGTCCTTTGGCTGTTTTGAAAGTCCAGGTTGTCATCAGTGCCGACAATTCCGTTAGCTACGTCACGCTGTGTGGCGTGACTCAAGTCACAGCGGTGTATCTGCCCCGCTCCGGGGCGCCAGTATACGTACGCAAGGGAGCGGAAAAAACCGTTCCCCTCGCCATGATCCGGGCGCGTCACTGCCGGCGCGCCGAGAGAGTTCAGTGGGGCTGATAATCTTCCACGGGTTGTCCCAGCAGTCTGAGACCCAGCGCGGTAGCCGCCGCTGCCAGGAGCATGCCTGCCCACCACGGGGCGCCGAAGCTGATGGGCAAGGTACCAAAACCCAGGGCAGTGGCGCCCGCTAAAATCGCGTAGGGCAGCTGAGTGCGCACGTGTTCGATGTGATCGCAGCCTGCAGACAGCGATGACAAGACGGTTGTGTCTGATATGGGCGAGCAATGATCGCCCCAGACCGCACCGGCCAGCACGCCCGACACAGAAGCATAGAGAATGAAGTAGTTTCCCTCGGTCGCAAGACCTTGGCCGCTCATGACGGCCCAGCACAATGGCAGAACCAAGGGCAACAGGATTCCCATCGCGCCCCAGCTGCTGCCAGTGGAGAACGCTGTAAACGCCGCCAGCACAAAGACGATTGTCGGCAGAGCCGCAGCGGGAAGGCTATCGCCCAGACTGGCGATCAAAAAGTCAGCGGTATGCAGGTCGCGGCTGATTTCGGACATCGACCAGGCCAGTACCAGAATCATCATGGCAATAAAGGTAAAGCGCGCGCCCGATACCCACGCGTCGACTATTTCATCCAACGTCAGGAGTCGTTGCGCGGCGGTCATCACAATGGCAGTGAGTGCGGCGGCCAGTGATGCCCACATCAGTGCGCGATAGGAGTTGGCGGAGCCGACAATCTCGCCGATGGTGTCTCCCTCGCCGGTCAGGTAGAGGCCAACCAGAATCCCGACGATCATGGTGGCTACCGGGATCAAGGCATTCAAGGCTCGGGGAGGTAATCCCTCCTTCATGGCGATTGCGGCTTCATCGTCCTGACCCACTGTAGATTTCACCGGGGGTGCCGTCACGCCGGTGGAGCGGGCGCGGCGCTCCGCGTCAAGCATGGGCCCAAATTCGCGACCCGTGGTAATCACCAAAAAGACCAGCCAGATAGCCATAAAAGGATAAAAGCTATAAAGGATGGAATTCAGAAAGATGCTGTATGCGCTCATTTCTATTCCGTCCAACGCGGCGATGGCATCGCCGATTAAACTGACCTGATAGCCGATCCAGGTAGTGACCAACGCCACCGTTGCGAGTGGTGCCGCAGTGGAGTCGACAAGGTAAGCGAGCTTTTCGCGAGAAATCCTCAGGCGATCGGTAATCGATCGGCTCGTGTTGCCGACCACCAGCGTGTTGGAGTAGTCGTCGAAGAAAATCACCAATCCGAGGGACCACACTGCGAGCTGACCCCGCTTGGCGCTATCAGCACCGGTGATGATCCAGTCGACGATCCCCCGCATCCCGCCATTGCGGGAGATGATGCCTACCATTCCCGCTATCATGAAGGTGAAAAGCATGATGGTCGCGTGATCTGCGTCGGCAACCGCATTGGCGACGTAGACTTCAAAGCTGGTAAACAAACCGATAAACAGACCCTCCGCGCTGAGGCCCTCCAGCGCCCAGGCTCCCAGCCACAACCCCAGCATCAGGGCGGGCAACACACTTCGTATCAGCAGCGCCATGCCGATAGCAATCAATGGCGGCAGGATCGATACCCAGGCGGGAATCACCGGAATCACTTTAGAGAGGACGGGTTTACCATTGAATTCGAGCTTGACCTCGGCCTGATCAGAGTCGCTCGCGATAACGTTCCTGAAAGTCCACTGTTCATTGATTAGCGCTGCAGCAAAGGCACGGTCTCCAACGCGAAGTAGCGGTTTGAGCGATGCCTCCTTTGAGTCGTAGGTTGGGCCGATCAGCGCGATGTCGTAGCCAATGCCCTCGAGAAAAACCGGCGGCAAATCGAGATCGATCTCGGTAGCGGCTGAGTCTGTCGGCATACCCAGCGAGAGCCAAACGAGGCAGAAGCCTTGTAGCCATGTGATGAAATTGCTGCGCATGATCCGCCCCCGTGAATTATCTGCCCGATTATTACAGCAATCGGTCATCATGTGCTCCAAAGATGGACGGTGGGTCGAGAGCGGGTGTAAGGCAGTGCTAATGAGTGTGGATGACCGATGAAGTGAGCGTGGAAGCGGGCCTATTTCTGGCGGGTTTAATCGGTGGGATGATCAATTCGGTTGCCGGGGGCGGCAGCTTCATTACTTTCCCCGCGTTGATCGCCTCAGGCGTACCACCCATCGCTGCCAACGCGAGTAATACCTTCGCTTCCTGCGCGGGTTACCTGAGCGGCGCTGCGGGGTTTCGCGGCGAGCTGTGGGCCCACAGGGCTCATTTACCGCGACTCCTATTCTTTGCGCTATGCGGCGGAGGGGCGGGCGCGTGGCTCTTGTTGCAGACCGCGGAAGCGGCATTTAGTCGGGCTGTGCCGTGGCTGTTGCTCGTGGCAACGATGCTGCTCATTTGGGGAGAGTCGCTGCAAGCATTGCTCTATCGGCACTTTGGTCATCGGCAATCTTTTTCGACCGCTAGCCGGTTCCTGTTGACCCTGTTTTTTATCGCGATCTGCGCGTATGGCGGATTTTTTAACGCGGGCTTTGGGATCATTCTTCTGGGGTACCTCACTTTGGCTGGCCATAACGATATTCATTTAATGAACGGACTCAAGCTACTGGTTTCCGCGGTGGTGGCGCTGCTGGCTATCGTGGTCTTTGGTGTCGGCGACATCATCGCCTGGCGCGAGGGAGGGATTGTGCTGGCAGGTACGCTCATCGGCGGCTACGCCGCCACGCGCTTGATTAGAGTGATCAATCAGGTGTGGGTGCGTCGCTTCGTTATTGGCGTTGCCGCGGGGATGACGACTTATTTTTTCGTTGCGAACTAACGCAGCCTGCTACCGGTCTGCTGCCCAGACTGACGATCGAAAGCGACTGCCGCGAGCGCACCCACCAGCGAAAACACCAGTAGCAACATGAAAAGATACTGAAAGCCCGCGAGGCCGGGGTGCTGGTCAATGAGATAGCCCGCTACCGCGGCGATGTAAACATCTGGCGTGTAGCCAATGACCGAAACCAGCCCCACAGCGGTCCCTGTAGCTGCCGCGGGGATGTTTCCTTCCTCTAGCAGCCCAAAATACAGGCCGCGAAGCCCAAAAATAGCGATGCCGGTTACGAGCGTATTCAGCAAAATCATGGATAGAGTCCCCAGCGCGGTGCCGGTAAAGGCAAACAGCGCGTGACTCACCATCAGCATGGCAAAGCAAAGTACTGTCATCCGCGAGATTCCGAATCGGTCTCCCAACAGACCCAGTACCAGCGCAGCAAGTGGTCGCGTCCAAACACCCCAGGCCACAATCTGCGCCGCATCAACTTCGTCGATACCATGCCCGCGAACTGCAAAAAGCGCGTACTGATCAAATGCCTTGTAACTGGTGTAGGCGCAAACGATGATGACCGCTTGTAGCCACACGACCCTCAGCCGCACCACGGTTTGGATTTGGCGGATGAAATCCGAGAACAAACGTTTGGAGGGGGGTGCGACTGGTTGTTCCAGGCCGCGAAGGGTAAACCAAACGAGCGCGCCCACTCCCGCAGTGACCGCCGTGTAGCCGTAGATGACCTGGCGCAGTACCCAGCTTTTTTGTTCAAGCGTTGCCGCGTCGTACCCCATTGGGAAAGATAGCGTAAAAGCGAAAACCCCGGCGGAGGCGAGCACGGCGGCAAGCAGTCCCCTGCCTCCATCGAGTAGCCCATAGGCCAGCCCCTGTTGATCGGCTCCGCCCCACACCCGAGTGACCTTGATGAGTGCGGCCCAGAACAGCAGGATATTGGTGAGACCGAAAAAGCCCCACAACAGCGTGAGGCCTGCCATAGATGGAAAGGACCCTAGGTACATCCCGCCGGCAGCCGTAGCCCACAGTGAGATAGAAAGCAGCTTGCGCGGTTCGAAGCGATCTGCCAGCGGCCCGCCCAGAAAATATGCGGCCATGGCGATCAGGCCGTAAGCGCTTTGCGCCACGCCCAGCTCAGTGGCGGACAGTTCAAACACTTCGAGGAATGTGGGTCGGAAAAAGCGCGTGACATGATAGGGCAGGGTAAAAATCGCTTCCCCCGCC
>JAYOEE010000049.1:0-17418 GCA_038106565.1 Halieaceae bacterium
ACCAAGGTTGATGGTCTCCGCCAGCGTATTTATCCGCAACAAATGGGTCGCCTCATGGAAGCTCATTCAACGCCATTTGCGAGTTATCTGATGTTGCGACTGGGCTGCGACTCTTCGGGTACCCCCGATTCATATCCCATGGCCTACGGCAGAGGTTACGGACAATTGCGTACCAGTGCATCTGACTGAAGCCAATACAAGTGGCGTCAGGCCGGGTCCGATGGCTGTTACTTCACTGGCTCACAAGTTGAAAGGCGGCGATACCGAGGTCTCGGCTGCGTGCTGCGGCGCTGATGCCGTCTCACACAAGACTGACAAGTCTCAATTTTTTTAAATTGTTTTGGTGCCCAGGGGCGGAATCGAACCACCGACACGAGGATTTTCAATCCACTGCTCTACCAACTGAGCTACCTGGGCAAGAAAGGGCTTACAGCGCGAAGGCCGCGTATTAAACCCGCGCGCTACTCACGCGTCAAGTCAGCGCTTCGGGTGGCGCCTATGTGGCGCCATGCCCGACCGGCTCCTCGAGGGCAGCGCTATCGATTGGCCGATCCTCGGAAGGGTGTTCCGATGCGAGCAACGCGTAAAGTGCGGGTAGCAGCACCAGGGTAAAAAGCGTTCCAATCAGCATGCCGATCACCAAAATAAAGCCGATACTGTTACGGGCCTCTGCGCCTGCTCCTTCGACCAATACCAGCGGGAAGTGTCCAAACACGGTTGCACCGGTCGTCATCAAAACGGGCCGCAATCGATTCATGGACCCTGCTCTAATCGCTTCCAACTTGCTGAGGCCCTCCATCTGCGCCTGATTGGCGAATTCAACAATCAGAATGGCGTTCTTCGATATCAGTCCGACAAGCGTGATCAGTCCCACCTGGGAGTAAATATTGATAGTGGTGAAGCCGGTGAACGTGATCACCATCGCCGCAAATAAGGCCAATGGCGCTGAGCCCAGCAAGATAATCAGTGGGTCTCTGAAGCTGTCGAACTGTAGCGCCAGCACCAGAAATACCATGACCAGCGAAGCCCCCAATACGCCGACCATGGTGTTCCCTTCGCGTCTGATTTCGCGCGATTCGCCCGTGTAGTCAAGCACATATCCCGGTGGCAGGGTCTCCGCCGCAATCTCTTCGATGCGAGCCAGCGCCGTTTCCTTGGTATATCCGGGAATGACGCCACCGAATAATTTAAAGCTTCCCTTCTGCTGGAACCGAGTGAGTGCGCGAGGCGCTGTATTGCGCTCGAGGGTGGCAAATGTCCCAAAGGGCACCTGATCACCGGAGGGCAGCGTGATGGGGGTATCCAATAGGGCTTCTGGCGAATCCTTGAGCTCGCGCTCCAGCATGGGTATCACGCGGTAGGCTCTCCCGCGCTCGTCGTAGCGCGTGACATACCCCTCCGAAACAAAGAGCCCCATTTGCGAAGTCAGGTCGTCCAGCGACATCCCGAGGTCGGACAGGCGATCCTTATCCAGCCGGTACTCAGCCGAGAGCAGATCCAGGCGCAGGCTGGTGTCAAAATAGAGGAACAGTCCCGAGGCTTGCGCCTTGTCTACCATGGCCTGTGCATAGGGCCGCATTGTTGCGGCTGAATCAGAAGAGGAAATGACTACCTCGACATCAAATTGTCCGGCGGTGGGCAATGCCGGGGTGGTGGCGGGAAAAGCTCTTACCGAGGGGACCCGAGCCAAGTCGCTGCGAATTGATGGCAGCATCAGGTGCGTGCTCAGTTCGCGCTCGCCCGGCGGCACGAACTCGTGGCCACCGTAGCCACCTGACGGCCCCATGGCTTGCCAGATATAGGTGGTTTCGGGGCGCTCGAGCAGCACGTCTACCGCGTCAACAAAGCCCTGTAAGGTCTCGTCTATGGAGGATTCGGGTGCAGCATCAACAACCAGATTGATGGCGCTTTGATCTTCAACCGGCGCCAATTCCTTGAGTGAGAAGAGGTAAAGCGGCGGGATCAAAAGCGTGAAAAACAGCCCGCCCGACACCAGCTGCCAGCGCCAGCGCAGCGAAAAATCAATCAGCGCACCGTAACGATTGGCAATCAGTTCAAAGCGTCGGTTCACCCAGCGGCTCATTCGCGTTTCGTGACCCTCGTCAGGGCACACGTAGGCGCTCATCAGCGGTGACAGCGTCATGGCCACGAAACCCGAGATCAGTACCGCCACTGCCAATGTAAAAGCAAACTCTCTGAACAGAACGCCAGACAGACCGGACACAAAACCAATTGGCGCGTAAACCGCGGCGAGCGTGACAGTCATGGCAATAATCGGCGATAACAACCGCCGCGAGGAGGTCAGTGCGGCCTCCCGTCGTGACATGCCTTCCCGCAAGTTTCGCGCGACGTTCTCCACCACAACGATCGCGTCATCTACAACCAGTCCTACCGAGAGCACGATCGCAAGAATCGTCAACAGATTCAGTGAAAATCCCATTACCGACATCGCCGCCGCAGCGCCTAAAATGGAAATAGGAATCGTCAGAAGCGGGACGATTGCACTGCGGAAAGATCCCATTAAGGCGATGACTACCAGCCCCACCAGAAAGACGGTCTCTCCAAGGGTGAGAAAGATCTCGGTAACGGCTTCGCGCATGTACCGCGAGTTATCAAAAGGAATCGTTAATTCGAGGTCAGGTGGCAGCGTATCGTTGATCTCGGCGACCGCCTCGTACACCAGATCTCCCACCAAAATCTCACTGGTGCCCGGCTCCGGATAGACGGGTATAAACACGACCCGGTCCTGGTTGTAGCGCGCGATGCGGGAGATTTCCATGGTGCCGACTTCCACCTCGGCCACATCGCCAAGCCTTATCTCGGCGCCGTTTTCTCTGCGGATCAGCATATTGGCGAAGTCCTCGGGGGACCGGGCCTCACTATTGGTTTGCAGGTTGATACGTTGCGAGGCACTCTCTGCTTGCCCAAACGTGCCAATGACATTATTGCGTCGTAAGGTGCTGGTAATGTCGTCCGCATCGACACCTAATGCCGCCATGCGCCAGGGGTTCAGCCAAATCCGCATCGCTTGCGGCAGACCGTAATTCACTGCGCGTTGCACATTCGGCAGCGCCGAGAGTCGAGGCAGGATCTCTCTCTGAATAATGTCGCTGACCTCGGCATAGGTGCGCGTCGGTGGAATCAGCACCCCGAGATAAAAGCTGGCGTAAGGCGTATCTGCGCGGCTGATTTCTATAGAGGGGTCTTCTGTGCCTTCCGGGAGCTCAAACCGGATCTGGCTGAGCCGAGTGGAGAGCTCTGCGAGAACCTTGGTCGTATCCTGATTCAGCCTGAGCCACAAGGTGACGGTGCTCACGCCTGCGGTGGTCACTGATTCCACATAGTCCAGACCGGGAACACTGCTCGCTACGCGCTCGATGGGTTCGGTAACAAAGCCCTGCACGGTTTCTGCGCTGGCGCCCGGATAGGCGGTGACGATTGCAATAGAAGAGCTTTCAATGACCGGAAACGAAATCACCGGCAGATGAATCGCCGAGCGAATCCCGATCAACAGCAACGCCACACATAAGACGATTGCAACGACCGGGCGCCGGATGAAAATGTCCGTCCAGCGTGGGCGATTAGCGAAAGTGGTCACCCCCGCGATGCCGTCAGTTGAATATCGACAAGGATCTCGTCCTTGAGTTTGAAGGCGCCTTGATCGGCTATACGATCACCTACATTGAGTTCGCCACGGATATAAAAGCGGTTGTCTCGCTCTCCTCGTACTTCTACGCGTCGAAGAGAGGCGCGGTGTGGCAGATGCGCGCCAGGCTCCGCTTCAGTGACAACAAACATGTGCGCACCGTCGGGGTCCCAGCGCACGCTGCGGGCAGGCACTGACATCAGATTTTCGGCGGGGCCCGTGCGCACTGCAATCTGCACCAGTGCACCGTGCTTGAGCGCTGGCGCATCCATCTGCACTCTCACGTCGTAGGTGCGGGTGCCTTCTGCGTAGGCGTCAGAAACTGCAATAACCTGTGCGGGGCCGATAGTGTTACCGGCAATATCGCGAACCTGAACGGAGTCACCAACGCTCAATTCGGTAAGACCCTGAGGTACTTTGAAATCAATCCACCGAGTAGGGCTGACGCCGGTGAGGGTGGTCAGCACTTCGCCAAAGCGCATGAGATCACCAAGCCGTTGAGGGTAAATGCCAAGGGTGCCCGTAAAAGGTGCGTTCACGGTCATGCGGCTGAGTCGCGCATCCAGCACGGCGATCTGCGCTCGGAGTGACAGACTGCGAGCCTTGAGCGTATCGAGCTGATCTTGTGAAACGAGCGCGTCTGCCTCGAGGGTGCGGTTTCGTTCAAACTGGGTTTCGACAAGATTGAGATCAGCACGCAGTGCGTCGCGCTGAGCCTCCAGATCGTCATCAAATAAAACCAAAATCGCCGCGCCCTCCGGCACGATCTCGCCGCTCTGAAAGGGCAACTCGACGACACGTCCGGCCATCTCAGCCGAGATAACCAGGTGTTCGGGTGAGCGCACCGTGCCGCTCAACAATCGAGTCGGCTGCCACGTATCGGCTTGCGCCTCAGCGACCGTGATCGCCTCAGATGGCGGCGGAAAACTCTCCATAAACGCCATTGCCTGCGAAATCTGCACAAATTTGATACCGGCCAGCAGACCGGTAACCAACGTGCAGATTGCAGCAGTCAGCAACCAGGAACGGGCTTTGATCATGCCATCACCACCACTTGAAACATGAGATTGCTCCGAGCGCTTTGACCGAGACGCACAGCGTTGCCAGAGAGGTTTCGGTTATTCACTGGGGGGCACATAACCTTCCGCGCGATCGAAGTCTTCTCCCGCCAGAAACTTGTCCATCTCGCCCATCAGGTATTGGCGTGCTTGGGGATCTATCAGGCTGAGCTGCTTCTCATTGATCAGCATGGTTTGGTGACCTTGCCACTCGAGCCAGGCTTTTTTTGAAACGTGATCAAAGATCTCCTGACCCTTCGCGCCGGGCAGGGGTGCGCGGTCGAGCCCTTCGAGCTCTTCTCCATAGCGTCGGCAAAGGACGGTTCTCGCCACTGGTCACTCCTTTCATTGCGTATCTGAGACCAACCTCTCCAGTAGTTTAACAACTGGTGCGGGCAGACCCACGGCGGGCACGGGGTGCAAACTGAACCACTGCAGGTCGTCAGCGTCAACTTCTACGGTGGTGGTGATTTTCCGGTTTGCCGCGCAGTGAGCCCTGACCGGGTGCGCCCTGAGTTTGAAATGGGTGAAAGTGTGTTGGAAAGCGGGATCGTTAATACAGGCTTGGGCGGTCACTCCCACCGTGTCCTGAATCCAGTTTTTGGTTGCGAGTTCGTCTTCAAACTCGGGTGGCGCCCACAAACCGCCCCAGATCCCTGAAGCAGGACGTTTCTGCAGGAGTACCTCTCCGGGTGATCGTGTCACGACCGCCATCCAGCGGTCGCGGGTGGGAGTGGTTTTCGGTGGTTTTCGACCAGGAAAATCTGCCTGTCGATTATTCAAGGCAGCCACACAACCCGCAGAGAGCGGGCATGCCGAACAATGGGGTTGGCTTCTGGTACAGCAGGTGGCGCCGAGGTCCATGATTGCCTGGGTATAGTCGGCAACCCGCAGCTCAGGCGTATGTTGCTCTGCGAAATGCCAGAGCTCATCAGCGACAGCGCGTTGCCCAGGCCAGCCCTCTACCGCGTGGTAACGCGCCAGCACCCGCTTGACGTTGCCATCCAAAATGGGCGCGCGGCCATTCATGGCGAGCGACACAATCGCGCCGGCGGTCGAGCGACCGATGCCCGGCAATGCCTGGAGGCGATCGAGTTCAGAAGGGAATATGCCCTGGTACTGATCGCACACTACCTGAGCGCAACGGTGCAGGTTGCGTGCCCTCGCGTAGTACCCCAGACCGGTCCACAAGTGGAGCACGGTATCTTCGGGCGCCGCTGCCAATAACTCGATACTGGGTAGCATCGCCATGAACCGTTCATAAAATGGAATCACCGTTGCAACCTGAGTCTGTTGCAGCATGATTTCAGACACCCATACCCGGTAGGGCGTGCGATCTTGTTGCCAAGGCAGATCCTTGCGGCCATGGCGGTCAAACCAGGTGAGTAGAGCGTCAGAAATGGGAAAATGTGCCGTCATGGACTGGTAAAGCTTCGCAATGAAGTGCTGGTTCTCTTTCTATACAATGGCGCCCCTAGTGTAGCGCCCGCACCTTGCCGCGTGGCGTCCCGGAGAACGAATCATGAGTCAGCAGGACACGGGCGTTCGTAAAGCCGCCATCAGCCGTGAGACGCTGGAGACCCAGATCGCTGTCGAATTGTGTCTCGACGGCGAGGGCCAGTGCACGTTGGATACGGGCCTGCCCTTTCTGGAGCACATGCTCGATCAGATTGCCCGGCACGGGCAAGTTGATCTCGATATCCGGGCCAAGGGTGACCTGCACATCGATGCTCACCACACTGTGGAAGACATTGGTATTACGTTGGGGCAGGCTTTTAGCAAGGCCATTGGTGATAAGAAAGGTATTGTGCGCTATGGCCACGCGTATGTGCCCCTCGATGAGGCGTTATCACGTGTGGTCATCGATTGCAGCGGCCGGCCGGGTTTGGAGTTTCACGTGCCGTTTACCCGCGCCAAAGTCGGGGAGTTTGATGTCGACTTGATTGTCGAGTTCTTCCAGGGTTTTGTGAACCACGCCGATGTGACGCTCCATATCGATAATCTGCGTGGGCATAACGCCCATCACCAGGCGGAGACGGTGTTCAAGGCCTTTGGTCGGGCACTGCGCATGGCTGTTGCCCGAGACCCCGCCATGGCAGGTGCCAGCCCCTCTACAAAAGGGGTTTTGTAAACCGTGACCCAACGAGTTGCCGTGATCGACTACGGCATGGGTAACCTCCACTCTGTCGCCAGCGCGCTTGAACATGTGGGAGCAACCGATGTGGTGGTCAGCCACGATTCGGCGGAAATCGCTGCCGCTGATCGCGTGGTTTTCCCGGGAGTGGGCGGAATCCGGGATTGCATGGAGGCGATCCGCCGGCTCGGTTGCGATGATTTGCTGGATGCGGTGCTTAATCGTGAACGCAAGCCCGTTCTCGCGATTTGTGTGGGCATGCAGGCGTTGATGACGCGTAGCGAGGAAAATCAGGGCGTAGCGTGTCTGGGCGTCATTCCGGGGCAGGTGAAGTATTTTGGAGATCACCATCGCAACGAGGAGGGCGAGCGCTTGAAGGTGCCGCACATGGGTTGGAATGCGGTGGAGCCTACCGACTCGCACCCACTTTGGGAGGGCATTGCCTCGGGCACACGATTTTACTTTGTGCACAGTTACCATGTAGTCCCTGACGATGCTGAAGTGGTATCAGGTGTTTTTGATTATGGGCTTTCAGGGTGTGCGGCACTGGCCCGAGACAATCTCTTTGCCACGCAATTTCATCCTGAAAAAAGCCACACGGCGGGTCTCACACTGTTGAAAAATTTTTTGCGCTGGGATGGCACATGCTCGTAATACCGGCTATCGATTTAAAGGAAGGACAATGTGTTCGCCTCCGCCAGGGTGACATGGCTGATAGCACGGTGTTCTCCGATGACCCCGTCGCTATGGCGCAGCGCTGGGCTGCCGAAGGTGCGCGCCGTCTGCATCTGGTTGATCTCGATGGCGCTTTCGCGGGCAAGCCAGTGAATGCCGAGATTATTACGGCGATCTCACGCGCCTTGCCTGATTTACCCATTCAGATTGGTGGGGGTATTCGCGACCTCGATACCATCGCGGCTTACCTCGATGCCGGGGTTGAGTACGCCATTCTCGGCACAATGGCCGCCAGAGATCCGGGCTTTGTCCACGATGCCTGCGCTCAGTTCGCTGGGCACATTATTGTTGGCATAGACGCACGGGGAGGTAAGGTGGCGGTCGAGGGCTGGGCGAGCGAGAGTGAGCTTGAGGCCACCGAACTGGCCAGCCGCTTTGCCGATGCGGGGGTCAGCGCCGTGGTCTACACCGATATCGACCGCGACGGCATGATGCAGGGAGTGAACGTTGAGGCCACCGTCATCCTGGCACAGGAATCGGGGTTGCCAGTGATTGCATCGGGCGGCATCAGCCGGCTGGATGATGTCCGCGAGCTGATGCACTGCGCGGGATCAGGGATCTGCGGGGCGATCACTGGCCGCGCTATTTATGAGGGTACGCTCGACCTTGCAGCGGCGCAGGCCATGGTGGACGCCTACATGGAGCGCGCCTGATGGCATTGGCGAAACGCATTATTCCCTGCCTCGACGTGGATCAAGGACGCGTGGTGAAGGGCGTCAATTTTGTGGGAATCCGCGACGCAGGCGATCCGGTGGAGATTGCCCGCCGTTACAACGAAGCGGGCGCTGATGAGATTACTTTTCTCGATATCACAGCGAGCCATGAAGAACGCGACACGACAGTCCACACCGTAGAGCAGATTGCTCGCGAAGTATTTATCCCGCTGACGGTGGGTGGCGGTATTCGTTCATTGCAGGATATCCGCACAATGCTCAACGCGGGAGCTGACAAAGTCAGCATCAACACTGCCGCGATTCATCACCCTGAGTTGGTCAGTGACGCTGCTGCGAGATTTGGCTCGCAGTGCATCGTAGTCGCGATAGATGTGAAGCGCGTTTCGAAAGCAGATGAAGCGCCATGCTACGAGCTGTTCACTCACGGCGGCCGCAAACCCACGGGCATCGAAGCGGTGTCGTGGGCGCGCAAGATGGCGTCATTGGGCGCGGGTGAATTGTTATTGACCAGTATGGATCGTGATGGCACGCGCGACGGCTTTGAGCTGACTGTTACCCGAGCAATCACTGACGCTGTGGACATCCCCGTCATTGCATCAGGTGGTGTGGGCACCCTGCAACATCTCGCCGATGGCGTGACGCAAGGTGGCGCCGACGCAGTGCTGGCAGCCAGTATTTTTCATTTTGGTGAGTTCACGGTGGGTGAGGCCAAAGCTTTTATGGCCGCACAAGGCATTACAGTGAGGCAGTAGCGCTGACGCACTGCCAGCCGAGCCTCAATCACCGAGATAGCGACTGAGACACGAGCGCATCGTGCCGTTACCCCACCGAGATGCATGCCTGGAGGCTCGCGGGATACGCCGAGTCAGAGTTCGTTGAGAGCGGTTGTCGTCGCAGTATCTGCTGTGTTGGGTCCCGCTGGGGCACTGTCCGGCGTCAATAGATTGATCCCCCGCAGCAGCGTCAGCGCCTCATAGAGCTGGTTATCCGAGTTGCGCAGCGCGGTGAGCGCTTCGCTTTCGGATTGTGTATCGGCCGGGTCACCACCGCTCAAACTACCTTGTAGGTCCGACTCCTTGGTGCGTCGAGAAGATTCAACACTCTTTACTTCGGCCCGTTCGACCACGATGTCAGGCACGATGCCCTCTGCCTGAATCGATCGCCCGTTGGGAGTGTAGTAAAGCGCGGTGGTGAGCTTTACCGCGCGCGTGTCGTTGATTGGCAAAATGGTTTGAACGGAACCCTTTCCAAAGCTTCGCGTCCCCATGATGACCGCGCGTCGGCGATCCTGAAGTGCTCCTGCGACGATCTCGGATGCGCTGGCTGAACCACCATTAATGAGCACGACAATAGGTGCCCCATTGAGCATATCCCCCGATTGGGCCTCATAACGATCAGCGGCTTGAGGGTGCCGACCCTCGGTGTAAACGACCAGGCCACCGTCCAGAAAGGCGCCCGCCATATCAACGCTGGCACCCAGCACGCCGCCCGGGTTGTTGCGCAGATCAAGCACGATGCCCCGCAGTGGGCCTTGCACGAGCGCCTTCTCCAGAATGCTGATCGCCTCGAGACCTGTGTCCTTCTGGAACTGCGCAGCGCGTAACCAGAGATACCCGTCCATTAGCTCCCGGCTTCTTACGCTCGGGACCTTAATGATGTCTCGGACCACCGTGACGTCAAAAGGCTCGGCCAGCCCGCGTCGTCCAATTGTCAGTAAAACCTCGGACCCGGTGGGCCCACGCATCAGATCGACAGATCGGTCGACGGGCAGGTCCCGAATGGAATCGCCATCGATCTTGAGTATCACGTCACCCGCCTGTAAGCCTGCGGCCTCGGCCGGCGATCCATCTATCGGCGCGATGATGGTGATGTAGCCGCCGTCTTGCCCGATCTCGATACCCAGTCCACTGAACTCTCCCTGAGTAGTCTCCTGAAGAGAGTCGTAGGCGCGTTCTTTGAGAAATACAGAATGAGGATCCAGACCCGACAACATACCCTGGACGGCGAGCTCGAAAAGCTTGCTGTCAGGAACTGATTCGACATAACCCTGCCGAATCTGGTTAAACACATCAGCGAACATTTGTAGCTCTGCCAGCGGGAGTGCTTGTGGCGGTTCACTACTGAGGTGATGCGGATCGTCGTCGCCGGCTGCTTGTTCTTCCGAGAGGCTGGGGAGAGATAGCGAAAGCGCGAGGAGGAACATCACCCATGATCGTAGACGATACAAATACGCAACCATGGTCAGGACCAGATAGTTTAAGAATTCTATATTAACCGATTCTGGACTAACCGTTCAGGAGTCCAGCCACTCAGCCGGGTCAACTGGCTCGCCATTGTGGCGTATCTCAAAGTACAACCCCGTGGTCTCGCTACCACCGGTGTTGCCTGTTTTTCCCAGCACTGTACCGGCATCCACCTGCTCGCCTACCTGGCGCAGCAGGCTGTGATTTTGCGCGTACAGCGACAGCCAGCCCTCGCCGTGATCGATTACGAGTATGAGCCCTTGCCCCCTGAGCCAGTCAGCAAATATTACTCGCCCGCCGTGAATTGCCTTGACTGGTAGTCCTTGTTCTGTGGGGATCATCCATCCCCGCCAGCGAATATCGGCGTTGCGCACGGCGCCGAAGCGATTAGCCGGTTTACCGCCAACGGGCATAGGCAGTAGCCCCTTTCTGGTGACAAATGGCTCCGGCTGTAAGGCCGGTGTGATCGCAAGCGCTTTGAGCTCGGACAGTAAACTGTTCAGGCGTTCCTGATTTTGTAGCAGCACTTGCAATGCCTGCTCGTCCTCGCGAAGTGCATTGGTAATATCGGCAAGGGTTTGCTGTTTGCTCTCCTGCTGAGCAGTGAGCTGCATGCGACGAGCAGCAATCGCCTCTGCCTGGGTTGCCAGTTTTTGCTCCGCGTCTTTGACCATTCGGGTATGGGCCTCAAGCTCGGATAAGCCCGCTTGGTACGCCAGCAACTGTGTGCGCTGTTCCTCGACGATGAGTTGATAGTAGGCAAGGTGCCTCGCTGCTTGATGGGGACTTTGGCCGCCCAGCCATATGCGCAGGCCGCCGCCCTGCTGAAGTACCCACAATTGCTGAATGCTCGCCTCGATACCTGCAGACAGCGCGTTCTGATTGTCTCGCAGTCGATCGGTTTCTGCGGTGAGTCGCGCCCAGTCTTCCTCAAGGGCGCGTTGCTGGGAGACCAGCATATCGAGATCCTGATCCACGCGCGAAATCAGTTGCTCGCTCTCTCTTAATTCATCTTGCAGGGTGTCCCGCTGTTCCTCCTGCGCCGTGAGCCTCGCTTGGATCGCTCTGATATCGGCGCGTAACGCGTCGATCTCGACTTCCGTAGTGTCAATATCGTCAGTAGGTTGTGCGAGTGCGTGCCCGCCGCAGCTCGCAGCCAAGATCCACACTGTCGTAGCGAGGAGGCTGAAACGCGCTGAATTGGCGAGAGCCAAGCAGGCTTCTCAGCGGCTAAGGAGATTGCGCCCCGACATGACTTCAGGCACTTCGAGTCCCATCATCGTCAGCAGGGTTGGGGCAATGTCTGCCAGAATCCCTCCCGCGGGATCCAGCGTTGCTGGCTGTTCTCCCAGATAGATCAGGGGAACGCGTTCCGTTGTGTGCTGCGTGTGCGGCTGCTGATTTTCGTAGTCAACCATCTGCTCGCAATTACCATGGTCCGCGGTGATCAAGCCCTCGCCCCCATGATCTATCAGCGCTGCCTCGATCCGGCCAATACAGTGATCAAGTGTTTCTACGGCCTTGACCGCGGCCTCAAAGTTTCCGGTGTGGCCCACCATGTCCCCGTTGGCAAAGTTCACCACAATAAAATCATAGGTGCCCGACGCGATCGCTTCGATCAAAGTGTCCGTCACTTCGTGCGCGCTCATTGCCGGGGTGAGGTCGTAAGTCGCCGCGTCAGGCGAGGGTATCAGTGTTCTGGTTTCGCCCGGGAGCGGTTCCTCGCGCCCGCCGCTGAAGAAAAAGGTGACGTGCGCATACTTCTCGGTTTCCGCCAGCCGCAGCTGAGTGAGGTGCCTCTCTGACAGTACCTCCCCCAAGCTCTGGGTTAGCTCCTCGGGTGGAAAGGCGACCGCTGCACGAAGCGCGCTGGCATATTCGGTGGTTGTGACCAAATGCAGGTTGGGCAGTACGCCTCGCTCAAATGCCGCAAAGTTTGGGTCGGTTAGTGCCTGTGTCAGCTGACGAGCGCGATCCGCCCGGAAGTTCATGAAGAGCACTGCATCGCCGTCGCCCATTGAGACCGGCTCGCCGATGGCAGTGGGCGCCACAAATTCGTCGTTTTCGCCCCGCGCATAGGCTTGCTGCAGCGCCTCGAGCGCTGTTGAGGCGCACAAGTCGGCTTGTCCCATGGTCAGGAGCGTATAACTCGGTTGAATGCGTTCCCAACGGTTATCGCGGTCCATGGCCCAGTAACGGCCATGAATTGACGCCATCCTGCCGACCCCGATTTCTGCCAGTGCTGCCTCAGCCCGTTCCAAGGAGGCTGTGGCGCTTCTGGGCGGTGTGTCACGGCCATCCAGAAAAGCGTGCAGATAGAGTTTCTTTGCGCCTCGCTGTGCAGCCAGCCGGAGGGCGGCGTAGAGGTGTTCTTCATGGCTGTGCACACCTCCTGGAGAGAGCAGGCCCATGACGTGCACGGCGTTACCTGAATTAACCGCGCGATCAATCGCATTCAGATAGGCCTCGTTATTGGCGAACGCACCCGAGGAGATGGCTTTGTCTATCCGCGTAATGGATTGATAAACGATCCGTCCTGCGCCGAGGCTCATGTGCCCAACTTCGGAATTTCCCATCTGCCCTTCAGGCAGACCCACATCCAGTCCCGAGCCAGAAATGAGAGTGTTGGGAGCTTCTGCCATTAACCGATCCAGATGCGGCGTGTTCGCCGCTGCCACGGCATTGTGCTCGGTCTCGGCGCGGTGTCCAAAGCCGTCAAGAATCACGAGGAGTGTTGTGCGTCGAGGTGAGGACACGGGGGCGCTATGCTCCGTTTTGGCGAAGCCATATTGTAACCCGCTCACTCCTCGCGAACAGCTCCAACGCGCGGCAGACTGCCTTTGTCTCGCTGTCATCGATCCATGCCGGGTGTTAAGGTGCAGTCCATCAAATCTCGACCTGTACCCCAAAGTGGCCGGGTTCGGAGGACATTGCTTTTTCATGAGTGAACCGTCTGTCGACTCCATTGCCGGCACCGAGGAGCATCGACGCCTGTTGACCTTGGCTACCAATCTGTCGGTCACGGTTGCGCTGGTCCTGATCGTTGCAAAGGCCTACGCCTGGTCGCTCACTGATTCGGTCGCCATTCTGGCGTCTCTGGTGGATTCGCTGATGGACGCGGGCGCGTCTCTGCTCAATTTATTTGCCGTCCGTTATGCACTGGCGCCAGCCGATGCCAGTCATCGTTGGGGCCATGGAAAAGCCGAGGCCATCGCGGGATTAGGGCAGGGCGTTTTCATCTTTGCTTCGGGTTTATTTTTGGTCAGCGAGGCGGTGCAGCGCTTGTTGCAACCCGAACCTTTGGCCTCATTCCCCGTCGGGGTGGGGGTCATGTTGCTGACGCTCGTTCTCACAGCGGGGTTGGTTGCGGTTCAATCCTACGTGATTCGCCGCACCCGCTCGCCCGCTATTCGCGCCGATTCGCTCCATTATCGGACAGACCTACTCACAAACGCGGCCGTTTTGCTCGCGTTGGTATTGGCGCATTTCGGGTGGCTCGGCGTGGACCCATTGTTTGCTTTGGCGGTCGCGGCGTACACGCTGAAAGCCGCGTGGGATATTGTCGGTGACGCCGTCGCGGAGCTGTTGGATCAGGAGTTACCTGAGCACAGGAGGCAGGAGATTATTGCCTTGGCCAGTGCCCACCCGAGGGTGCTTGGGGTACATGATCTGCGAACACGGAGCGCCGGCAGAGTGGATTTCATCGAGCTACATCTCGAGCTTGACGATCACATGCCGCTAATGGTCGCGCATCAGGTCAGCGACGCGGTGGAGGCCTCCCTGATTAAGGCGATACCGCAGGCGGATGTGATGATCCATCTTGATCCGGTCAGCCTGGCTGAAGAGCAGCTTGACGAGCGGATCGAAGCAGTTGAGAGCGGCGCGCAGGATATCTGACTGGAGCTGGTTCAGATGAACCGATATACTCGCGCACCTTCGTACGTTGTGCACACGCCTACAAGCGTGATGCGCTTTAGATGTCAGACTTTTAACTCTCTTGCCGCGCAGGACGGGTTGCTTGGGACGGTTGGATCGTGTCGATCGAATTAATATTCCAGTTCATGGCAGAGCAGTGGTTGCTGATTGGTGCACTCTCGACCACCCTCACACTGCTGGTCGTGCATGAATCCCGCAAGGCGGGGCCCGCGTTGTCGATCACCGAGGCAGTACAATTGGTCAACAACGAAGACGGGGTGTTTCTCGATGTTCGCGACGCAGCAGATTACGCGCGCGGTCATATCACGGACGCGAAGCACATTCCGGCCGCCGCATTGTCGGGGCGCACCGGTGAATTGGAGAAATTTCGCGATAAACCCATCATCGTCGTATGCCGGATGGGGCAGACAGCGGGGCCAGCCACCAAAACGCTGCGGGCGCAGGGCTTTTTGCGCGCCCAGAAGCTGGCGGGCGGCATGATGGAGTGGGACGCGCAAAAGCTTCCGGTTGTGACGCCGTGAGCGACGTCATGATTTACACCACGAGATGGTGCCCCTATTGCATCCGGGCCAAGTCTTTGCTCGAGCGAAAGGGGGTGGCGTACAGGGAGATTCCCGTCGATGGTGATGCCGATGCTCGGCAGGATATGGCGCAGCGCGCAGGACAAACCTCAGTCCCGCAGATTTGGATTGGCGAAATACATATTGGTGGCTGTGATGAGCTCTACGATTTGGAGCACTCTGGCGGGTTAGACTCGCTGCTGGGCTCACACACAGCACACTTACAGCACGGTCACAGCACACCGATCAATAATTGATTCAGGAGGAGACGCATCATGGCTGACGAACAAGCCGCCGCACAGGATCAGGCAGCACAACAGCAATTCGTAACGCAGCGGATTTACACAAAGGATATCTCCTTTGAGTCCCCCATGACGCCCAATGTATTTCGTCAGGAATGGAAGCCGGCGGTCAATGTCGACCTCAACACCAAAAGCAGTCGCTTTGACGAGGAAGGCAACCACGAGGTCGTGCTGACGCTGACCATCACGGCCAAATTGGAAGAGCAAACGGCGTTTCTGGTCGAGGTGCAGCAGGCGGGCATCTTTTTTGTAGCGGGTTTTGAAGGGGAGGGTTTGCGGCAGTTGTTGGCAACCGTCGCACCGACGATTCTATTCCCCTACGCCCGAGAAGCGATCGATAATCTGGTCGTCAAGGGCGGCTTCCCTCCACTGATGATTGCCCCCGTCAATTTTGATGCGTTATTTCGACAGGCGATGCAGCAACAGGCGGCGGATGGTGCTGAGCCACCGCCTGAGGGCGCCACACACTGAGACAAAGCCGGGCGTGCCTAATCGGGCAGGTTGAACTCTTTAAGCTTCCGGGTCAGGGTATTTCTGCCCCAGCCTAACAATTCCGCGGCCTCGGCTTTTCTGCCACCCGTATGCCGCAGGGCTGTCTCGATCATAATGGATTCAAAAAGGGGCAGTGCCTGCCTCAGCACGTTGGAATGCCCCTCGGCCAGTTGTTTACCAGCCCAGCCCGCGAGCTGTTGGTGCCACGTCTCGGCCTGATCCTCAACGCTGTCTTCACTGAGTTGCAGTAACTCGGCCGGCAAATCCGATAGCAACACCTCCCGGCCTGCAGCCATCACCGTCAGCCATCGACAGGTATTTTCCAGCTGCCTGACGTTTCCAGGCCAGGGTAGCTGCGTCAATACGTTGGTCGCTTCTTCAGAAAGTATTTTGGTTTCCACTTCCAGCTCGGCGCTCGCTGCTTTGAGGAAATGAGTCAACAGCATGGGAATATCTTCTCGCCGCTCAGAAAGCTTTGGCACATGAATTCTGATGACGTTGAGCCGATGAAAAAGGTCCTCACGGAATGCGCCGGTTTCTACCAGTGATTCCAGTTTTTGGTGAGTAGCGGCAATGATTCGCACATCGGCTTTGATGGAGTCGACACCGCCTACCCGGAAGAATTCTCCGTCCTGTAAAACCCGAAGCAGGCGGGTTTGTGTTGCTGCTGGCATGTCACCAATTTCATCCAGAAACAAGGTGCCGCCTCTCGCCTGCTCAAACCGACCCTCCCGTCGGTTATTGGCGCCTGTAAAGGCGCCTTTCTCGTGACCGAACAGCTCGGACTCCATCAATTCTTGGGGGATTGCCGCCATATTCAAGGCCACAAAGGGTTGCACGGCGCGGGGACTGTGGCGATGCAACGCCCTGGCAACCAGCTCTTTACCCGTTCCCGATTCGCCATTAATCAGCACGGTGATGTGGCTTTGCGCCAGCCGGCCAATCGCACGAAAGACCTCCTGCATCGCCGGTGCGTTACCGATGATTTCGGTGGTTTTCTTTTCGCCTTGATCCTGGGCCGGCAGGGAGCGTTGGGAGCGTTGTGACTGTGCGCGCGTAACCGTCGACACCATTTCCTCGATGTCGAAGGGTTTTGGTAAATACTCGAACGCTCCCTCCTCGTATGCGTTGACGGCGCTGTCCAGATCGGAGTGAGCGGTGGTAATGATCACAGGCAGGTCCGGTTGTTGTGCTCGAATTTGCGACAGTAATTCAATGCCGTCCATGCCGGGCATGCGGATATCGCTGACCACAACGATGGGCTCTTCAACAGAGAGCGCTTCCAGTACATCGGTACCCGTTTCGAAAGCACGGCATGCAACGCCGGCACGTGTCAGCGCTTTCTCCATCACCCAGCGGATGGAGCTGTCGTCATCAACAATCCATACCTGTTCAGTGAGCGACATATCAGATCTCCATGGGTAAGAGCAGCGTAAAGCAGGTATCACCCGGTACGCTCTGTACCTGAATGAGCCCGCCATGATGATTGGCGATACGTTGAGCGATAGAGAGCCCCAGGCCTGTGCCTTTTGCAGTGCCCGTGACCATGGGCAGGAACAGGCTGGACAGGAGCGCTTCTGGAACGCCGGGTCCGTTATCGATCACCTGAAAGGCACACACGAGTTTGTGGCGCGTGCC
>JAYOEE010000050.1:0-16762 GCA_038106565.1 Halieaceae bacterium
GCGTCGGAAGAAGAAATCGCCGCCGAGGCCTCTTGACCAACCTGCGAACGGGCTGCCTTGGCTTTTGCCGCCCTCGCCTTGCGCACTTCTTTAGGGTCTGCCACCAGAGGCCGATAGATTTCGACACGCTCTCCGGAAACCAGCACCCGATCCGCACTGACCGCCTTGCCCCAAACGCCCAGTTTAAGGTCAGGCACAATCTCCAGCTCGTCAAAATGTTGGTCGATCTGACTCCGGGTTACGGCGTCATAGGCGGTGGTCCCGGCAGGAACTTGTAACTTCACAATCTTCTGCTTGTCAGGCAATGCATAAGCCACCTCGACCTGAATCTCAGGCGGATCGTCTTCGCATTCCGTGTTATGCGATGCCTTAGTCACGGTTAGCACTCTTGGGCAATAACGCAGCTGCACGACCCACCACCGCATCGACGAGATCAACTGCGACCTTGTCGAACAATTTGCCTGCCGCGACATTGGCAAGCCCACTGGCAAGCTGAAACTGAAGACGTAAAGAGGTCTTGCAAGCTTCCGCGCCAAGCGCCCGAAAAGACCACACCCCGGTAAATTGTTCAAAAGGACCCTCTACCAAGGCCATTGCAATTTCCTGGGGTCGTCGCATGGTGTTGCGCGTTGTAAAACTCTGGCTAATGCCTGCACGAGACAATCGCAATGTCGCCGTCACGGACTCCTCGCCGCGCTCGAGCACTTCTGCCCCGACACAGCCATCCAGAAACTCCGGATAGCGTTCAATGTCAGCCACCAGATCAAACACTTGCTCCGCGGGATAGGGCAACAATGCGCTTCTCTCAATCAAACTCATGCCGACAGTTTACCGAACAAGTGGATGTCAGAGACATCCGTCTATAACCATAGCTGCAATGACCATGCCGCAGAGATGGGAGGCACCAGCCACCGAATGGCAAACCACCACAGACGAAAAAGCCACAACGGCTCCCGATAAAGCTCACCTCGCAGCACGGGTCTGGGCATCCACCAGCCAATAAAAAGGGACGTCGCCAGAAAGCTCAGGGGCAACATTATCTCGACCAAGAAGCTAACCACACTCACCAGGGCGGTTTCTGTCGTGAATAACATCAGAGCGATAATCAGTGCGATGGCCGTGCCAGCCAGTACTGCACCACTCATGCGACCCAGCCCCCAATCCTGTCCGATCAACTGAACAGACGGCTCCATCAAAATCACCGCCGTGCTCCAAGCAGTTACAGCCATCGCCATAAAGAAGAGCGCACCGTAGGCTTCGCCAAGCGGCAAATTGGCAAACGCGTAAGGAGTCGCCACAAAGAGGGCGGCCAAGCCCTCGACAGGCGCCACATTCACCTCAAACAACATGGCGCACACAATAACGGCCACAACCACCATAAAGGCGCTATCCAGCACCGCTGCGGCGAGGATAGATCGCGCCCAAGGCAGGCTCTGCGGTGCCTGCGTGCCCAATGCAATTCCCACCCCCAGCCCGGCCCCTAGGGTGATGCCCGCCGAAGTCAGCGCTTCCCAAATGGTGTGGCTCCGCCAAAGGTTGGGTTCAACGGTGAATAAAAAGTCGGCGACGGGGCGCAGATCGGTGTATACAAAGACGAAATCCAAAACGCCCAGCAACGCGACCGCAACACAGGGCAAGACGAACCATGCGAGCAACCCCATTCCAGCGCGCACCCCGATCGCGGATATCAGCACAGCCAGTCCCGTTGCAAGCAACGCCCGCACAAATTGAGCGGGACCATTTCCCAGCATCGACACGAGCCCAGTAGAGACATCCCTGACACTCGCCGAACCCAACTCCCCCGAGTAGATGACAGCCGCCCAATAGGCACACCACACGGCCGTCATGATCGCAACGGCGGATAGCAAGATCGTCATGGCGGTGTGAAAAAAAGTCAGGTAGCGCCATCGCGTATCTGCATTGGCAGCGCTAGCCGCCCAGTGCATAGCCAGCCCCGGGGAACCTCTGCCCAGACTGCCTATCACCACCTCACCAATGAGCACCGGCACGGACAGGAGCAGCAGCGCGAGCACGTAGCTTAAGAAGAACACCCCACCACCATGTTCACCGATGAGATAGGGCATACGCTGAAGGTTGCCCAAGCCGATGGCGAGCAGGGAGAGGGTCAGGACTAGCGTTGTCCGCGCCCGCCATGGTTGTGGGACATTGCTATCAAGCACCGACTACCGACCCACAATCATTCGGCAGGTCGCGCCGAGGAGGTAAGAATACCGACGCGCAATAAAAGAGGCGCCCGTATAATGGGTCCATGGCGAGATCCAAGCACAAAAAGACAGCTGACAATACCATCGCCCAGAACAAAAGAGCACGCTTCGACTATCACCTGCTGACCTCTTTTGAGGCTGGGGTGGCATTGGCGGGCTGGGAAGTCAAAGCACTCAGAGCGGGGAAAGCCCAGCTCACGGATTCCTATGTGCTGATGAAAGACGGTGAGGCTTACTTGCTGGGTGCCAGCATTACGCCTCTGGACACCGTCTCGACCCACTATGTCACCGATCCAACGCGAACACGCAAACTCCTGTTACACCGGAAGGAGCTGGCGCAAATCAATGCGGGCGTGACACAAAAGGGCCAAACCTGCGTCTGCACAGCGCTGTATTGGAAAGGACATCTAGTGAAAGCCCGCATCGATCTGGCTCAGGGCAAAAAACTGCATGACAAACGTGAAACCGAGAAAGACAGGGATTGGCAACGGCAAAAGGCCCGTATTGTGCGCGACAACGTTAAACAGTGAAGCCACTGTGGGCCAGAGACTGCCCTGGGCCGTCAGGTTCCGCTCATCAACGCCCGTAAAAAAATAGCGAGGCCTATGGCCACACACAGGCCAACCACAAATGTCCGGTAGGCACCCCCCGCAAACCGGTTGAACGCCAAATTGCCCAGCGAGTTACCCAACCACATCATCGGGAGCGCTACCCACAGCAGCTGAAATGGCCTGGCAGTAATCAGCCCCGCGAAGCCGAACATCGCCAGAGACACCACACTGGAGCAACAAAAGAACATCATGAGGAACGCGCGCGATTGAACCGGGTTGTCCATGGTCGCTATGACATAGAGAATCACTGGCGGACCCGGGATCGCAAAAGCGCCATTCATTAACCCCGAAGCGATCCCCGTGCCCAGAGCCACCGGCGGGGAGGAAGACCGTTCGCTGGGTTTGAAGCGCGCCGTTACCACTGATGCAACGACCACCAGCAAGCCAATCCAAAGCTGAAACTCGTTGACCGACAGAGACGCCAGAAACCAAACCCCTATTGCAGTCCCCGCACTGGCCCCCGCCAACATGGGGATAGCCGGGGTGGTAGGAAATAAACCCCACCACGAGCGATGACTCACGGCGCCCAAAATCAGTGCCAATGCAGCGCTCAATACCACCGCATCACCGGGTGAGAGGAAAAGGGAGAACACGGGCACAACCAATAACGCAAATCCAAAACCCGTGAACGCGCGGATCGCTGCAGCAAAACCAACTGCTAACCCCACCCACGCTGCTTGATCCGGCGCAACTGCAAAAATCGAGAGCCAGCTCACGATTGCCCCGCGTGCACGACCGAATCCCCAATGGCGATCACGCCACCCGATACGACTTTTGCACAGAGGCCGCCGTAGCCAAACATGGCCACTACCGCTCCGGGACCCAGCTCTGATTCCATTCGCGCGCAGGGGTGGCACAGCTGGGTCGCTTCCAACAAGGCCTCTCCGATCTGAAACCGCTGTCTTCGCAACGCGTTCAGGTTGATCCCCGAGATCACAATATTGCGCCTCAACCTGGCGGGCTCCAAATCCTCAAGCCCGAGGTGTTGCCGGATTTGCTGCAAAAATTCGCTGGAAATCAGGGTTACCTGACGACCGGATCCCGGCGTCTTCGACATCCGGTGATCCCCTTCCAACCCATATTCCGCGACCGCACTGACCCGGTCGACACTGATCAACGGTTCTCTCCGATGGGGTCGAACACCAATCCACTCTACGACCCCCGTGCCCAGCGTGGGCAGGTAACGATCCATTGGGTTTTTGCGCTCCGCCATGGTGCCTCCGGGCTGCTCTCGAAGAGGGCTCGCGATGCTTGGAGTGCATCGGCAATACAGTGCGACCCACCGCGCCTCACACGATACAACAAAGCCGCCGGAGCCTCGCAGTTGGGGATTAGAGCACATTCGACTCCGCTCAACAGTGCGGCGGCACAACCCATGCAATCGACTCACCACCCCCCTGATACTTTTGTAAGGCGGGAACAAGTGATCCGGATGGTAATAGTTGGCGTAACCCGCTTAGTCAGTGTCTACGGCCCATCCTGCGAATACACAGCGAGGGCCACTCTGGGGATGACTCTGTCGCTCGGGCATGCCGTATCGCCGGGAACATTTTAGGGTGCGCGTCTGTGAGCGACCGGTTATGTCCGGAGCTTGCGGGTCGCCGCCTTGTAACAGAGAGGAGGCGTTGTGACACATCACGACGATCGCTGGGGCATACTTCACTCCCAGCAGGATGAGGACCAGGCGCGCGCTCATGTGGTGAGCGATTCCGCCGATTATCACGGATCTATCGCAGCGCGAGAGCTTCACTGGTTTGACTCCAGCAGCCAACAGTGGCTGTCCCGTAACGGGTCAGGCGCCTGGCAGGGCTGGCACGAGGCATCAGCGGCGGAGGTGGAGACGGATGCCCACTGGGTACCATGGTCTGCGGCCCTTGATGACAGCGCTGCGCCTTACTACCGGTGGTTTGTAGACGGACAAACAAACGCCTGCTTCAATTTGCTGGATCGCCATGTCCTCTCCGGTCGCGGAGCAAAGCAATCACTGGTCTTTGAGGGCGATCGCTGGGATCCCTCTAAAAACAGTGGCCGCGGCGGTCCGGTATTTGAACAGCGCCTGACCTACCGTGAGTTGCTGCTGGAGGTTGCGCTTCGCGCGCGGGTACTCAGGCACCTGAATCTCGGCGCGGGGGATCGCATCGCGCTGAATCTGCCCAATATCCTCGAACAGATCTTTTATATTCTGGCGGCTCAGCGTCTGGGCATCATTTACACACCGGTATTTGGTGGCTTCTCTGCGAAAACACTTTCTGACCGTATTCACGACGCCGGCGCCAAAGTGGTTATCACCGCCGACGGTGGCTACCGGAATGCGGAAGTGGTCGCCTATAAGAGTACCTACGCGGATCCTGCTCTGGACAACTACGTGCCTCGCCCTGCTGCCCTGCAGGCGCTCTCAGAGACACTCAAAGCCAGACTTCCCGCGGAAGTCGCTGAGCGCCTTGAGGCGCAGGTCACCGAGGCCGTGTCTGGCGAAATCACGCTGGAACGGGCAGATGTCATGCGGGAACTCGGTCTGGCGCTGGAACGAGAGCGAGGCACTGCGCCGGAAATCATTGCCGAATTGCGCACCACGGTTGCCAGTGAGCTGGCGAACGTGGGCCACGCTGTCGATAACGTCATTGTTGTGCGCTACACCGGTAACGATATCGTCGAGCACAGCCGCGACCGCTGGTCCCATGACCTGGTGGCAGAGGTTGAGGGCGAAATGCTGGCTGATGCCGGGGTGACAGATCGAGCCGCACTGGATGCGTTGGACGACAACGCGTTCTGGAAGGCCGTGGGCGCGAGCATCCCCGCTGTCCCGGTGGAGGCCAATTGGCCACTGTTCATTATTTATACCTCGGGATCTACCGGCAAACCCAAAGGCGTTGTGCACACCCATGGGGGCTGGTTGTCAGGGGTAACGCACACCATGCGAACCGTTTTCAACGCCAATCAGGATGACTGCTTGTACGTGATTGGCGATCCCGGCTGGATTACTGGTCAGTCCTACTTGATCGCCGCGCCGCTGGCGTTTGGTATGTCGACCGTGATAGCCGAGGGCTCACCGCTATTCCCTCACGCAGGTCGTTTCGCATCGATCATAGAACGCAACAAGGTGACGCTATTCAAGGCGGGGTCCACGTTCCTCAAAGCGGTGATGACAGACCCAGCAAGTACTCAGGAAATGTCTCGCTACGACATGTCGACCCTGAAAGTCGGCACGTTTTGCGCTGAACCGGTATCCCCCGCTGTGCAGAACTTTGCCATGGAGAATATCTGTTCGCACTACATCAATTCCTACTGGGCCACCGAGCACGGCGGCATCGTATTTTCCTGTCCATGGGGGGGATTCAAACCGCTGGAGGCCGATGCCAAAACCTGGCCGCTCCCCTGGATTCAGGCACAAGTCCGTATTGTCGAGGAAACCAGTGAGAACGGTACGGTCAGCCAGTGGCGAGAGGCAGAATCAGGCGAAAAAGGCGAACTGGTTATCACGCAGCCTTACCCTTATCTGGCGCGCACGCTTTGGGGGCATGGCGAGACGCTGGGCACCCCTTCCTGGCAAGGGGATATTGAGCGTTTTACCGAGGTTTACTTCAGCCGATGGGATGGCGAACTGACCTACACGCAAGGCGACTACGCCCGCCGAGGAGACGAAGGGGCCTTCACTCTGCATGGTCGGTCGGACGATGTGATCAACGTGTCGGGACACCGTATCGGCACCGAAGAAATTGAAGGCGCTATCCTCCGCGATAAAACCCTCCGGCAGGATTCTCCTGTCGGAAACGTCGTGGTGGTTGGCGCACCGCATGATGAGAAGGGAGAAACACCAGTGGCGTTTCTCGTGGCCGCAGCGGGGCGAAAACTTTCGGACGAGGATCTAAATCGGCTCCAGAATCTGGTTCGCACCGAAAAAGGCGCTACCGCCGTGCCCTCAGATTTTCTGGTTGTCTCAGCGTTTCCAGAAACGCGCTCTGGCAAGTACATGCGCCGCACGCTGCGCGCCATTTTGCTCGATCAACCTTTGGGGGATCTCTCTACTCTGAGAAACCCTGAGTCGGTGGAAGAAATACAGGGTGCGGTGGCGCAATGGCGCGACTTTGGTCGCCTTGCCGAGGCGCGGCAGATTATCCAAAGCTGGCGCTATCTGCGTGTTGAGACGCATCGACTGGATGATGAACACAAAGTGGCGTTGCTGGTCATCAATCACCCACCCGTTAACGCGCTGAACGAACGAACGCTCGACGAACTTCACACCGTGGTACAGCAGCTAGAGCATCAGGATGATGTTGACGCGGTTGTCATCACGGGTGCCCGCGGGGCCTTCGTCGCAGGAGCAGATGTCAAAGAACTGCTCGAAGTGGGAGAAGCAGGCGATCTCGAGTCGGCACGCACGCCGCCCAACGCGGCACAGGCCGCTTTTGCCGCGCTGGAGCAGTTGGGGAAACCCGTGATCGCAGCCGTCAATGGGCCAGCGCTGGGTGGCGGCAACGAACTGGTACTGGCCTGCTCCTATGTCATTGCGGCAGAACATGCTCAATTTGGTCAGCCCGAGATCAACCTTAATTTACTGCCAGGCTACGGCGGTACCCAACGACTGGTTCGTAAACTGTTCCGTCGCCGAGGTGAGGCGGGTATGGCCGAGGCCGTCCGCTTAATGGTCAGCGGGCGCAATATCTCTGCCAACGAGGCCATAGATTGTGGATTGGTAGACGAAGTGGTGGCCGAGGCCGCGGCCTCACCTGTTGAGATCGCCATGTCGCGGCTAAGAGCTTACTTTGCCAATCAAGGGCCATTGGCGGCGGCTCAAGAAGAGCATCAAAAAGCGCTTGGCGAGCGCGACGCAGGCATCCCGTACTCAGCATCCATTCTCGAGCAGCCCGCCCTGCAGCAGGCTTTGTCTCAGATCCGCGCCAGTGGGCGTGACAAGCAGGTTGCAAGAGTGCTGGATGCGGTTGCCGTGGGCGCGGAGCAAGGCCAATCAGCCGGCTTGCTGCACGAAGCGGAGTTGTTTGCCGAGGCTGTCTGCGACCCCGAATCAGGTCCCGCCGGTATCACGGCGTTTCTGGAGAAGCGCAGCGCACCGTTGCCAACGCAATACGTTGAGGTGGCACCAACAGCCTCCGGTCAACAAGTGGAGGCACTGCTTGCGTCGGGTGATCTGCTACCCATGGGCGCCAGTTTCTTCCCCGGTGTCACACCGATTCCTCGATACCAGTACGGCTATGGCGTACCCAAGTCGGCCGTTGATGGCAAGCCGGCGCACGGCGACCCGGTTGATGCAGAGATCAAACTGATTTTCGAGACACCGGAACCCGAGCCCAATGAGGCACTGGTTTACGTGCTGGCATCGGAAATGAACTTTAATGATATCTGGGCAATTACCGGCATCCCCGTATCACCCTTCGACGCGCGAGATGCTGATGTGCAAGTCACGGGCTCGGGTGGCGTGGCGATGATCGTGCGGCTCGGTAGCGAGCTGATTGCCGAAGGCCGACTTTCCGTGGGCGATGTGTGCACCGTTTATTCGGGCCAGAGCGAATTACTCTCCCCCGATCAAGGCCTGGATCCCATGGCCGCAGACTTTCGCATTCAGGGATACGAGCGCAATGATGGCAGCCACGCGCAGTTCCTGACCGTTCAGGGGCCGCAGCTGCATGCCAAATTACCGAGTCTCAGTTTTGAGGAGGCCGGCTCCTATGGTTTGACGCTGGGTACGATTCACCGAGCGCTCTACCATACGCTCGATATTGAGCCAAACAGGCGGCTGTTCGTTGAGGGCGCCTCGACGGGTACGGGCTATGACTGTTTGCGCAGTGCCGTCAGCAGTGGTCTCGATGTGGTCGGCATGGTCTCCAA
The DNA here is from genome assembly GCA_038106565.1 of Halieaceae bacterium. Classification (GTDB taxonomy): domain Bacteria; phylum Pseudomonadota; class Gammaproteobacteria; order Pseudomonadales; family Halieaceae; genus Luminiphilus. Next base: position 8,681 of record JAYOEE010000050.1, read on the forward strand.
CGCGGAGCGCGCCGCTCGAGTAGAAGCAGTCGGTGGCGCAGCAGTCGATCGAAAAAATCCGCAGTGGGCAGACGCCTTTACGCCGGTGCCGGATGATCCCGCCGAATGGTCGGCCTGGGAGGCACAAGGGGCAGATTTTGTCGCGGCCACCGAAGCCGCGGCGAAGGGGCCTATTGATTACGTCGTCTCACATGCGGGCGAGACCGCTTTTCCTCGCTCTTTCCAGACATTGGGTCATGGCGGTGTGCTGACTTTTTATGGGGCTTCCTCGGGATACCGATTTACCTTTATGGGTAAAAAAGGCAGTAGCACCCCCGCCGAGATGTTTACCCGTGCTGGCCTTCGCGCAGGACAAAGCCTGTTGATCGTTTACGGCCCTGGCGCTGAAGACGGCATCGTAGACCGCGTGGCAATTGAAGCCATTGAGGTGGGCTGCCAACGCGGCGCGCAGATTGCAGTGCTTGTAGATACTGTCCCGCAGAGAGAATTCGTGAATTCTCTGGGCTTTGGTGCTCAGGTCAAAGGTGTAGTCAGCCTCGAGGAAATCGAGCGTCGCCTCGGCGATGACTACGATGCTCCGGGACCCTTTGCGCAAATGCCCAATCCCTTCACGGAGTCTCAGGCTTTCAAAGAAGCAGTCCGTCTGTTCTCGGATAGAACCCTCAAGCCGATTGGTTCAGCGATTGCGCCTTTCTTGAGAAATACGCTCGACAAGCGCGGATTACCGGACGTGGTCTTTGAACGCGCGGGCCGCGATGGCCTCGCACTCGCCACGTCTCTCGTCAAACCCAATGTGGGCAAGGTTGTTTATGCCGAAGAGCTCAGTGGCCATCGGTTTACCTTTTATGCCCCACAAGTGTGGATGCGGCAGCGCAGAATCATCATGCCCAGTGCAGAGATACGCGGCACACACCTCAACACTGCGCGTGAATTCGCGGAAATGCAGGAGCGGATCGCTGCGGGCCAGATCGACGTCTTGCCGCCACTGGCAAGACCTATTGAAGACATCGCCGAGATTCATCAGGCGATGTGGGAGAACCGGCACGGTGGTGCCAACTACGTAGTCACTCATGCGCTTCCCCGCATGGGTCTAAAAACCAAAGACGAGCTTTACCGAGCGTGGGCATTGCGTGATGCAGCCGAGCGCGGTGAGGTCATCACCAAAGTCGAAACAGGATCAGCCGGAGCGCTCAGATGAACGACATGTCCAATCTTTCCAATGCGGTAGTTTCGCAGTCTCTGGCCGGACGCCGGCTCGAAAACAAGTCCGTCATCCTGACGGGAGCTGCAGGCTCTATTGGCCGCTACATTTCACGGCACTTACTCCGCGAAGGGGCCAAAGTCACCATGACGGGCCGCGACCAGAGCAAGCTGGATGCCTTCGTGGAAGAGCTCTCCGAAGAAGGCTTTGACGCCGAAAACATCACCACGATCGTCGGCGACTGTGCTGACCCGCAAGTCTGCCGCGATATCGTGTCACGCGCTGTGGAGTCCTTCGGCAAGCTGGACGTGCTGGTTAATAATGCGGGTGCCGCGGGCCCGAAGTACACACTACGGGACATTCCATTTACCGACGTGGAAATGCGCGCAGCGGGCTCGGACCAGACCATGTTCGACTCTGCAATGAATCTGCTCGGTGCTCCCTGGAATATGGCCCGTGCGGCAGCAGCGCATCTGAGTGATGGTGGGACGATCGTCAATGTTTCGACGATTTTTTCACGAACGCATTACTACGGAAGAATTCCCTATGTGGTGCCAAAGTCTGGCCTCAACGCACTGGGCAAAGGCCTTGCACTGGAACTGGGAGAGGAGCGTGGCATTCGCGTCAATACGCTATTCCCGGGACCCATCGAATCGGAGCGCATCGATACGGTCTTTGCGACCATGGATGAGCTTCAGAATATTCCACCCGGCAGCACAAGCCAGGAATTCCGTGACCTCATGATCACCACCCGAAACGGTGAGCAAGGCCTGGAGTACCGCTACCCTACCCCTACCGATGTCGCAAACGGCATCGTATGGCTGGCTTCCGAGGAGTCTGCCGCGGTGTCTGGCCACCACATCGAAGTGACCAATGGCATGCAGGTACCCGCACAAAGCCGCTCGCAACTGGTGTCCTGGCCGGACAAGCGTCTTGAGGATCTCACCAACAATGTCGTCTTGATCCTCGGTGGTTCTGATTACGAAGAAGCGCTCACTTATGCCGAGCGTCAAATTAAGAGTGGCGCGCACGTGTTGCTGGCGTTTCGCTCGCTTGAATCAGTGGGTCATGCGCGCTCATTGATTCAGGCAAACGGACTCGATGAGATCCAGTTGTCACATCTGGATCCGCTGCGACGTGAGTCGGTCGATCGCACTATGCAGTTCATCGACGACCATTTTGGCCGACTGGACGGCGTGATCGTGCTGCCTCGCAAGCCTAACGGTCACTATGGGCACTCGCTGTGCGGTGCGACCGACGAAGATGTCGAAAATTTTGTTCGCGAAGAAGTCGTTGCGCCGGTTGCCTTTGCCAGCATGTTCGCGAGCAATCTCTCTCGCTGGTTTGGCAAGTGCGAGCCACCTGCAATTACCTATGCTACCAATGGCAGTGACACACACGGCAATCTGCTGAACGAGGTGATCCGCGCATCGATCGAGGCGCTCATCCGTGGCTGGCGTCACGAGGACGAAACCCTTTTGAATGCAGGCGAACTCGAATGGGCTGTGCGACCCAATCAGCTCGTGCGCTATGACAGTGAAGACAAGGACAACCTGACGTTTGCAGCGGACTGGGCCGCTACGCTCACCAATCGGGTGCGGCAGATGGATCCCATCAACCTTTGGATTCCGAAAAGCATCAAGCGCGCGACCGGCAAAGAATCGATGCCAACACCTCTGATGCGCGTCCTTCCCGGACTTCACAAAGGTAAAACTGCGGTCATTACGGGCGGCAGCCTTGGCATTGGCTTGCAGCTTGGCCGCTACCTCGCCATCGCGGGTTGCAGAGTATTGCTGAGCGCCAGAAGCCAAGCCAAGTTGGAGGAAGCGCGGGAAGAGATCGTTGAAGAATTGCGCGGAATTGGCTATCCACAGGCCGACACCCGGGTCAGCATCATGGCCGATATTGATGTGGGTGACCCCAAGGCCTTGGATGCGCTCTATGACCGAGCCATCGAGCTCTTCGGCAACGTCGACTTCCTGATTAACAACGCGGGTATTTCCGGCGCGGAAGAAATGGTGGTGGACATGACGCTTGCGGACTGGAACCGCACCATGGAAGCGAATCTGATCTCCAACTACTCGCTGATTCGCAAGTTCGGCCCAGTGATGAAAGACAAGGGCAAGGGCTCGATTCTGAATGTATCGAGCTACTTCGGTGGCGAAAAGTACGTTGCGGTGGCCTATCCCAACCGAGGTGACTACGCCGTATCCAAGGCGGGTCAACGGGTACTCGCCGAGATTCTGTCGCGACACTTAGGCCCTGAGATCCAGATCAACGCACTTGCTCCCGGACCGGTTGACGGCGCTCGATTACGTGGACTGGGCGATGCGCCCGGTTTGTTCGATCGTCGAGGCCGTCTGGTACTGGAGAACAAGCGCCTGAATCAGGTCCACAAGGCCATCCTAAATGATCTTAAGGAAGGCCTCAGCGCGGACACCATCATGGCTTTGGCGGCAAATGATCTTACCAACCTGCCTTCGGGCAACGACCTGCCGAGAGCACTGACGCGTCTGGTGGGTCAAGTTGCGGACACCGGTGGAGCGGGCCATTCCTCTCGCTTCCTGATGCATAGAGGTATCGCCGGTAAGCTGGTGGATCGTTTGGTGAACGGTGGCATTCTGACAGCCGAGCAACGCGACGCCTTTATGGATGCTTTTGTCGATGCACCGGATCCCTTCTTCGACAAGGAAGAATCGAAAAAGTCTGCGGCGCAGATTGAGTCAGGGATTCTGAACCGACTTCACTTGCACAAGATGCCTACCGATGAACAGGTTGGCCTCTCTACTGTGTTCCACCTCGCTGATGACATTGTCAGCGGCGAGACGTTCCACCCCTCGGGCGGCCTGAAATTCGACCGCTCTGTTACCGAGGGTGAACTGCTGCTACCTCCCAGCCAGACCGACCTGAACAAACTTCAGGGCAAGCGTGTGGTGATGGTAGGTGACAGCATGCGTAAAGAGCTTGCGGCGATCGGCAATGGTTTTGTGGGGCAGGATGTCGCAGCGCTCACGGTACTGACTCGTTCAGAGGACAGCGCCCGTGAGCTTCAACACGCCATCGACGCCACGGATTCCGTGGCGTTCGATGTGCGTTGTGTCGGCGATGACATCGAAGGTGCGCTGGACCACATTCTACGTGAAGAGGGCGGTTACGATGTCGTAGTGAGCAGTCCGTTTGAGAGACTGCCACTGAATGCGCTGGCGGGTGAGCGTCACAAGAGCTGGGATCGGGTGCTGAGTGATCAGCAGTTCCGGGATCTGGTCAACGATCAACTTACCCATCATTTCAGAGTGGCGAGAATCTCGGCGTTGGTGCCCAACTGCCAGATTGTTTTACTCACCCCTGACACTTCACTGGCTTCAACCCGCGAAGAATTCGCCTTGGCGCTATTCGTGAAGAACTCTCTCCATGCCTTTACGGTGACGTTAGGAGTTGAAGGTGAGCGTCTGCCCACTGTACCTGCGGTGAATCAGGTGCAGCTGACTCGACGTGCACACACCGAAGAACCCTCTAATGATCAGGAACTGGCTGAAGAAATGACGCGCTTGGTGCACGCGGTCATGCAGTGTGCTGTACCCGCACCCTCTCCTAGCGAGAGCCGATACCTGTCCAAGATCTTCCGCGGCAACGCGGTCACGGTCTGACCTTGTATCACTCCTAGGCGGGGCTCCCCCGCCATTTACCAGCGGCCGGACTCATCCCCCCGGCCGCTGGTCTCTTTCCCTCCGCAAAGCGACACCGTATTCGCTTCGAGGCGTAACAGCGCTATGCTCGCCCCAAAACCTAGGGGGGTTCACTATGCGCCTTATACTCGCCGGATTTGTAGCTTCTCTGTCTTGCCTTGCACTGGACGGGTGGGCGCTCCCACCCGGTGAGGGTGAGCGCTTGGTGCGCGAGCACTGCTCGAGCTGTCATCGCCCCGAGATCCTTAATCGAGCTCAGGGGTACGACAGCGCTGATGAGTGGCGGCAACTGATGGCCTCGATGCTTGAGCTCGACGAGCCCCGCGCCGATATCATTGCCCGCTACCTGACGGAGCACTTCAAATCGAAACCCGAGCTCTACCCGACTTTGGTGCCCGGACCTGTCAACATCGAAATTGAAGAGTGGATGGTACCGACTCTGGGCCAACGCTCGCGCGATCCGATTGAAGCGCCTGACGGCAGCATTTGGTGGACAGGCATGTGGGCGTCTCTCGCGGGGCGCTTTGACCCGGTAAACGGAGAATTCAAAGAGTACCCCCTACCACCTACGGCGCGGCCCCACTCTATCGTCCCCGATGATGACGGCTTTATCTGGTACCTCGGTAACTCAAACGGAACCGTGGGTCGATTAAATCCGGTGGATGGTTCGATTCGCGAGTATGAAACCGGGCTCTCAGATCCGCACACCGGCGTGTTTCATCGCAATGGCTATTTCTATTTCACGGCGCAAAGAGCGGGTGCCGTTGCGCGCCTCGACCCCATCTCAGGCGACATTGCCAGCGTGGACACCGCGCCGCGACCCTACGGCATCAAAGTCGGCGCTGATGATCAGCTTTATGTGGCCTTTAACGGTGACAACGCGATTGGGCGAATCGACCCCGACACGATGGAGGTGACTTACTTCGAAATTCCCCATGAAGACAGCCGTATTCGACGGTTGGACCTCTCCAGCGACGGCGCTGTGTGGTACGTGAACTCAAGCCGCGGGAGGATAGGTCGCCTGGACCCCTCTACCGGTGAAGTACAGGAATGGGATTCACCCAGCGGCCCAAAATCACATCCGTACTCCATTGCAGTGATTGACGACATCGTCTGGTACAACGAGTCGGGTCAGCGCCCCGACGCGCTGGTGCGTTTTGACCCCGAGACAGAGACCTTTCAGAGTTGGGCGATTCCCTCCGGCATTGGCATCATCAGGCACGTTTGGGTCACCCGCGATAAGGATCTCTTGATACACCAGAGTAGTAGCAATCGCATTGGGCGCGTCAGGGTACTTGACCCAACCGGGGCGTCACTATCCGTGCAGCAAGAAACCGGTCTGCCAGCCAATTAGGCTCAGTGGCTTCCGAATGCGCGACTGATCTGCCCGGCGGGTTTCATTGTTCCCGCCGGTTGCCCCGGAAATACTCGCTGATGGCCATAATCGCGGCATCGAGCTCGTAGTGATGATCGCTGTCCGAGGCAGACTGCGCATTGCCGTGGGTCGCGATCACCAGATTGGCCTCGGGGTCGATAAAGAAGCTTTGCGCGAAAATGCCGCGGGCGCGAAAGCGTCCCTCGCCATACAGCCACCATTTATAGCCATAGCCATCGAACCCCTGAGAGGGGGAAGTGCTCGCGGCCATCCAGCCCTCGGGTAGCACCCGGGTACCGTCAGGCAAGACGCCATCTGCCAATGCAAACAGGCCCAATCGGGCATAGTCGCGCACTGTGGCGCTCAAACAGCAACCACCGGTTTCGCGACCATTGGGGGCGGACAGCAACCAGGTGGCGGAGGACTCCATCCCCATAGGCTGCCAGATTTTCTGCTCCAGATACGGCGCCGCATTCATGCCGATCGCCGAGCGCAATATCTCCCCCAGCAAATTACTCTCGGCGGTGTTGTAATTAAAACGGACACCGGGCGCAGCGACCCGCGGTTTGTCGTAGAGATAGTTGGTGAGATTGACGCCATTGAGCGCCCCGGCAATCGCGACATCTGAGGCTGGGTCTTCGTAGTCCTCATTCCACTGCATCCCGGAGGCCATGTGCAGGATGTCCTTGATCCGCGACTGGCCATACTCTGACCCCTCCAGTCTGGGGAGGTACTTGACGATCAGATCCTCCTCGCTGGCGATATAGCCGTCCTGAATGGCAGCGCCAATCAGCATAGAAGTCACCGATTTGGTCACCGAGAAACTGACCCAGCGTGCCTCACGATGATGATCAGGCGCGTAGTGTTCAAGCCGGACCTTGCCCTCCTGAATGACCACTAGCCCCATCAGGTGCTCGCTCTGCAGAAACTCCGCCACAGTGTGCTCTTTGCCGTTGGCGGAGAATGTGATGGCACCCAGATCCATAAGCGCCTCGGGCAGCGCCATCGGTGTGGCACCTGCCGAGACCAATCTTGTGGGATACAACCGGTCAAAGTGAGCAAACGCCAGCCGTCGCTCACCCAAAGACATAAATAGAGGGCCAGACTCCGACTGGCCCTCAGAATCCATGACCCGGTCGGTTCGGTATTTGGCGATCACCTCGTCGAGCGTGCGCGCCTCTTGCGCCGCGTCGACCTGAGCGTGCAGAGGCGTGGTAGTTATCGCAAGAAGGCAGCCGAGGGCGAGGAGGCGCTTTAGCATGAGGCAATTCCAAACGGTGGATGGCGAGAGACCCGTTGTAACAAACCCTGCCGGCCGACGGAAGTGGATTGTGATAGCCCCTCGCTGGGGCTCACTGGCTGGGTACAAGTGCCAAATCAAGCCCTCTCGGTGAGGGGCCAAGTGTTGTAGACTCTTCGGTTCCTCATGGGGGCGTTACGGATTCGACGACGGTAACGAAACCTGCGGTGCATGCCGTGATGGTAGCCAATCACGTAAATCCAAAGCTGCAAACTAATAGTTGCCAATGACGACAACTACGGTGCACAACTGGCTGCGTAAGTAGCCCTTTGTAACACCATCCAGGTGCTTCGGCCCTGGCGGTCTAGAGCAAGGTGCCAGTACCGCGCTTGTGACTGTCATATAGAACTGGATCGCAGTGGCTGATGTCTCGGCTGTCACGGTTAAATTTTACGAGACTCGCGGTCAACGTCCTGACCGTTGGGCTGTTGTCCGTTAAATGAATTAACGGAAACTAAGCATGTAGAGCCAAAGGCAGAGTGCTGGCGGACGCGGGTTCAACTCCCGCCGCCTCCACCAA
>JAYOEE010000008.1:0-28605 GCA_038106565.1 Halieaceae bacterium
ATGACCAAAAACGGGCGCATCAGCGGCATTACGGTGGGCAGTCAGGCGGATCAGGCAAACATGATTGCCGCGGTCGAAGCGCATAATCTGCAACCGGTGATTGATAAGACTTTTCCGTTGGCTGAGCTGTCTGATGCCTTTCGCTACCAGGAATCGCAGCAACATTTTGGAAAAATTTGCGTGAGCATCTGATAACATTATGGCGTGATGCGGCATTACAGCATGCGAGGCGCAACGGTGTTCAAGTTAAGCAGCAGGGTTTCCAATATTAACTTCGTCTTACCAGTCGTAGCTGGCCTAGTGCTAATCAGCCCTTTTGCCTCCGTACCCGTCAGCGCGGATGCGGAGCATCCCTACCTGACCAAAAAACACCTCGTGACTGTGGGCGGTTACAGGCAGCAGAGCAAAGCTAGCCTGACCGCTGCGCGTGAGAATTTCGAGCCGACCCCGGTCGATCTTGAATCCATGGGCTTGAAAGATCGCGACAATTCTTGGTTGGTCGAGTATCGATATCGCAAAAACCCCCGATGGCAGTTCTCGGGATCCATCTACCGTTATCGTCAGTCTGCCGGTCTAACAGCTGAAACTTCCTTTAATTTCGACAGCGTTGAGGTCGAAGTGGGCTCAGCACTCGAGACCTCTCTCACGATTGATACTTACATCTTCGACGCGATGTATACGCTACAGCGAACCGATCATTCCGAACTCATCATCGGTGGGGGCTTTCATGTGTTGGATAACGATGTGTTGATCAAGACACAGCGCATCGTGAATGGTAATGAGAGGGAGGAAATCGAGCAGGGCAGAGCATCGCTCGTAGCACCGCTTCCCAACTTCCGGGCGACTTATTTCCATGCATTCACGCCAAAATTATCGATGCTGGCGACAGCGGGATGGCTTTCGCTGAGCTATGACCAGTATGACGGTGACTTCCGGTACCTGAGACTCAAGGCAGAATATCTGGTCGCTGATGCGCTCGGACTCAGCGCCGGCTTCCAATTTGCATCGATTGATGCCCAAGAAAACTTGGATCGTGGCTACAACCGGTTCGATGTTCAATTCTCGGGTGTGACCGTGGGCTTGAGCTACGCTTTCTGAACACTGTTGATCCCGCTGACATTTGAGTCGGCTCCCCCTTTCCCCTATGGTGATCCTCAGGTGGCCATCAAGTGCCATGACAAAAAGGGGATCTCAATAATGAAAAAACGCTATTGGCTGATGGCATTGTGTACCGCCACTTCGCTTGTGCATGCGGGTGAGCCCGAAGGGCCTCATGACGGTGCCGAGTGGCAAATCTGGGCTTACTCTTCAGCGGCACCGGCGCCGCTGGGAACTCACGCGACTGTGCTCGGCTTGGACGGCTCAGTGTTGCGCGAGGGCAGCAACGGATGGACCTGTATGGTGGGTAATCCGCGATCTGCGCCGGAGGGGGGCTGGCCTAGCGCGCACGACGCGATGCCAGTCTGCACTGACGACGTGGGCATGAAATGGATGAGCGACTTTATGTCGGGTCAAGATCCGGACATTGAGCGCGATACCTTTATGTGGATGCTCCACGGTGACGTAGGTGAGGACAACACCACGGCGGGTGTGCTTGATAAAGCCGATGCCAAAGATCCCTCCCAATGGATCGAGTCGGGTCCGCACTTGATGCTATTGCCCGCAGATCCCACTTCTCTCGACGGGATGAGTGATAATTTCAATATGGGTGCACCCTACGTGATGTTTCCGGGCACGCCCGGAGCCCACGTTATGATTCCAACTGACGGTTATTACAAGTATCAGGATCCGCAGTGACCCTTAATCGCGGTAACCCAAAGTTGGGCGTGGTAAACCGATTAAACTCACTTGCTTACGGAGAGAAAAATGAACATTAAAAAATGCTTACCTATATTCGTTATGGGACTCCTGATACCCGGATTGGCGGCAGCGGGCCATCATGAGGACAGAGAGGGGGTTGCGCTGGCCGCTCAGCCCGGGCAAATCATGATCGTTTACCACTGGCCCTGCGCCGATGCCGACCGTGGACTCGCCCTGCTCAAAGAAATGATCGCATATGAGAGCAAAGCTGCTCCTTATCCTTACTCGGCAGCACCCGCCATTCACGAGGATGGTGCGCTGGTCTCAGTCGACGTGCACGCCTCCGCAGACTCCATGGAGAAGGCGACCGCCTGGCAAGCTGACGACGAAGCATGGCAAGCGCAATTTGCCGAGATGGAAGCAGCCTGCGGCTCTGCCGATGACCTCAGTATGACGGTGCTCTCGATGCAGTAATGGAGGTACCAAGACACCGGAGCCCGGTTTAGGCCGGGTTGTTTGTGCCCGCTAATGTATGCCCGCGCACAGGGCAGGTTACAGGGTGCGCGCTAGCATTTTGGGGAGATCGGGCGAGTTGCTTGAAAGAAACGATTGAGACACGAGGCCAGCAATCTAGGGCACCGACAGATATTGGGACAGTAACGAGCGCTTACATCCGGTCGATTTTTTCATCGCGCTCTTCTCGAAGCTGTTTTCGATGTTCCCAAACAGCGTACCCCCCGCCCATGACAACAAGCCCGATCAGTAGCAGGACCTGAATGGCGCTAAAGCCATAAAGACCGCATTCACTGAGTCGCTGGATAAAGGAATAAGTGCTGACGGCGCAATCCATGTGCTTTTCGTTTCATTGGGTTCGCGATGGAGTTTAGCGATTCGTCGGCTCGCCTTAAATGCCTCTCGCTGGGTGTCACGCCACCCGTCGTTGAATGGCCGCGTCCAATGCTTTGAACCGCTTGCGAGTGACGGACGGTACGGCGCTTGTTTGTTGGCCAAAAAGAGCGGGCTCTACAGGGATCCACGCCAGGCGGTGGATATCATCGCGTTCCGCTACGAGCGCTAGTACGCTGGCATCTCGAGCCTCATAAAAGTGCCAGGCGTCCGGTAGCGGCGTGTCTCGTTGAAATAGTGCTCGACCCCTTTCCACCCGATCGTACAGGTGCGCCCGGATGATACCCCGGGTGCTCAGCGCGCGATTTCCGCTCTCTGCCGCAGCGCGTCGCTGTAGTAAGTGCCATGCGCTGGCTGAAATACCCACAATGGGCCACCACTGAAAATGCCACGCAGGGCTACGCTTTAAAAATGCCTCTAGTGCGAGGTATTGGGCACTCAAACAGGCGCCTGTTTTCTTACCCAGGGCAAATTGGGCCTCATATACCGATTGAAAATACGCTGTTTTATCCATTCAACCTCCCTGTCGAAGGGCCAACGTGGTGACTCAAACTCCTCTTAAAACTCAAACTCCTTTTAAAAAAGCCCCGCGGTGCGGGGCAAAGAAGGAGCCACTCATGAAAATCAGCAGGCCGGTTATCAACCGTATGGTCCGGTTGACTCAGAGGTCACCGATCCGCTGATGAGTTCAGTATCGTGCTGGGAGCGATTCAGTGATTGGCAGGACGCGCCAACGACTTAACCGAATCTGCCAAGTTCGGATCGGTGGCTCGGTCTTGAGCGCAATGAGGTAGATAGGGGCGCCACCGAGGTAGAGCGCCGGATCCATTCAGACGTTGGCAAGTACTCATGCGGCAAAGGAGGGGCGGGCTGAAACAGCGCCGAGCAAGATGGTAACCGCCCGATTGAGGCGCTGTTTCGCAGGCGTTATGGTGGCAGATGCCAAATGGGTGAACCCCAGGCACGCTCCTGAATGTCCACGTTCACGTCCGGAAACTCATCGCAACGTCCCGCCTTTGCGCATTGCACGGCACTCCAGCGAGGGGTTGCTTGCTGTCGCACTCTCGGGTACCACAGGGTCGGAACCGCGGGGTCGAAGTTTGCATCCTGCCACGACACGCAGCGCGTCATGCTCGCTTGGGATTCAACCCAGATCGGGATCACCTGTTCCTCGACGATCCCGTTCGCTCGCGTGATTTTAATCATCTCAACGGTGGCGATGGGCGCGGTGTCGGTTTGTACCTGAACGGCGAAAGTCGGAGGGGTCTTGAACTCGGTGACTTGCCCCATGGTGACGATCGGTCGCCATTCATGAGTCTCGCATGAGTCACTTTTTTCGCTGTCGGCTCCAAATCGCAGCCCAATCCGCGGGCCAGAGGTCGCATAGGCTTCTCGTCGATGCAGCGCGTCAAAGATGGATTCTCGGGTGTTCTCTTTTGCCCAGACGCCCACCAGGCCTCCAGCGCTCCAGTTTTTACGCAGCATGGCACCCTCAAACCCTGATCCCGCCAAGACACTGCCGGACCAAACGTGCTCGTCCACATAACCCGGCGTTGCAGCGTGCGTGTCGGTCGAGCCGATAAAACCCATTCGCAGGGGGGCGGCCTCGCCGGGGAACGCCAGACCGCGGCCAACCAGCGATCGCGCGTAGGTCGCGCGCATGGTGCGCCATTCCTCAGCGGAGTAGTCCTCTACCGCTACGGGCCTGGACTGTCGAGTCAAATACAGCTCAAAGTCACAGTCGCCCTCGGCGCTTTCCCGGTTTCTATAAGGGGCAAGGCACTCGCTGGTTCCTTTTTCCTGGGTGATTTCAATCAAGCGCTCGTAACGCGCTCGCTGCGATAGTTCTTTGGCGCTGACCCCGGTGGTCTCAAAGCTGATCCCATCGCCCATATTGGTATTGTGCGGGATGGTCAGCGCTGCACAGCCACTTTCGGGCGCACACATGCGGTCTAATGCGCCCCAGAGCTCGCCGACCGTAGGGTAGTGAATGTAGTCTATCGCTCGCTCGGTAACGGCCTCATTCCGGAAGATGATGTTGCGATGGGCGTGGCGAAAATCGGGGGTATGGCTCCATTCATAACCGTGTAGCGTTGTGAATTCACAGGGTTCGTAAGCCGCATTGGTCTGTTTCTGAATGTTTTGCCATCGGTCGAGCGCGCGGGATTCGCACATGGCTGGATCCTCGCTGCAAGGATCGAGCGGTTCGGGTGTTTCGCCGGTGATGGATGTCACGACATATTGCCCAAACAGTTTTGAACCACTTCCGGGTGAGCGATTCGCCAGCAAGTTATTGCAATCTTCAAAGTCTGATGCCTGATCGCTGTCGCACAGCGAGGTGAAGTCCAGCCACTCGGCATGCTCCGTTATCGCTACGAAATCGAGCGGTCGCTCCAATCGCACAACTGACCCGTCACTGCGCTTAAGTGGTTCGCCCTTGGCGAAGCGGTAGGCGTCTTCAGGGGTTGCCAAGGTGCCGTATACGTTCGCGTCGAGCGAGTAACTCGTGTGTACATGGAGGTCGCCCCAGAGTAATTGGTTATCAGCAGATCCGTTGGGCTCGCAGACCTGAGCGGTCGCGGCTTTCAGGGTGCCAAAGAACCCGGCAGACATGGCAAGGATTAAAAGAAAGCACCGCTGGTTCCGCGTCATGTTGCCTCGGTCACTGATTATCCATAGGTTAGCGTGGGCAGAAGACGAGTCACCTCACTGCCGCTTGCTGGCTATTTTTGTCATCTGCATTGACAAAAATAGGTCTCGCGTCTAGCATTTGTCTAGCTTTATTTTATTGTGCACGAAGCCAACGTATAACAAAGGAGGCCAGCCGTGAAGCTGATCCGTTCTCAAAAAACTGCCCTTACTCTCGGAGTACTCATCGCAACTGGAGGCTTGGCATCGCCCCAGGTGGTCTGGTCGCAGGAATCCCTTGCACTGGAAGAGGTTGTGGTCACGGCGCGACGCCGCGCCGAAAACATGCAACAAGTGCCGATTGCGGTCTCGGTGATCACGGGAAAAGAACTGCTCGATGCGGGCGGTCTGAAAATCGACACGATTGGCAAAACCGCGCCCAACGTACATTTTGAAGCAGCTGGCGGAACGAGCGGCGTGAAGTCACCCATCATCTTTATCCGAGGGATGGGTCAAAACGACTTTATCCCGGTTGAGGATCCTGCAGTGGGTATTTATGTCGATGGCGTTTATATGGGACGGAACATCGGCAGTGTTTTTGATCTGATTGATATTGAGCGGGTTGAAGTGCTGCGTGGTCCTCAAGGTACGCTGTTTGGCAGAAATACGATTGGCGGTGCCATCAACATCGTTTCTGCCGCGCCGACCGATGAGTTCGGCGGTTCGGTCCAGTTCTCGGGCGGTTCAGACGGCTATCTTGAGGGTAAGGCGACGGTCAACATTCCTTTTGGTGAACGTGCCGGCGGCAGATTCAGTGTTTTCAAGAGAGAGCGAGACGGTTACGTCAAGGCTGTGCAATACGATGACCTATGGTTGGGCAGTGATGACAGCTGGGGCGCTCGTGCAAGAATCAATGCCGACCTGACGGATAATTTCAATCTCGATATTGTGTTCGACTATACCGAGGCCAACGAAACGCCGGGGGCCATTTCTCCGGTCGCGGGTATTGGCGGCTTTAACGGCAATTCCATTCAGTTGGGTTTGCCGGTGCAGCCTTTCGCCCATTTTTATAACGCCATCTGGAGCGGTAACGGAGCCTCCTGTACCACTGCCGCCGGTCAGGCAACGGACACCAGTTGTTACGGGCCGGTATGGAATACGGGCAATCCTTACGCGGTGAATTCGGTCTATACCGACAATGCTGGCAACAAGATTGTTCCGGAGCAGGATGTCGAGGTGATGGGTGGTGCGATCACATTGACCTGGAATATTGGCGATTTGGAGCTTAAATCCATTACCGGATATCGCGAGTTCGATATTGGTTTTTACAACGAGCTCGACTTTTCTCCGTACATTCTGTTTGCAAACAACCACGACCAGTACGTTCAGGACCAGTTTTCTCAGGAGTTCCAATTATCGGGAACAGCGATGAACGATCGCATGAGTTTCGTACTCGGTCTGTTCCACTTTGAGGAAGACGGCCATGAAGCCATCTTCAATCAGATTTCGTTCGCTCCGCCTCTTGGCGGGCCGCCGGATTTCTTTTTCCAATATCTGGACCGTTACATTGATAACGAGAGCCAGGCGGCTTTTGGTCAGATTAACTTCGACATTACAGACAGACTGACTCTGACAGCGGGCTTGCGCTACACAGAGAGTGATAAGTATTTCAATCTCGTAACCAGGCGTCGGGTGGGTCCCATCTCTGACCAGTATGGAGACCTGAGCACCAGTGAAACAACGCCCATGGTATCCCTGGCGTGGAATATGAGCGATGACGTGATGTTCTATGGCACATTTTCCGAGGGCTATCGGGATGGCAGTTATGCCGCGCGTTTTACCGGCGCCGTACCGACCCCGCTGCCCAACTACGATCCGGAGTACGTAACCAGCTATGAATTGGGTATGAAGTCGACCTTGATGGATGGTCGGGTCCGACTCAATGTGGCTGCGTTTACCATGGACTACGAGGATATGCAGGTTAATGCTGCCTCGAACGAGGTCGCCACTTCATCTACCAAGGAAAATCTGGGTGAGGCGACGATATCGGGTCTGGAGGTTGAGCTGAAGGCGCTACTAACAGATCGATTCACGTTGGGGGTCAATTTGGGGATGCTAGACGATGAAATCGACAGCCTCAAAGGAACACTGGTTTCCAATACGGTCACCATTACGAAAGACAATGATCTGCCTAACACGCCGGATTACACGCTCTCGCTGATGGCACAGTACGACATCCCGCTGAAGAGCGGCGATAGCATCTCGCTTAGAGCGGATTATGTCACGAAGGACGATTACTACAGCCGGCCTGAAAATCTGCCAGAGAACCTGATAGACAACTATAAGAATCTCAATTTGTTGGCGACCTATCGCACGGCGGATGGACGCTGGCAGATATCGGGCGGGGTTCGGAACGCAACCGATGAATTTTATTATGAATCCGTAACGCCCTTTGCAACCTTCGGGCTCAGCTTTGGGCAGCCGGTTCGGCCCAGAACATACTACGGTTCGGTGAGTTACAATTTCTAAGTGTATTGAAGAACCCCGGAGAGATTCCGGGGTTTTTTTTGCGCCGAGGCCAGGCAATGTGGCTAGCGGAAGCGTCTCACAATTTAGGCGATTGATCTCAGTCGCGCTCCGCGACGACCAGCGACCCCCAGTCAAGCTCGAGTGCTTCATGTAACTGATTAAGGCGCTTGCTCCCCAATCGCTCTTCCAGCGTGAATTCTATTTCCCCGAGTATACGCGTCGCCGCTTCCTGAATCGGCCTCCCTCTCGCGCTAAAGCTCACAATGGTGGCGCGCTTATCCTCTGGGTCTGGCGCGATATCGATTAAGCCGCTGTGGCTCATCTCCCGGAGCGTTTTTTGGATTGCTTGTCGGGTCACACCAATGTTCGCTGCAATTCTGATAGGTCGCTGCACGCCATTGGCAATATTGATCATCACCATCGACCACGTTCTGGGGATGCGCTCAAAACCCTGCTGATTCAGGCTTTCCTGCAAGCTCTCGTCAACCCAGTAAACGGCGTCGACGAGGGCGCCCAACAGTGACAGGCCCCGATCAGTGTGCAGCGGTTTCATGTAGCGGTTCTCATGCCAGCCAGAAGTCCATGATCTATGGTGCCTTCGCCATGTATCGATCTCTCAGAACGCGTTTGAGTACCTTGTTGATTGGGCTTCTCGGTAGCGCCTCATCTGTAAAGTCCACGCTTCTTACTACCTTGTAGTCAGCGATACGGCCCCTGCAGTACTCCATGATCGCATCGGCCGATAATGTCTCTCCGAGCTTAAGTCGAATGACTGCGTGTACGCGCTCACCCCATTTGTCATCGGGTAAGCCAATAATGGCACATTCCTCGATTGCTGCATGGGTATAGAGCACGCTTTCCACCTCGCCGGCAAAAATGTTTTCTCCTCCAGAAATGATCATGTCTTTGACACGATCAACAATCGTCAGGAAGCCTTCCTCATCAACGCGCCCAACGTCCCCGGTTCTCATCCAGCCGTCCCGAAACAGATCTCGTGTCTTGTCTGGCGCTCGCCAATAACCCGGCGTCAGAGATGGGCCTCGAATGACGACTTCCCCCGGCGTGTCCGGCGGTAAGTCGTCACCCGACTCCGGGTCACAGATTTTGAAGTCCATACCGATCGCCACTTTGCCGGCGGTATTGCGCTTGCTGGCGTCCGGTCCATCCAGTGTGTGGTAGCGGGGCTCGAGGCAGCTGGTCATTCCGCCACACTCCGTCTGGCCATAAATTTGATAAAACGCGACTCCGGGAAGCGCCTCTAGAGCACGTTCGAGAATAGGCGCAGGCATGGGCGCGCCGCCATAGGAAATGCGCTTGAGGGAGGACGTATCGAAATCGTTAAACTCGGGCGTGCGGATCAGCATGTCCAGCACCGCGGGGACAAACACCATCATGCTGATGCGCAGTGCTTCAATGCGCTCTAGCAGGCGCGGCGGATCAAACCGAGGCTCAATGGCAACTTGCGCACCAAGAAATACGCCGCCCAGCGCGCTCAAACCGGCCGCGAGATGAAACATGGGTAATGCAATGAGAATGCTCTCATCGGAGGGGATCTTCAGGCACTGCGCCCAGATAATGCCGCCATTGATCAAGCCGCCATGAGTCAGCATGACCCCTTTCGGCGCGCCCGTGGTGCCACCCGTATAAAACAGCGCGGCCACATCGGTGGGTTCAAGGGAAACGGGCTGAGATGCCCAGAAGTGATCCTCAGATACGCGCCACGCATTCGCCTCGCTCAGCGACAGAATCTGGCTGACCGGCGTATCCGCATCGAGCAGCGCATCCGCCTGTTCGCGAAACTCGTCATCAGTCAGAACCACTCTCGCATCTGCGTCCTGCAGGATGTATTCCATTTCGGATTGGCTGAGTCGACTATTGAGGGGTAGGGTGATCGCGCCCACCCAGGGAATTGCGAAATAACAAGCAAGGTAATTGCTGCTATTTCCCGCCAATACCGTAACGCGGTCTCCTGGCGCGACGCCCGCCGCTTTCAATGCCTCGGCGATACCCATGACGCGAGCACCGAAGGCTTCCCAGGTGTCCGTCTGGTTGTGGTCAATCACTGCAGTCGCTTGGGGCGTCTGCCGAATCGCGCGCTGCAGTTGCTCGGTAAGCGTCAACATGACCCTATTCCCCTCACACAGGTGTGGTGGGTTCCATCCCAAGCATCAGGCGGCCGTAGTTCTCGGCGGCACTCTCTACGTCGAAGACAGTGTGGCAGGAGAGCATATTCAGGTCGCGTTGGATGCGCTGGAGTGCGCTCGTATTCATGTGTGCGCTGGCGCCGCTGGCCTCGACAATGGTGGTGACGGCGTCGCGACAGCTCCGCACCGTCTCGGCAACGGTGAGTCGAAGCCTGGCTCGCTCCAATGGAGGACAAATCTCCTCACGCGCTCCCCAGCTCTCAAGCGCGGTTGCCGTCGAGCGGAGCATGAGTTCCGCGGACTGAATCTGCATTGCAACGCGCCCCAGCCGTATGTGCGCAGGTGCCTGCTCGCTTTGACGGGCACCGGATCCATAGAGCGTGCGCGTTTCGATTCGATTTTCAAACAGTTGCAGTGCACGGCGAGCGCCCCCCAGAGCGGGGATGGCTGCGGCAATTGCCAGGAGCGGCATCATGGGATATCGATAAGTGTGGTCCTCTCGATTCACCCCGCTGCCACGGCCAACGGCCATACCTTTCAGCGGTTCGCTGAACATTTCCGCCACTAAAAGGTTATCGGCCAGCATGTCATTGCTGCCCGTGCCCCGCATCCCGGACGTGTGCCAGACGTCCTCGACCTCGATATCGCTCCTGGGCGTAATAAACAACCGAGGCTCGGGCTTCTCGCCCGCCACAATGCCATTCAGCATGACCCAATCGGCATGCATAACCCCCGTGCCCCAAGCCCAGCGCCCTGACAAGCGATAGCCATCATCGATTCGCTGTGCCTCGCCATTGGGGCTGATGCTCGCTGGCGCCAACACGTAAGGTTGTTGCGTAAAAATCGTATCCTGCGCGGCGCGGTTGAATTGCGCGAGTATCCAGTTGTGCTCCATATAGAAAGTCGTGATCCAGCCGGTCGAGGTGCAGCGCTCACTGACCGCGAGCCCCAGATCGATGAAGCTATTGAGATCGATTTCGAGCCCACCGTATCGGCGGGGGACAAATGCGCGAAAAATGCCGGTTTCTGCCAGAGCAGCAATGACTTCATCCACGGGTTTGCGCTGTGCTTCGGCAAGCTCCGATCCCGCCTCAATGCGAGGTAGGACTTGCTCCAGATTCCGTTTCAATGCCTCCAGATCAAGCGCATGCCTGTCAGTGGGGGCTCGCTCGGCCATGTTCATAATTCGCTCCCCGGATGATGTGTCAGCTGGTGGCTTCCGGCTCCCAACAGGCTAACTTTACAGCGTTATAAAAGTCAACTATATTGACAAAATTCGGTATCGAGTAACCTCGCATGTATGACGCGCTGCAGTCTCTGCTGGCACCCTGGTATTTGGAGATCAAGTTCCTGCACCTACTGTTCGTTGGTGTGTGGATGTTCAGCACTTCAGTGGCTTACGTATTCTATTTGCTCCCCGTCATGAAGGCATGGCGTCGTCATCCAGAAGACGCCGAGATATTGACCTTACGCAATTGGGTGATGGAGCGGTTCGATGAGGGCGCTATCTACGAACACGTTGCCTTTCCCATGATCTTAATCACGGGGCCCATGCTGTACATCGCGGGTGGTTGGCACACCGGTATCGATTGGCTGAGCCTGAAATTGCTGATCGTGCTTGGCTTGTTCCTGCCCATGGAACTTTTCGACTATTACCTCTCTCACTTTGGCGGCAATAAGCATCGTATTCGGCTGTCGGGGAATGCTGCCAGTTACGAGGAGCACATTCACATGCATTGGATGTTCTTTCTGGTTAGCACGCCGATGGTGATGATTTATGGCGTCTTAGTGCTATTTTTGGCAATTACCAAACCTTTTTAGAAGCGCATGAACGAATTGCAGTCAAAGCCGTTTGTGGGAGAGCCCAAGCTTTACCGAAAAATAACCCTGCTCGGTCCAGTGGTGATGAATGCTTACCTATACCTGGGTATGGTTGGGGTGGTGTACGGGGTCCACGGTAAGACCTGGATTTTTAGCTGGCAGCCGATACTGGCGGCCGTTTTATTTACTGCTGTGATGGTGCGTATCAGTTTTCCCTGGATGATGAATCTTGACGCGCGCTATGGCACAGGATCAGGCTGGCAGTTACCTTCACGACAGATCAAATTGCCTGAGCGCCGCGTCAGTCGAATCGACAAAGCACAAAACGAGGGGGATGAGTCATGAACGAACAGAGCGAAGTGTCAGTGCCAAAGCTCAAGCGACTGGGTAATGTTCACCACGCGGCGTATCGTTGTCGAGATGCAGAACAGACCCGTTGGTTTTACGAGGATGTACTCGGGTTACCCTTGGCCGCGGCGATGGTTTTTGACGAAATTCCGGGCTCGGGGCGCAAAAGCGAGTATATGCACCTGTTTTTTGAGCTGGCAGACGGCAACTTCATCGCCTTTTTTGACGAACCCTCTACCGCGACTTCAGATCATTTTCACAAAAAAGATTCATTTGATGTGCACATCGCTTTCGAGGTCGAGAGTCGCGAAGCAATGCTGGCTTATCAAAAACGAATCAACGAGGCGGGAAAGGGCTGCCTCGGTCCCGTTGATCATGATTTTGTGGAATCGGTGTACATGTACGACCCCAATGGCATTCAGGTAGAGATCACCAGTAAAACCCCCGATTACGATCAGATTATGTCTGATGATGCGGCGCAGGCGCATGATCAGTTGGCCAATTGGACCGCCAGAACTCGCGGGGTTAAAGAGGGGCTTTTTGGCGCCGACGCCCTCGATCAGCGCGGTAAATAATTTCTTCAGTACCCCGGAGATTCAGCATGGCCAGTTACGAGCGCATTCCCTACCTCATCATGTTTGAGGACAAGGGCCCCTACAAGGACACCTACGCGGGAGAAATTGGGCGCACGGTGCTCAAGTCACACTTGTTGAAACCCGTCGACAAACCCTCCGACACGGTCATCATTTTGATGCATCCCATCGGTAGCGGTGAATATCTCCCGATGACGATCGCCCTCGCCAAGGCCGGCCATCACGTTATTTACTGTCAGTCTCGCTACCCTAACAACGACACGGCACTCATCATGGAAAAGGTCGTCGTAGATATGGGGGCTTGTGTGCGCGACGCCAAAGAACGCCTCGGTTACAAGAAGGTGGTTCTGGCGGGCTGGAGTGGTGGCGGCTCGCTGTCGCTCTGCTACCAAAGTCAGGCAGAAAACCCTACGGTAACGTGCACGCCTGCAGGCGAACTGCCTGACCTGACGCAGGCTGAATTGATCCCTGCTGACGGCATCATGCTGTTGGCGGCACACATCGGCAGGTCGCACACGCTCACCCAATGGCTTGACGCATCGATCCTCGATGAATCAGACCCGGAGAATAAAGATCCGGAGCTGGATTTATATAACCCGGCCAACCCCAATCAGGCTCCTTACAGCGCTGATTTCATTGCGCGGTATCGCGCGGCCCAGCTTGAGCGCAATCGCAAAATCACGGCGTGGGTGCAGGAGCGTCTATCCGATTTTAAAGCGCGCGGTAAGGACAAGCAGGAGTTTGGCTTTGTGGTTCATGGCACCATGGCGGACCCGAAGTGGCTCGACGCCACGCTTGACCCCAATGGGCGCAAGCCAGGCTGGTGTTTTCTCGGTGAGCCCGAGGTCGTGAACAACAGTCCGATCGGTATCGCCCGCTTCACTTCACTGCGGAGCTGGTTGTCCCAGTGGAGTTACGACCTCTCAAACGCCGACGGCGTGCGATGTGCGCCGCATGTAACGATTCCTGCCTTGGTGCTGGCGAACAGTTGTGACGACGCCGTTACCCCCGAGGACAGTCTAGCGATGAGGCAAGCACTGGGTAGCCAAGATAAAACCGAAGTCATGATCGAGGGGGCCAACCATTATTACTTCGGCCAGCCGGAGAAGTTGGCTGAGGCCGTGGCAGCTTGCGGTAGTTGGCTGGAAGCAAAAGGGTTTGATTGAGGGCTGGGCTGTCGCCCAGGCGCTGCTTAAATGAACTGCTCGCGCAGAGCGGTTTTTAGCACCTTGCCGGTCGCGTTGCGCGGCAGCGCTTCGACGGTGCGGTAGAGCCTCGGGATTTTGTAGCCCGCCAGATTTGGCCTCAAAAAATCGATCATGGCATCGGCGTCGAGCTCAACGTGTTCCCGCATCACCAAAACGGCTAGTAGCGCTTCGCCCCAGCGAGGGTCTGGCACCCCGATCACCGCCGCATCAAGCACGTCTGGGTGGGTGTAAAAAACCTGCTCAATTTGCGCCGGGTAAATGTTCTCGCCACCGCTAATCACCATATCTTTGATGCGATCTACTACATACAAATAGCCTGCCTCGTCCACATAGCCTGCGTCGCCAGATAGGTAGCCTCCATCACGGAACGCCGCCCGCGTGGCCTCGTCGCGGCCCCAATATTCATCCATCAGCCGATCCGAGAAGCACACGATCTCGCCAACCTCATTGGTTGAACAGGGTGTGCCATCCGGACGCTGAATCATAATGCGAGAGGGTGCCATCACTTTGCCCGCCGAAGTGAGTCGCTTACCGGCACCCTGCACGCATTCCTCAGGTCCAAGGTAAGTGATGCCGCCGCAGGTTTCTGTGCTGCCGTAAGACAAAGCGAAACCACAGTCAAAAGTATCGGTGGCCCGCTTGATCAAGTCCTCGGCGATACCCGAGCCGGCGACGAGCATAGTGCGCAGGGCGCTGAAGTCCCGGTCTCCGATGTCTGGCAGCTCCAGCATGCCGTGAATAACGGTTGCCGGGAGCGGTACCAGCGAATTCCGATGCCGCGACAACCAATCCGCCACAAATAGCGGATCAGCCTGATTAACGATATCGACCCGGGCAGACTTGAGGAGTGCCGCCAGCCCGAGGTTGCAGGCAGCGATATGGAAAAGCGGCATCGTTGCCAATACCGAGGCATCCGCCTCATCGAGGAAGGGCCAAACCGCGTGTCCTGCAGTCGCAGCGTTGACCATTGCCGAATGCGACAAGACCACCCCCTTGGGTAAACCGGTCGTGCCGCTGGTATACATCTGTACTGCCGCATCCTCTGCGAGCACTGCTGGCAATGCCTGACCGGGAACACCCGGGTTCAAGGATTGAGCTAATTGCTCGACTACCCAGGTATCGCAGCCCGGGTAGGGGTGTTCGGAAAGTGTGTCGACAAAAGTTTCGCCAATAAACAACAGTTTGCTGGTCGAGTCTCGGACAATAAAGTCAACCTCGGGCGGAGCCAGACGAAAATTAATGGTGACCAGCACGGCGCGCGCTTTCATTACGGCGAAAAGGATCACAAAAAACCAGAGCGAGTTGCGATCAAGAATCGCGACACGATCGCCGCCTGAAACACCGCGACTCAGCAGTGCAGTGGCAAGCGCATCACTGTGTTGGTCGAGCTCGGAAAAGGTGAGTGATTGATCCTCAAATACCAGCGCAATCCGGTCCGGGGATGCTGCTACCGCGTCGGACAGTGCGCTGATCAGTGTGGGCATCAATCTGCCCCCTGAGGTGTTGGTTCGGAGAGATTGCGATCAATCGCCTCTTCGATGGCGGGCAGCGCGATCCAGATCAGGACACATGCGACAGGCACCAGCACGGCGGCACTGAGCGCGAGCGACTGCCCGATGGCTGCGTCATCTGCAAAAACAAAGTCCGTCAGCACCGCTACCACTGTCGGGCCAAGACCGATTCCAATCAGATTGGCCAGTAAGAAATATAGCGCAGCGACCTGTGCTCGCATGGGTCCAGGGGTCATGAGCTGAAGCGTTCCCGCTGCGATACCTCCCTGAAATGCCGAGAAGAAAGTGGCACCCGCGAGGCAAATCAATCCGAGATTCGCCTCAGTAACCCAGCCCATGCCCAGCACGAAGGGCAACATGCAGAGCCCCGACAAGAGAATGACTAACGGGTAGGCATTTTTTCGTCCACGTGCAAACCAGGCGTCGGCTATTGTGCCGCCAGCGAGCAGGCCGGCGGTGCCTAACACCATCATGATGGTTCCAAAATGCATGCCAGCGTCAGCGGCTGTAAATCCAAAAGTGCGAATAAGATAGGTTGGGCCCCAGATGTTGATGCCAAAGACCACCATAATGAACACCGCCACGCCGATGATGTGACAGCCCATAGCGCGTCGCCTGTCGGAGATGAATGCAAACACCTCTTTCAAGGGAATAGCGATAAGGCCCTCGCCTGAACTGCGAGCGGGCTCCTTTACCGTGCCGAGCATCAGCGCAATCACTAACCCCGGGATACCCACGATCATAAAAGTCAGGCGCCATCCCTCCAGTTCACCCAAAACGGGAACATGCAGGGTGCCGACCGTGGAGGCCCAGCCGATGACCAAGCCACCCAACATGTAGGCCAGGCCGGAACCAAAAGTGACGCCCATGGTGTAGACGCTGGTCGCAAGGCCGAGCGTTTTCTTCGGGAATGCATCGCTAATCATTGAGTACGCCGCAGGGGAGAGCGCCGCCTCACCGACACCCACCCCGACTCGAGCAAGAAATAGCGTCCAAAAACCGCGTGCCAAACCGCACAGCGCGGTCATCACGCTCCACAGGCTGATGCAGATCATGATCAGTTTGCGACGGTTACCGCGATCCGCGATTCGGGCGAGGGGTAAGCCCATTAGCGAGTAGAACAACGAGAATGCCAATCCGGCAAGCAGGCTGAACTGGGTGTCGGAGATACCAAAGGATTGGCGGATGGGGCCTACCATAAGCCCCATGATCATGCGGTCGATAAAAGAACAGGTTTGCGCAAGCATGAGTATGCCCACCAAATACCAGGCACTGCTGAGGTTGCGTTCCGGCAGTTCATTCATGTCAGTATTCTCTTATTTGTCTCGGCCTTTATAAGCGCTGTTGCGACTCATTCTCTGGAGTGCAATTCATCCGCAGTTAAATTTGCGGGATGGACAAGCCCCCATCCACGGTAACTACCGAGCCGGTCATATACCCACCTGCGGAAGAGGCGAGGAGGAGTACCACTCCTTCAAGCTCATGTGGCACGCCCGTTCGCCTGAGCGGCGCCCGTTTGATCATATTTTGACCGCCCTCTGAGTCGAGCCAGTCGTCCGCCAGCTCGGTACGAAAGTAACCGGGTGCAATGGCATTCACGCGAATGTCGTAGCGGGCCCATTCCACTGCCATGGAGCGGGTCAGTTGAATCAGCGCCGCTTTGGCGGAGGCATAAGTGGCCGTCCCTTTTTGGGTGGTATATCCCAGAATCGAGGCCATGTTGATGATGTTGCCGCCTGTCTGATCGGCAGCCATTGATTTGGCTACCGCTTGCGAAAGCGTGAAGATCGCGCGCAAATTGGTGTTGTAAATCCGGTCCCAGTCTTCTGCGGCTTCCTCGATCAGCATTTTGTCGCCCACAACGCCCGCGTTGTTGATCAGCACATCGATGCGACCAGCTTGTTGGATTTTTTCGAGCGCCTCAGAGATGCTGTTGCTATCCGAGACATCCAACGCGATGCCTCGCGCGCACCCCCCCTTCGCTTCGATGGCTGCGACAGACGCTTCGATACGGTCGATTCGGCGCGCCGCCAGAATCACTTCTGCACCGTACCGAGCGAGCGCGTTTGCTGCGGCTAATCCCAAGCCCGTGGCCCCCCCGGTAATGAGGACGCGTTTGCCTGTCATATCGAATATGTCTGTCATGAGATCGTGCCAAAAGCAGAGAGCTGGCAGTGTATTCCCGGCATGCCGAGGGGTCCAGAGAGTCGCGTCAGGACAATGGCGTGGTTTGCCAAGCCACCATCTTTAGCGCACCAGCTTCCCTGGTCCAGGCGCTCAGAAAGCGTCCTTTTAGCGCCTTTTCAACCCCATCTCTCTCAGCGCGACCGGCCAATTCTCCAACGCACAACCAACTATCGCCCAAGGTCACCACTTCGATCGTGGGGGTGTCCAGCTCCAGATAACGCACACTGCCGCTCTCGATATTGGCTATGAACGCCTCCCGGTGTTCAACCGCACCAGAAGAATGGGTCCAGACGAGCCGTTCTGAGAAAATCGACTCGAGTTGATTCCGGTTTGCGCTGATCATCGCTGCGCGTCGATTCGCATCCGCCGCCAGGATGGCCTCACTCTCTGTCATGGTGTCACCTCGCTTCAGTTATTGCTCACGTTGTTTTCCATTGCCTGAACGAGCCGAGTCAGGGTGGCGTTGACTGGCGCGCTCAGTCCCACGCGGGCGGCCTGTTTTGGAATGCTGCCATTGATGACGTCGACTTCCGTTTTTTTGCCCGATTCAATGTCTAGTAGCACCGACGGTTTGGCGTCAGGCATGCGCTCAGCAAAGGCCCTGACATAGGCTATAGGGTCGTCAAATGAAAGCGGGATATCGAGTGCCCGTGCTACCTCGTAAGCTTCCGTGGCGGCATCTCGTGTAACGGGACCCAGCGTGCCGTCCCGCATTGCCTCACCCACGGTCAGGCCGGTCAGGGCGCACGGGGCACTGTAAGCGACATTGCAAATGAGCTTTTCCCATTGTGCAGTCAGAATGTCCTGAACGGCATCCGTATCAAATCCCACCTGACGCCATAGCATTGCCAGTTCTTGGATACTGGCATGTGGCAAAGCGCCGTATGTGCCCAGGCGAATCGCTTTCATATCGTTGTGGTGAACGTGACCGGGCAAGATGAGTGACGCACCGAAGCCCTGAGCAATACCGACCGCGAGCTTATCGCCGCCCAGTAAATCCGCGACGGTGTCAGCACTCCCCAGCCCATTCTGAATGGTGACAACGCGGGAGATGCGCTCCATCGCCCCAGCACTCATTGCTGCGGCATCGGCGACCGCGCCGGCTTTTACCGCCATGATGAGGAGATCAATGGGCGTATCCGGAAAATCTTCGACTACCGTTGGCGTGACAATGCGGTCGCCGCTCGCTCCGGAGACGCGAAGACCCGACCGCTTAATTGCCGCCATATGATCTTGGTTTCGGCTCATTACCCATACCGAATGGCCCGCTGAGCAAAAGAGTGCTGCGTAAACAGACCCCATCGCGCCGCAGCCCTGTACTACAACATTCATCACCGACTATCCCCGGGCGTCTCTGTGCTCACATCAGCTTACCAACTGCTCGATGATCGGTCTCAGAGAAGCCTTTTGTTCCAGTCCAAATCCCGGTGCGTCGCCCACGTGTACTTGCCCATCTCTAATCTCGGTGCAATCGCCAAAGCCTCCGACGGGCTGAAAAACGCTGGGGTATGCCTCGCAGCCACCCAGTCCGAGTCCAGCGACCACCTGTAGGTTGATCAGGTGGCCACCGTGGGGGATACATTGATTGCGGCCGAAACCCGCGGCCTCGACGGCTGCGACCATCCGCAGATATTCGGTGATGCCATAGCTCAGCCCCGGGTCCATTTGTAGCACGTCTCGTTCCGCGCGCAGGCCGCCGAAACTGAGCAGGTTGCGGACGTCGGAGAGGCTGAAAAGGTTTTCTCCGGTAGCGACCGAGCCAGGGTACGTGTCGCACACTGTTGCGTTGAGTGCGTAATCCAGTGGGTCAGCGGGTTCCTCGAACCAGCGTAATTGTAGTGGTGCCAGAGCTCTGGCATAGGCGAGGGCATGATCCAGATCAAATCTGCCATTAGCATCGACGGCTATGCATGCGCCGTCCCCGGCAAAATCGACTGCCTGCTGAACGCGGTGCAGATCTTCCGCTAGCGGCAGGCCTCCAATTTTGATTTTGAAGTGCGTGAAACCCTGATCACGGTAACGCGCCAGTTCGTCTTGTAGATCCGCCTTGCCGTCACCAGCGGGGTAATAGCCACCCGCGGCATAGACGGATACAGACGTGGCGTGCCGCGCATGGCCAGCCGCTCGCGCTAAAGTCATGGCAGCGGGCTCATCACGCAATCGCGCATTCAGATCCCAGACGGCCATCTCGATCGCGGCGGCTGCAGTCGCTCGATCGCCGTGACCACCGGGTTTCTCTCCTGCCATGATCGCCTCAAGTACTTTTGCGGGATCGAGCCCGATTCCAGAGTCGGCCAGTAGCCTGTCAGGTGGTGTCGCCAGCAAGCGGGGGATCATACGCTCGCGCAGTATTCCCGATTGCGCGAAGCGTCCAATCGAATTAAAGGCAACACCCATAACCGGTTTGCCATTGCGGCGTTGATCGCTGATCAGGGCGACGAATGACACGGTATGGCTGTCAAAGCTCACCACGGCGTTGGCGCCACTGGGGACCAGAGGAACCGACATTTCCCTGACGTCAACGATCTTCAATCGGTCTCTCCAATGCTCCTTTTTGGTCGCGGCCGTCGCGACTCCGGTAGCTGATTATCCCATGTAAGTCGCGGCAATGGCCGCTGCTCGCAGAGACCGAGTCAGGTGTTTGACGATTGAGCACAGCGGTATGCAGCGGTATCCTTGCCGCCTCCCAGAGGGACCGGTGCCATGTTCGCGATGATCTGTCGCAACCAGTCGTCTTCGGTGTTTCCCAATTCGGATGAGTGAGTTTTTTCCCGATGCAGGCAGAGCAGATTGATTCTTTAAATATTTTTCGTGCCAGTATGGCGGCGTTTCTCGATGAGCACGCGTCGCCTGAGCATGTAGCGCGCTGGACCAGCCAGAAATGTGTCGATCGGGAGACATGGAGAGAGGCGGGCGCCTTTGGCTTGCTGGGGTTGCTGGTGCCTGAGCAGTACGGCGGCCTGGGCGGAGACTTTCGGCATGAGCGCATCCTGATGGAGGAGTTCGCCCGACGCGGATTGGAGGGTTGGGGTGTTGCGGTCCACAACATGATTGCAGCGCCGTATCTGATCCACCACGGCACGGAGGAGCAGCGTCAGCGATGGTTGCCGGGAGTGGTCTCGGGCGAGACCGTACTGGCAATTGCCATGACCGAGCCCGATGCCGGCTCTGACCTGCAGGGTATGCGAACCCGCGCTGTTCGATCGGGGGACGATTGGGTCATCAATGGTAGCAAGGTGTTTATCTCCAACGGACAGACGGCCGACTTGGTGTTGCTGTGCGCCAAAACGCAATTGGAGAGCGGTGAAGACAAGATCTCGATTCTCTTGGTCGAGGGCGACGCAGTGGGATTCAAGCGAGGGCGAAATCTCGACAAGATCGGGCGCGACGCTCAAGACACCTCCGAGCTCTTTTTTGAAGATGTCAGGGTCCCGGCAGACCGCATTCTCGGCGGCGAGCCCGGTAAAGGATTTGCCCAGTTAATGGACCTACTGCCGCAGGAGCGTTTGGGTATTGCAGTGATGGGTCTGGGTATGTTGGAGCGCGCATTGCAACTCACGGTCGAATACGTGAGGGAGCGCAAGGCTTTTGGCCAGCCGCTCTTGGATTTTCAGAACACGTCTTTCTCGCTGGCCGAGGTAAAAACCGAAGCGACCATTGCTCGGGTATTCATTGATCACTGCACAGAGTTGTTATTAAAGGGTGAGCTCGACGCGGCGACCGCCTCTATGGCCAAATTGTGGGTCACGGAGCGCGAGGTAGAGGGTATCCACCGTTGCCTGCAGTTTTTCGGCGGGTACGGTTATATGAATGAATATCCGATCGCCCAGCTGTATCGCGATGCGCGCATTGACACCATTCATGGTGGCACCTCGGAGATCATGAAGCTGCTGATTGCGCGGACGCTATAACTGACCAACCGATAAACAGGAACCTGAAATGAGCGAGCAGACCGTATTACTGCGCGAGCAAAAAGGCGAAGTTTTGTGGCTCACGCTCAATCGCCCCGAGCAACTTAACGCGTTGAACCCCGAGCTCGTCACTGAGTTGAGGGAAACCTTCGAGTCGCTTCGTCGCGATCATGCAGTTCGAGTGGTGGTCCTTCGGGCTAATGGCAAAGCATTTTGCGCGGGACTGGACCTCAATGATGCGACCTGGTCTGGCAAACCCAGTCCCAACGAGATGCTCGAATTCCAGCGCAGTATTTCGGATATCTACCGCGCGATGCGCCAATGTCCTCAACCTATCATTAGTCTTGTGCAAGGCGCCGCCTGTGGCGGTGGTTTTAGTCTGGCGCTGGCGTCAGATATCCGCATCGCGGCAGATACTGCCAAAATGAACGCGGCCTATATCAAGGCGGGGCTCACGGCTTGTGACATGGCCTGCAGCTATTTGTTGCCCAAGTTGGTGGGGCTTTCAGTCGCCAGTGAGCTGATGATGACCGGGCGTTTCATCAACGCCGAGCGCGCACTCAGAGTGAATCTGGTTTCAGAAGTGGTGCCCGAGGATCAGTTGGATCAGGCGGCTGAGGGGTTTATTGAAGACCTGCTGAGCACCTCACCCATGGGTCTGAGACTGACTAAGGACGGTCTTAACGTGAGCGTCGATGCGGCTTCTCTTGAGGCAGCTATGGCGCTGGAGGACAGACAACAGTCGCTGGTGGCTATGACAGAGGATGCCCAGGAGGCGGTTTCTGCTTTTCTCGAAAAGCGGAAACCGGCCTGGAAGGACCGCTAGGCAGAGTTAGTCAGCCTGAGGTTGGCCTGCTTTTTCACATGATCAGGCGCAAGCGCTATCAGGGTGAGCTTGTCCCATCTATTTCCTGGTAGTAGGCCATTAGAATCTCAGCGACCTCGGGGCGCGAGAACTCGGGTGGCGGGGCGATGCCCTGACCCAACATCTCGCGTACCTTGGTGCCGGATAGCAGAACAAAATCCTCAGGACTGTGATCAGGCGCGTCGCGCATCATCACCACCCGGCCCAGTTTCTTACTGAAAGCGGTGTGGTCGGCGCGGTAGATCTCGAGCGCAAGAGCGCCTTCGGGCACTTCCTCGTCGAAAATCGTTTGCGCGTCAAAGCCACCGTAATAGCTTCCCACCCCTGCATGGTCGCGACCCACGATAAGGTGCGTGCAACCTGCGTTCTGCCGAAACACGGCGTGCAGCACGGCCTCACGGGGCCCAGCGTAGAGCATGTCAAAGCCGTAGCCCGTGACCATTACTGTGTTGGGTGGAAAGTACAGGTCGACCATTTTACGAATCGACGCATCGCGCACATCGGCGGGGATATCACCGGGTTTCAGTTTGCCCAGCAGCATATGAATCAGAATGCCGTCAGCGGAGAGGTCTTCCATCGCCATGCGGCACAGCTCCTCGTGGGCGCGGTGCATGGGGTTGCGGGTTTGAAAGGCGACCACGCGCTCCCAGCCACGCTCGGCAATCTCGCTTCTGATCGCCATGGCCGTGCGGAAGGTATCCGGAAAGTCCTCCTCAAAGTAGGAGTAGTTCAGGACTTCAATCGGACCGGAAATGAGGGTGCGGCCCTGTGCGGTGAAAGCCGCAACGCCAGGGTGTTCGGGGTCATCAGTGCGGAACACTTTACTGAGAATAGTCGCGACGTCCTCATCCGAGAGGGTTTCGATCGCTTCAACCGTCATCACTGCGAGTAGCGGGTGCCCTTCACGGTTGGGGT
This sequence comes from Halieaceae bacterium, assembly GCA_038106565.1. Classification (GTDB taxonomy): domain Bacteria; phylum Pseudomonadota; class Gammaproteobacteria; order Pseudomonadales; family Halieaceae; genus Luminiphilus. Next base: position 23,367 of record JAYOEE010000008.1, read on the forward strand.
CAGTCAGCGCCAGGCGCTGGCCAGCCTCGACCGGGCAATTCTCTGCCAGATTGACCACCGGCACAGGCCAGAATAGGTCGCTCGTCGTGCGCATGTCTGTCGCCACCGACAGTGCGTCGGCCCGGTTCATATAGCCCGCGAGCGGGGTAAAGTAGCCCGCGCCCATCATCACCGCATTCGCCGCAGCGGCAGAGCTCAGCATGAGCGAGGGCAGGGTCAGTGCTTCAGCTTCCAGTTCGGCGCGCCGCGCGTCATCAGCAATAAGGGGGCGCAGTGCGTTGGCGCCGTGAGGTGCGATCAGTGCCATGTTTGTCTCGATAGTCCTGTGTTTCGTGTGTTGGTGTCGGTGATTCCGAGCTTTGAAGTTGATCTTGATTCACTGGCCAGCGCTGGGCGCTGTGATGAATGCGTGGCCAGCATGAGTATTGGAGGGATATCAGGCGGATGCTGGAATCAAACCTTTTGATTCCAACAGAGCCAGCAGGCTTGTGACCTCGTCATCCAGCGATTGTTGGTCAGTATGCAAATGCACTTCGGGCGCCTCCGGTGCTTCGTAGGGATCATCAATCCCCGTGAAGTTTTTGATTTCACCCGCTCTGGCTTTTTTGTACAGACCTTTGGGGTCGCGCTCTTCCGCTGCCTCGAGGCTACAATCAACAAACACCTCGATAAACGGCATGTCGTCGGCCTCGTGCATTTCCCGCACTAGCTGTCTGTCTGCCAGATAGGGGCTGATGAAGCTGCTGAGCACAATCACGCCGCTGTCGACGAATAATTTGGATACCTCGCCCACTCGGCGGATGTTTTCGGCGCGATCTTCAGCACTGAAGCCCAAGTTTTTGTTAATTCCGAGGCGGATATTGTCGCCGTCGAGACGATAGACCAGCACGCCGCGTCGGTAGAGCGCCTGTTCAAGCGCTACCGCAATGGTGCTTTTTCCGGAGCCCGACAGGCCTGTGAACCACAGGGTCGCGCCACCGTGACCCAATAGCTCTGCGCGCTCGGGTCGATTGATATCGCCTCCGTGCCAATGCACATTGGTGGCTTTTTGCTCACTCATAGTGGAGCTCTCCCGCGAAAGAGCCGCGATTCTACGCGGCACGCGAGTTGCTTTAAAGGGGGGGATGTACAAGGGAGAGTGGAAAAGGTGATCGGTGCTCGGCGCGAAGATTCAATCGGTGGCATCGATCGCGCGGCACAATACGGGACGCGGAGTACATAGTGGCCCGACAGGCGGGTCCGGGTGGCGACAAGGGCTCAGCGCCACTGAGCGATGGGCGCCGCCTCTATCCGCGCTGAGTACACTTCGTGACTCAGCATGAGCACGCCGATCAGCAGGGCAGACGCCAGGAGAATCAGTGATATGGCAACAATATTTTCAGACATCGTCATTCACTCGCCTTGCCTTAGCAGGCACTTGCCCACCGCGTGGTGTCGTTAACTTGAGCCAAAGACTCATTGCTCAACGCCAGCAGCGCGAGCCATACCATGATGCCCGCTGCGGTTCGGAGATGTTGTGATGCTTGTTTACTCATGTTCCGCTCTCTTTCCCGGGGTAAACGCCATCCTTGGCAACGGGATCTTCCATGAAAGTTCGCGGGGTTTTACCGGGCAGTTCTGTTGGCACACAGGGTGACTCCCCCGCGAACACTGCCAGTATCTGTGCGTTTGATATTCAGAGCTTGTCGCAATGCGCCAAGCGTTTGGCTGGATGTGTCAGATCGTTGCGCAGGGTTCTATAGTGGCCATACCAATAGGATCATGGGGATCGAGGTGAGTACGACGAGAATCTCCAGGGGCAGCCCCATCCGCCAGTAATCCCCAAATCGGTAGCCCCCCGGGCCCATGATGAGGGTGTTGTTTTTATGGCCGATAGGCGTCAGGAAAGCGCAGGATGCGGCCACGGCCACTGCCATCAGGAAGGGATCGGGGTTGACTTGTAGACGCTCCGCGATATCCAGCGCAATTGGCGCCGCGATCAGCGCGGTGGCGACATTATTGAGCACATCGGAAAGGGTCATGGCCACGAGCATCAGTGCGGTCAGTATGAGCACTGTGGGCCAGCCATCAGTGCCGCGCACAAACAGGTCTGCTAGCAACTGGGTCCCCCCGCTTGACTCGAGGGCTACACTGATTGGGATCATGGCACCCAGGAGTACGATCACGGGCCACTCGATCGATTCGTAGACCTGCGAAAGCGGCACGATATCGAGCAAGATGTATAAAACTGCCACACTCGCCAGAGCAATGGGCAGGTATATGAGTTCCAGACTCGCGAGCAGAATGGCCGCGGCAAAGATGACGATGGCTTTTCGTGCTTTATCGCGCTGGATGACGTCGAGCCCTCTGGGCGCGAGCGGCAAGCAGCCCAGCCAATCGATCACATCATCTAGGGTCTCTTCCGGCCCGAGTAGAAGTAGCAGATCGCCCGCCTGTATCTCGACTTCGCGCAGACGTTCCCGAATGCGCAATCCGCTTCGCGAAATTCCCAACAGTATGACGCCACGTCGGTACCTGAGCCGCAGCGCCGACTCTGTGCGTCCTACCAGCCGCGAGGTTTGAGGCACTGCGACCTCGCGCATGATGGTATTACCAGACATGGCCTTTGAAGGTCTGTCTGAATCTGCATAGCTTAGGGCCAGAGCACCTGCGAAGCCGTCGATTCCCTCCGGACCCCCTTCCACTACGATGCGGTCATCGGCAAGCAACACGGAGCGTGCGGCCATGCCGGGTAAGCGCTCGCCATCGCGAACCAGTCCCAAGATCTGAACACCAGCATCGTCGGCGGCACCATCCAGTTCACGCAACTGCTGGCCAATGCATCCAGCGCCCCCGGGTACTCTCAGTTCCACCAGATAACTCTCTAGATCTTCAATTGAAGAAGGCATCTTGGCCGCGCTGCGATCGAGCGGGATCAGGCGCCAGCCAATCAGCGCCACATAGACGATGCCGACTGCGGCCACGACCAGACCGACCGGCGCAAAGTCAAACATGCTGTAGGGCTCGCCGAGCGCTTCCCCTCGGAAGGTGGCAATCACGATATTGGGGGGTGTGCCAATGAGGGTGATCATGCCGCCGAGGATGGAGGCAAACGAGAGAGGCATGAGCGTCAGGCCGGGATTGCGCTGTGCTTTCTCTGCCGCCTGCAGGTCGACCGGCATAAGCAGGGCCAGCGCAGCCACATTGTTCATGACCGCAGAGAGCGCCGCAGACACACCAGCCATCAATGCAATGTGTCTTCCGATCCCCCGCGCGCCATCGAGCAGGGCTCCTGACATCATCTCAATAGCCCCCGAGAGATACAGACCCCGGCTGATGATGAGTACCAGCGCGATGATGATGACAGCAGGGTGGCCAAACCCCGAAAAGATATCCTCTGTGGGCACCAATCCCAATAGGGAGGCGCTGAGCAGTGCTGAGAAGGCGACGAGGTCGTAGCGAAAGCGACCCCAAATGAGGAAGAAAAATAGCACCCCAATGAGCGCAAATAACAATCCTTGCTGAACAGTCACCACCGTGGTTTCACTCAGTCGCCTGCGCTCACCAGTCGCTCGAGCGCTTCATGAAAGTGGCTCATGCGACACTCGATCTCATTCAGCCAGCTACCCTTAAAGCCTGCCGAGTGCATGCCCCGCTGCGCGTGCGCCAGCAGCGAGAGATCCTGATCGATGGTGTCGGTCATGGAGGCGTTGCCCGCAATCACATCGGAGTAATCAAAGGATTCCCATTCTGGTCTGCCGCTTTTGGTGGCGCGCTCGGTACGTTTTTCCTTGAGATCGTCAGTGCCCTCCAGAAAACGCTGCTCCTCGCTGTTGGGGAAACGTTCAAAAGAGAGTTTGTCGAGATAGCAATGGTTGGGGTCGGTGGCGTGGGGCCGCAGGCGCATCAGCCAAAGCATTTCGGGTTGGTAGGTCAAAATTGCATTGGGGAAGACGTTGGTCTGGATCACATCGGTCAATTCTTCGTCGGAGAAGTTCCCGTAGTAGGGTTCCTGCGACTCCAGCGCGCGCTTGGCCACGCGGATCGCCGCTTGCACTTCATCTACCTTGCCCTCAAAGGCATCGGGGTCGAGCCCCAAGGCTTGCAACTGCATGGTGAGCAAATCGGTTGGCTGGTCGGGGGTGGAAAACAGCGAGTCAGTTTTGGCGCCCGGCACCCAGACGCGGGTGTGTCCGCCCTCAAAGCACTCGCTCAATGACTCCGTGCAATCGACAAAGCGGCGGTGCTGCGGATGCAAATAATGCACGTGATAAAGCTCACTGAAGTTATCCAGCACGGCTTTCCAATTGCAGTTAATCGACACGGTCTGGTCCTGCATCAGCGTCATGTTCTCGAACTCATAGTGCGTCATGAGCGGCAGCATGTCTTTGAGGAAGGTTTCGAGCGGTGGCGCCTCGGCGTCGAGGTTGATCCAGTAAAAGCCCAGCGCTTTCTCGCAGCGGACCTTGGGTAAGCAGATAGTTTCCAGCGGCAATCCGTCCTGAAACCCCTCTTGATGAGGGGCATAGGTCAGCTGGCCATCATTGCCGTAGCGCCAGCTGTGATAGGGGCAGCGGAAGCTGTCGGTGTTGCCGTGGTGATCATCGACTAGCCGGACGCCGCGGTGTTGGCACACGTTGTAAAACGCCTGCACGGTACCTTCCTTGTTACAGCTCAAGAGCAGGCTCTCAGGACCCAGATCGAACACGGAGTAATCTCCCGGGGCCCGTAAATCCGACACGTGGACTGCAGCAATCCAGCTTTTGGCCCACACAGCGCGCCACTCACGGGCGTACCAGTCGCTACTGATGTAGCGTTCTTTGGAAAAGTTTTTAATGGTGCCGCTGTAGGGTGCGCGTCCCTGCTGGTTAAGCGGTTGCTTGGCATTCATGCAAAGTCCCCGGACATCGTTCTTATCTTTTTTGCAGTTTACTGCTTCTGACGCTTCCGTGCGCGAGCCTCACTCGCCGAGCAGGCCACCAAATCGCGCCTCGAGGGTAGCCACTGGCTGGCCGATCAGTGCTTCGACGGTTTTGGCCGCGGCGTCAGGAAAGATAGAGGTTGCCCCTGACTCTAGCGCCGAAATGATGTTGGCTGCGCTCACCAGCGGGTCTGCTAGCGCGACCGGACTGCCGGTAGTCATATCGGTGGCGGTGGGGCCGGGGTACACCCCAACGCACTGAATATCGGGATGTTTGATCCTCAATCCCTGCGTCGCGGTGTGCAGTGCGGCTTTCGATGTGCAGTAAGCCTCGCAACC
>JAYOEE010000008.1:28705-35056 GCA_038106565.1 Halieaceae bacterium
GCTCCGGGATTTTTGCGATACCCCGCGTAGATTATTTGTGGCGAGTACTGCAAGATCGTCTCACACAGTGCCGCTCCCAATCCCCGGTTGGCACCCGTAATCAAGATAGCGCGATCGCGGAAGGTAAAGGGTGATGGGATAGGGGGCATCGCGATCTACAGTCGTCAACAATAAGAAGTGAGGCTTAAATGAAACAGTTTGCGAGCGGACATGCAATGCAGAGTGCATGGGTGGTAGACGACCTCGATGCGGCGGTCGACGCTTGGGTCAAGGTAGGGATCGGCCCCTTTTTCTTTGTGGAGTACACCCCCGAACTCTTTGAGAACAGCACTTACCGAGGCAGTCCCAGCCCGATCTCAATGAAAATTGCGCTGGCGCAGGCGGGCGATATGCAGATTGAGCTCATTGAGCCCACAGGTGAGCAGCAAAACATTTACCGCGACACCGTGCCCGCGGGCACAACCGCGTTTCATCACCTGTGTTACTGGACCGATGATATCGACGGCGAAATCGCAAGCCTGGTAGCGCAGGGGTACGAGGTGGCCGCTACGGGACAGGTCGCCGGGGGTGGCGCCAGTTTTGCTTACGTGGATACCAGCCCCGTGTTGGGTCACATGACGGAGCTGCTCACGTACTCGGACGATATCAAAGGGCTCTTTGATATGGTCGCCGCCGCGTCGATTGATTGGGATGGCAGCGACCCCAAGCGCTCATTGGGCTAGGGGGGCAAGATGGCCTACACAGCCCAGCAGCTCTCCGATATGCAGTGCATTCGCGACGCGACGTTGCGCTATTGCCGCGGCGTAGACCGTCTCGATGTCGAACTGATGAAATCGGCCTATTGGGAAGGCGCTACGGATGACCATGGGGTATTTTCAGGTGACGCGTGGGAGTTTTGTGAGATGTGCATGGAGGCCCACCTGCCCTGGCGCAGCACTAATCACTGCATTCTGAATCACGCCATTGAGCTTATTGATGAGCATACCGCCACCGGTGAAATTTATAACGTCACCTATTTGTTTCAGGCCGATGCGCCGGTGCTGGATCTGTGGGTAGGGCGGTACCTCGACAAGTACGAGAAGCGGGGCGACGAATGGCGCATTATTGAGCGCGTCTGCGTGCACGAGGGCACCCACTCCGCGCCGGTGAATGCCATGGAGTTTGACACCAGCAACTTTCGGCAAGGGAGCTTTGATCGACCCTCCACTGGGCGGCCGATCGGTCCGTGAGAGAGGCGTTTGCGACCACTAATCTTATTGTCCCTTTGGAGTCTGTTGCACTTGCCCCGAAGCCTGGTGGTAACACCGATGGGATGCGGTCCCCGCTGAATCCCAATAAGAGAGAAGACATAATGACCCGAATCCGGTTTCGCGTGACCCAGTGGGTGTGGCAACGCATCCTGTCGGTTGCACTTGCTTTTTTCTGCGTGGTGGCGGCACCTGATCTTCTCTCCGATACGCTGATCACCAACGCGCGCGTTATCGACGGCACCGGCGCTACGGCCATTAACGCCAGCGTACGAATCAGCGGAGTACACATCATCGCGGTGGGCGACCTCGTGCCCACGGAGTCAGATACGGTCGTCGACGCCGGCGGCTTGGTGCTGGCGCCGGGTTTTATCGACACTCACAGCCACTCGGACCGACTGATCCTCACCGAGCGCAATGCGCTGGCCAAGATCACTCAGGGCATTACTACCGCAGTAGTGGGTCAGGACGGTGATTCCCCTTTTCCCCTCGCTGACTTTTATGCCGCGCTGGAGGCTGCGCCACCCAAAATCAATATTGCCGCCTACGCCGGTCACAACACCCTGCGCGATGCGGTCATGGGCGCGGACTTCAGGCGCCCCGCAAATAACAATGAGCTGACGGCCATGTCAGTGCTCCTTGAACAGGAGCTTGCGGCGGGTGCGCTGGGGCTCTCCACCGGCCTGGAATACGAGCCCGGGATTCACAGCGAAACCCGCGAGGTTTTGCATCTCGCACAGCTTACGGCGGATGCCGGGGGGCGTTACATCAGCCACGTACGCAGTGAAGATCGGTGGTTCGAAGAAGCGCTCGAGGAAATCATCCAAATTGGTCGCGAGACCGACATGCCAGTGCAGATCTCGCACCTGAAACTGGCCATGGCCTCGCTGTGGGGGCGCGCCGATGAGATTATCACGCGTCTCGACGCGGCCCGCGAAGAGGGCATTGACCTCACTGCCGATATATACCCGTACACCTATTGGCAGTCGAACATGATGGTGTTGCTACCCGAGCGCGATCCGATGGACCTCGCCGCCATCGACTTTGTCATGGCGGAGCTCGCGCCTCCTGACGGTATTATTTTTACGCACTTTGCTGCTGAGCCCGGCTACGTTGGTATGTCGCTTACCGAGATTGCCGCGGCACGTGAGCAGACCGCTGCTGAGGCCTTCTCGTCATTGGCGCAGCTGTCAATTGCCCATGAAACCGCGACCGGTGAGGCGGGTGACATGATCATCGGCACCAGCATGCAGGAGGGCGATATTGCCCAATTGATCGCCTGGCCCCACGCCAACATCTGTACCGACGGCAGCCTGCGTGACCGACACCCCCGCGGCGCGGGGACCTTTCCGCGCGTATTAGGGCGCTACGTGCGAGAGCAGGGCCTACTGACGTTGGAGAGCGCGATTCACCGCATGACGGCCTTGCCTGCAGAACATATGGGCTTTGCCGAGCGCGGTGTGATTGCGCCGGGGATGATGGCCGATCTGGTGTTGTTTAATCCCGATACCGTAATCGATCGCGCCACCACTGACGCGCCCTTTGTGCCTTCCGAGGGTATCCACAGCGTATGGGTGGCGGGGGAGCGGGTATTGCACGAGGGTGTTGTGGGTCCGACCTACCCCGGTCGCGTGATTCGCCGAGTCTCTATCCGGCCGTGATCGAACTGCCTACACCATATCTGCTGTTTTTGGGTGATGTGACCAACCCCCTCGATGCCAAAACTGCTATTGGTCTGCGCGACTGGCGACCGGAACAGTGCATCGGGCAGTGTCGGTTACCCGATTGCACAGTGGATTTGGGATTAGCGGAAATGACGGTTGAGGCTGCGGCTGCGGCGGGCGCAAAAAGTATCGTTATCGGCGTTGCGCCGTCGGGTGGAGCACTGAAACCGGCTTGGGTGCAAGTGCTGAAGGCCGCACTGGAGGCGGGGCTCTCTGTGGTGAGCGGCTTACACCGACGCCTCTCTGCCGAACCGGAGCTGGTCAGTGCTGCCACGGCATATGGGCAACAGCTCTTTGATGTGCGAGTCCCCCCGGAGCGTATTCCGATTGCCACTGGTCGAAAGCGTTCCGGTAAAAGGCTACTGATGGTGGGAACGGATTGCTGTGTCGGTAAAAAATACACCGCACTGGCGATCAGCAGGGCCCTCGAACAGCGAGGTGTTTCGGCGGATTTTCGTGCCACGGGACAGACCGGTATTTTGATTGCCGGCGGTGGTATTCCCGTGGATGCGGTGGTGTCGGATTTCCTCTCCGGCGCGGCCGAGATGCTCTCGCCCGATGCCGAGCCAGACCATTGGGACGTGATTGAAGGGCAGGGGTCGTTGTTCCATCCGGCTTACGCTGCTGTCACGTTGGGGCTCATCCACGGCAGTCAGCCTGATGCGATGGTGTTGTGCCATGCGGTTGGACGTACTCTCATCGATGAGTACGAGGACTTCGCGGTGCCTGATTTACGCGACTGCATCGCGCGCTATGAGCAGGCCGCTTCGCTCACGGCGCCTCTATCGCGGGTGATAGCGATCAGCCTCAATACGGAGGCCTTGAGCGATGCTGCAGCTTACCAAGCGTGCGAAGACGCCAGTGCCGCCACCGGAATTCCCTGCCTGGATCCGATGCGTCACGATCTCAGCGTGATTCTTGATGCGCTACCGTGACAGCGACGCGACGGCCATCATCTGCTCAGGTCGCCTGATGCCGTGAAGCTCATCCTGACCCAGCATCGGTGGCACATGGTGGCGCCCTTTGTGACGGCTGGCGAGACGGTGAATTACATCGACGTTTTGCACGTGATGCTGGAACACGACGGAACGGTGGGCCGAGCCGAGACTATGGGCGTCGATTATTTCGGGGAGACCGCGGAGACCCTGCACGCCGAACTATTGGCAGTAGACCCGAGAGCGCTCGACGCGCTGAATCGTCAAACGGTGCAAGCCTTGCTACCGCCTGGCGGCAGCCGCAACGGTCTCGACTGCGCGCTGTGGGATCTGCAGGCCAAACAGGCCACAGGTGGGATTGCCACACTGACCGGCATCTCGATGTTGCCGCTTGATACGTTGTTTACCTTGTCACTCGATGATCCGGACGCCATGGCGCGGCGCGCAAGCGAGGTGCCCGACCTCAAACATCTGAAACTCAAATTGAATGCGCAGGCTCCCCTCGACTGCCTGCAGGCCGTTCGCGAGGCACGCCCCGACGCGCAGCTGGTGATAGACGCCAACGGTAGCTGGACCCCGGAGGTGATGATGGCGGTGGGGGACGGGCTGGCCCGATTTAACGTTGCGCTACTCGAGCAGCCCCTACCTCACGGTGATGATGGTGCGCTCGAGAACCTGCGTTATCCAGTGCCGCTCTGTGCGGATGAGTCCTGTCAAAGCAGCGCTGACCTGAATGCGGTGGCGGATCGTTACGATGCGATCAACATCAAGCTCGACAAATGTGGCGGCCTGACTGATGCGTTGGCGATCCGCGACTGGTGTCAGCAGAACAAGAAGTTGATCATGGTGGGTAATATGCTGGGTTCCTCGCTGGCCATGGCCCCGGCGTTAGTGGTGGCGCAGGGCGCGGACTTTGTCGATCTCGATGGCCCGCTGTGGCAAACGCACGACGTCGAGTCTCCGCTCGCCATAACGGCAGGCCGTGTCCAGCCACCTGCGCCTGAGTTGTGGGGTTAATCCATTCACTACTCCCCGTGCGTATGACGGGGGTCAAACGCGCTTGTGGTTCAGTCAAACTGTGCGAGAACGCTCCAAAACCTGTGACTCCTGCTCGGCCCTCACGCCGACGCTATATCGATGCCGGGCCAATCGGCTCAAGAACTGGAAGTTCTTTTGCCGGCGCTGCGTGGAACGCCTGAAGGCTGAACGTCCCGATACCTACCAATACGGCGGTACCTGGAAGCGCTTCAAATAACAGGGCCTCTCAGTCCCAACCTTGTTGCTCAACCTTGGTTACACTTTGTCCATGGATTTAATGATCATGGCATTACCCGTCTTTGCGCTGCTTATCTTGGCGGAGGTGGTGTTCACTTCGCGGCAGGGGCGCAATGCCTACGCCCTCAAAGATTTTGGCGGCTCGATGTCGCAGCTCGGCATTAACAGCCTGGTGCGCTTGGCCATCGGCGGCGCGCTCCTCAGCCTGCACTTTTTTCTGTATCAGTTTCGCCTGTTCGAGGTGCCCAACACGGTTTGGGGCTGGGTCTTTACCTTTATAGTGATCGACTTTGTTTTTTACGGGTACCACCGCGCCCAGCACCGGGTGCGCTTTATGTGGTGCGCCCACGTGGTGCATCACTCGAGCGAACATATGAATCTGGGTACGGCGCTGCGGCAATCGCCTACCGGTCCGTTTACCCGAGCGCTGTTTTACTGGCCACTCCCACTCCTGGGTTTTCACCCGCTGATGGTGGCGAGTGCTGGCGCGGTGGCGACAATTTATGCCTTCTTCACCCACACCGAAGTGGTGAAAAAGCTGTGGGCGCCGTTGGAATGGTGGTTGGTGACGCCCTCGCATCATCGTGCGCACCACGGCTCGAACCCCGAATATGTCGATCGGAACTACGGCAACGTGTTCATCGTATGGGATAGGTTGTTTGGCACCTTCGAGTCCGAGGTGGCGCCGGTGCGCTACGGGTTGCTGACCAATATCAATACCTACAACCCCTTGCGGATTGCGTTTGCCGAGTGGGTGCGACTGTTCAAAGACTCTTTGCAGGCTCGTTCATTCAGGCAGCTGGCGCAGCTCTGGTTCCGCCCGCCGCGGAGCCAGACAGCGCTGGCCGAGCCGCATTAGCCGCCGGCCTGTTGCTCCGCGATCCACGCGGTCACTGATTCCTCAAGCATGGGCAGGGTAATGCTGCCCATGCCCACCACGCGGTCGTGGAAGCCGCGCAGATCAAAGTCTTCTCCCAGCGCCTGCTCGGCCTTGGTTCGTAGCCTCCGGATCTCGAGCATTCCCAGCATGTAAGAGGTTGCCTGCCCGGGCCAGGAGATATAGCGGTCGACCTCGTTCTGAATGTCCACGGGCGCCCAGCCCGAGTTCGCCATCATGTAATCCACCGCCTGCTGCCGGGTCCAGCCTTTCGTATGCAGGCCGCTATCCAT
>JAYOEE010000008.1:35156-36974 GCA_038106565.1 Halieaceae bacterium
TGCTCTTCGTAGATTGTTGTCACCGCTGCCTCAAAGTCGGGGCCGTCATTGCGTGCGGCAGGGCCCATAAAAATACTGTCGGGGCCGATGAGTGATCGCACCTGATCGGGCACGGCCTCGACCGTCACGCGAGGGGCGCTGTAGCCGAGCCGCAAGCCTTCGCGCAGATTGGCAATCTCGTTGTCGATGTAGGTGGGCACTGCGCCGAGCCGAGCAAGCGCCTGCACTCGTAAATCGGCCGTTTCAAGCGGCTGAACATCGAACACAAAGGGCAGCCAGGTATGCCAGCTGGTGGTGGTACTCGCTTCCCACAGCTCATTGCGGCAGATGCGCGTGGCCACGGCGCCTTCCAGTTGCTCTTTGAGCAGTCCGTGCGTGACCCAATCTCGGCTCCCGACTTCTTTGGGCGCTCCCATACCGTTCAGCCGGGCAAGCCAGTCATCTTCTTTGCCTTGCCACTCGGCGATTCCAGCCAGCGAGTTGTCTGGCAGTCGGTCATGCCGGGCACCTTCGATGGAGTAGTAGGTGCCCATCAGGGCATCGGCTTCCATCAGGCCATCGAGGTACTCGTCAGCAAGTTGCTCTATGGCGCTCGGGGGTGGGGTAGGTTCGCTACACGCGGTGATAAACAATGCCGCAGCGAGCAAGCCCATTCGAAGTGGTGAGATCATGCTCTTATCCTGATGCGAGAGTGACAGGCCCGCGAATTCGATCACTATTTCGGCGAGTTAACAATCGCGGCAATATGAACCGATCGTCGGGTCCGCGCCTTCAGCGCTATGCATGGCGCCGAACGGGCGAGCCAGCCCTCAAAGAAGCGACCGAATCATAGCCAGCCAGGAGCATGCTACGTCGGGTTTCCGATGCCAGTATCTCAATCGTTTTTGCTACCCCCGCTTCCCCGCCTGCAGCCAGACCATAAAGATAGGGCCGCCCGATTGAGCAGGCCGATGCACCCAACGCGAGTGCTTTCAGAATATGGCTGCCGCGGCGGATCCCGCCGTCTACAATCACTTCCAGATCATTGCCGATGGCATCGCGAATGGCCGGGAGGCAATCAATAGGCGCCGGTGCCGAATCCAGCTGCCTGCCCCCGTGATTGCTGACCATGATGGCAGTGGCGCCGATGTCCCTTGCCTGTCGCGCATCTTCCACTGACAAAATGCCCTTGATAATCAATGGGCCATGCCAGCGCTCCCTGAGCCAGGCTACGTCTTTCCAGCTGACTGACGGGTCAAATTGGCGATTCACGTAATCAAAAATGCTGAGCGCGCCTGATTTTCGCGGGTCAATATCGTCACCCAAGTTAGAGAGCGTGAAATCTCTGTTATGCAGCATCCCCGAGAGCCATGACCATTTGTTGGCAAAGCTCATTGCGGAGCGTAGCGAGAGTGAAGGTGGAATGGTCATGCCAGTGACAATATCCCGCTCTCTGTTGCCCGCTATCGCAGTGTCTACTGTGATGCAGAGCGCGTCATAGTTGGCTTCTATGCAGCGTTCTACGAAACTACTCGTTAGCTGACGGTCCCTGAATACATAAATCTGAAAAAATTTAGGCCCTGTTGCGGCAACGGCTACTTCTTCGATGGTACTGGAGCCCATGGAGGACAGGCCGTAGCAGATATTTGCATTGCCGGCAGCGCGCGCGACGCCGAGCTCTTTTTGGTGGTGAAAAAGTCGCGACATTCCGGTGGGGGACAGTATTAGCGGGAGCGACAGATTCTGGCCGAACAGTTCGGTGCTCAGATCAATTTGAGTGATGCCAGTGAGCATGGATGGCATCGTTTCCCATTGCTCAAAGGCGTCGGTGTTGCGGCG
>JAYOEE010000008.1:37074-64087 GCA_038106565.1 Halieaceae bacterium
CAGGCGCTATAGGCTTCATCACCTGTCTTTCCATGCATTTCGGTTGTCGCTTTACTGAGTGATTGTGCGCGTTTTTAGTCTTGGCGCGGCTCAGGGTTTGCTTCAAAAGGGAAAAAGCGGATGATGGGTGGGTTGTTTCCCGCTGGAATTGATGCCGCCAACCATGATTGCGCAGACATTTTCCACGATCGGGCCAATTGGTGTCGTGATATGGCAGGCGCTGGAAGATCTGGGTGTCGCTCCCGGGCCGCTGTTTGCTGATGCAGGCATCGAGGTGGGCCCCTTGATGGACCCCAATACGCGTATTACCGACGGCGCGTTCAGGCGCCTGTTGACCGCGATTGAGGAGCAACCTGTCGATCGCGTGTTTGGCCTCCATCTCGCAAAGTTTATCCATCCCACCACCTTTTACTCGCTGGGGGTGGCCGCCTACTGCAGTGCTACGCTGGGTGACTACATCGAAAAGATGATTCGCTATTACTCGGTGGTTACCACCAATGATGTGATGTCCCTTGAGCGCGATTCCAGAGATTCTGAGGTGTTTTGTCTCAACTGGATCGCCAACAACCCCGAGCCATTCCCTTCGGTGCGTGAAGACGGCATCGCCGCTATTTTTGTTACGATTCTTCGTGTTGCCACCCAAAATGCCTTCTCGCCCCGCCGAGTTTCGCTCGCTCGGCCTTTCCCTGGCGATAATGCAGACCACTACGCTGCTTTTTTTGGCTGCGAGGTTCAATTCGAGTCCCCCGCAACGTCACTGGTTTTTGACGCGCAGTTGCTTGATATCCCATTAGTCAGTGCCGACCCCGACATGGCGCGGTCATACGAGCAGCTCACAGAACAGTACATTGCGAAGTTGGAGAAAGCTGACTTTCCGGCCAGAGTTCGAAATGAGCTGATCAGGCTCTTACCCACGGGCGTATCCGGCAAGGATGCCGTCGCAAAGGTGCTCTGCGTGAGCACACGAACGCTATACAACCGCCTAGAGGAGGCGGGCACGACCTTCCGCGAGGTATTGGACGACACACGGAGACTGCTCGCAGAGGATTATCTGCTCAAGGGGCTGCCGGTCAACGAAATTGCCTATCTGACCGGATTCTCAGATACCGCCAACTTCTCCCGCGCCTTCAAAAAATGGACCGGCCATTCTCCTGTTGGTTTTAGAGAGCTCGCGACGTTGCGAGATGAGCAGGCTAACCCCTAGGCACACCAATCTTGCCGGTTTTGACATGACGGCTTTCGCCATTGATTTTTATGCTGTGTGACTTCTGATCAGATTGGAATCCACGTGGCCGTCGATACCTATACCCAACTGCTGTCTGAGGCGTTGTCGTCTGTAGGAGACGCCATCGCGGTCTCGGATGTGGATGGTCGCTCCGTATCGGGAAACGAACTGCTCGGGCGCATCAACCGTATTGCCGGCCTCCTGACTGACCTCGGCCTTCTCCCCGGCGATGGGCTTGCGCAGTTAGCGAGCAATCGTCTGGACGCGTTTGCGGTGATGGCGGCGTGTTTGCGTGCCGGTATTCGGTATACCCCGTTGCATCCACTGGGTTCACTCGAGCAGCAATCTCATATCGTGCGCGACGCGCAGGCGAAAGCACTGGTCATCGACTCCCACGCTTTTTATGAGCATGGCGCAAAGCTGGCTAAGGCATGTGAGCCCCTCGAAGTGCTGACGCTCTCCAGTGCCGAATACGGCCGGCATTTGGGGGATCTGCTCGAAGGCAGTTCGGCACCTCAATACGAACCCAAAGGTGCTGACATTGCCTGGGTCACCTACACCGGGGGCACCACGGGAGAACCCAAGGGTGTTGTACACACTCAGGCGGGTATGGCGGCGACGGCGGAGATCTCGACTAAGGCGTGGGAATTTCCCCAAGACCCTCATTTTCTGGCGTGCTCTCCGATCAGTCATGCGGCCGGATTTTTGGTGCTGCCGGTGCTTCGCTTGGGTGGCACGGTGTCCTTGATGCCGTCTTTCTCACCCAGCGCGGTGTTCGACTGTATTGAGCGCCAGGGGGTCAACACGCTTTTTCTGGTACCAAGCATGATCTACGCTTTACTCGATCACCCCGACATCGAACGGAGAGATCTCAGTAATCTGGAACACATTATTTACGCCTCAGCGCCAATTGCTCCCGAGAGATTGAGAGAGGCGCTGCATGTGTTCGGGCCCATTCTCTATCAGTGCTATGGGCAGACCGAATGTATTCATATTTCGAGTATGACCCGGGTTGATCATGACCCCGCGGTCGAGCGGCGCTTGGAGAGCGCGGGGCGTGCCACACCCGGTATGACAATGGCTGTGCTCGACCCGACAGGCGAACCAGTCGAACCGGGTGAGGTGGGTGAGATCTGCATAAAAGGACCCTGCGTGATGAGTCAATACTGGGGGCGACCCGAGGCGACCGCAGACACGCTACGCAATGGTTGGCTGCACACGGGTGACGTCGGGCGGATGGACAATGAGGGCTTTGTCTACATTGTCGATCGGCTGAAAGACATGATTATCAGTGGCGGGTTTAATATCTATTCCCGCGATGTAGAGCAGGCGATTCAGCAAGAGGCTGAGGTCCAGGAAGTTGCCGTTGTCGGATTGCCCGATGCGCGCTGGGGGGAGCGGGTGCACGCGATTGTGGTGCTCACCGACGGCGCGAAAAGCGATGCCGATGCCCTGATTGCCTCGATCAGGGCGCGATCTGGTCCGCTACTCACGCCCAAAACCCTCGAATTTCGTGACCATTTGCCACTCACCAATCTGGGAAAAGTGGATAAAAAGGCGCTGAAATCCACCCTACAAGCCTGAATTAACGGTTTTTCTGGGCTTGAATGCCTGAATTGACAAATCTCTCTTCAAAAACATACCGTATAGTAGGTATGTGACAACGAGTGCCCAAAAGGAAACAGGTATGACTCAGCAAGCCGTAGCAGAGCAAACGCTGGACGATGCGCAGGAGCAGGCGCTTCTTGAGCGGATTCATGCGGGTGAATTGATTGAGGATATGGAGGAACTTACTCCCCGGTATCGCGCCATTTTAGAGCGAACGCTCGAAATTGCAGCGCAGTCAGAGGTGACAGTGCTGACATGGGCCTATACCGCCTTCAGAGTGGCCCCCGATATCGGCGCCAAGGTAGCGATTTGCGGCACGATCCAGGATGAGGTGGGGCATGCCCACCAACAGGGTATGTTGTTTGAGCGCTTCGGTTTCGACATGCAAAAAGTGGCGTTTGAGGCGGATCCCCGCAAGTATTGGTCGCTCCCGATCATGGAGTTTCCGGTGCGCAATTACGCTGAGTTCGTGGTATCGCAGGCTTTTCTGGATCGCGCGGGACGGTTTACCACGTGGGATATCGAACTCAACTGTAGCTTCGCGCCGTATCGCCGCACCCTGAAAAAGGTCAACTTCGAGGAGGCGTATCACTTCCGCCATGGCGCAATGTGGACGGAGTTCTACTACAACCAGAACGACGAGACCAAAAAGCTGGTTGAGGATGCCGTGCGCTGGATTTTCCCCTGGGGCTATCACTGGTATGGACGTCCGGATGACCTCAAGGGCTACCCGGACCAGTTGAACTACAAGGTTCGGGCATGGAGCAACGACACCATGCGCAGCAAGTGGCTGCGTTCGGCAACGGATTTCGCCGACAGGGTCGGATTGAAGGTACCGGCCGAGAAAGACAAAGAGACGGGTGAGTATCGCATCACCGATATGCCCTATCCCATGACCTTTGACGCGGCTAATCATGATTGGGAGTGGGAAGAGACAACCTGGGATCGCGCGATCGGCAACTTCAAGTCGGGTGGACCCATGCGTCCGTCGTGCTACGAGCGGCTGCAGCGGGAAGAGTGGGGAGATCAGCTGTGGTAACCGAAGCGGCCGTTGCCGAGGTGCTCAACGGCGTGATGGACCCGCACATGAATGTCAGTCTCCCTGACATGGGCATGGTGCGGCGCATTACGGTATCGACAGAGGGCGATGTCGATGTAGGGCTGGTATTCCCCTGCGTGGGTTGCCCGGCCTGGGATCTCATTCAAAACGATATCAAGCGTTCAGTTGGTGGGCTCGAAGGCGTTCGCTCCACCAAGGTGCGCATCGAATGGCAGCACGAGTGGAGTCGGGAGGACATTGTTCCCGAGGCTCGCCTGATTGCCCGTGAACACGGCTACTGCATTTAGGAGTAGGGCATGGGTTTGGTAAAGCAAAAAACTGCGCGCAACACCATGGATTGGGAGTACTTCGAGGTATTTGCCCGCGAGGAGCCCGACGGCCCGCTCTTTCATCTTGGATCGGTCAGCGCGCCCAACAAGCCCGCGGCGGTAGGCCAGGCTCGGATGGTTTACTCCGAGAAGCCCTGGGTTGAGATGTGCATCTGCCCGCGGGCCGAGGTGACGCCCGTGATCTCGGTGAACGACATGATCGGGATTGCCTGAGCGATGCGTGACGCGGGTAAAAATGGCACGGCACGTTCCAACAGTCTGAGGGAACTGTTCGGCGAAAAATACGATGCCTCTGTGCCGTGCCCCTGGTGCGAATCCGAAGATACCCGCGTATCCAATCCCTTCGGCGGCACCGTGTCTGAAATGAGCATGCAGTGTAACCAGTGTGAAGCCACCTTCGGTTGGATGAAGTGGCAAGACAAACTCCCCGGTCAATGAGACGGGGACCAAAGCCAGGAGAAAAACGTGGCAGCTACAGATAAAGCGTTGATGCAGGAATTACTGTGTATCGCCGATACCGACTGGGTATTGGGGCACTGGTATATCAAGGTAATGCTCAATGGCAGGAGCTTGCCGGATTGCACGGCCTTTGCGGGCATGGGCCAGGATAGCTTGGGCCACACTCGAGCGATTTTTCGCCTGCTCGAGGACCGACTCGATCTGCCCGAACATCAGTTGGAGTTTGGACGCCAGCCAGACGCGCTCCATGACCTCGAGGCGCTGTCACGCCCGCCCCAGAACTGGGGGGATTTCTTGATGACCGCCTTCCTTACCGAGTGCGCGGTGTGGCGATTGTTCTCTACCTTCCTCAACGGCGCCGATAAGGAACTGGCCGGCATGGTCAAACACTTTGGCAAGGAACTGTATTTTCATCGCCTCGGTCTGGAGGGTTGGATGCTGGCGACCAGTGATGAGGAGCGCGCCGATATGAAGGCGTCGTTGGCCGAGCGCGGTGCGGAGATTGCGCGCTGGTTTGGTGAAGACGATGGCGAAGACACATTGCTCGCGGCAGGGATACGCGCCAGTAGCGTTGCCGACGCCAGAGCAGGGTTCCTTGAGGATGCGGTGTCGGTCATCACCCAAGCCACGGATCTCAGCGAAGACGCCGTGCTGGAGCACCTATCCACTTCGCTGCCCGAGGGCTGGGATGCCGTGAAGCGGAAATCCCCGGGGGCGACTGTGCCGGCCACGCTATGGGAGTTCATGATTCCCACGGACCCCGATACCGTCGCCTTGCGCAGGCCGCTTGCTGTGAGCGTGGACGATAACCTCGATTTGGTTGATAGGGCGGAGTACTCGCACGCAGATTACGCATAGCGTGACGCCATAGACTCGGATCGCATAATAAAAAAGGGAGGAATGCGATGACAAAATCAGGTTTGGCGGTAGTGGGTATCGCCGAGGTGCCAACGCGTCGCGATCCAGAGCGCAAGCGGTGGGATATCTTGCTCGACGTGTGCATGGGAGCGATCAACGACGCGGGCATTGATAAAAACCTGATTGGCGCTGTGATCTCCAACAATCCAATGGCCCAGCCCTCGATGCAGAACGACATGTCGTTGGGCAAGATTCCCGAGGTGATGGGGCTCAAGGGATGCCGAGATATCGCCATCTGCAATGCGGGTGGTGCTTCCACTACCAACTGTTTGCGCCTTGCCGAGCAGCACATCGCCAGCGGACAAGTGGATTTTGTCTTGATACCACATACAACTGTGCAGTCAGATATGCCCCCGCAGGACTTGATTAACTTTTTTGCCACCGCACCCCTCGACAAACAGTTCGAATACCCCTACGGCGTGAGCTTCAACGGCTCCATGGGGCTGATTACCCAGCGCTACATGTATGAGACGGGCGCGACAGAAGAGGAACTCGCGTCGGTTACCGTTGCGCTCCGCGCGTGGGGGGCGCTCGATCCACTCTCCATTTTTTATGGCAAGACTGTGTCACTCGAAGACGTGATGAACTCGCGCATGATCAGCACGCCGTTAAAGGCCAAGGAGTGCAATCTGCTGGCGGACGGCGGTGGCGCGATGGTGGTGACATCGTGGGAAAAAGCCAAGGAGTTCGGCGACAAAGCGGTTTACAAATTGGGCCATGGCACGCGGTTTATGAGCGCCACGCCGATGCTGCGCGAGGATGTTTTCCATCGCCAGTCTTATCGGGAATCGAGTCGGGATGCGTTGGTGCAGGCGGGTCTGTCGATACACGACATGGACCTCCGACAGATTTATGGGGCTTACCCCTATACCCAGTGCAGTGCACTGGAGGGTTACGGCGTCTGCGAGGACGGACAGGGAGCCAAGCTCTGGGCTGAGGGCCGCTGTGGGCCCGGTGGTGATCTGCCCTGCACCACAATGGGCGATGCGACCGGCCGCGGCCACACGGGCAGCGGGGTCAGCATGGCGTTTTATCTCGATACCATCCGCCAGTTGCGTGGGGAGGCAGGAGAGCGGCAGGTCAGTAACTGCGAGCATGCGATTCTGACGACATCGGGGGGGTCTGTGATGAACACCTGCACCACCGTCTTCGGGAGGGCGCTACGATGAGCGAGTACAAAAAACCGCTTCCCGAGATTCAGCCCTACAGCCAGCCATTCTGGGATGGGACACGGGAGAGTAAGTTGCTGATTCAGCACTGCAACGCCTGCGATACCAATATTTTCTATCCGCGACGCGATTGCCCCGAGTGCTGGAGCCAGGATTTGGGTTGGATCGAGGCCTCGGGCCGCGCCACCGTTTATACCTACTCGGTGACCTACGAAGGGGTTGAGGAGAAGTTCGTCGAAGACCTGCCGATCATTCTCGCCTGGATCGATCTGCCTGAGGGAATTCGTATGCACACCAATCTGGTGGAGTGCGAGCCGGAGGACGTGCAGATCGGTATGGAGGTCGAGGTCGTTTACCGGCCCGTGACCGATGAGATCACGCTGCCATTTTTCAGGCCGGTTTCTGCTTCGTGAGTGACGTCGGTTGGGGGCTTTGGGGCACCTGGGCGGAGACTGAAGCGTGCCTCGGTCAGGTGGTGGGGCAATGGCAAGGTCCCGATCCGGTAGAGCGCGGCAGCATTCGCCGATGGTTGGAGCCTAAGGAATTTGACTGCGCCATTCACACAGACGCAGACGCAGCAAAGGCATTGGGCCACCATGACGTGGTCGCCCCCGCATCTATGGTGTTCACCTATGGTGTGGCGGCGTATTGGTCACCGGGTGACCCTAACCAGTCGATCGACGATGAGCCGACACAGATTCAGATCCCCGTCATTTTTAATGTCCCTGCGCCCTGTAACAAAAGCTTCGCCACCAGTATGGAAATCACCTTTGAGGAGTCTCTTTACCTGGGTGACATGGTGACCTGTACCAGCCGCCTGATTGATATCCAGCGCAAGACACTGAAGGTCGGGCCGGGTGCATTTTTACGGCAGGAGGATACCTACACTAAGCAGACGGGCGAGGTAGTTGCCGTCGCGACGCTTGATATTTTTCGCTTTTACGTCGGTGATGACGGGGCGGGTCATGACGAATAGCGGCCCACTGGCTCCCGTTGTTGGCGAGCATCTGCCCGAGATCAGTATTCCGATCACCTTGCAGCGGCTGGTAATGGAGGCGGGTGCCAACCGCGACTTTTCCTTGATGCATCACGATGGGTCCATCGCCAGAACGGCGGGGGCATCCGATGCCTTTGCAAACACTTTTTTTCTGATGGGCATGTTTGAGCGCTTGGTGCGCGATTGGGCAGGGCCACAGGCTCGGTTAAAGAAAATGGGTCCCTTGAAGATGCTTAACTTCAATGTCGTGGGCGACACGTTGGTCTTCAAAGGCAGAGTGGCTGCGGTAGAAACCTGTGATCAGGAGCTTATTTCTACACTGGATCTGTGGTGCGAGAGCGAGCGAGGACAAACCACGACCTGTGTGGTTGAATTAATTTCATGATAAGAAAAATAAAGGGGATCAGATGAACAATTTGTCATTGGCGGTGCCAAGTAGCGGGGGTGATTCGGTCTCCATGAGCAGTATTCAGGGGATCGCACTGACGCTGAAAAAATTAGGGCTTGAGACCAACAGTATTCTGTTGGATGCCGGTGTGGCGCCCGATTCAGTCAGTCAGAGCTGCGAGCGCGTGCCGATTCAATCCCTGTCGCAAATTATCTCTCGCGCTGTCAGTTCGGAACTCGGGCCCCTGTTTGGCCTCAAGTTTGCAGAGAATATTCATGCAACGACCTATCACTGCTACGGCCTAATGCTCATTTCCTCGCCCACATTGCGCCAGTTTTGCCTGCGGCTGTCGCGCTACTACGCCTGGGTGACAACCAATAAATCGGTAGCGTTCGATATCCAAGGTGATACGGCGCGTCTGGTCTACCATTGTGATGGCGATGCGACCGACAGCCCCAATGCGCGGCTTGCGCGTATCTCCGGTTGGGCGGCCACCTGGGTGCGCATGCTGAGAATGGTCTCTTCACCGGGATTCGCCCCCAAGGCTGTGACATTTTCTTGCCCAACGCCGCTCGGTTTTGTCGAGGACTATCAGCAGTATTTTCGTTGCCCGCTGGAGTTTGGCTACAGTGCTGACGCACTATGTTTTGATGCGGCACTCCTTGATGTGCCTTTGGCTGGTGGTAATGCAGAACTGGCCCGCAGGAGTGAGCGGCAGGTTTTTGACCACCTTAATAAGATCGGTTCGGTGGATCTGGAGACCCGAATGCGAATGGCGTTCTTTGACCTTTTACCAGTGGGCACCTACGCGCGTTCAGATGTCGCGGACTGGCTGGGGTTGGATGATCGGCGACTCACTGCGGCATTACGCGAGGAAGGTTTGAGTCATCATCAGGTGTTGCTGCAAACGCGGCAGGAACTGGCTGCGGAGTTGGTTTCGCACTCGGATATCTCCATCAACGAAATTTCTTACCAATTGGGTTTTAGTGACTGCAGTAATTTTGCCCGCAGCTATCGCAAGTGGTTTGGTTGCTGCCCCAGCGAGCGGCGGGCGACAGGCGTCTGATCAGTGCAACCTGTCCGGAGAAGCAATGAGGAGCGCAGGGAGCACAGTATTCAGCAGGTGCTGTCGGCGGCGTTGCGCTTGTTTGTCTCTAAAGGCTACGAGAACGCGACGATCGACACGATTGCTGCCGAGGCAGGCCTTACCAAAGGCGCGGTCTATTTTTACTTCAAGGGCAAGGCCGCGCTGTTGCACGCGCTCCTCGATGACGCCGAGCAACTTTACGCAGATATTTTTGCGCAACTGAAATCAAGTGGCGAGAACCCGATACAGCAACTCGAGATGTTTGTTGATTGGTGTGCCGAAACGGGCGCGGAGAACCAAGAGCTTCTGGTTTTGCCGATACTCGTCTCCTTGCAGGCGATGGGCAAAGATGCCGAGGTCGCTGCGCACCTGAAGCGAATGTATGACCGGTATCACGATGAGATGGCGCGGATTACCCGCGATGGGCAAGCGCGTGGGTTGTTCGATAACCGGGTCGCCGTGCGGGAGCGTGCCGCGGTACTGGTTGCTCTCACAGACGGCATGTTGCTCGAGTGGTACCGTTTCTCTGGCGCGCTCGACGGTAGGGCCCTCGCCGAGAGCGCCAAGGCTCAGATTTTAAGTGGCTTGGGAGTGACTGCTCAGTAATCCAGCACTTGAGCAGATTTTTTCAGCGCGTCGACGGCTTCATCCCAAATCATCGTTTTCCAGTCGTCAAATTCGGGGTACATCACACGGCGTAGCTCGGCTTTGATCGCCTTGCCCTGATCTGAATTCAAATCGCCGTAGGCATGAAGCCAGTTATCAGCCATGTGGGCACCGAGCACGTCCTTGGGTGGATACGTGCCATATTCAATCACGTAGGCAAAGCTCTCTTTGCCGGGTAGTACCCAATCCATAGCCAACACGATCGGCCCTTCCGGATCGACCGGCAGGTCCTCGTCAAATTCTTCTTTAACCGCGGTGGATCGCATCACCTCACCGAAGATCTCCGCCATCACATTGAAGCGCGAGTCCTCCGCCGGGTACCCGTGCACCAGATACGGGACGCCGTAGGGGCCGAGGCCCGTATGGATATCGATGATCACGACCCGTTTCTGCTCGGAGAGATGCTTTTGCAGGCCGGCGACCATGGTCTCTCTGGACCAGCTGGGTTTGGTGTCTCCATAAAACAGGCCGTCGGCATGGGTGCGCTGTCCGCCCAACATGGCGGCCATGTACGCAACGGCACCATGCTGCTCCTGATACTCGGCAAGCGTTCGCGCTGCGTCCGGATCATTCAATTCTTCGGGGACAAAGGCGTGATGCAGACGGTCATATTCGGGGTTGCCGCGCAGGGCGCTACTGAAATCCACGTAGTTGCGGTTGAGGTCAACGTTGCCCTCGGTAGTGCGTCGCATCCAGGCAAAGCCGAAGGGGTTGTGGGCGTGCACCAGCACCACGCGATGCGCCGAGAACAGATTGCGCAAGTCCGAAGACTCCAGAAAACCGAGTTGGCAGGCTGAGCCCGTGTATCCCTCGGGACCGTGGGTGCCACTGATCACAACCAGCGCCGATGCGGCATCTGCCGGACCGCCCACCGCAAAATCCATTGCAAGCTCCTCACCCGCCGGGCCTTCTATGGGAAGAACCTCGGAGGTCACTTCAAAGCCATTGGCGGATGCGGCCTCAACAAAGCGTGTTCTGGCCTCGGTATACGTTTTTGAGAATAGATCTGGCGCGTGCATCACAAGACATTCCAAAGCGTCGATCCAATAAGGATGAACACCGAACGTCGCGTTCGCAATTGCGGTGTGATGGATGACGGGTTATTTGCAGAAATTGATATCTTTACTCAGTGGTGCAAGCGCTTTGGCGACGCGGTTCCTGTGTACACTAGGTCTGCGCGGTTGCTGAATTTCAAGAGAGATAATAATGACGGACGCGATCAAGACATCTGGCTGGCAGAAGCGACACAGTCTCGTACTGGCAAGCTTTGTAGCCATGTTTATTGCCTACCTCGACCGGGTGAATATTTCGGTGGCTGCCATCGCCATGCAGGAATCATTGGGCTGGTCAGAGACCGAAAAAGGCCTCGTGTTGTCCTCTTTTTTCATCGGGTATATGGCGATGCAGATCGTGGGGGGGGTACTGGCCGACAAGTACGGCGGCAAACGCGTCATGCTGTGGTCGTTGGTGGCATGGTCGGTCTTTACGGTGCTGACACCCATCGCTGCCTCTGCCTCCTTTGCGATGCTGATTTTGGTAAGGATCGGATTGGGTCTGGGCGAAGCTCCCCTGAGTCCCGCGGTACTGAGCCTTTTCGGACGCTGGATCCCGGAGAATGAGCGCTCGCGGGCGGTGGCAATCTATTCCAGTGCGGCTATTGCGGGCACCATTGGGGCGCTGGTTATTACCGGTTTTGCGGTAGCCAAATTTGGCTGGCAGGCGATCTTCTACGTATTTGGGGCGGTGGGCCTTATCTACGCCATGTGGCTCCAGCGAAATATCTACGAGGGCCCCGAGTCGCACCCCCGCATTTCTGCAGAGGAAAAGGCATTGCTGGCGAGCAGCACCCCGACCGAAGGGCGCACGGCAATTCCCTGGCGACAGCTGTGCACCTTGCCCCAGGTGTGGGCGCTACTCATTACGTTCTTCTGCACCAGCTGGAGCCTCTATGTGTTTTTGAGTTGGATGCCAAGCTACTTTGCTTCGGAACATGGCTTGGATATCAGCAGCGCCGGTGTCTACACCATGGCGCCCTGGGCGGTGATGTTTATCATGATGAACGTGGCGGGCTGGATCGCCGATAGCCTTATCGCGCGGAATTGGGACATCACGACTGTTCGCAAGCTGATGCAAAGTATTGGTCTGCTTGGCTCAGCGTTCTTTCTATTTGTCACGCGCACTGTGACCACCCCCGACATGGCATTGCTATCGCTCTCAGGAGCGCTTGGCCTGCTGGCATTTGCCTACTCCGGTTCTGCTCCCAACGTCTTGGATATCGCGCCGCGCTTTGGCGGTGTGTTGTTCGGTGTGATGAATACATTGGGCACGCTGCCGGGCATCATCGGCGTTGCCACCGCTGGCTGGCTGGTTGATACCACGGGGTCATACGATTCGGTTCTGTTGCTGGCAGGGGTGGTCAGCGTCGTAGGCGCAATGGTCTACATTCTGATGGGCACCGCGAAGCAGTTGATCGATTAGACAAGCTGCTTCACAGAGCAGCGATTAATGATCGGCGTATGGGGGCCGAACCGCTGACATACTTATCAGTTGCCAATCTCGGCAGGTTGGGCATCCATCTGATGGGGTTGAGAGAACGCCGCGATCCGCGGTAACTGACCGACGAAGGCGGTGACTTCCACCATACAGGTATGCGCAGAGCAGCCTTGGGCGAGTTTCGAGGTGCCGATATCGGGAGTCAGTACGTTTGGATTGCCGTGCACCTCGAGCGCTTCTCCGTCCACCTGCTGCGGATCGAACCAGGCGCCCGTTGGCAGTTCAATCACACCGGGCATCACATCGTCTGAGAGAGCGAGTCCCGCCAGACAGCTGCCGCGTGCATTAAAAATCTTGATGACTTGACCCGACTCGAGACCCCGGGTGCTCGCATCGGTAGGGTTCATTCGCGCGGTCTCGCGGCCGGCAATTTTTCCGGCCCGGCTCGTTCGGCCATGATCAAACTGGCTGTGCAGCTTGTGTTTGGGTTGATTGGAAACCAAATGCAGCGGATAGGAAGATGGCATGCTACCTAACCATTCGTCGCGGTCATACCAACGAGGGTGGCCCCCACAATCGTCATA
This sequence comes from Halieaceae bacterium, assembly GCA_038106565.1. GTDB lineage: Bacteria > Pseudomonadota > Gammaproteobacteria > Pseudomonadales > Halieaceae > Luminiphilus. The sequence continues at coordinate 50,058 of JAYOEE010000008.1, forward strand.
ATTAAAGCTCGCCACGGTCTCTGAGAAGATTTCGATCTTGCCGCTGGGCGTGGCGAGGGGGTGCTGATCGGGGGCGCGGCGGAATTTTTCCAGCATAAATTCGGCAGCAGGCAGTTGGTCGCCAAAATGTATTTGCTCACCTTCCCAAAAAGATGCGAAATCAGGTAGCGAGATTCCACGTTCGGAGGCGTTGTTTACGGTCTCTGCGTATAGATGTTCCACCCAGGCTTTTTCGCTGCGACCCTGAGTGAACGCCTCACCAAATCCTAGCCGCTCCGCCAAACCTGAAAATACGGCGAAGTCGGTGCGGGCTTCAGCAAACGGTGGCACCGCGGCACGCATGGGTGTGAGGTATTCGTCGTAAGCGCTACCGCCAATGTCGTTCCTCTCGAGAAAGGTGCTGACCGGGAAAACGATATCCGCATGTCTGGCCGTAGCAGTCCAGAAGGATTCGTTGACGATGACTGTCTGAGGAATCTGCCAGGCTTCTCGAAGGCGGTTGAGATCCTGATGATGGTGAAAGGGATTGCCCCCAGCCCAATAGACGAGCCCGATATCGGGGTAAGTTAGCCGCTGACCGTTGTAGTCAAACGCCTCGCCGGGGTGCTCCAGCATATCGGCAATGCGAGCCACGGGAATGAACTGGTGTTCGGCGGCAACCCGCTCGCCCACCTCCTCGCCAAAAGTACCAATACGGAAGTTCGGTATCTTGCGTCCGCCAAAGCCCATGTTGTGGATGCACCCATAGCCATACCCGATCCCGGCGCCTGGCTGTCCAATAAAGCCCAACATGGCACCCAGCACGGTGATCATCCACCAGGTTTGTTCCCCATAAATTTGGCGTTGCAGTGACCAACTGACACTAATCAGGCTAGGCGCGCTGCTGGCCGCTCTCGCCATGTCAATAATGGTTGCTTCAGGGACGCCGGATAGTGCGCTGGCCCATGCGGCGGATTTGGGTTGTCCGTCCACCTCGCCCGTTAGGTAGGGCAGAAAAGCCTCAAAACCAACGGTGTAGCGGTCTAAAAATGCCTGATCATGGCGGTTCTCAACATAGAGCGTGTGTGCCATTCCCAGCATCACGGCGGTGTCGGAGCCGGGTCGACAGGGCACCCATTGGGCATCTAACGCTTCAATCGAATCATCTTTCAGGGGGCTGATGTTGATCACCCGTATACCTGCGTCCCGCAAAGTGCGTAGCTGTGCCCGCGCCGAGTGATTACCCAGACCACCTGCATTCACCTGCGAATTTTTGATGGCCGCACCGCCAAAAAGAATGACCGTTTTGCTGTGCGCCGCGATCTCGGCGGGCCCGGGAGATTCCCTGAGGAGCGCAAGGAGCGGAAAACCCAGAACGTGTTTGATGATGACTTCGGCGGCCGCGGCGGAGTAGGAATTAACAGACGAAACGTAGCCGCCACCCAGGCGCAGGAAGCGATGGATCTGGCTCTGGGCATGGTGGAAGCGGCCGGCACTCGCCCAGCCATAAGAGCCTCCGTATAGGCTGTTGGGACCGCGCGTCGTCCAGAAGTGATCGAGTCTCTCCGCTGCCAAGTCGAGGGCCTCGTTCCAGCTCAAAGGAATAAAGGGGTCTCGACCTCTTTGGCCGTCGGGCTGGCCCGTTGGATTCTCAAGGTATCCCTGGCGAACCATTGGTTGTGCAATTCTGACATCGGGATCACTGTTATCGAGCAAAGACTGGCCGATCTCGGAGGGTTCCTCATCGACGTCATAGGTCAAGACACCTGTCACTTGCCCGTTCTCTGTGGCGATCCGGTAGTTCCCCCAGTGGGAACAGGTAGGGGTCAGTTTTTCAGTGCTCACGGCTGGCAGAACCGAGTACTGGAATTCCGTGGGAAGCGGGGGTGCCAGCTAATATTGAGGTCACGCAGCGGCCTGTGTTGCGAGGTCTTGCCAATGCGCTAGTCGCTCGCGCAATTCCGCACGATAGCGTTCTACCGATGCTAACTTGACGTGGCCGTAGCCTCTGATGGTCATGGGTAGCCCGGCCAGGATTACCATCTCGTCCACTTTATCTGACGTCAGTTGAGCGACTAAATCCTCGATTGTCGTTTTGTAATCCGTAATCAGCTGACGCTCGAGTTTGCGTTCGGCAGTATAGCCGAATGGGTCAAATGCCGTATGCCGCAAGAACTTGAATTTGGCGAGCAGTTTGAAGGCGGGCAGCATCCAGCCGCCAAAACGGATTTTTTGTGGCCTTCCGGTGGCTTGATCCACCTTCGCAATCAGTGGTGGTGCCAAATAAAACGCCAGTTTGTAGTCTCCCTCAAACTGGCTTGAGAGCGATTGCATAAACTCGGGGGCGCTATGCAGCCGTGCAACTTCATACTCATCTTTGTACGCCATAAGTTTGTAGAGCGCGCGGCCAAGGGTGTTGTTCAGCTCAGGTTGGCTGCCCACCCGCGCTTCAATTTTTGTAGCGATATCGCCAAGCCAACTTTCGTAGGCGTTGGCGTAGGCACGATTGTGATAACGCTCCAACTCGCCGGCGAAATGCCCTTGCAGCGTGTGCGAGGGCTCATCCTCAACCAGTGTGATCACGTCTGCGTGAGGGCTCAGCAGGGCATGTTGCAGCTCGGGCTCATGAGCCAGCGCGCGTCCCCATTCAAACGCCTGCTTATTCCAGTCGATGGCAATACCGTTGAGTTCGATAGCGCCGAGAATTGCGTCCCGAGAGAGAGGTAGCATGCCCTTTTGCCAGGCATAACCGGTGATCATGAGATTGGCGGCCAGCGTATCGCCGAGGGTGGCAAGCGCCAGTTGTGCGGCCGGTAACAGAAACAGTGAATCCCGCCGAGTCGAGCCCAGCAAACGAGACTCGAGGGTATCCGCCGGAAATCCCAGATCACCATTCTGGGTGAAGTCTCCCGTGATTTGGCTGGTCGTATTCACTACGCCAACGGTTCGATCGGTATCCAGCGCGGGATTGATTTTGTCGTGACCCGACACCAGCATATCGCAAGCGAGCAGCGTATCGGTGGCAGCACTGTTGATGCGCGGCGCGTGGATATCGGATCGATGTCTCGCAAGCCTTATATGGGTGACGACTGAGCCGCCTTTTTGGGCAAACCCGAGCTGGTCCACCACACTCACCGCGGTGCCATCGATGTGGGCGGCCATCCCCAACAAGGCACCAACTGTCACGATGCCCGTGCCTCCCACCCCCGTCACCAGCACATTGAAGCTGCGCCCTTCGGGTAGGGGCGCGATAGTCGGTAGCGGAATCTCGGCGGGGAGCGAGTGGGTTGATTCGGCTGTGCGCGCTTGCGCAGACTTCATCGCCCCGCCTTCGACCGCCACAAAACTGGGGCAAAAACCCTCAACGCACGAATAGTCTTTGTTACAGCTGGATTGGTCGATGGTACGTTTGCGACCAAAGACCGTTTCCAATGGCTGGATCGAGGTGCAGTTGGAGGCGACGCCACAGTCGCCACAGCCCTCACATACCCGATCGTTGATGACAAAGCGCTTGGCGGGATCCGGATACTGCCCACGTTTGCGGCGACGGCGCTTTTCCGACGCACAGGTCTGGTCGTAAATCAGGAGCGTGACACCCTCGATGCCTCTTAATTCCCGTTGCACGGTGTCCAGCGCCTTGCGGTGGTGAACCGTTGTGCCCGGGGCAAACTGATAGCCTGTGCGGTACTTCTCGGGTTCGTCGGACACGACGGCGATGCGTTTGACTCCTTCGTGATAGGCCTGGTGGGTAATCTGGTCAACGTGCAGTTGCCCGTCGACCGGTTGCCCGCCGGTCATGGCGACGGCGTCATTGAACAGCAGCTTGTAGGTGATGTTGATGCCGGCGCTCACGGCCGCCCGGATTGCCAGAGATCCCGAATGGAAGTACGTGCCGTCCCCGAGGTTCTGAAAAATATGCCCGGTTTTGACAAAGGGTTGCTGACCGATCCAGGTCACTCCCTCACCACCCATTTGGCAGAAGGTATAGGTCTCTCGGTTCATCCAGGTGACCATGTAGTGGCAGCCTACGCCGCCCTGTCCACGACTGCCCTCGGGGATTTTGGTGGACGTATTGTGCGGGCATCCTGAGCAAAAATAGGGGATGCGTTGCATGGTCAGTGGATCCAGCGCGCCGCTGCGTCCTGCCGCCACCTTGAGTGAGGTCAGCCTCGAGAGCGCGCTGGGGTGCTGTTGAAGGTCGATCAGGCGGGCCAACGCCACGGCGATATGGTCGGTGGTGATGGGCTGATCGTTGGGCAGAAGCGGTTGGCCTTGCTCATCGTGCCTGCCGAGTAACATGGGGCGTTGGTCTGGGGGTAGGTCGTAGCAGGCCTCGCGCATACCGGTTGCGAGCAGGTCCCGCTTTTCTTCCACGACCAAGACCTTGTCCAGGCCTTGGGCGAAAGCGCGATAGGTATCGATATCGGCAGGGTAGGGCATGCCGACTTTGAGGATCTTCACGCCCAGCCTGGCCAGATCAGCGTTGCTGATGCCCATGTCTTGCAATGCCTGCAGCGTATCGCGCCAACTCTTGCCCATGGAGACAATACCGATTTTGGCATTCGCACAATCGTGACTGACATAGTTGAGCTGGTTGGCCCGGGCAAAGGCCAATGCCGCTGGTAGCCGGTATCGCTTGATCCGTGCCTCCTGCTCATAAACGGAATCTGTCAGGAAGGCGTTGACGCCCTCAGCAGGGAATTCGAAGTCGGGCAACGTGATCTGAACACGATTGATGTCCGCGTCGATGGTGGCGGAGGTTTCGATCGTCTCCGGTATCAGCTTGAATCCAACCCAGGCGCCACAAAACCGGGAGAGCGCATAGCCCATTAAGCCGAGATCAATCACCTCCTGAATGTCTGCCGGGTAAAGCACCGGCATGAACTGGTCCTGAAACAATAACTCGGAGCTGTAGTTATTGATCGTGGAGGTCATGTTGTGATCATCGCCGACGCACACCAGCACGCCGCCATGTTTGTCGGCGCCGTGCCAGTTACCCTGCCGCAGCGCATCAATCGACTGGTCAAGCCCCGGACCCTTGCCATACCACATACCGAAAACGCCGTCGTAGAGACTGTCGTTGTGATAGTTGGTTTGTTGCGTGCCCCAGATAGAGGTCATTGCCAGGTGTTCGTTGGTACCAGGCCAAAACGTAATGTGATGTTCGGGCAGCAATTCGCCTGCTCGCCACAGCTCTTCGTCAATGGCGGTCATGGGTGAGCCGCGATAACCCGACACAAAGCCGCCGGTATTGCGACCGGCCGCGAGATCTCGTTGCCGTTGCAGTAACAACAGGCGCACCATGGCCTGACTCCCTCTGAGATGAATCAGACCATCGTTCTGGGTGTAGCGGTCGCTCAACGAGACTTTATGCTTGGACATGGTTGTTATCGTTTATCGCGCAACAGTGGGTCAGGGTAGCTATTGCTCAAGGCTGAGCAGTGTCTTATTCGGCAAACCAGTGTGCACGTGGGCATCTCCTGTATAACAACCCATGAACTTTAACCGACTCGGTAGGATAATCGCCGGATTAATGAGAGCGAACGAGAGAGCTGCTGTGGGTCCACTGAAAGGGGTGCGTGTTGTCGAAATGGCCGGTCTGGGCGCCGGACCGATCACCGGCATGATGCTCGCTGATTGGGGCGCTGAGGTCATACTCGTCGACAAGCCGGGACCCCCTTCCGCCGAAGCCCGCATCCACGTAAAAGACATCGACCCCCTCAATTGCAACAAGCGTCGCTTAGCATTGAATGTCAAAGAGCCCGCGCATTTATCCCTGTTAAAAGAGGTTATCGGCGCATCGGATGTGCTGTTGGAGTCCTACCGACCTGGCGTGATGGAGCGATTAGGATTAGCGCCTGAGGAGTGTATGAAGCAGCATCCCGCCTTGGTGTATGCGCGATTAACAGGTTGGGGCCAAACCGGGCCGATGGCGCTTAAAGCGGGTCACGATCCAAACTACGTTGCCGCCACCGGAGCGCTTTATCACACTGGGTATCCCGGCAGCCCGCCGGTGTCGCCCCCCACGTTGCTGGGCGATGCTTCTGCCGCCGCACTATTAGTGGCTGGCATAGCTGCTGCTCTGGTGACGGTTTCAAAAACCGGCGAGGGGCAGGTCATCGATGCCTCAATCGCGGAATCCGCGAATTACCTGACAACCTACGCGAAGAGCTTTTATCAGGCAGGGCAAATGTCGGACCAGAGAGGCGCGCGATGGCTGGATGGCGCGGCGCCTTGGAATGCGACCTACGCTACCAAGGACGACGGCTACATGGTGGTGGCCGCGATCGAAGCCAAGTTTTATCGATCCTTCATCTCCGGTTTGGGACTGGCGTCGGATCCGCTGTTCGCGGATTTTCAGCAATGGGATCAAGAAAAGTGGCCGCAACAAAAGGCCGCGGTGACCGACAGATTTGCTGCAGAGAGCCGAACGCATTGGACCGAAGTGTTCAGTGATCTGGATGCTTGCGTCTCGCCAGTGCTCACTTATGCGGAGAGCGCTGAGCAGGCCCACTTCGCAGAGCGGGGTGCCAATCAACCTATCGGAGACCAAGTGTTCCCCGCTCCCGCTCCACGCTTCTCGCAAACGCCAAGCAGTGCATCGCGATCTGAGCCCCCTAACGACATGGCTGCTTATTTGAGGTCAATTGGCGTCAGTGAGGCCAGTCTCGATGCGTGGCGGCAAAGCCTCCCAGCATAAACGGTAAATCGATTTATTAAATGCTCTAAAGGCGAGGATTTGGCCCTAAAACGCCGGCGCCGAGGGGCCTTGTGACATGCTTTCTACCGGAAATGACATGGCTGATGAGCGAGCGCTCTATCTAGACTTGGGGTTAGCCTGAGGCGCGTGTAGCTGCGCGCGTCTGCCAGCCAATAAGAAAGGTCGAACAGATCGAGGGGTCATTATGATAAGCAAGGGAAACAAGCGATCGATCGTTACTGCTGTTGCCACTATTGTTGGCGCTGCGATGACTGTGCCCGCCATGGCGCAATTGGAGGAGGTGATCGTTACCGCCACCAAGCGGAGCGAGAGCCTGCAGGATGTGCCCATGTCGATTTCGGCGATGTCCGGGCGTCAGATTCAAAATCTGGCGATCGATAACCTCGACGAATTGTCCACAATGATCCCTAATTTTACGGTTAGCGATACCCTGACGGTTAGCCAGATTACGATGCGCGGAGTCGGTTCCGGGGAAGATCGGGGTTTTGAGACGCCGGTAGCAACCTTCAAAGACGGCGTTTATATGCCGAGAAACCGGCAGACGCGGTCACCCTTTTTTGATCTTGACCGGGTAGAGGTGCTTCGTGGGCCGCAGGCGGTTTTGTTCGGCCTGAACTCCACCGCGGGTGCGGTTAGCTTTCATGGTCAGGTCAATCGGCCCGGGGATGAATTTGAGCTCACGCTAACCGGTGAGTACGAGGCCGAGTTTGATGGCACGCGTTTGAGAGCCGTTGCCGGGGGATCAATCGGTGAGACCGTAGGTTGGCGCTTGGCTGCAGAGACGCTGGATAGCGGTGACGGTTGGCTGAAGAACGACGTTGCCGGGGACGCGGGTGCTACGAAGCACGATATTTTTCGGGCGAGTTTTGTCTTTCAGCCCAGTGACAACTTCGAGGCCATTTTTCGTTGGGAGCACAGTGAGGCGGAGCAAGACGGCCAAACCACAGAGATCGTCAACGGCAACCTGAACCTGCCTGGCGACGCCGGCACACCCGGCGGTTTTGACGCGCGCGTTGCGCAATACAATGCACTGGCCGGCGCTTACGGATTCGTACCCTTCGATACTGGCGGTGAAAACTCAGTATTTGATTTTTACGGCACCGCGGCCGAGAACGTGGCGTTCCAAAAATTCCATGAGGCGATCGACAACGGCAACTACCGAGATACGCTGGGCGCTGATCAGGAAATCGACAACGCCAGCCTGAACCTGCAGTGGCAGCTTGGCGATTACACGCTCTCGGCGGTACTGGGTTACTCCGATTATTTCTACGATGCCGCTGTGAACATCTCCGGCACCAAAGAGGTGTTCTACTTTGGCACCAACTACGAGGAGTACGAGCAAACCAGTGGCGAAATCAGACTGGCGTCGCCCACGGGACAGACCCTCGAGTGGATTGTTGGCGCCTACTACCACGACGCAGACCTTTACACCGATCAGCCCAATACCTTTGATGTGGGCAAGTTTTACGGCATTTTCTTGGGCCTACCCGAGGAGATGGTTGTCTCTGCTTTGCTGGGCGCGCCGCTTTATGAACTCGGTGGTGCCGATCTGAATCAGAACTCCAAATTATTGTCGCCCTTTGTTTCAGCTACCTGGAATATTTCAGATGCGCTCCGGCTGACAGGCGGATTGCGATACACCGATGAGGAGAAAAAGTATCAGCGGCGCGGTGCGACTCCGGGCTCGCAGTTGCATCTGAAGCTGCCGGGCGGTGGCTTTGGGCCGGGTCTGGGTGGTGCGGTGCTTAACGCCAACGGTGCGGCGGTAGGCAATACCTCAGGCACTATTGATTCCACGAACACCATGCCTGAAGTAACGCTGGAATGGGACCTCAACGATAACGTGATGTTCTTTGGGCGCTATGCCGAGAGTGCGAAATCCGGTGGTGTCGCTACCGCGGGATCAGTGGCCGCAGCCGGTTTGATTTACGACGATGAAACCGCCGAATCCTTTGAGTTGGGCTTCAAGGGCCGCTTCCTCGACGGGCGTGCTGAGCTCAACGTGGTGGCATTCACTACTGAGTATCAGGATCTGCAGGTTAAAAATAGCTCGGTCACTGAATCGGGCGTTTTGACCGTCATCGGTAACGCTGCCAAGGCCACGGCGGAAGGTGTGGAATTGGATGGCCGATGGATGGTGGCTGATTGGTTGACTTTGGGCGGCACGCTCGCCTTCCTCGATGCTTCATACGATAGCTACGACGGCGCGGACTGTAACCGTTCGCGGTCCTTCCCAACCTCAGCCGCCGGTTGTGATCTCAGCGGGGCCAGCTTGCCATTTGCAGCGGACCAAAGCGGCAATATTTATGCCGATCTCGAGGTACCGATTACTGGCAACTTAAAGCTGGTTGGCAACTTAACCGTATCCTTCAGCGATGATTACGCAGTGCAGGGTGCGCTTGAGCCGACGCTGATACAGGATTCCTGGACCAAGGTCGCGGGCCGAATTGGCGTTGCATCCATGGATGATCGTTGGAGTCTTGTATTACTTGGGCGCAACCTGACCGACGAGAAGGTCTGGGCAGGTGGTCAGCCGCTGTTTGGTTATGACATGGTGTACCCCACCATGCCACGAACCGTTTCCGTTCAAGGAACTTTCCGGTTTTAGATTCACCGGCAAGCGCGCTAGGGGCCGCCACGTGCGGCCTTTTCTTTGATTGTCAGGCTGAGATCTCCAGTAAGGAGTGACAATGGATTTTCAACTTTCCGAAGAACAGTCTTTGCTTATCGACGGCTTTCAAAAGTTCCTCGATCGTGATGCCAAGCCTCTGGCGCTGCGCTATCGCGATCAATTGATACCAGTAGATGAGATGCGAAGCATCCAGCGAGCGATGACGGATTTTGGCGTCGGTGCAGGTGTGATAGATGAGCACCTGGGTGGCATGGGTGTCGACGCCGTCACTACGGGTTTACTGATACATGAGTTATCCCGCTGTTCGCCGGATCTCGCGGTCACTGCGCTGATTCAAAATATCATTGGCAAACTGATTCGCTACGTGCCGGAAGCGCTGCGCCCGGGGTATATCAGCGATGTCTTGGAAGTTAATCGGCTTGGCTGTGTGGGCATGTCGGAACCGGATGCCGGCTCGCAGGTGACAGCGGTGCGATGCCGCGCTGTTGAAGACGGCGATGACTATGTGATTAACGGCGAGAAGCTCTGGATATCCAATGGCGGCTATTCGGATTTTATGTTCTTACTGGCGCGTTTTAATGATGACCCGGTCGGTGGGTTGGGCCTTATTTTGGTTGAGCGCAAGGACGGCTATGAGACCCGCGACATTGAAAAAATGGGGCTTAACAGTCAATCCACAGCGCAGGTCAGTTTTCAGGATGTCCGCGTTCCTAAAACGAATCTGATGGTGGCACCGGGCGAGGCGATGAAAACGCTGTTCATTTCTCTGGCGGGATCGCGTCCTTTGGTTAGCTTGATGGCTCTGGGTGTCGCGCAGGCTGCACTGGATGAATCCGTTCGTTACGCGCAAGACCGAACGCAGTTCGGCAAACCGATTGCCGGGCATCAGCTAATTTCGGCAAAGATTGGCGAGATGGCCACCAAAGTCGAAGCAGGTAAGTTATTGGCACTCAAAGCCCTATCGCAGGTTGACCGAGGTGAGCGGTCAGATCTCAGCGCCGCTATGTCAAAATGGTTTGGTACACAAATGGCATGCGAGGTTGTGGCAGAGGCCATGCAAATCCATGGCGGCAACGGTATTACCAAGGAGTATCCCATCGAGTATATGTACCGGGCAGTTCGCCCGTTTATGGTGACCGAGGGAACCAATGAAATTCAGAAACTTTCCATTGGCCGTGCGCTCACGGGTATCGACGCCTTCGGGTGACCTATGCCTGCGTTAACAGAGACTCAAGCAATGATGGTGGCCACTGCTGAGGCGGTGGCGCAGCGCTTTGGGCCTGAATATTGGCGCGAACACGATGAAAACGAAGCGTACCCCGAGGCCTTTGTTTCGGCGTTAGGTGAGCATGGTTTTTTTGGCGTAACGGTTCCCGAGGCGTTGGGAGGCAGCGGACAAGGGTTGTCAGAGCTGGTGTTGGTGATGGAGGCACTGTGTCGCGGCGGTGGGGGTGGCGGTCCGGCGCTGGGCTACCTGTTCGGGTTACTGGGCACCATGACGCTCGCTCATGCTGCGGCATCGGATGACCAGTTGGCGTGCCTCCGTGCTTTGGCAAGCGGTGCAAAACTCTGTGCTTTTGCGCTCTCTGAACCCGACGCAGGTACCAACTCGTTCAATATGAGCACCACTGCGATTGAGCGCGAGCATGATTTTGTTATCAACGGTGCAAAATGGTTTATCACTAATCTACAGCACAGCCAAAGCTTGCTACTGGTTGCTCAAACGCAGCGGGCGCCTAGCAACGAGTCCTGCGGTCTTAGCTTGTTCATGGTTGATCTGCCCAGCGAGTCTTTAACCTTCACGCCGACCCCCAAGCACGGATTCAACTACTACAAATCTAACCAGCTGTTCATCGATAACCTGGTGGTGCCCAAGACCGCTTTGATCGGAGAGGTCGGCAAGGGCTTTGCCAGTTTGGCGCCCACGCTCAATGCAGAGCGGCTACTTGTCGCCGCCGGCGCAGTGGGCACCGCGCGATTGGCGTTGCAGTCGGCGGTAGGCTACGCAAAGGAGCGCACGGTTTTTCGCGTGCCGATAGGAACACATCAAGCAATACAGCATCCGCTTGCCGCTGCCCACGCCAATCTTGAGGCGGCGTGGTTGATGATTGCCGAAGCTGCGGCACTGGACGATACGGGCACCAACCCGGAGCGCGCCGCAGGTATGGCCAACATGGCGAAATATGTTGCGGTGGAGGCGGCGATCGAGGCTTGTTACCAGTCTCTGCAGGCGTACGGTGGCGCGGGTTATGCCAGGGAGTACCATCAAGAGCGCTGGTGGCGTGAGGTACAGCTCTTTCGACTAGCACCACTGACGCAGCAGATGACGCTGAACTTTATTGGCCAGCACGTACTAGGGCTGCCCAAATCCTATTAGAGAAATAAAAAAACAAGAGATTCGACTATGGTTCAAGAAGCACGACGCATGCAGGGCTACGGCTCTGACTTCATTAAAGAAATGTTCGCTGCCGCCAAGAATCCCGACATGATTTCATTCGCCGGGGGGGCGCCCGCGCCTGAGCTTTACGCCTTGGAGGCCTTTCGCGCGGCATCTGACAAAGCCTTTGAAGTCCATCAGCGAACGATCATGGCCTACGATGGCGCCTACGGCGTTGCGGCATTGCGCGAATTCATTGCCTCCCAGTGGATGCCGCGCACGGGCGTGAACATCACGCCGGATGACCTGCTCGTCCTCAGCGGCTCGCAGCAGGGCATCGACTATGCGGCCCGACTCTACCTCGATGAAGGCGATACGGTCATTGTTGAACATCCGTCTTACTTGGGAGCGCTCAATACCTTCAGCGCCCTGCGCGCCAATTATGTGTCGGTTGATACCGATGCTGACGGTATGCGCATGGACGCACTCGAGGAGGCACTGATTACCAACCCGCAGGCAAAATTAATCTACACCGTGCCCGATTTTCAGAACCCGACAGGCATCACATTGGTCGAGGATCGTCGCCGCAAAATGGTCGAGTTGGCGGAGCAATACGACGTCATGATCATTGAGGATAGCCCGTATTACGAAATTCGCTTTGAGGGGGACTTTATCCCCGCGATTAAAAGTTTTGATAAAGCAGATCGCGTCATTTATCTGGGCTCTTTTTCAAAAACGCTGTGCCCCGGTATTCGCTTGGGTTGGGTGGTGGCCAGTAAGGCTGTTATTGAGCGTTATCGCGTACTCAAGGAAGCTACCGATTTTCAGGCGGGTACGGTTGCGCAATATCAGGCGGCCACGTTTTTGGCGGATTACAGTCTGGATGAGCACTTAAAAACGTCCCGGGACGTGTATCGTGGCAGACGGGACGCCGCGCTGGCGGCTATCAAGGAAACGTTTCCAGAGGATGTGACCTATACACGACCCGAGGGCGGCTACTTTATTTGGGTCGAGGCGCCGGGGATCAACGCCACAGAGATGGTGGTGTATGCGATGAACGAGATCGGTGTGGCCTATGTGCCGGGGGAGTCGTTCTATGCAAGTGAGCCGCGAGTAGATACCCTGAGGCTAAGCTATTCTCAAATGACAGAAGACAAAATCGAAGAGGGCATCGGTCGACTTGGTCGGCTCTTGAAAGAGGCAAGATCCTGACGTCGACACAATAAAAAGAGTGGCGCGAACATGACCAAGCTAACCCAGAGCTATTACTGCGGCGCATCGCAGTCGCAAATTATTTACGAAACGATCGGTAACTATTTTGATGGTACCTGTGCGGCCAATCCCGAGGTGGAAGCCTTGGTGGTGCGCCATCAGAACGTGCGTTGGTCCTATCAGCAACTTCAGGAGCAGGTAAATAGCCTGGCTACTGGACTGTTGGCGCTGGGCGTTCAAGTGGGGGATCGTGTGGGGATATGGGGCCCTAACAGCGCCGAGTGGGTGATAGTGCAGCTGGCTACCGCCAAGATCGGCGCCATTATGGTGTGCATCAACCCCGCGTATCGCACCTACGAGCTGGAATACGCGCTCAATAAAGTTGAGTGCGACACCATCATCACTGCGGAGCAGTTCAAAAGCAGTGACTATCTGGGCATGCTGCAAACGCTCGCTCCCGAGTTGGCCGACTGCGAACCCTGTGCGCTTCAATCCAAGACGCTGCCGCATCTAAAACGGGTCATTCGCATGGGCAAGGAGAAGAGCCCGGGCATGCTGAACTTCGAAGACGTATGTGCAATGGGAGCCGCCGAGCACCACGCGCGTCTTGCGGAGCTAGCCGCGGAATTGCGACCCGACGACGCCATTAATATCCAATTTACCAGTGGCACCACGGGTAACCCCAAGGGCGCAACGCTGTCGCACTGCAATATTCTCAATAACGGCTATCTCACGGGCGCGGCGATGGGCCTAAGCCCGCAGGATAGATTGTGTATTCCCGTGCCGCTCTACCATTGTTTTGGCATGGTGCTATCGGTGCTGGCCTGCGTCGCCCACGGTTCGACGATGGTGTTTCCGGGTGAGGCGTTTGACCCACTCGATACCCTCAAGACGGTGCAGGAGGAGCGCTGCACTGCGCTTCATGGGGTGCCGACGATGTTCATCATGGAGCTCGACCACCCTGAGTTTTCCTCGTTCGATATGTCGAGTCTGCGCACGGGGATCATGGCGGGCGCGCCCTGCCCGGTAGAGGTCATGCGGCGGCTGATTTCCGAGATGCACATGAAGGATATTTTGATCGGTTACGGCCAAACCGAGGTAAGCCCCAT
>JAYOEE010000051.1:0-8927 GCA_038106565.1 Halieaceae bacterium
GCTCGCAAGTGAATGTTGGACCCTGAACAGCTTCTCCATTGACCAGGCGGCGATGGCACACCAGACCTCTGCACCCTACCCCAAAACCGTGTCGGAGTTTGAGGCATGCCACTTCAAGCCCGAGCGCAAGGCAGACTTCCAAGCACCGTTTGTGGCGGATGCGGGCCTCCAAATCGGCTGCATTTTGCGTGAGCATCTCCCTATGAACATCAATGGAACTCACATCCTGATTGGAGAGGTAGCGTATCTCGAGTTTCCCTGTTTCGCGGAACGGGTGGATGGAGGGATAGATCTGAGCAAGCTTAACCTAGTGACCATATCGGGTCTCGATACGTATGCCACACCGCCAGCAGGCATTCGATTTGCTCCCGCTCAATTAGACCTTGCGCCACGAAACCTGTGACATGCGTCGACAGTGCTCGTCACCCTCCGCAGCATCAGCTACCCTGCAGATGAACCCTCGGCAAAGAAATCACTTTGATGGCTAATGAACACTCCTCGGAACACCTGACCACTCTGGTTAAGGGACTCAATGTTCTGACGAGTTTTTCACGCGACAACCCCAGTATGACGTTGTCTGAGGTTGCGAAACGAACCGGGCTCAATCCTGCCGTGGCCCGCCGCTGTCTGCTTACATTGTGTGATCTGGGTTATATCGGAAAAACGGATGGTCGATTTACGCTACGTCCGGAGGTACTGGTCTTTGCCAACCTGTTTAATGAGACGTTTGATCTCGATCACGTTATCAGGCCTGCGCTTCAGGACCTTCGCACTCAAACGGAACACAGCGCATCCTTCACACTGCTCTCAGGGGGCGACGTGCTGTACGTCACGCATATCTCCACTCAGCGGGTTATTCGTCTGCAAGCCAATACAGGAACCCGATTCCCCGCGCTGGTGACATCCACCGGGCGCTGTATATTGTCCACTTGGCAAGACCACGAAATTCGCCAGTTCATCGCCCAATATCCTGTCAGCGCTATGACAGATAAAACCACCACGAAACCGGATGCCTTGTTTGACGCTATCCTAAAGGCCCGTAGCCAGGGATTTGCGATGATCAGCGACGAATTGGAGTACGGCATCACCTCGCTGGCCGTTCCTGTGACGGTGCCCGGGTACGGCGTAGTGGGCGCGGTAAATAACTCGGCTACCACAAGCAGTGTCGACATGGATCAATTCGTTGAGGAGCGACTTGCTGCGGTTCAGGCTGCCGCCAGCAAGATCAGTAGCCGATTGAAAAGCGCGCCGGCGTTATTGGCTGCGATTCGCTCGATGGCCTAACCGAGCAAACCAGTTCAACACCCCCTCATTAAAAACCTGCGGGTGCGTAAAATGACAGAGGTGGCCACCCGGCATAGCCAGATGATCCGCACCGCAGAACTCGACCAAAAAACGCCCGTGACGGCGCCGCGAAGCAGATTCATGCTCGGCTTCGATGACCAGCATAGGAATATCCAAGCCTGGCAATGCGGCGCTGAGATCCATCGGTGTTGGCCTGCATACTCCCGCAAGCAAATCGCGCCCCTCATAGCCACTGACGAGCGCCGCCACAGCGTCTTGCTGATCAATTGGAACCCCCGATCGCATTAGGGGATGATCAAGCCATGCGGCGACAAACTCAGAGCGCTCTCCGCTCCGCAACAATGCGGCATAGCGCTCAAAGGGCAGCTCTTCGTCTACAGGTAATCCATCCACCAAACCACCCTGCAGAATCAAACCGGAAAATGCAGCAGGCTTGCGCGCGGCGTAGCGCAATAATAATCGCGCCCCCTGGGATACGCCGAATCCATAAATCGGTCCGCCGAGAGATCCGATGATCGCGTCGAGGTCGTCCATTTCAAAATCCAGCCCCGGAGCATGGTGATTGTTGCCAAAGCCCCTTCGGTCAAACAACACGAGCCTGATGCCTTGCCCTGACAGAGGCAACTGGGGAGTGAACGATCGATGATCGAGTGTCCACCCATGGACACACAGTAGCGTCGCCGAGGGTTCTCCTTCCTCGAAGATGAACAGGTCCAGCGAGTTGCCGTCGAGCAATGTGAGCGAGACGGGGCAACCGGATTGGGAGTCAGTCATGGTGATAGGTGACAGCGCCCTCCGCGCCTCGCCAAAGCGCGTCGCCCACTGGACGCTCCATTTCTTCCAGAAGATGTCCGACCAAGCCCGCGCATCGAGCAATGAGTATCACACCGCGCATCACTTTCACCGGCAGCCCTACTTCGAACATCAGCACGGCAAGCGCAGTACTCACATTCATGACCAAAGGTCGACCCAGCGCCTCAGATAGCGCTACTTCCAGGGCCTTCGCTGCGCGATAGGCCGGCCCATCCTCGGAGATGTAACTCAGTAGTTTCGCCACCCGTGGATCTTTCCCGGTGTGAATCGGATGTCCAAAACCGGGGACAGGCTGTCGGCGGCCTCGGTACTCTTTTACCAATGCAGCAGCAGCGACGGCCTGATCGTCTGCCTCCAGTATTCCCGACAACACCTCACCACATTGGGCGGCAGTGCCTGCGTAACGATCTCCCACGCCGAGGAGCCCCGCTGCAACTGCCCCCTGAAGAGACTCCGGCGCGCCGTGTAACGTGAGTCGTGAGGCGACAACGCTGGGCACCATGCCATGCTCCATGATGGTAACCAGCACGATATCGAGCAACGCGATCTGCTCTTCGGTTGGGGGCTTTCCCAAAGCCTGCAATAAAAATGCGCTGGTGAGCGTGTGGCTGCCTATCACATCCTCGACCAGGTTTTGGCCTCTGAGCAGTATGGTGTCTGCATCGAATCCGCATATTTCAGTTGTCGCCTGCTGCACAGATTGGTCAGTCATTGCACATCACCTCCCATGATTGAAAGAGCGCTCGCTTCCCGAACATTTTTAAGCACCCCGGGTTGATCTGAGCGGGGCACTTTACAGTACAATCCCTAACTTCGAAATCTGAAACTTTTTTCGAATAACGAAAATACAACGAATAGCTGAATTTTGAGAGGACACTTAACGATGTTTAATCACAGTCAACGCGTCATAGCAGCCGTTGTGGCCACCTTGGCCGCTACCGAAGCCGTTTCGCAAGCTACTTTGGAAGAAGTGGTTGTAACCGCGAGGATGCGGTCTGAGACACTTGCAGAAAGTCCGGTATCCGTTAAAGCCTTTACCGAATCAGATATTCGATCAACCGGCATCCAGACCCCACAGGACTTTGTGGACCTCACCCCGAACGTGACTTTGGTGCAAACACAGAGTACCGGAAATTCATTCCTGAACATTCGAGGCATCTCCTCGGCTCGAAACTCCGAACTAGCGGCCGCAGTAGTGATCGATGGCGTACTGCTATCTAACCCATCTCAGCTTAATCAGCAGCTCTTTGACATCGAACAAGTAGAGGTATTGCGCGGTCCACAGGGTGCAATCTACGGTCGTAATGCAATCGGCGGCGCGATCACCATCACTACCAAATCGCCGGGAGATGAGCACGAGGGTGAAATCAGGGTCGGCGCAGAATCCGCTCCAGGCTGGAGTGTGAAGGGGTACGTGGGCGGCCCACTCTCAGAGGACGGATCGGTTAAATACCGCCTTGCGGGTAGCTACATGGACAACGATGGCTACATTGATAACAAGTACCTCGGTGAGGAGGCGGATCCCTATGAAGACACCTCTATGCGTGCCCGACTCAACTGGGACGTTAGCGATCGCTTAACGACGGATTTCCGTGTTAGTTACTCCAAGCTTGAAACGCAGGCCTTTTACTTCGTGATTGATGTCGAGGCCGACGACACGGACATCCCCGTACAAGTCAATAATCCCGGGTACAACCAACGCGAGTTTCTCAGCGCGAGCTTCAAGTTCGACTACGACCTCGGCTTTGCCACGTTGAGCGGCGTGACTGCATATGACGATCTCGAGGAGATCTCAAGCGGCGACCAGTTCAATTTCTTACCTCGTGAGCATCCTTACAACTATTTCAACAACGACCCCTTCGGCGGATTCATCAAGTTCCTGACGGGAGATGAATACACCGATCTGTCACAGAATCAGTACCTCGAAGTCGAATCTGTCAGCCAGGAAATTCGCCTCACCGGTAACAGTGACTCGGGGCCCCAGTGGATCGCTGGCGCTTACTTCATCGCAACTGACCGATATATTTCTACTGGCTCTCAGATAGACCGAGGCCTGGGTGTATTTAATGTTGAAAAAACGTTTCGGGATTCAGTGTTTGTGAATCCGGCAGACCCCAGCCCACAACTCGGCATACTGGCTGATGAGCAGGACAACTTCGCATGGGCTGTTTTCGGTCAGGTCGCGTTTGATTTAACCGACGACGTGGAGCTGAGCCTGGCCGCTCGATACGATCACGACGAGCGTGAAAATACGGCGCTTACCCCGCCCCTGTATGACACCACGGGACTGGGCATTGTCTACGGAGATCGTCGCAAAGAGAGCTGGGATGCCTGGCAGCCCAAGGCGACCTTGAGATGGCGCCCCTCGGACGACTGGGTCGTCTATGGCGATATTAGTCGAGGCTTCCGAAGCGGCGGGTTCAACCAAACCGGCGTGGGCACCGCGATCTTCTACCCGGGCATTAACGACATTTTTGATGAGCAGATCTCAACCAATTTCGAAATTGGTGCCAAGGGCGACCTGCTGGATGGCCGCTTGAGACTGTCTGCAGCGCTCTTTTTCAATGAGCTGGAAGGCGCTTACTTCTTTTTCTATGACCCCGGCACCAACACTCAGAATTTGGGCAGCGTGCCGGAAGCGGAGTACACCGGTTTGGAGGTCGAAGGCACAGCGCTGCTGGGTGAGTACTTTACGCTTAACTTCGGCCTGGGCCTGACCGACAGCGAGATTACCGAGGCACCGACAGACGACTGGCTGGGTAATCAGGCACCCCTCGTGAGCGAAGTCACCGGTAACGTTGGACTTCAGTTCAGAGCACCGGTGGGGAGCAACGGTCTTGAGGTATTCGCGAGAGCTGACTGGCAGCATCTTGGAGAGACCTGGTGGGAACCCAACAACTATTCTTCGCGCAGTGCGGTCGATCTGGTGGATCTGCGAGCGGGTGTGGAATCTATGGACAACTGGGCAGTCACAGTGTGGGTAAAAAACGCGACCGATGAGGAGTACAACACGGAATACTCACCGGGCCCTGACGCAGCCTTCATCCTCGGGATTCCGGGTGTCAAGCCACAGTGGAATTTCCTCTGGCCAGCACAAGGCGTCCGTTACGGAATCGAACTGACTAAGTGGTTCTAACTTCAGACTCAAGGGAGCGTCACGAATGAATGCCATCGCACAAATCAAGAGCAAGTTGCATCACAACGCTTATGTCTGCAATGACCTCGAAGAGATGCGTCAGTTCTACGAAGAGATCATTGGCTACAAACTGGTAGCAACGTGGGCCGAACGCACTGATCTGTTTGGCAAGGTCAGAACCTATGCCCACTGCTTCTTCGATGTAGGCGACGGATCCTGCTTGGCGTTCTTCCAGTTCGCCGATGCGGAGGACGCCGCAGAGTTTGGCCCAGAGCTGCAGCCCAGCGGCTTCAGGCACCTGGCGTTTAAAGTGGACCAGTCCACGCAAGACGCGATCAAGGATCGCCTTGAAGCCGCCGGATACTTCGAAAGCGGACAGGCCTACCCGCTAAATCATGGCTACTGCTGGTCGCTCTATTGCTTTGATCCGTCGGGCTTACTGATGGAGTGGACAGTTGACCATGAGGATGTCGAGCAGATCAACGCCGACAAGGCCGCTTCTGCTCACGCCGACTTGAGCAAGTGGCTGGGCGGAGATCACACACCCAATAACGAACAGTTTCATCGTTAAGCGACAAGGAAATCTGATGTCTACATCTATTGCAGTGGTGTACCACTCCGGGTACGGCCACACCGAGGTCATCGCGCAGGCCGTTGCCGAAGGGGCCAGCAGTATTGATGGCGTAGAGGTCACCATCATCTCAGCTGGTGATATCACCTCGCCCGAGTCAGAGGCGTTAGCTCAACTCGATGCGACCGACGCGATGATATTTGGCGCGCCCACCTACATGGGCTCGGCGTCCGCCGTGTTCAAGGGGTTCATGGAAGCCACCTCCACCCGCTGGATGGAGCAAAAATGGGCCAACAAGCTCGGGGCGGGGTTTACCAACTCCGGCTCAATGAATGGCGACAAGCAGAATACGTTGATCGAGTTTTTCACGTTTGCCATGCAGCACGGGATGGCCTGGGTGGGGCTGGGTCAAATGCCGGGCAACAATCACTCCGGGGGTTCCGAGGCGGATGCCAACCGGTTGGGTGCTTCGATAGGCTGTATGTCGCAGGCTAACGTTGATCAAGGCGGGGACGTCGCGCCACCCGAATCGGATCGTGAGACTGCCAAGCTCTTCGGAGCTCGGGTAGCTCGAGCCGCCGTTCGCTGGAAACAGTAATGATCGATCACAACATCTTTGATCCGGCCGTAGAAACACGGCCGGTAGCAGAGCAGTTTGCACTGGACCGAGCCCGGTATCTTGAGCAGGTGAAGTATCTCTTCGCGCACTCAGAGTTCTACCAGAAAAAATTCGCCGAGGCAGGCTTTAACAGTCCAGAGCAGGTCGGCGAGCTCGATGATATTGCCGCCCTACCCTTCACGGAAAAAGATGAGATCAGGCGTTCTCAGGCTGAATATCCACCATTCGGCAATCACGTCGCAGCATCTAGCGATGATCTCCGGCGGGTTTATAGCACCAGCGGCACAACTGGCGTTCCCTGCTATCTGGGTCTGACTGAAGCCGATCTGGAAATGTATGCGACCAACGTAGCCAGAGGGTATACGGCAGCAGGATTCAAGCCAGGTCAACGCTTGGTAGTGGGTTTCAACGCAGGTCCCTTTGTAGCGGGAGCGGTTTATTACGGCTTCGACAAGATCGGTGCCAACGTCATTCCTGTTGGCACAGGTAATACCGAACGCATGGTCACTGCAATACAGCGACTTGGCGCTACGGGGGTCAGCTGCACGCCCTCCTACGGTTTGTATCTAATCGACTGGTGCCGAGAGAGAAATATCGACACGCGAACGCTGGGTCTACGCAATATGATCACCGCAGGCGAGCCCGGGGGTGGTGACCCACTGATCCGAGCAACGATACGCGACGCATTCGGCTGCACTATCAGAGAGTCTATGGGCATTGGAGACATCTCGCTCTCTGTCTGGGCAGAAGACGCAGATGAGCAAGGTATGCACTTCATGGCCAGGGAAGCTGTTCATGTTGAACTGATCGATCCCGAATCGGGCAAGACGGTCCCTTGGGAAGATGGTGCACAGGGCGAGCTGGTCTATACCGCCTTGAGAAGAGAAGCGATGCCCATGTTTCGGTTCAGAAGCAGAGACCATGTTGTAGTGACCATGCAAGACAATCCCACCGGGAGAACGGGCCCTCGCATCAGGTGCGTCGGGCGCACTGACGACATGCTAATCGTTCGCGGGGTAAACCTGTTTCCTACGGCAGTACGCAATGTGCTGGAGGATTTCAGTGCCGAAACCTCTGGCATGTTCAACATACAGCCTAATGCAGTGGGCGTCCTGCAGGACCCACCGTTACCCGTCGTAATCGAGGTAGCTCCTGGCGCATCCGCTGAAAACCCAGAACTGAGCAATCGAATCAAGCACGCAATCAAAGATCGCCTGCTCGTCACCGCAGACGTCTGTTTGGTGGCTCACGGCACGCTGCCGAGAGAAACCTACAAGTCAAAACTCGTGGATTACTCCAAGGCAACCAAGGCCGTCGCCTGATAGCTCGGTGATACATTAAGCGCCAGCGTTGCTCCCTGTTTTCAGGGAACAAGGTACACTCTCCTTTTAATACAGCTGGAGAGCATATCTTGGCGACGCTTCCCCTTTTTCCCACCTCACTAGTCGGCAGTTACCCGCAACCGGACTGGCTCATAGATAAAGCCAAGCTCAAGGGCCGTTTCCCGCCAAGAACCCGCGCAACAGAGCTATGGCGCGTGGGGTCAGAGCACCTTGACGAAGCATTTGAGGACGCAGTCCGCCTTGCTGTGAACGATCAGTTGGAGGCCGGGCTCGACATCATTACCGACGGTGAGGCATGCAGGGAGAGCTACTCAAACCACTTCGCCACCGCGCTTGAAGGGGTAGACATTGATAACCCCGGTGAAGCACTGGATAGGAGTGGTGAACCAGTGCCGGTGCCCCGAATAACGGGTCCTATCAAACGCCGGGGCGCCATCAGCGTTGAGGAAGTCAAGGCGCTGAAACGCCTGACAGACAAGCCCATTAAATTCACCGTGCCGGGCCCCTTCACCATGGCACAGCAGGCCCAAAACGATTTTTATCCGAGCGCCAGGGAAGCCGCGCTGGGTTACGCCGAAGCAGTTAGAGAAGAGGTACTGGATCTGTTTGCCGCAGGCGCAGATATTGTGCAGCTTGATGAACCCTATATGCAGGCTCGCCCCGAAGCGGCGGAGGCATTCGGAATCGAGGCGCTCAATCACGCCCTGAGAGACGTGTCGGGCACTACCTGCGTGCATATTTGCTTTGGCTATGCAGCGCTGATTCATGAAAGGCCAGAAGGTTATTCGTTTCTGCCACAGCTCCGCGACGCCTGCTGCCACCAAATATCGATCGAAACGGCCCAGTCTGACCTCGACTGCAGCGTCTTGTCCTCGTTACCGGATCAGACCATCCTGCTGGGGGTCATCGACCTCTCTTCCCCAGAGGTCGAATCGGTCGACACCATCGTGAATCGGGTCGAAAAAGCGTTACCGCACATTGATCGAGAGCGAGTGGTGCTGGCGCCAGACTGCGGCATGAAGTACTTACCTCGTGACGCGTCGCTACAGAAACTGTGCAATATGACCGCTGCAGCACGGTTCTTGCGCGAAAAGTATGGAGCCTGAGGGTTTTTCATCGGTACATTAGGGCCTCACACCC
>JAYOEE010000051.1:9027-15942 GCA_038106565.1 Halieaceae bacterium
GAACCTATCGAGAACCCGTTACCCATGCTCGAAGAGAGTGACGACCCCGTTCGCGATGCCCTCGGAGACATTCCCATGGGCACAATCGGTCAACAGTATCTGATACCCAGCAACATCATCGAACGTAGCGCGAGCCTGATCTACCTCACTTCAAAAGGCGATGTCCCCTACAAGTTACTGCCTGTAGCCAGACCGGCAAAGCCTTTTTCCATATCCGATGACGGGACACAGGTAGTCGCCGATGCTAGCGGGTTTGCTCGCTATGACGTACTGGCGCAGTGGCTAGAGAGCTTGGATTTGAGCACCATATTGTTATCCCTACAGCCTTTTCTTCCACTCTTCAGAGAGGCGTGGTCCTATTACGGAGAGCCACCCGAGGACTTCGATTTCGCGGTAGTGATCGCACTAGACCTTATCGCGAGCACGCCTTCTGTCGACACGACCGAGGCTAGATTGATCAAGAAAGAAGCGGTATGGGTCTATGAGGACCCATCGATCGAAGGGCTTGCTCCTATACAGAAGCAGGTTCTAAGAATGGGGCCGGAAAATGCGGCGGTCGTTAAAGCCAAGGCAGACGAAGCCCAAGCGCTTTGGCGACAACAGGTTATGGCTACCCCATAGCCATGGCGCTCTGCACTGGCAACCCGGGTAGATAAGCGGCCGTCCTCTCGTGCTTTCGAGCCCGTCATCATGCCCTATTCGACGGCGTCCCCTCGGTCGTCGGCGCTGACCAACTGCTGACTGATATCAGCATCGAACCCTCGATACTGTAAAAACCGAAGTCTTCGACCTCGCTCTCTCTGCCGCTCGGCCCAGCCTCCCTCGATGGCCTGCCCGTGATATTTCTTTTGATAAGCAGCGGCGGCTTGGGCTGCCCAATCAATCTCAGATTCAAACGCCTCTTCCATGGAGTGACTCAGCAAATGGTCAACACTCAGCTGCGCCAGCTCCCTGCGAATCCGAGCCGGGCCGTACCCGCGGCCGGCGAGCTGGCGGGCTTTCGACGCCGCGAATCGCTCATCACTAAGCAGACCGTCAACCATCAGTTGATCGATCACATCACGCAACATGCCACCGTCGAACTCGCGCGCGCGAAACCGCTTGCGCAACTTGCTTTCAAGCTCTTGCGAACCATGCTCGCGACGCGCGAGTAAGTCCATGGCGGCAAGCCGAAGCTCGCCGCTCGTCAGACTGGCAGATTGCTGAGAGGCGCCTGACACGCTTGCCCGCAATCGACTCAGGAAGACTCGGCCACGCCTCCAATATCGGGCAGGTCTTCAGCCGGAGACTCAGGTTTTTCGTTATCGACCGCGGCCAGAGGCACACCCATCATCTGATGCCGGATCTGATCCTCAATTTCTTTTGCGAGCGAGGCGTTTTCTTCAAGAAACTTGGAGGCGTTAGCCTTACCCTGTCCGATCTTGTCGCCCTTGTAGGCATACCAGGCTCCGGACTTGTCGATCAGGTTCAACTTGACGCCCCAATCAATCACCTCGCCCATGTGATAGATCCCCGAGCCATACATAATTTGAAATTCAGCTTGCCTGAACGGTGGTGACACCTTGTTCTTGACTACTTTTACGCGGGTTTCGTTGCCAACCACCTCGTCGCCTTCTTTGACGGCGCCGATACGGCGAATATCAAGACGAACCGAGGAGTAAAACTTTAATGCGTTACCCCCAGTCGTCGTTTCGGGGCTACCGAACATCACACCAATCTTCATGCGAATCTGGTTGATAAAGATGACCAAACAATTGGTTTGCTTGATGGCGCCCGTCAGCTTACGCATGGCCTGACTTAAAAGGCGCGCCTGCAGGCCAACGTGGGAATCGCCCATCTCGCCCTCGATCTCGGCTTTCGGAGTGAGCGCTGCTACCGAGTCCACTACCAGAACGTCTACCGCGCCCGAGCGCACCAACATTTCAGCAACCTCCAGAGCCTGCTCGCCCGTGTCTGGCTGCGACACAATCAGGTCATCCACCTGAACACCCAGCTTATCGGCGTATTGCGGGTCCAATGCATGCTCGGCGTCGATAAATGCGGCGGTTCCGCCCGCTTTCTGGGCTTCTGCAATGACCTGTAGGGTCAAGGTGGTCTTGCCTGAAGATTCTGGCCCGTAGATCTCAACGATGCGGCCCTTTGGCAACCCGCCAATACCCAGCGCAATATCAAGACCCAGTGACCCTGTCGATATGGACGGTATGGCGACCCGCTCCTGGTCCCCCATACGCATGACTGTCCCCTTACCAAATTGACGCTCAATCTGAGACAGCGCCGCATCCAGTGCTTTTTGCTTGTTCGGATCCATGTCTTGCTCCTTCATTATTCAGTTTGTGCCGGACACTACCGGCTCCTGACAGGCCGGGGTGTGCAGGCCTAACGTTTTATCTGGAAAAACCGCCATCCATCAAAGTACTGTATATATATTCAGCTTTTTTGAATGGGATTGCAATGCAGTTTAGCGATCAATTTCAGCAAAAATAGTGTCGCAAACGGCCACATGTCGCGTGAGGCGACAGACCGCTCACGCGCTCAGAGGAAAGCATCGCCGCCATTGGGGCTGAGACATTGTCCCCTAAAATGGCCCGCCGCATCGCTGGCTAGAAAGAGGTAGGCCCCTACGATGTCCTGCACCTCCGCGATACGGCCCGCAGGGATGTTCTGGCGAATACCCTCAAGGATATCCTCCGGCACATCGGCCAAAATGGGAGTCATCGTCGCCCCGGGCGCCACACAATTGGCAGTGATGGGCCGATCCCCGATCTCCAACGCGAGGCTTCGCGTGAAGGAGAGTATCGCTCCCTTGGCTGCGGTGTAATGAGCAAAACCCGGCGCACCGATATAGGCAAGTTGTGACGCCGTATTGATAATCCTGCCGCTGTTCTGAGCATACATTTTCCGCAGCGCAGAGCGGGTACACAGGAAAGTGCCTCGCAAATGAACCCCGATCAATCGGTCGAAATCTGCGACGTCCAGCGCTTCTATCGGACTGGAATGGGCAATACCGGCGTTGTTCACCAAAATATCCAACCGCGCCGCATCCAGCACCTCGAACATCTCCAGTACCTCGGCCTCGCAACTCACATCCGCCTGCACAGCCTCGGCCACGCCTCCGGCATCGCGAATCGTCTGCACCACAATCTGTGCGGCATCCGCCGTCGATGCGTCAGGATGGTTGACCCAGACAGAAGCGCCATTTGCCGCCAATGCCTCGGCGACCGCTGCGCCGATCCCCGAACTGGCCCCTGTGACCAACGCTGTTCTGCCGTCTAAATCTGTCGCTATCGAGCCGCTTGTCATAAATCCCCTCCTGCCGCGTTGACACTTTTTGCGAGTCTACTCTGAACAGCCCTTAGGTAAACTCGCGCTATCGACGATGGCATTCAAAGAGAATCCGCCCTATGCAACGAACCGTCACTCAGCTTCTGATTCTCACTTGCGCTGTGATATTCAACGCCGAGTACTCAGCCGCCTCTGACCTGCCAATGTACGATGTAGCCTGTGTACCTGAATTCAATGGCGGCAATCATTGCACCTCTAATGCCCTCTCCTTTCAGGCGGTTTCCATAGAACCGGACAGAACGCATTGCAACGCCGGAGAGGAGATCAATCTCAATATTGGTATCACGCTTGGATCTGGCAAGATTCGCAATGCCGCGCAGCGCTATAACGTGGGAATTTGGATCGGCGAGCACGGAGAGCCTGCCATTGGAGGCAACCAGTGCACCTTTACCGGTCTCCAACCCGCAACCACCGACTCAAATCAAATCGATTTGCTGTCGGGGGCTGGCCCCTACCGGCTCATGAATAACGACAGCTGCGGCGACGTGCTGGATTCGGAGCAGACCTATTACGAATTTCAAGCCTCCAGCGTGCTGTGTCAGGATACCAATGGCAACGGCAAGCTCGATATCCCGATCGCCGTGGCTTGGCACAACAACGCCAATCAGGATCTTTGTAGCGCCCCAACAGACGAAACCAGCTACTTCCCCCGACAGAGCTCGGCTTGTCGCGAGGTGGAAAGCTACGATATCGACACCATCATCGTGGAGCCATCTGCAGAGATAGAGGTCTACAAGACGGCGAACCCTCGCTTCGTGAGAGGAAACTCGGGTGAAGTGGACTTTGAAGTAGAAGTCTTCAATGAATCAGACCGGACCGACGAGCTTGTCATTACTTCACTCGTTGACAACCGATTCGGTAATCTGGCGGGACAAGGTAACTGCAAGACTGGTGCCAGGTTGTCCGCTGGCGAGAGTTACCGCTGCGAGTTCCGAAAAACGCTTTCAGGCAATCCGGGTGACATTCACGAAAATACTGTGACCGCGACTGCTGTTGATGATCTGGGTGAGTCAGTCACGGCTGCAGACGACGCCAGGGTGCTGTTCATCGCAGCCAGCGAACCGCCGCAGCCCGACATCAGGGTCATCAAGACGGCCTCACCACACTCTGTGAATGAACCAGGCGGCCCGGTGGTTTATCAAGTAGAAGTCTGGAACGACGGGGAGACTGATCTGCGACTGACGGCGCTGGACGACAGTCAAACGGGCGGGGATGGCACCCTCAATGGCGTAGGCAGCTGTTCACTACCCCAAGACATCGCCAAAGGGCTTTCTTATAGCTGTGGCTATACCCTGCAGGTCACCGGCCGCTACCCAAGCTCCATTGTCAATACCGTTAACGCAACTGCAGTTGTGCCAGACGGTGGTGACGAGGTGACCGCGACCGACACGGCGGTCGTCAACTTGCGCGACACCCCGGTTGCTCTCTCGATGAAAAAACTACCCCGCACTTCTGTTATCAGCGGGAGGACCAACGTGACCTACGAGTTGGTGATCGAAAATCATTCACTGGCCAAGTCGGTCACCGTCAGCAGTCTGGTCGACAATTATCACGGCGATGTGACCAATCTGGGCCTGAACTGTGGCGCGATAGCGATCACTGACCCGCTATCGTTGACCCTGACTTCTGGCACGTCGATCGAATGCACTTTCAGTGGGTCAGTACCTGAACTCTCTGAACCCGTGCCCACCGAGATCACATACTATCCGGACACCGTCACCGCGTCGGGCACGGCAGACGACGGCTCGGCCGTGTCCGTCATTGCGACCGCCGAGGTGCAGCTGATCCCGGA
The DNA here is from genome assembly GCA_038106565.1 of Halieaceae bacterium. GTDB lineage: Bacteria > Pseudomonadota > Gammaproteobacteria > Pseudomonadales > Halieaceae > Luminiphilus. The sequence continues at coordinate 14,162 of JAYOEE010000051.1, forward strand.
AGCCTCCGAAATCCAGCCATCCCCCGTGCTTGAAGTAGTGAAGATCGCGCAACCCGACCGAGTGCCTGTCACGGGCGGCGACGTCACGTTTACGGCGGAGATTATCAATGCCTCCGCCAGCGAATCTATCAACGTTGAGGAGCTGGTCGACGATATCCATGGCGACCTCAGCGGCGTCGGCACGTGCGCCACCATCAGCACCTCCAACCCTCTGGAAATCGAGGCAGGTAGCTCCTACAGCTGCGCCTTCACCAAAAACCTGTCTGGGGCGGCGGGCGAGATTGAGCGAGATACCATCACTGCCTACGGCAGAGGCAACGGTACTGGCGAATCGGTACTGGGCTTTGATGCGGCGGCAGTGCAATTCACCGAAGTGCCCATGCTGGTGACCGTATCCAAGACGCCATCACAGAACCTTGTGGATCCCGGGACAGCGGTCACATTTGCTGTCGAGATTAAAAATGAAAATACGTTTGACGTTGAGGTGACCGACCTGACTGATTCGGTCTACGGCGATCTCAATGGCATCGGTACCTGCACAGTGCCGGTCACGGTCAATGCGGGGAAAACCGCTCAGTGCACCTTCCAAAAAGCAGTGGTCCCGAATGTCAGGCCGCGTGTGCATAACAACGTGGTGACGGTATCAGCCCAACCCGCTGGCACGGCTCCCTCCAACCGCAGCGGTGTGACAGCATCGGATCAGGCATGGATTTTATTCACTACAGCGCTCAGCGATATCCCTCTGCCGGTACCCGCTTTCCCTCACATCATCCTACTGCTAGCGAGCATCTTGGGGATCACGTGGCTTGGGCGCCGAAATTGGTAAACGGCCAAGGCGACGCGCCCAGCCACATGTAGAGCCAGCGCGTCCAAACAGAGGGTATGCCTTCACGGGAGGACCACTTCAGGGACCACCCCCTAGACTCAGGTCACCAAGTTACCCCACCCGCCAAAGTGCCCGCAGCCAACACGAGTCGCGACCACTCTATCGACCCCCAAATGCCGCAACGCGCATAGGGGTCTCCCTCTAACCACGCCTTGGCCTGCTCGAGATCATCGGTCCGATAGGCAAGCATACTTCCCACAATCCTCTCACCAGAGGGATCTTTGAGTGGCCCGGCCATCGCAATATGGTCAACGATTGCCTCAATATGGGCGAGGTGGCCTGGCATATGCTCCTCGCGCAAATCATTCACATCGTCGCCGTCTCGGTCCATGCACTTTACTAACCAGAGATTCTCACGCGCCATACCCCCTGTCCTCCAACGTGTTGCCAAACGAAAACCGCTAATCCCGACGACACCTTAACGAGCTTTCCAGGTGTAAACCAGCGTGCCCGTCATCTGAAATGTCCGTACCAATCCCGTCCCTAAGCCTTTATGATTTCCTGAATAGCAATAACGGGGCGTCAACATGATGAAGAGCCAACTGGGGAATAAATTGGGACGATGGCTAGCCTTGCTGGCAACCGTGGTGATGCTCGGATGTCAGGGTGAGCAGGCCGCTGAGGAGATTACCGAGCAAGCGGAGGAACCCGCCACACTCGGATCGATGGACGAGCAATATGCTTGGGTGGGCGACCTTGGCGATCGGGATGCGCTACCCGGCAAGCCGCTGTACATGGAGCACTGCGCCGGCTGCCATGAAGCGCAAGTATATAAAGCGCCCCACACTACGTGGTTGGAACTGATGTCGCCCCAAGTGCTGTACCGGTCCATTACCGAGGGCATCATGCAGTCCCAAGCCGCGCATCTCTCGAACGAAGACAAGCAGCACATCGT
>JAYOEE010000052.1:0-15827 GCA_038106565.1 Halieaceae bacterium
CAGGCGCCACATCGCGCCTCGCATAGTAGCGTTTCGGCAGAATCGTTTCCCAGCTGATTTTCCCCAGACAAAAAAAGGGCCCCGGAGGGCCCAAACTGCCATGAGAGGACAGGGTGTTTAACGGGTTGCGGAGAACTCTGGATAAGCCTCCATGCCGCATTCGCTCAAGTCGGAACCTTCGTACTCCTCTTCCTCCGAAACGCGGAGTCCCAGCACCATCTTGATCACATAGAATGTCACCAGCGAAGCGATAAATACCCAGCCGAAGATAGTGAGCGCGCCAATGATCTGGCCGGAGAAGCTTGCGTCACCGTTGGTAACCGGGACAAGCAGCAGTCCGAGCAATCCCACAACGCCGTGCACAGAGATGGCACCCACGGGATCGTCGATTTTTAACTTGTCTAGCGTGGTGATAGAGAACACCACCAGCAGACCACCCAAGGCGCCGAAAATTGTGGCCTGAAGCGCAGATGGCGTATCAGGCCCAGCGGTGATCGCCACCAAGCCGGCCAGGCATCCGTTCAAGGCCATTGTGAGGTCAGCCTTGCCAAAGAGTGCCTTGGCCACCAGCAGCGCTGCAATGCAACCGCCAGCTGCGGCAAGGTTCGTGTTCATGAAGACCACTGCGACCGCATTAGCCGAGTCAACAGAGGCGGTCGCCAACACAGAACCACCGTTGAAGCCGAACCATCCCAACCACAGAATAAAGGTTCCCAACGTGGCCAAAGGAAGATTAGCACCAGGAATCGCGTTGACTTCGCCGTTGGGACCATACTTGCCCTTTCGAGCCCCAACCAGAATCACGCCTGCCAGTGCTGCAGCGGCGCCCGCCATGTGTACGATGCCGCTACCGGCAAAGTCGAGGAAACCCAGGTCACCAAGAGTGTAGAGCCCGAACACGGGATTGCCGCCCCACGTCCAGCTCCCTTCCAGCGGGTATATAAAGCCTGTCATGACGACCGAAAACGCCAGAAAGGCGAAGAGCTTCATGCGCTCTGCCACCGCACCGGACACGATAGACATAGCAGTGGCGACAAACACCACCTGAAAGAAAAAGTCAGCGGACGGCGCGTAGGTAGAATTCTCCTCGCCGCCTTCTACCACGCCCGAACCGGTGATAGTGCTGAGAAAAATATCTCCGCCGTACATGATGCTGTAACCGACCACCATGTACATGATACTGGCGACCGCAAACAGCGCGACGTTCTTGGTCAGTATTTCGACCGTATTTTTGCTTCGGACCAGTCCTGCCTCGAGCATTGCAAATCCCGCAGCCATCCACATGACGAGGGCACCGCAGACGAGGAAGTAAAATGTGTCCAGAGCGTACTGCAACTGAAAAATATCGTTTTCCATGAAAGTGTTCTCCAAGGCTCTGTTTTACAGCGCTTCTTCGCCGGTCTCGCCGGTTCGGATGCGGGTGACATGTTCGAGGCTCGACACGAAAATCTTTCCGTCCCCGATCTTGCCGGTTTGTGCGGCCTTAGAAATGGCCTCGATGGTCTGATCAACCATGCCGTCGGCAATGGCGATTTCGATTTTGACCTTTGGCAGGAAATCCACGACATACTCCGCTCCACGGTAGAGCTCGGTATGCCCTTTCTGACGACCGAAGCCTTTGACTTCGCTCACCGTAATACCTTGTACCCCCATGGTGGACAACGCCTCACGCACATCGTCCAACTTGAAAGGCTTTATGACTGCAGTAACCAACTTCATGGCACCCTCCGAAGAAACCGTCAACACAGACGGCGATTGACTGTCTGGCCCCAGGCACATCCGACGGGCGGAACGAACCTGCATGGGCACGTTTTGCAAGAAGCACCAACTGTCTCCCTGCGCGGACTAGAGCCAGCCTTGGGCCAAAATATAATTACCTTATATAAAACAACAATTTGGGAGGTTTTTGGGTGTCTTATGCTATCGCGGTGCGGATCGTTGAAAGCCTGCGCCGCACCATCCCGGTGCACGTTGCGCACCAGTTTTGGCCCAATTTGAAGTGTCTGTAGACCGAGGATTGCGTTAGATTGCTCACGGGTATGGGCCAGCGACTCATTGCATCGAAGTTGTGTCTCACCATGTCTAACAACGAGTCAGATAGGTATGACCAGATGACAAAAAAGCAGTCGGAGACTTTACAAGCCTCCTCTTTTTTTGACCGTATCGCCAGCGGCGAGGACCCGTTTCTGAGTCAGCTCGATCGCAATGCTAAAACGTTGCTTCAGTCGGCTTTAACGCGCCTTGACGTCGTCAGCCGTGAAGAGTTCGACGCGCAAGCAGCGGTGCTAAAACGCACGCGAGAGCGACTGGAAATACTCGAGGCTCAGATCGAGGCACTGACCATCGAACTGGAGTCCGCGCCCAACAAAGGAGACTGAGTAACGCTCGCACCACTGCAGCACCGGTAAACGATCAAGGATGATCCATGCACCTCGCTTTTGTCGCTACGCGAAGCCAAGCCGGCCTCGTCGCACAACCTGTCACCGTTGAAGTTCATCTCGGCAATGGCCTTCCGGGTTTTCAGATCGTTGGCTTATCAGAGACAGCGACTCGAGAAGTGCGTAGTCGCGTGAAAAGCGCCATCGCGTCGTCGCATCTAAAGTGGCCGGATTACAACATCACTATCAATTTGGCGCCCTCTGATCACATCAAACAGGGGGCGCGATACGATCTGCCTATCGCCCTTGGCCTGCTGGTGGCATCGGGTCAACTGCCCAGCGAGAGCGTCGCGAACAGAGAGTTTTTTGGTGAACTCGGACTCGACGGTAGCATCCGCTCCTTCCGGGGTGCATTGTCGGCTGTCTTGGCGGCAACTCAGGCGGGACGATGCTGCGGTATATCCAACCACAATGCTAACTCGCTAACAGTCATTGACGGATGTCAACTCATCGCCGCATCCGATCTACTCACACTCTGCGGGCACCTTAAATCGAGCGCGCCGCCGTTGCTTGACCGCTCTCACGTCGAAGAAACCAATGGGGTTGGTTATCCGGATCTGTCGCAACTTCGCGGACAATCGGGCCTGCGCCGTGCACTGGAGTTGGCAGCAGCCGGTGGCCATCACTTGTTGATGGTCGGCCCGCCCGGTGTGGGTAAGACGCTCGCCGCGTCTATCCTGCCCGGGCTTCTGCCCTCGCCAGCCCCGGCTGTTCAACAGGAAATCCGATTGCTTCAAGACATCTCGGGGGTAGCTTCCCACTGCTGCCCGCCGTTTCGCGCACCGCATCATTCGAGCAGTGTTGCGTCACTCATAGGGGGAACGGCAAAGGCGCTGCCCGGGGAAATTTCGATGGCCCATGGCGGGGTGCTGTTTCTGGATGAATTGGCTGAATTCCCCCGAGCCGTGCTCAATCAGTTGCGGCAACCGCTGGAGAGTGGCGATATCCATGTGGCACGCGCTGAGCACCGGTACCGGTATCCAGCGGGGTTTCAATTGGTCGCCGCTATGAATCCATGCCCCTGCGGATTTCTGGGTGAGATGGACGCCAACTGCCGCTGCACGCCCGATATGATTCGTCGCTATCAGCAGAGTGTGTCGGGGCCGCTCATGGATCGCATCGACCTACACGTCTCTCTGCACAAACCTTCGCCAGCGCAGCTGTTGGATCAATCGAATGCTCAGCACGCGTCCCTCGAAGTAAGGCAGCGCATCGCTGAAGCCCAGACCCGTCAGTACACTCGACAGCAATGCCTGAATCGCGCCCTGTCTGGCGACAAGTTACTAGCAGCCTGCGCATTGAACGACTCAACAAAAGACTGGCTCGTCAACGCAATAGCGTCGCTAAACCTTTCAGCCAGAAGTATTCACCGCAGGCTACGCGTTGCGAGAACGGTGGCCGATATGCAACACGAAGAAGCGGTGGGGGTAACGCACTTAAAAACGGCGCTTTCGTTTAGAGAGGCGCCAACAGGTATTGACGCCCGGAGTGAATGAGGTAGCTAGCGGCTGCTATCAACCATGAAATCGACCGCCAGGCGGATCTCGTCATCGGAACAGTCCGCACAGCCGCCCCGGGCAATCATGCCAGTGCCTGCCACACCATTGATCCCACTCTGATACAACGCATCCATTCCTTTTCCGATGCGATCGGCCCACGCAACCTGGTCGCCCACCATGGGTGCCCCGGCGATACCCGCGGCATGACATGCCATACAAGCTGCGTTGTAGACATCCTCACCCGAGCGAGCACTACTGACCGCACCGTCTGAGCCGCCTCCGCAGGGCTGACCCTGCACGCATACCTCGGAGAAAGGTTTGATGCGTGCCTCGATCTCGGCGCGCTGCTTGTCGGTCAAATCCAGGGCCACTGCGGCGATTGGGGCCATCAAGATCAAAATAAGTAACAGACGCATAGTGAAATCTCCTTGAATTGGGGCGGGAGTATAGCGGTTGCGAAAAAGATCGAAAACCAGATCCAGCATCATCCACGGCCTCGCTATACTCGCCAGAGAATCACTTTGGACTCGCAACCATGCATCTTTACACCTTTGATCCCGCACCCAACCCTGCTCGATTAACAATGTTCATGGACTATAAGGGCATCGCAATTGAGACTACCCAAATCGACCTTGGCAAAGAGGAGCAGCTGGGGCAGGCCTATCGAGCCATCGTGCCCGAGGCTACGGTTCCCGCTTTGGTGCTGGAAGACGGCACAGTGCTGAGTGCTGTGATCGCGATCGTCCATTATCTGGAATCGAAATACCCCGAGCGACCTCTACTCGGGCGCACGCCCGAGGAGCGCGCCACAGTGCTCAACTGGAACCATCGTTTGTTTGCCGAAGTCTATGGGCCCATTGCTGATGTCTTTCGCAATGCCCACCCCAGCTATGTCAACCGCGCCCTGCCCGGACCCCTCAATTTGGCACAATTACCCGAGCTGGTGGAACGGGGTAAAACGCGTTTAGAGGACAGCCTGACCGTGCTTGATGCGGCCTTGGCGCGCAGTGCTTTTCTAGCCGGAGCGCATGTCTCCTTTGCAGACATCGATCTTTTGGCAGCACTGGACTTTGCCAAGTGGGGAGCGAGAATGACGCCTGACGAATCATTGCAAAACCTACATCGCTGGCGTGAGGAAGCGAGGGACGCACTGACTCGCTGACAATGCGCTATGTATTGCTGGCGTTGCTCTTCTGGCTAGCGGGCTGCGACGAGAGCCAAACCGCTGGCGGCCAGGCGGATCTGAACGAGTACCTCAAGCGATTGTCAGCGGTGACTGGGGTCGAAATACCCCCTGTTGCTCCCAGCGCCAATTCGCTCGATCTGCCGCGCGATCAACCACCCGATTTGTTGGGCTCAGGGCAAATAGATCTGATCGATTTCCTGTCCCTTTCGGGTTGTAAATTGCAAATTAATCTGGGTCGCCGTAACACCCAGATGGGACGCATTGCCTCCCCCTCGCAACGGCTTTTGCTCGATCTCGAGTTCATGGCCCTGACTCCGAGTTGCGCGGCATTGCTCGCTGAACGCGGCGACTCCGAATTAGCGGACAAGTTAATGGAGGTGAGTCGGGAGCGACAGGCTTTAGCGGTTTATTCAATCCATCAGGCGATTCTGATGGGGCCTGAATGGCGTCAGTTCTGGCACCCCCCGCGCGGCCTCAACGGATATCCCGAGGCAACCAACACCCAGATCGTCACCTCACTGACTCGATTGGCGGGCCTGACGCATCAATGGATGGGAGGCAACTGGCAAGCCAGCAACCGGGAGTTTGAGCTACTACTGAGCGACCTTAGAGCAGGCGATGGCGGCGCACTCTTGCTGGCTTACCATCGGGTGGAGCAGGATCTTGACCGTGCCAATCAGATGCTCACACAGTCAGTGGGCGCAGCACCGCTGTGTCCCTACGGAAAACCTACCGAGCGCTCCCGAGCACTCGAGCGCATTGTGACGCGCTTTTTCGTGGGCGACGTGCAACCCTGGCTGGTAGCAATCCGTCAGCGGAAGGAACTGCTGCTCGAACCGGTTCACGCGCTCGAGACTTCGCTCGCCGAGGCGCTGAATCCAAACTACGTGGACTGGAAGTCCCGCCGGGACGCGCTGCTCGAGAGGCAGCCTGAGTTGATCAGGACCCATATTGGGCACATCCAGCGGACTCTCGCTGATTGCGCGACTGACCTTCGATCCGCACCGCGCTGATGCCTGACGCGCTGTAGCGTAAAAGGCGGTTCCCGGGTACCCGGGTAACACCATGCAAGCTGATTCACTCCATCGCATAATGGCGGGCGCCACCGCTCCCCAGTCAAAGGGAGAGCCTGCTAAGCTATAGTCCACACTTTATGCATTCTCTGGAGCCGTAACCGTGACTCTCAACCGTATTGTTTTCCTATCATTGGCGACCCTCGTTTTGGCTGGCTGTGCTACCAAACCACCGGAACCGGTGGTGGACTTCGCGCCGGGCTACAGCTTCAGCGAACAACAAACGATAGCCTTTTATGCCCTGAGCGGTGAGGTCACGGGCAATAACCCTACTGATCTCACCGACTTCCAGCGCGATCGCATCAATGCGGCACTAAAAGGTGCGTTGGAGGCCAAGGGTTTTGTCTTCGTAGACAAAACTGCCGACGCCGATCTGCTCCTGAGTTGGCACCTGAACTTGATGGACAAAACGGATGTCAAAACCTACAACAATCCATCCTATGGCGCGTCAGTGGGATACAGTCGCTACAACCGATACGCCATGTATAACTGCTACAACTGCATGAACCAGACCGACGTTCGCGTCACCGAGTACACGCAGGGTACGTTTATCATCGACATGATCGATCCCGATGAGAAAGCTTCCGTCTGGCGGAGCGTCACACAATCCAAGCTGAAAGAAGACACCATCCGCGATCAGGAAGCCTTGAATGCGGCGGCTGTGCGCGTACTGGCGGATTTTCCACTGGCAGCGGGTGGCGAGTAACGACGAGCGCAATGTGGCGCAGCCCCACTGAATCCACATTCCGCCCACGCTGACGGCTACTCAGGCGAGACTGCCGGCACCCAGCACTGCCCTACCCAAAACTGCCCTACCCAAAAAAGGTAGTTGAGCCACGCCGCAATGACCTCTAGGCTCGTGAGCGATGAGCGAGGGATACCTATGAAATTGATTCGCAAGGCAGCGCTTCCCAGCCCCTGCCCCATCCCCGGGCGGGCTCCGCGCATGGCCTGCGTCGGCTTGGTTCAGACACGATGGTACGAGTCACCAGAATTGCACCGTGAGCAGTTGCGCGATGGTGTGAGCACCTGTGCAGAGGCCGGAGCGAATGTGGTCTTTCTGCCGGAACTTACGCTGAGTCGCTACCCAGCTGACAGCCGGCCCGCCGGTGCCGCCGACGAAACGGCCGAGGATCTCAATACCGGCGAAAGCGTGAAGCTCGCGCAAGCGCTGGCGCGCGACTGTGACGTATTTGTGCAGATCTCTTTATTTGAGCGCTCCGGTGCCGATGATCAACGTGGTCTCAATACCTCGGTCATCGTCGCACCCAATGGCGATATCGTCGGCCGCACTCGCAAGCTACACATCCCGGTTACCGAGGGCTACTTTGAAGACGAATATTTCGCTGAGGGGCCGGCAGATGACCCCTATCCCGTCCACACGTTGGCTCTGGATGGGCAGGATATTCGGGTCGGGAACCCCACCTGCTGGGACGAGTGGTTCCCGGAGGTCGCCCGATGCTATGCGCTCGGGGGTGCGGACCTATTGTGCTATCCCACCGCAATCGGGTCCGAGCCAGATCACCCCGAATTCGACACCGCGCCACTGCTGCGGACAGTTGTTTCAGGCCATGCAATCGCCAACGGGCTTTTTATCGCCCTGCCCAATCGATTCGGCGCGGAAGGCCTAATCACTTTCTACGGCAGCAGTTGCTTGATCGACCCCTTTGGTCGCGCATTGGTTGAAGCGCCACGAGACGAAGCGGCCGCGATGGTTGCAGACATCGACCTTGGTCAGCGCGATGACTGGCTCACGCTGTTTCCATTTTTTGCTACCCGCCGACCTGACACCTATCGCGAAATGATTGAGGCACGCCAAAACCCCCGCCAACCGGACGGACGCGCTCGGGATGGGGGGATACCCGGCATCAAGCTGTAATGTCCTCGCGATTCATGCCCCCGGAATGGGCGCCACACGACGCCACCTGGATGGGCTTCCCCCGTGACAGTTACGCCGAGACAGGATTGACACGCGAGTCAGTCCAGCGGGCTTGGTGCAAAGTGGCCAATGCCGTCAGCGAGCACGAGCCCCTCAACATGTTATGCCACCCCGATGATGTGGCGGCTGCCAGAAAATACCTATCGAGTGCGGTTTCCGTCATTCCTGTACCCCTCAATGACGCATGGCTCCGAGACATTGGCCCCACGTTTATCATCGAGGATCAAACCCTCACCGCCATTGACTGGACCTTCAATGGCTGGGGCCAGAATACCGAGCTTGACTGGGCCCTGGACGATGGTATCGCCGGCCATGTGGCGACGCTCACTGGTGCGTCGGTGCGCAGGGTTGCGATGGTCAATGAGGGCGGGGGTATCCACGTCAATGGCGAAGGCATCGTTTTACTTACCACCACCGTCCAACTCGATCCGCTCCGCAACCCCGGCCTTGATCAGCGTGATGTGACGGAGCAAATTCATGCGGCCTTGGGCACGACCCGGGCGATCTGGCTGCCGCGAGGGCTGTGGCGGGATGATTTTCTCAATGGGACCAAGGGCCACGTAGACATCGTCGCCTGCTTTACACCTGATAATCGCGTGCTGTTGCACAGACAACTGAATCACAGCCATCCCGATCACGGCCTGTGGGAGGAAATCCAGCCACTACTCGCCGACAACGGATTGGAGACCGTTCCACTGCCGGCTCCCGATACATTGCGTGATAACCGCGACTGGGTCGACTATAGCTACATTAACCATTATGTCTGCAACGGCGCTGTGCTATGCCCGAGTTTTTCCGATAAGGGAGATGACAGAGCGGCTGAAATACTCCGTGACTCGTACCCCGGACGAGACATCATCCTGATCGATTCGCGCGAACTGTTTGCCATGGGGGGTGGTATTCACTGCATTACCCAACAACAGCCACGCCCTGACGCACGAACCGATCTATAATACCGCCCGCCGCACCGGACACGCGCTGACTTCGATATCTGCGCCTTGACCGCAGACACAGCAGTAGCGGCTCAGTGAGCCGCTCCGGCGGTTCGGAAGACACCAGCTCAGGAAAAATTATGTTCACTTACATTAACCCCGAGATCCGCGAGCGCTTGATCAGAGACGGCAAGCTGTTGCGTATCGACAGCGAGGGGACGCCGGTGGAAATGAGCGAGGTGCCGAATCCGGGACATCACCTGAATATCATGGGTCCGATTCCTCTGCCGTTGGCGCGCGGTGGGTCGCAGCTGACGGTCAATTGGTATGCCAGTGTTCGCAGTACGGAGCTAAGCGAAGTCGAAAATTTGGCGAGCACGCTACGTGAGCAAGGCGGGCAACATTTGTTTTCGCACCTCGCTTCCAGCATGGCAGTTAATAGCGTACTGGTGATCGGGAGCCCTGAAACCAGCGAAAACCCCCTCGTCAGGGTGCATTCCAGCTGTCTCACAGGCGATGTGCTGGGTTCCCGCCGGTGTGAATGTGGTCCTCAATTGGAGGCGGCGCTGGATCGCATTGCGGCAGATAAAGAAGGGGGTTACCTCATTTACATGGCCGGCCATGAAGGCCGGGGCATTGGTCTGTGGGCCAAAGCAGCGACCTATCTGCTACAGGATGCTGGCGAAGATACCTATCAGGCCAATCGCTCGCTTGGGCTACCGGATGACTCCCGGGACTTTTCAGACGCTGCGATACTGCTCAAATATTTTGGGCAAGGTAGAGCGATTCGCCTCCTCACCAACAACCCCAAAAAGCTGGAAGATTTAACCGCCCTCGGCGTGGCCAACATTGATCAGGTCAAACATGTCTGCGGCGTCGACGATAACAATTTGGCGTATCTAAAAGCCAAACGGGATTGGGGCCATCGCCTCGCCGATGACGACCTGTCGACTGAGGATCGATAACCCCGGCATCAGTTAAGCCATTCGGGCAGTGGCTCGCGACCCAGCGGCAATTCCATGCAATTATCGGCAGCCCGATGGGCATGACCCACCATCTCGTCATAGGCGCTGCGCTGACGAAGGAAGAATTCGCAATCAATCTGCTTGCGCAAAGCGCGCTGCATCTCCAGAAGATTTCGGGTTTTAAGCACTTTGCCGTGTCGATCAGCTATGACACGCTCTTCGCCACCTACACTGGCGTGAGCGATGTACAGGCTCAGGTCTACTGATTCAATCACCACTTTGGTGACACCCGCTTGAGCCAGCTCTTGGATATTTAACTTCACCGACTGCCGCCCCCAGATAGCTGTGGTTTGCACGAGAATTGTTTGCACAAAAACGTACGCGACAGGACGGATGGCGGTTTGCCCAAGATCGCCTCTGCACAGAAGACCGGGGCTGCGCGGCCGCAATAAAGACGACAAAAACCGGACAAGGGCTACCATCGTGGCCGTGAACAGCGACACTGCGACGATGACCGCCCTACCACATCCAATCCTATTTTCCTGCGCTGGCAAGGCCGCCGAGGCGTTGCCGCGATGCAGCGGTGTGTACCGGTTCTACAGTGAGGACGGCAGTCTGCTTTACATCGGAAAGAGCGTCGATATCCACAGTCGGTACATGCAACATCTCAACGAGGGCAGGAAGCCGGGGAGACACCAGCGGCTCATGTCACAAGTGCGACGGGTTGATTGCCAGCTCACAGCGGGAGAGATCGGCGCGTTGCTGCTTGAAAATGCGGCGATCAAGGCAGAAGTGCCTCTGTTCAATCGCAAACAACGTCGGCTGCGCAAGTTGTGGACTATTCAGCTGATACCATCGACGACAGACTTTTTGCAGCCACAGGCAATCGATTTCGCGCCGACGGGCTCAAGGGATACCGATACTTTCGGCCTCTACGCCAACAAGCATCGACTGACCCAGTCACTGCAAGACCTTGCCAGAGACCATGCACTGTGCCTGCGCGTGATGGGCTTGGATCGAGGCAAAGGCCCGTGCTTCCAATACCAATTGGGCCATTGCGACGGGGCTTGCGCGGGCAAGGAAAGTGCCTCATCGCACAACACTCGATTACTCGAACATTTGGCACGTCAACGCATCGCCGCCTGGCCGTTTGCAGGGCCCATACTGCTGGTGGAGCACACCATTCACCCCGTTGAGCAACAGCCAGAGCACCAGTTCCATCTCGTAGACCAGTGGGCCTGGCGGGGCTGCTTTAACACCCCTGCCGAAGCCAACGCGGCGCTTGAAGCCGATACCCCCGCTTTATTTGATCGCGACGCATACCGGTTAATTTACAGCGCAATTTTTAAGGGTCGTGTGGGCCTTCAGGACCCGCTCAGCGGAGAACCTCTGGTCAACCCACTCCTGGCGACTGCCCGACTAGCATCGTGAACATTGTCTGGTTCAAGCGCGACCTGCGTCTGCTCGATCATGCGCCGCTCGCGCGGGCAATCGAACTCGGTCAGCCACTGCTGCTCCTGTATATCGTCGAACCCGCACTGCTGAAAGATCCGCATTACCGGGGTCGACACTGGCATTTCATCTCCCAATCGCTCATTGAGATGCAAAACCAGCTCGCCCCGCGGGGGGGCATGTTACACGTGCTTGAGGGCGAACCTGAATCCATCCTTTCAGTGCTCCATCAGGAACGACCTGTAAGCACCCTCCTCAGTTATGAGGAGACGGGCCTGGAAGTCACTTACACGCGAGATCACGGGATTGCCCGCTTCTGTCACCACAGCGGCATACATTGGCAGGAATTCCAGACCAACGGCGTGGAGCGTGGGCGCCGGGACCGACGGGCTTGGAACAGTAACTGGATCAAAACCATGAGCGCGCCCGAGGCCAAGATCGATTTGGCCCGCTTAGCGAAGTTGAGTTCGCCATTACCAGCATGTCTATCCGGATTGAGATCGAATCGGCTCGCCGCGTGGAGTGCATCGGTGCCGCCCTTTCAGATTGGCGGGTCGAATGAGGCGCAATCCGTACTCGAAAGCTTTTTGCAAGGCCGGGCCGTTGGGTACCAACGCCATATCTCGAAACCCGAGGCCAGCCGCAACAGCTGCTCACGCCTGTCGCCATACCTGGCCTGGGGGAATCTGAGTCTGCGGCAGGTGTATCGGGCGCTGAAAGTGCGGCAGTCTGATGGTGTTTGGAACAGGGCATTGTCTGCCTTTGAATCACGCCTGCACTGGCATTGCCATTTCATTCAAAAATTTGAAATGGAGTGCCGAATGGAGCACGAAGATCTCAATCGCGGCTACATGATGCATACCAGAGGAGACAACCCTGACCGACTGGACGCCTGGCGTACGGGCCAAACAGGGTATCCGCTGATCGATGCCTGTATGCGATGCCTGACGCAAACCGGCTACATCAATTTTCGTTCAAGAGCGATGCTGGTGTCTTTCCTGACCCACCATCTTTGGCAGGACTGGCGTGCCGGAGCGGCCTGGTTAGGCTCACTCTTTCTTGATTTCGAGCCCGGCATTCATTACCCCCAAATGCAAATGCAAGCCGGGGTCACGGGGATCAATACCATCAGGATCTATAACCCCGTCAAGCAATCCTTGGATCATGACCCTGATGGCAGCTTTATTGTGCGATGGGTACCCGAGCTGGCGGGCTTACCTACGCCATTGATTCACCAACCGTGGTTACGGTCGCCGCTGGAGCGACAATTGCATCCAGTCGACTATCCCGACCCCATCGTGGATCTGAAAACGTCCTACCAATTCGCCAAAGAGTCGCTGTGGCGATTGAAGTCCTGCGATAGCGTGCGCCGTGAGCGGGACCGGATTCTTGCGCGGCATGTCGAGCGCCAGAGCCGCAGAAGCAGCAACGCTTTCAGCGGTTAAATCCTTTGCTATGCTGGCGCTTTCTTTGAGCGCTGGAGACATCCTATGTTGGTGATTCTGTGGATTCTGGGTGGCCTGATCGCACTCGGCTTGATCGCAATGCTGCTGTTGCCCATGTTGATCGACGAGCAGGCTCTGATTGATCTGGCCCAAGAGCAGGTCCGGACCAATACGGGCGGCGAGTTAATTGTCGGGGGTGAAGCTGAGCTCAGTTTCTTCCCGCGATTCGGGATTCGTCTTGAAGACACCTCCCTGAACCTCCCGGCGCAATCAGAATTTGATCAAAGTATCACCGCCTCCATTCAAACGCTCGATGTCGGGCTCGCCCTCCTCCCCTTGCTGAGCGGTAATGTCGATGTGGGAACCATCTTGATATCTGGCGTGAAGGCCGAAATTACTGAGCCGCAGGCCCTTCCTCCCGCTCCCGAACCGCAACCCATCATGAGTGATCGCGAGTGGGAGAAACGCGGCGAGCTGATCCGACAAACCAAAGCCCGGGAAAAGCAGCGCCAATTGACTGAACAGCAGGGCATCACGGGCGTAGCGATTATCGCCGAGGCGCTGCAGATTGAAGATATTAGCGTCATCATGCGCACGCGCGACGGGAAACTCGCAAATGAAATTGCCGTCGAAGACCTGACGCTTTCGGGAGTCAATACCCGCAACGATCCTATGTCTCTCGAAGGCCGTCTGAGAGTCCTCGGTGATGGCAGCGCGGCGCCCCTCGAGCTCGATCTCAATGGCTTCATTCGGCTTGCGTCTGATTTCACCGCGATTCAACTAGAAAATCTTCAAACCAACATCGAAGGGGCGCTAACCCAGCCCGTATCCAGCTCATTGTCCGGCAAGTTTGTGATGAGCCCCGCCAAGGCGGATTTCACCTTGACCGCAGTGTTACCCGGCGGCGACGTGAATGGCGCGTTGACCTGGGCTGCGCTGGAAAGCCCTGAGATCAAATTGGATTTGACGACCGCTCGGCTGGACACCGACCAGCTTCAGCCAGCGCCCGCACCGGTCGGCGGGAGCAATCGCCCCGACCCTCAACCAACTGCTAACACTCAGAAGCGCGGCGAATCAGTCGCCGTGCCGCTGCCTGTTGGGCCGCTTCGAGACCTTGATCTGGAGCTCCGTATCAACGCCGATGCGCTGATTGCTGCAGGCCAAACCATTACCGACGCGCAGGTTTCTATGCGCGTCAGGGATGGCGTTGCGGAGATTGATTACCTTCGTGGTGTGCTGCACCAGGGGCAACTGGATACGCGGATTGCCTTGAACGCACGCCGCCCGGTAGTCGAGGCAGAGGTGAAAGGCGGCCTCAAAGGCGTCAACATGAATTCATTACTGGCCAGCCTCGGTAATGCGGACGCAGCATCGGGCCGTATCGAAATGGGCTGGGACCTCGAAACCGAGGGCGCTACCAGCGACGATCTGGTAGCGAGCATGGATGGCGACCTGAACGTTGCGGGTCAGGATCTGGTATTGGAGAAGGTTTCCGTACAGGCACTCATTTGCAGCGCCGTTGCTGTCGTCAACAAAATACCTCCCATTGCAGGCCTGCCTACCAACACCCCCATTACCGACCTCTCACTATCTGTCGATTTCGATGAAGGTGTGGGGGACATCGAAAAACTGCGGTTCGCCACGCCGGGCGTGGTCATGAAAGGCGAGGGCGATATCAGTCTGAGCACACTCGACTTCGGTTTCAGACTGGAAGGCCAGGTGAATAACGAAATCATGGAGGTAAGCCCCCTCTGCGTTATTGACCAACGCTATGCCGGTGTCGACTGGCCCGTTGACTGCCAGGGGAGCCTTGCCGCCGAGTCGCCTGCCAGTTGCAAAGTCGATGTCGCAACCATCGCTCAGCAGATTATTGAAAATGAGGCGAAGCAGCAGGTACAGGACATGATTGAGGAGAAAGCGGGCTCGTTAATCAAGAAACTGTTTGGAAATTGATGGTTTCGTCCCAAACACAAAGTTCTCCCCAGCCGGGTTTTGATCATTCCTACGCGGCGCTGGGAAAGTTATTCAGCTCTCCGCAGCCGCTAGACCCTGTTTCGAAGCCCACGCTGTTACTGTGGAACGAAAAATTGGCGAAGCAGCTGGGATGGCCGGGCGAACCAAGTAGAGATCCTGCCATGCTGGAGGCCCTCGCGGGTAACTGCACTCTGGAGGCTTCCCATCCCATGGCCACGGTCTATGCGGGTCACCAGTTTGGTCAGTACAACCCCCAGCTGGGAGACGGTCGCGCCACATTGCTCGGGGAATGGATCACAGATGCCGGGGAGCGCTTTGACATCCAACTAAAGGGGGCTGGGCCGACGCCCTATTCCCGCGGCGGCGATGGACGATCCCCCATGGGGCCCGTCATCAGAGAGTATGTGGTATCCGAAGCAATGCATGCCCTCGGGGTTCCTACCACCCGAGCGCTAGCCGCGGTGGGTACGGGCGAGCCGGTAATGCGCAACCGCGTTGAGCCCGGTGCCATCCTCACTCGAGTCGCGAGCAGCCATCTACGGATTGGTACCGTTCAATATTTCGCGATGACGCGCGGCGGCGAGGGCTTGAGCGAGTTGGTTGATTATGTGGCCGCCCGGCACTTGACCAGCGAGCTGGATACGCAATTCCTTGAGCAGTCCAGCAACGCCGCGCTTCGGCTGCTTGAAGGCGTCTGCCAAAGGTTCGCCAAGTTGGTCTCCCATTGGCAGGTACTGGGCTTCGTCCACGGCGTACTCAACACCGACAACGCCCTGCTGTGCGGTGAAACCATCGATTACGGCCCTTGCGCGTTCATGGACCGGTTTGATCCGCAAGCCTGCTTCAGTTCGATCGACCGACAGGGTCGGTATGCCTGGCCAAACCAGCCCGGCATCATGCATTGGAACCTGGCGGTGCTGGCAG
>JAYOEE010000053.1:0-3640 GCA_038106565.1 Halieaceae bacterium
TCCGGCTCATCATCGTGCGGCTCGTCGCCGTGCGCGTGGTAAACGACTTCTGGCATATCGCTGATCCCCTCGGGCGCCAAAGAGCCCTCACGATATTCGCCAAAGGCGAGCATTGATGCCAAAAGTGTGAGCAGTGAAATGATTATTTTCATGGTGTTCTCCAACTTGAAAACGGTGGATGGCTCATCCATCCGAGCCATACGCTACGCCCTTCCGGGTTTTTACTCTAAGACTAAAATCATCTAATGGCAGGCAAGTTAGTTTCTATTGGTTGCAAGCAGTGCCTCTAGTGCGCGGCGCCAAGCTGATATTCCCCATCGCTCTACTGGCTGATATGAATCGCCGATGCAGTGTAGATCGCCGATGCAGTGTAGAGTGAGGTGCTTGTCCCGACACTGGAGTAACGCTTATGAAGCCCACAGCCCAACTTGTTCCAATGGGAACCATCACAGCGCAATTGGGCGATCAGATAGAGCTCGGTGCTGGACCAAAGGGTGTCCGTTTGATCAGCGATGTTGTATCCGTTGAGGTGGAGACCGATCGAATGAAGGCGTCGCTCGCGACCAACGACGCAGCAGATTGGCTGACCATTAGTGACAACGGGACTTTGGGTTGTCTGGATGTCAGGTTTACCCTGAAAACGGATGATGGTGCTTACATATATGTTGAATACGCCGGACGAGCCGAGATGGAGACCGGTCAGATTGCTACGGCACCGACTTTTCAGACCAGCGATGAGCGCTATCTCTGGCTCAACCGGATTCAAGCGGTTGCTGCCGGGGTGGTTGATGACGCGGGAAAACTCACCTATAGCCTTTATGAGGTCAAAGTCTCTCTTGATCGGGAACATGGCTAGACAATGAGAGGGATTGGCTCATTAACCGGAGTAGCCATGTTATGCCTGACGGCTATCCAGCCTCTAACTGGATTGGCGCAGCAGTCGGGCGCACCGATGGCGGCTTATTGGCTGCAGTACGTTTGCTCTCAGGACTCAAACGACAGCGCCGCCGGATTTTGCCAGGGTGCCATTGAAGCCTTTTACAGCGTAATGGAGGGCGCCTGTGTGCCGTCAGCGGTGCAGCCCCAAGAGATCAAGCGGAGCGTTGTAGAGGCCTTACTCGCCACGCGTTTTTCGCCATTGGAACCGGCAGCGGAGTTTGTTTGGGGAGCTATCGATTCTCAATGGCCCTGTGAGGTTGCACACACACCATCCTCCTAGCGCCCGATTTATCGACTTGATTTGATTTGGCCCCGCAATCCATCAGCGCACGCCCGTTACCGCTCCTGTCACTAGGTGTATTCCAAGGCCCGCATTGAATCAGCAACAAGATATCGATACCGTGACCAAAGCAGTTGCTGATATCGCGTTCACAACAACAGGGGGACTCACATCATGAAGGTGATTATTTTTCTCGGTGCGCTACTGGCTCCAATCATGGGGATGGCGGACAACCACGGAAGCACCCAGTCGTATTTGGGGTTTTATTATTTTTCTGCTCCCGATCCCTCTGCAGTAGTTCAGGCGGTGGATAAATTCTATGCCTCGGATTGCGGCAAACAATATCCCGCTGATGTCGCCTTAGCGGAACAGATTTTTAACGGCAGCGATCCTTCAACACATTTCTTTCTCAACACCTACCGCGATGCTGCCGCGCAGCAAGAGGCCGCTGAGATTTTTCGTAGTTGCCCGGCTGCGAGAGCCTTTCTAGCCGAGCTGGGTGAGTCCGGCGTGGTATTTACGATGGAGCATCTGAGCTTTGCGCTGGTGGAGGAGGGAGATTCCACTCAGGATATGGCTTTTGCAAAGTTTGACGTGAAGATGGATCCCCAGCATCAGCAAGCCTACGCGATGGCGTTTGCCAAGATGATGAAAACCGCTGCAAAGGATGTGGCAATTCGGTCTTACGGAAACAATCTTGCCGGATTTGGCAACGATCGATTCACCAACTCGGTTTACATTGGCGCCGAAACGCTGACGCAATTGGCCGAGATTCAGCAGGCACTGTTTGCGCATCCTGCTTATGCCGAGTTTTCAAAGGAGACGTCGGGCATTCGCGAGAACGTGAATACGACTCAGGTCCTGTTTATCAAGTCGTATCCAAGGCAACAGTAGCGCTGAGAATACTGGCCCGACAAAGGGGGGGATTGAATAGACATGGGTGTAGAGTCTTTTAACCATTTTAATATCCGCGCCCCGCGCCACCTCCTCGAGGCCGTTCGAGCATTTTATGAGAGCGCATTAGGACTCGAGGTGGGGGCGAGACCAGCCATTTCTACCCACGGCTATTGGCTCTATCTGGGCGAGCTGCCGGTGCTGCACTTAATGGAGTGGACTGACCTGCCGGACCATCCACCGACAGAGCGGGGTTATCTGGACCACGTGGCGTTTAGCTGTAGCGATCTGCCCGGCTTTATCGCCAAGCTAGATGAGCTCGGGGTTGAGTGTAGTCGCCGCGACTTCGAGTTTCAGGGCGCACCCGTGACACAGCTTAATCTGACTGACCCAGTGGGTAACGGCGTCGAGCTAAATTTTTCCAGCCATTGATCAAGGTGGATCACCGTTCTGTGTGGAGCAATCTGGCAGCACATTGTGCCGGTGAGACCGCGCCCGCGCCTCATCGCTGCTGCTAAGACGCTTTCTGCGCTCCATGCCTGGTCTCCAGGCCATCTGCTCTTGAACGCAGCGGATGATCAGTGTTTATTTAGGTGAGCCGACAACGCGCCAGTTGAGCGGCGGATTGAAATAGAAAGCAATATTCAGCTAACAGGGGGATAACACCATGAAAACAATAGTGAACGCCGCATCGGCATTGGTTCTTTTCGTAGGCGCGCAAGCTGCGCTTGCGTCCAATCCCGTTGAATTTTGGGGCTGCAAATTCAATGAGGGAAAAGGCATGGCCGATCTAATGGCCTGGACTGAGGAATGGAATACCGTAGTGGATGCCTTGCCCGATGACGGCTACAACGCCTGGGTGATGACGCCCATGTTTTCCAGCACCATGTCGGCGGTCGACTTCTTGTGGGTTGGCGCGTGGCCGGATTATAAAAATATGGGCACGGGGTTTGACGATTTTTTCAACGGTGAGGAGGGCAGCGCGTCCTTTGCCAAGTTTGTTGAGATCAGCAGCTGCGAGCAACATGTGCTCTTTTCTGCAACACAAGTCAGGGAAAATAACGGTAACTAGATAAACCGCTTGGCCCCGGCAACCGTCGGGGCCGCTCATTGGAAACGCCACTTATGATCACAGCCTTGTACAGCTCGCTCCTCGCTATTCTTTTTTTTGTGCTCTCCGTTCGGGTGATTGCCCTGCGAGGTAATCCGGCCTTTGCTTTTATGGCGCAGGGAAAAGGAGACGAGGAGCTACTGCACAGAGCGATTCGCGCGCACGGCAACTTCGCTGAATATGTACCCTTTATGTTAATCATCTTGTATTGGTTGGAGATGTCAGGCACGTCGCCAGCGAAGTTGCACGTTTTGGGTAGCGCCTTTCTATTGGGACGGATCATGCACGGCGTTTGCATGGGCTTTATGCGCTCCAACATGCCATTACGGGTTGGGGGCACGGTGCTGACACTCATTCCCTTTATCTCGAGTGCGGTTGCGCTTTTGTTTCAGGTGTTGCAGCAGTAATTATCTCAG
>JAYOEE010000053.1:3740-5657 GCA_038106565.1 Halieaceae bacterium
AAGGGCGCGTTCCGGTAAACCTTCAAAGTAAATCGTCTGTCCGCAAACGGCGCGCTGAACCTCTAAAGACGGAAGTTTATCTACCGGGGGGTCGCCAAGCAGAATTTCCCCGTCGGGCTGGACCGTTGCGGGAATAATGATACCCATGTCAGGCCTTTTGATCGTGCCCATCACATTAACGTAATTGGCATCCGCCGCACGATCAAATCCTTCCAGCAAAAAGTGGGGGTCATCGGCTCGGGGTGCGCTGGATACCAGCGCTGCCGTTAAAGCGATCAATTGAATTACCACGGCACCCTTCCGAAATGTCGTTTTTGCAAACGTATTGTGCGCGCGCCAAGTTTAAATTCAACCCGCACTAAAGGAGCGACAGTGCAGCGCACTGATCGCAAGCCGCGAGAAAGCGTCGCCGCTACTCGGCGCGGGGGTACGCCGAGCCTAAATCGCAGCAGCTCCGAGCGCTAACAGCACACAGGCCGCTGTGAGGAGGGAGAGGGCTTCTATTTGATTGAGTGTTTTATCCTTCATAAAGACTTGACGTTTTTACGGGCAGCCATCATCCCGTCTCCCCAGGTTTATTTTTCAGAAAAGCAGAGCACTTGAGGCACTGCGTTGCAACACGGCGTGCGCACTCAGGGCCAATAAACGTTTTTCTGCGGTCCGTTTGATCTTTACCGGGCAGTGGCGTTAAGTAGTCGGGCGAATGAAATCTCTTTGAATTGGAGTCAATGACATGAGGCTTGAGGGTCTGAAGTGTGTAGTAACGGGTGGCGCGAGTGGAATCGGCGCGGCGACGGTCAGGCGTTTCGTAAAAGAGGGAGCTGAGGTTTGCATCCTCGACCATAACCTGTCTGCAGCAGAACAGGTGGCAACGGAGTGCGGCGCGGCAGTGCACGCGTTAGCCCTTGATGTCCGCGACGAGAGCGCTGTCGCGCGGACCGCTGAGGCGGTTTACGCCCGCTGGGGGGTGGTGGACGTTTTAGTGAACAACGCGGGCTCCGAATTGAATAAAGCCTACGACGACACCACGCTCGACGAGTGGGATCGGGTGCTGGATACAGACCTAAAGGGGCCGTGGTTGCTCTGCAAGCATTTTGTGCCCGCCATGGTCGAGAGGGGGTCTGGCAGCGTCATCAATATTGCGTCACTCAACGGGCTGGTGGGGTTTCCCCTGTCTACCGCCTACGGCAGCGCCAAAGGCGGACTGGTGGTGTTTACGCGGGATATGGCTATCGAACTCGCGACCAGCGGTGTGCGCATCAACTGTGTGTGCCCGGGCGTAATAGAGACGCCCATGATGGAGCGCTGGACAGATCTCATGCCGGACAAAGAGGAAGCACAATCTATGTTGAGGGGGGTTATGCCAATTGGGCGTATGGGGACGGCGGAAGAGGTGGCGGGAGCCATCCTGTTTTTTGCTTCTGCAGATTCGAGCCTCTGTCAGGGTGCGGTGCTGAGCGTCGATGGCGGGTTTACTGCGCAGTGACGAGCGGCCGTGCATAATGAAGCGGATATGATATGTAACCTGTTTATCAACCGGAGGTGTCGGATGTCTGTAATGAGAGCCTACGCAATGCTGTTGTCGTTAACCTTCATCTCGGGCTGCACGACAACAGAGGATTTTTCATTTGAAGAAATGATTGACGACTTGGTTGAGATGACAGTTGGCGATGACGATGATGAGGCCGAGGCTGAGGCCGAAGCTGGCTCGGAAGCCTCCGCTACAGAGGACGTGGCAGCGCCACCACCCGACAGCGCGGGGCCCGCGGCTTGGTTAATCGAGCAGGGCTGCAAAATGACCTCTGTTGATGTGGAAGACGATGGCACACAAATATGGAAGCTTCGTTGCCCGGAAGGCCGATGGGTCACACTGGAGGTCGCTTCGTCACCCAAGTGAAGCCTGCGCCTCGCGCTCAA
>JAYOEE010000053.1:5757-13997 GCA_038106565.1 Halieaceae bacterium
CGCGGGCTCCAGTCGCTTGCCACCAAACCGGGGCGGGGCTTTGACAATGCGTAACTTGCCCAGATGAGGGTGGTCCACTGTTTCGATACTGTCGTTAGCCTGAAGCTGCTCTTGGCTCAGCACCTCATCGCGGCTCAGGCACTTGGCGCAAGGCACTTCTGCAGCGCGTAAGAGGGCAAGCAACTCATCACTTGTATATTGCAGGCACTTATCGGCAATTAACTCTCTGAAGACCAAA
The DNA here is from genome assembly GCA_038106565.1 of Halieaceae bacterium. Lineage (GTDB taxonomy): Bacteria > Pseudomonadota > Gammaproteobacteria > Pseudomonadales > Halieaceae > Luminiphilus. Next base: position 5,996 of record JAYOEE010000053.1, read on the forward strand.
AGATTCTCTAGGAGTTTTTTCATCGAATTGAAGCGTTCGTCCTCAAGCAGATGGAGCAACCCAATAGCGCTGAGCATGCGTCCCTGCATTTCCTGATTGGCTGCCGCCACCGTAATGCCACCATCCTTGGTCAGCGTGAGGTCGTAGAGAATATCGATCAGGAGCCCCCCGGGGATCGCATCCTCATCGAGCAGCGCGTGGTTCTGAAAGCCGTCGGGAAACATAAAGAACAGCCCGGCATCGAGCATTGACAGATCAATCAGCTGTCCTTTGCCAGAGCGTTCGCGAGCGAATAGCCCGCTGGTAACCGCCTGACTGGCGGTATAGGCGGTGATCTTGTCGCATAGTAGCGACCGGATGAAGGTGGGCGACTCATCGGAGCCCTGTGTGGCTGCCATGCCCGAATGCGCCTGGATGATCGGATCATAGGCAGGCGCGCGACGCAGAGGGCCTTCGGTACCAAAGCCCGAAATCGCGGTGTAAATCAGGCGCGGATTAAGGGACATGAGATCTTCGCTTCCCAGATTCATGGTTTCCATGGTGCCCGGGCGAAAGTTGTGAATCACCACGTCAACCTCGGGAATCATGTCGCGTATCACCGCCTGCCCAGCCTGGCTTTTGAGGTCGATCGCGAGTGACTCTTTGCCTCGATTACAGCCGGCGAATAGAGAGGAAATATCGCCCTTGCGCGCGCCGATATAGCGCATGGGGTCACCCATCTCTAAGGGTTCGACCTTAATCACGCGCGCACCCTGTTCGGCCAGCATCATGCTCGCAAGGGCTGCTGTAATCATCGTAGAGAATTCGAGAATGGTGATGCCTTCGAGAGGTTTCATAGGAGCGATCCACTGACTTGTATGATTGGCCGGCTACCCATTGGGCGGTCTGAATGACCGCTTTGCAACCGGAAACGCTACAGGGATAAAACTAGGTTCAAACTCCCATAAAGGCAATGCCCGCAGCGCGGTTGTCACAGTGTTGCGACGGTCACCATGTTGCAAGGGCTTGTGATATAAGCTCAGCACTCACTACGAATTCAATTCCCTTCGCAGAGGCATGACATGCAGCTACTGGCTTCATCACTTGCTCTACTCATTATGGCCCCTGTCATAGCGCTTGCTCAGGGGACACTGCCTGCGCGGTCGCAGGACTTACCCGACCCCATTGAGGCGGGCTGGCAAGGACAGCCTGTGTGTGAGCTGTTGCAGGCCAGCGCCGACATCCGCATTTTCCGATGCGTTTTCCCGCCTGGCGTGGGCCACGAGCGCCATTTTCACGCCGGCCATTTTGGTTACGCCCTGTCGGGCGGCACCATGCGGATCACGGATGCGAGTGGCACCCGAGAAGCGCGACTTACCACGGGGAGCCACTTCTCCAGCGAGGGAATTGAATGGCACGAGGTGCTGAATATAGGAGATACCGAGGTCTCGTATCTGATGATCGAGCCGCTGTAGGCCCATCCCTCCTGCGCCCGTTGGCCTGGAGCATAGCGCTTTGCCGCGCAGTCTTCTTCAGGCTCGCCACATGGCACGCGGGACACCCCGAAAACTGTTATTTACCCATGTGTACTAGGGAGAAATATTTCTCGTTCAAGGCATCCAAACGCCTCGATTGAGCATAAAAAGGCCAGTAATCATCACAATTTGGGCGGCTTTTGACATGAAAGCACTGGTGAAAAAACGCGCCGAAGAAGGTCTGTGGCTGGACGACGTCCCGATACCAGAGGTCGGCGGTAACGACGTCATGATCAAGGTGCACAAAACCGCGATTTGCGGCACCGATGTGCACATCTATAACTGGGATGATTGGGCGCAGAAAACGATACCTGTGCCGATGGTGGCGGGCCATGAATATGCGGGTGAGATCGTTGAGCTCGGTGCTAACGTAACCGGTCTACAGGTCGGCGATATTGTCTCTGGCGAAGGCCACGTGGTGTGTGGTCGCTGCCGTAACTGTTTGGCGGGTCGATTGCACCTGTGCCCCAACACTCAGGGGGTGGGCGTTAATCGCGACGGCGCTTTTGCGGAATATGTGGTGATTCCGGCCACCAACGTGTTCAGACCCAACGTTTATATTCCCACAGACCTGCTCAGTATTTTTGATCCCTACGGCAACGCAGTGCACACCGCGCTGTCTTTCAATATGGTGGGAGAGGACGTGATTATCACGGGTGCAGGCCCGATTGGCATCATGGCCGCGATGGTGGCCGGGCACTGTGGCGCGCGTAACGTGATTCTGACGGATGTGAATGAGTATCGGCTCGACCTAGCCAAGCGCATTGTGCCCCGTGTTCAGCCCATCAATGTGGCCAAGCAGGAAATCACCCGCAACTTTATGGAGAGCCTCGGTATTCTGGAGGGCTTCGACGTCTGTTTGGAGATGTCAGGTTCACCCACCGCTTTTCGCGATGTGCTGAGCAAGATGATCAACGGCGGCAGCATTGCCATGCTCGGGTTGATGCCTGACGACACGGGCATCTCGTGGACCGACGTGGTGTTTAAAGGCCTCAATATCAAAGGTATTTATGGCCGGGAGATGTATGAGACCTGGTACAAGATGGTCATGATGGTGCAAAGCGGCTTGCCGATTGAGCGCATCATCACTCACCGATTCCACTACACAGAGTTTCAGGAGGGCTTTGACATCATGCGCTCGGGCCAATCTGGCAAAGTGATTCTCGACTGGAAAGATTGACATGAGTTATCAATCAGTAAAACAGACTTACACGGCAGAGATCGCTGAAATTAAGGCAGCCGGCCTTTGGAAAACTGAGCGGGTCATCGCCTCAGACCAGAAAAACGATATCACCCTCGAGGGTGGCGCCAACGTGGTCAACATGTGCGCCAATAATTATTTGGGATTGGCCAACAATGCAGAAGTGATGCAGGCGGCGCGAGACAGTCTCGATGAGTGGGGATTTGGTGCCGCGTCGGTGCGCTTTATCTGCGGTACGCAAAGTATCCATAAGACTCTGGAGGAGCGGGTCAGCCGATTTTTGGGCATGGAAGACACCATTCTTTATGCCGCCTGCTTTGATGCGAATACCGGGCTATTCGAGACCATATTGGGCCCCGAGGACGCCGTGATTTCAGATGAGCTTAACCACGCCTCGATTATTGATGGCGTGCGGTTGTGTAAAGCAGCCCGCTACCGTTACCGCAATAACGACATGGCTGACCTCGAGCAGAAACTCATTGAAGCCCGAGATGCGGGCGCGCGCCGTATTTTGATTACCACGGATGGTGTGTTTTCGATGGATGGCACCGTGGCTGAGTTAGGCAAGATTTGCGATCTCGCCGACCAGTATGGCGCGATGGTGCATCATGACGATTGCCATGCCACCGGATTCATGGGTGAGCAGGGCCGTGGGGTCCACGAATATCGCGGCGTGATGGATCGTGTCGACATTATTACCGGGACCTTTGGTAAAGCGCTTGGCGGTGGCTCGGGTGGTTTTACGGCGGCGCGACAAGAGATTGTCGACATACTGAGGCAACGCTCCCGGCCTTATCTTTTTTCCAACACCTTGGCCCCTGCGATCTGCGCCGCTTCGCTAAAAGTGCTCGATATGCTCGAGGCATCAACGGCTCTGCGCGATACCTTGCACGACAACACGCGATATTTCCGAGATCAAATGCAAGCCCATGGCTTTGCGGTGCCCGAGGGCGATCACCCGATTGTGCCGGTGATGCTTGGCGATGCCGTGGTCGCGCAAAAAATGTCAGAGCGGCTACTGCAGTTGGGTATTTATGCGATCGGTTTTTTCTATCCCGTGGTCCCACAGGGCAAGGCGCGCATCCGGGTGCAAATTTCAGCAGGCCACACCCGGGAAGACCTCGATAAAGCGGTGGCGGCGTTCAGTCAGGCTTACTCAGAGATTGCTGCCTGACCAGAGGGTCTGCCTAGCAGTCTACAACTGGGCGTGCTTTGGGGAGCACGGAACCGATCGGGCACGCGCTACTGCTCATTTAGGCTCGCGATGTCAGTTGAGTACGTTGTAACCGCGGCCTCTCATACAGTTTTTGACGATCTGATCGGTCTGCGCTTTGGCGTTAGCGTCTGCCTGTCGACGTTCCCGGCTATTCCGACCGGCTGCAGCAATCACACCAATGCCCGCGCCTTTCTTGGCCGCCTTGGAGCCTGATCCGCCGCTCACCGCTCCCGCCGCCGCGCCCACCGCAGCGCCTTTTACCGCCGTTCCCGCGACACTCTCGCGTTGCGGCGCGTCGGGCTGGTTCTGCACTGCCAAGCCCTGGCACTGCTGCAGGTCCATCTGGTACTGGGTGTAATCCGCGACCTGAGACATGTCGACAACCACATCAGCCATGCTGGGAGTCGCCGCAATGGCGCAGCTTAGAAAAATAGCCTGGTTCAACTTCATCAATATGCTCCGTTTGCGCGGCCCTAACCGTGGCCGCAGGTCGTGGGGTCAAGGTGCCATGTTATGACAGACGGGCCCTATTGTAGCGACACTGCGAGGCTGCGGATTGTCATCTCTGGCGCAAAAAGTGACAGCGCCACCGGCAATTCACCTTGCTCACAATCAGTAGCAGCCCCATCATGGAGAGCCCTGCGAAGTACCGAGAGCCACATGGACGATTCAACCCACGATATACCGCCAGCACCTTCAAAGTGGCGTGGACGGCTGGCAGTACTGGTCTTGGTGGTTGGCGGCCTGATTTTGTTGCTGCCTACGATCGCGATTTTTCTGTCTTCAACCGGTGAGCCGAGTGGCTGATGGCTTGGGCTTGAGGCCTTTGGCGAATCGCGCCGTGATGTGCTGGCGTGCCAAACTTCCTCCCGGCGCTTGTGAAAATTAGCCTCCAGATATGACAAAGCGTTTTGCACCCGCCACTGAGCGAAATCGAGAGCCCTTGCTCGAGGTCTTGAAGCAGCACTTACCCGAACAGGGAACGGTACTCGAAGTCGCTGCGGGCACGGGTCAGCATGCCGCCTTTTTTGCGCCGCGGCTAACGCCACGCTGGTGGTTACCCACGGATCTCGACGAAGCCAATATTGCGTCAATCGCGGCTTGGCGGGAGGAGGCAGGCGCCTCAAATCTGTTGTCACCGCAGACGCTGGATGTATTGGCCACGCGGTGGTCAGTAGAGGATTCAGTGTTGCCAGAACCCATAAGCGCCATCGTCAACATCAACATGGTGCATATCTCTCCCTGGTCTTGCTGTGAGGCACTGTTCGACGGGGCGGCGAGGATTATCGACGCGCAGGCGCCAGTCCTGATGTATGGACCTTTTAAACGCGGCGACCAGCATACGGCACCCTCGAACGCGGCATTTGATCAGCAGCTCAGAGCACAGGATCCGGACTGGGGGGTGCGGAATTTAGAGGATGTCATCAATGTGGCAGAGGCGCGCGGCTTCTCATGTGATGTCGTTATTCCCATGCCAGCTAACAACCTGATGGTGAGCTTCATTCGTGCCTAGTCGGTGGGCGGTTCTGGCGTGGATCAACTTTGCGCTGGCAGTCGCGGCGGTCCTCAAATTTTTTCCGCTTCTCGTATCACTGACGCAGGGTTTGGTGCTCACTGCGGAGCAGCGTGCCGCGGGGCTCGCGGAGGACCGCGCCTGGGCGCTGGATCTGATTTCCGATACGCCATACCTGCTGATGGTTTGGGCATTGGTCGCCTTTTGGTTGCGTCGACAAACTGGCAGCGCCTGGTTGTTACCCTGGCAAAAATCTCAACGGTCAGAGATTGAGCGGCCATGAATCCCTGAGGGTAAACTCCCTCAACTGCATTGACCGGGAGAAGTCCATGGAATCGCAACTGGTGACGCTGGCTGCCCTGATTGCGCTGGGTGGTGCCATTTTTCATGGCGTTGTGGGTGGCAGGATCTATATGGGCCATGTGCGCCAAAGTGATCTCATGCCGCTCACGCAATCTTTGAGCCTGGTCTCGTGGCATATGTTTACCAGCTTTCTGTTGGTCAGCGGTGCGACGCTCGTGTGCGTCGCCATGAAGCCCGATCTGGCCCTGCTGAGTTACCCTGTATTGGTCGGCAACGCGATGGGCGGTGCGCTGTTTTTGCTGCTGGGCGCAATGGGCCATTCAAGGCTGCTCAAACTTCCGGGCCTGTATTTGATGTCGCTAACAGCCCTACTGGGTTGGCTGGGGGTGACCTAGTGGCCCGCTCTTGATGCATCGGTGATTACCAGCAAGGTGTACTGAACGCGTTATGGCGCGAGGCGTGGGTTTTTTGGGAGAGGGGATGCCAATGATTATTGTTGTAGCAGCGCTGGAGTTTGCCAGCCAGGCGGATCGCGATCGCGCCGTGTCACTCGTCGCCGAGGTGCAGCGATTGACCAGAGAGGAGGAAGCAGGATGTCACGACTACTGTTTCGCGCCAGATCCGGCAGTCCCCACGCGGATGCAGGTCTACGAATTATGGGAAGACAGCGCGAGTCTGGCGGCGCATTTTCAGCATCCTTACTATGACCGCATGGCCGCTCTGCTTCAGGGCGTGGGTATTGTTTCGAGCACCAATCAGGCGTATTTGATTGAAAGGGGCGAGCCTGTCTATACCGAAGACGGCGAGAAAAAGTCGGTTTTTTTTGCAGACCCCAGCTAGCATGACACGCCTGTCAGAAAGCGCGGGCGTGCTGCTCGCGGCGAACGCCCCAGTCACCGAGGATGTGGCCTGATGCACCGACTTCTGTTGCATCCGCTGTTTATTGCCACACTGGGCATCCTGTTTTTCTCCATGATGGATGCGGTGATGAAAGCGCAGGCATTGGCGATGGGCACCTATAACGCCATGTTCTGGCGCATGGCGATGGGGGCGCTGTTGGTTGGGGTGTTATACCTCCCGACCCGGCCCAGACTGGCCTCGGGCAGAGTCATGAAAATCCATCTGATTCGCGCCGCGCTGACAGCCGTCATGGCCTATCTCTTCTTTTATGGGCTGACTCGTATTCCACTTGCTCAGGCAATCGGGCTGTCGTTTATCGCGCCCATTATTACGCTGTTTCTCGCAGCGCCCATACTGGGTGAACGTATCGGCTCCAATGCCAAATTGGCCGCAGTACTGGGTTTTGGTGGCGTCATGGTCGTCGTGGGTGGCGAGCTGCTGGCAGTGAATGCGGGTAGTGATCTGCTGGGCATGGCCGCGGTGCTGCTCTCGGCGGTGATGTATGCCTTTAATCTGGTGCTACAACGCATGCAGGCGTTGATGGCCAAACCGCTCGAAATCGCGTTTTATCAAAATACGATTGTATTCTTGATGCTTCTGGTGGGGGTGCCTTTCGCGGTGTCCTGGCCCGATACGGCATTGCAGTGGTCCGGTGCAGCGCTGGCGGCGGCACTGGCTGTTGGTTCCCTCATGCTAATGTCGATGGCCTACCGGCAGGCAGAGGCACAGCGGCTTGTCGCCATCGAGTACACGGCGTTCATTTGGGCTGCAATCCTTGGCTGGTTGTTCTTCGCAGAGCCTGTGAGCTCGCGCACCTTGCTAGGCACTGGCCTAATCGTAATGGGGTGTTTGATCACGGCGCGAGGTGACGGCAGGTAACTCGGTCAAAGCGTGCCTAGAGCGCCGCTTGTTTTGCGCGGATAAAATCGCTGTGCGGCAAGTAAAGCAGGTCTGCCACCTTTCGAATCACGTGCTCCTCATATTGGCTTAGCGTTTGATCTGCCATGGCCACGCGCCACATCAAACCGATCAGCTCACGTTTTTGCTCTATTGACGCCGTATCGTTTACAACGCGCGTGAATTCGTACAAACAGGTGGCAGCATCAACGCGCTCACCCGCCTCTTCACTCAGTAGCGAGACTTCGTCAGACGTCAGGTCAAAGTAATGTGCTAACAGGTCTCGAATTACATCGAGCTCAGCGGGCTGCAGCGAAAAATCTGCACGCCCAACCTCCAGCATGAGCGCAGCACTCGCCAACTCCAGCGGTCTGTTGGTCGAGAAGGGTTCGTTATCGGGCTGATCACTCAGTAGCGCTTTGAGCTTGGCCAGCAGCATGCGTCGGTCTCAAGCCCTA
>JAYOEE010000053.1:14097-15671 GCA_038106565.1 Halieaceae bacterium
GGGGAGTCCCAACAATACGGTGGCGGTGCGAAGTATGATCAACACGGCAGAACCTCCTCCTCAAGCGCCATTTAAGGTGAAAGATGCCACATCAGCGTGACGTACGGATGACAGTTTCTGCATTACTGAGCCAAATGTCCAGACATTCGCGGGTACGTCAGGCAGGTCCAGTGGGGACTGATCTTGTGCGAGTGGACTATAAGTGTGTTTGACCTTCAGCGTCCCAATTTGTCCCGCAGGCTATAGAACAGCATGCCGGCAACGAGCCCGGGCCAGCGGAGCAGGGTGCCGCCGGGGAAGCGATGGGTGGGAACCGATGCCATCAGATCAAACCCTTCGCTATCTCCATCAATCGCTTCGGCCAATAAGTGTCCTGCCATTGTGGCCGTGGGGACGCCATGACCAGAAAACCCTTGCGCGTACCACAGCGCCTCGCCAATGCGACCGAAGTCGGGCATGCGGTTTAAGGTAATGCCTACCGCGCCGCCCCAGCCATACTCGATGGGGATATCGGAGAGTTCCGGATAGATTTTCAACATGTGGGGTCTGACAAAAGCTTTGATATCTTGGGGAAAGCGGCTGGAATAGTTTTCCCCGCCCCCGAACAGCAGGCGGCCTTCCTCGGAGAGCTTCCAGTAATTGATTACAAACAGCGTGTCTGACATGGAAAGATTGTCACGATTGATTCGCGGCAACAAATGGGAGGGCAGCGGTTCGGTGGCAATCACAAAGTTATTGATCGGCATGATGTTGCCAGCGAGCTTTGGCACCAACTTGCCGAGATAGGCATTGCACCCCAGCACCACCTGCCGCGCTTTGACTGCTCCGAATGCCGTTGTCACTAATCCCGATGCGCCATCTGCCTGCGGTTGTCCGCGAGTGCCCTCGTATATTCGCACCCCCGCTTCTGCCGCCGCTTTGGCGAGACCCAGCGCATACTTGAGCGGATGCAGATGTCGACATCCTCTGTCGAGCAATGCGCCATGGAACCCCTTCGCGCTGGTGAGTTCCGACACTGCTGACGCGCTGAGGTATGACAACTGGTCGTAGCCGTATACCGACTCAAGGTGCTCCAGTTCCTCCTGTAGTGCTGGTACCTCACTGCGCTTGGCCGCGAGATGCAGGTTGCCCGACCCCAGCTCGCAATCGATGTTGTGCTCCGCTATGAGCGCGCAGACAAGGTTCACCGCGTCCAGACTCATCTGCCACAGGCTACTGGCGGCTTCCATGCCGACCCACTTTTCAAGGCTGGCCTGATCGGCGCGCTGCCCCGTGCCAACGTGCCCTCCGTTGCGACCTGAGGCTCCCCACCCCACACGTTCGGCCTCTAACAAGACCACGTCATATCCTTTTTTGCGCAAGTGGAGCGCTGCGCTGAGGCCAGTGTAGCCACCGCCAATGACACAGATATCAGTTTCGACATCACCCTCAAGCCTGGGAAAAGCAGCCAGCAGCGGGGCTGAAGCCGCATACCAGCTATCGGGGTATTTCCTTGCGGACTGGGGTGTGATGCGTTCACTCATGCTTGGCATTATGCCGCTTGCCGCTGTGGGGGCGCCATCCGATACTGTGCA
>JAYOEE010000054.1:0-15651 GCA_038106565.1 Halieaceae bacterium
GCCCACGCGCCTTGGCAGTCCGCAATACCTTTCAAGAAGAGGGCTGGGTACCTGCGAAAACGCTAAACGGCCGTGATGATCCCGACCACAAAGCGGTGCGATCGGTGTTCAACGATGCATTCAGGCCCAAAAAGATCGAGGCGCTGGAGGATGAAGTTCGCGATCTGTCGTATCAACTCATCGATGATTTTATTGATCAGGGCCAATGCGAGTGGGTTAAGCAATTTGCGATCCCCTTGCCGCTCTTGATTATCGGCAAACAAATGGGCGCTAACCCTGATGATATCTGGCAAATAAAAGAGTGGACCGAGGCGTTTTTTCACCGCATCAGCTTGATGCAGTCCGAGGAAGAAGAGCTGGTCTCAGTGCGCAAAGAAATAGAGGCGCAACATTATTTTCAGCCGATATTCGAGCGCCTGAGAGTCAATCCGGATGATTCGCTACTCAGCGCGCTCGTCAATACCGTAATCGAAGAGTGGGGAAGACCGCTCAATGACAATGAGCTTCACGCAGAGATGATGGCGGATACATTCGTTGGCGGCTCGGAAACGACTACCAATGCCATTTCCGCAGGCGTGAAACTGCTGATTGAAAATCCGCTGGCGTGGGAGCAACTGAGCTCAGACCCGGATCGCTATCTGAAAGTATTTATCGAGGAGGTGCTGCGACTCGAGTCTCCCGTGCAAAGCCTGATGCGCGCAACAGCGAAAGACGTTGAATTGAGTGGCGTGACGATTCCTGCAGGCAGCCTAATCAACATTCGATTCGCCGCAGCAAACAGAGATGAACGTCGATTTGATAACCCTGACGAGATTGACCTCGACCGACCCCACCCGGGCGGTCACATGGCATTCGGCTCAGGGAAACATCATTGCCTTGGCGCACCGCTCGCTCGCAGAGAGCTGCATTGGTCATTCAAGGCTTTGACAGACCGCATTGAATCGATGTGGTTTGCCGAGGGCAAGAATGATTTCAGCTATCACCCGCACTATCTCCTGCGTGCAATGAAATCACTGCACATCGAGTTCAAACCAAAGTAGCGCTCCTACCTGTCTAGGCCCTGGCCGCCCACCACTGCGGCATCAGAATAGGAAATAGCGCCTCGGTATTGCGCAGGGTATCGCTGGCATCTGCTGGCAACGCAGGGTTTTCGGTGGGAGGAAGATCACAGGCCCCCTTAACAGGATCCAAGTATTCCAGCTCGAAATGGGCGAGAACGGCCTCAAAATCGTGACCTTCGTGATAGTCCGAGGCCTGATGGAGATAAAACGCCCACTTATCCTCGAACGACAGCAGGCAATAATAATGCAACGGTTTTTGCGCCTTGAAGTACTCGTAGCGCAACACCCGCTCCTCCTGTTCAAAGGTTTGGCGCACCATATCCGACATGATGGCCTCCCACTCGGCTTCTTTACCCGGCTTAATTTCGAGGTGAGCAAGAATCGTCGCCATAGTCAGTGTCTCCTTTTCAGTCAGCGGTTTTTACTATATCGAGTTTCAGTTCCAGAGTGCCCAACATGATGCCGGGCTGATGCTGAAACGTGTTGTCCGTGCCATAGGCAATCGAATCAAGACGCTCCAGCAGTCGCGTCCATGCAATATGCTGCTCAAGGCGAGAGATGCCAGCACCCGGACACACCCGCGGGCCCGCGGAGAAAGCCAGATGACGACTGGCTGCCTTACGATCGAGCTTTACATCCATCGGGCACTCGAACTCACTTGGATCAATATTGGCGGCGGCCCAGCGCAAGTGCAGGACAGAGCCTTTAGGGATCTCAACGGCGCCAAACACCTCGTCCCGACTGGTGAGCCGCGTAGAGAGTCCTTGAGTCGGCGACCTTAGTCGCAAGGATTCCTCAATAAATATTCTCAGTAAGCTGGAATCCGCCTTCAGCGCATCGAATAAACCCGGACGATCACAAATCAGTTGGGCCTGTTGTTCCAGCGCATATTGCGTGGTCTCCAGGCCGCCCAGCACCATGGCGTATACGATCCCGTTGATCTCGAGATCGGTGAGCTTTCTGTTGAGTGCGCTGTAGGTCACCTGCGTCAGAAAACTGATCATGTCATCAGCGGGCCGTCGTCGCTTGGCCTTCACCACCTCCTGAACGTATTCCTTAAAGCCATCAAGCTGGGAAAATTGGTTCTCCAACTGCGCTTCTGTCAAACGGTTCAGGTGACCCTCACCGTATACGAACGGCATGACCTGCGCCTCACCCCACACCGCCAACTGCGGGATATCGGCCTCGGGAAAACCCAGCACGGTTGCCATAACCTGCTGTGGCAGGGGTCGCGCGAAACGCTGAACAAAATCAAATTCGCCCGCCTCCGGAAAGTCGTCGATCAGTGCATCGACGCGCTGTGTAATCATCTCGCGGTGTCTCTCTGCTCCGGGACCCACCCACGGATCGGTCAACTCTTTGCGGTGGGCACGCCACAGCTCTACCGTGGGCCGCAACGTGAGCATCGAAACCATCATCATATTGAGGTAATCCATATCCTCGGGCGCAGTGTCAGAGGCAGCGATCTGCTCGAGCATCAGCGAGGTGATGGGCGTGTAACGAATGGGATCTTTTACGACCCGATTGATATCCTCGTAGCGGCTCAAGATAAAGGCGTCGGTGTTCGGCGTCAGACCTTCACCGGGTAACCGATGCACCGGCGCCTCGCGATGTAAAATGGGATAGGCCTCGTACCAACGCTCCTGGGCGCCCTCGGCAAAGAGATCCACTTCATCAATGCTTCGGGGGCAACCAACGGCGGCAGCTTGGGAGGGTTTGCTTTCGGTCAATGCTATCTCAATCCATCTGTGTCTCAATCGGCAAGACTGTGGTGTTTTTGATCTCGGTTACTGCGATATGTGAATGCAGTTCTCTGATCAAATCGCTGGCGCTGAGTGTATTGCGCACGAAATCCTCGTAGTGGCGGATATCACGCGTGACGATCTTCAGCACGTAATCCCAAATACCGGTCATGGTATAGCACTCAATCACCTCAGGGTGGCCCTCAATCATGCTTTCGAACTCAAGCAAATTTTGTCTGCCAGTCTGGGTCAGGTTGACGGTAGCAAACACAACCACATCAATGCCAAGGGCTTCTCTGTCTAGCAGTGCAACCTTTTTATGAATGATGCCGGCCTCTTCAAGACGGTTGATGCGGCGCCAACAGGGCGATTGAGAAATGTGCAGTTGCTCGGCCAACGCCGAAGTACTGATATCCGAGTCCTTCTGCAATACAGACAGGAGTTTTTTATCCAGCGCATCAAATTCCATGAATTCTTATTCCCAAAAAAGCCGATGAATAGAATAACTTATCTAACTTTGCCGTTTTAAGGGTAAATTCAAAATAAATAATCCTCGCGGGACTTTCCATAATAGCGACTGAAACGCTTTAAGCCGCCGGGGTACTTATGGGAAAGATCGAACGGCCAGCATTACGCAAGGTCTCACTAGACGACAAATACACCCACGACCACGACACCGCCTACATGACCGGCATCGAGGCGCTGGTTCGACTACCAATCCTGCAAAGGCAGCGGGACAGCAAGCGAGGGCTAAATACGGCGGGCTTCGTATCGGGATATCGGGGTAGCCCGCTCGGCGGCGTTGACCAAGCCATGTGGAAGGCAGCGCCGTACCTTGATGCCCATCACATTCACTTCCAACCGGGCGTCAACGAAGATCTCGCCGCGACGTCGGTATGGGGCAGCCAGCAAACCACGCTCTTCGCGGGCGCACGCTTCGACGGCGTGTTTGGTATGTGGTACGGCAAAGGGCCGGGTGTCGACCGCAGTATGGACGTGATCAAACATGCTAACGCTTTCGGCACATCTCGCTATGGTGGCGTGCTTGCGGTAGCGGGAGATGATCATGCCTGTAAATCCTCTACCCTGCCCCACCAGTCGGAACACATGTTCATGGGTGCTTCTGTCCCCGTACTGGCACCCGCTAACGTGCAGGAAGTGCTGGATCTTGGCATTTTCGGCTGGGAGCTGTCTCGATATTCAGGGTGCTGGGTCGGACTGAAGGCTATTACAGAGAATATGGATTCAGCGATCTCCGCAGATATTGATTCTGATCGCATAGAAATCATTATCCCTGAAGAATTTGAATTACCTCCTGACGGCGTTCATGGCCGATGGCCTGACAAGCCCCTCGAGCAGGAGCTTCGGCTCAACAAATTTAAGATCTACGCGGCTCGTGAGTTCGCTCGGGTCAACCGTCTGAATAGCGTTGTGCAGGATAGCGCCAATGCCCGCTTTGGCATCATCACCTCGGGCAAGGCGTACCTCGATGTCATGCAGGCGCTTGAAGACATGGGCATTACCGAAGCCATTGGCGCTGACATCGGCATCAGAGTATTCAAGGTGGGTATGCCCTGGCCGCTGGAACCGCGCCTGACGCATGATTTTGCGGAGGGTCTGGAAGAGATTCTGGTTGTCGAGGAGAAGCGCTCCATTATTGAGGACCAGCTGACCTCCCAGCTCTACAACTATCCTGTAGGAAGCCGGCCCCGAGTGGTCGGAGAATTTGATGAGCAAGGGCGAGACTTGCTACCCAACGTGGGAGAACTGACTCCAGCCATGATCGCGCTGGTGATTGCCAGCAGGATCCGTCGCTTTTTCTCCAGCGAGTTACTTGAGGAGCGCATTCGATGGATTGAAGCGAAGGAAAAATCACTCGCAGCACCCTATCGAACCATCGAGCGGGTTCCCCACTTCTGTTCCGGTTGCCCACATAACACCTCAACCAAGGTGCCAGAAGGCAGTCACGCGCTGGGCGGCATCGGTTGCCACTATATGGCCACCTGGATGCCAGATCGTGCCACGCACACGTTTACCCAGATGGGGGGCGAGGGGGCCACCTGGATCGGTCAGGCGCCCTTTACCGACACACAGCATGTGTTTCAGAACCTTGGCGATGGCACCTATTTTCATTCAGGTGTACTGGCGATTCGTGCGGCAGTCGCTGCCGGCGTCAATATCACCTACAAGATCCTCTATAACGACGCCGTCGCGATGACCGGGGGACAACCGATCGATGGATCGTTAAGTGTAGACGACCTGATCCACCAGTTACGTGGCGAAGGGGTGCGACGGATCGCGCTGGTCTCCGATAACCCAAGGGACTGGCGAGGGAAATTCGAATCCATACCGGGCTTTAGCCTGACGCATCGAGACGATTACGACGCGCTCTTACTGGAGCTCAGAGCCTTCAAAGGTGCCTCTGTCGTCGTGTACCAACAGACCTGCGCAGCAGAAAAAAGACGTCGTCGGAAACAAGGAAAAATGCGCTTCTCGGAACGACGCGTTTTTATCAACGAGGACGTATGCGAGGGCTGTGGCGATTGTAGCGTTGAGTCCAACTGCCTATCGGTGCTGCCGAAGCCAACCACCTTGGGCAGAAAACGCGAGATTGATCAGAGCGCGTGTAACCATGACTTTAGTTGCCTGAAGGGTTTCTGTCCCAGCTTTGTGTCGGTCATCGGCGGCGAATTGCGTAAACCCGAGCTCACTGAATCGGCGGAAACGCTCTTTGATCCCCTGCCCACCCCCAACTTACCCTCCCTTGAGCAACCCTGGAATACGGTGGTTGCCGGGGTTGGTGGCACTGGGGTGCTAACCATTACCTCGCTGATTGCCATGGCAGCTCATATTGAGGGTAAAGGGTGCGCGACATTGAATCAGACCGGCCTTGCGCAAAAGTTTGGTGCAGTGGTGAGCCATGTTCGCGTTGCCAAGGCGCAG
The DNA here is from genome assembly GCA_038106565.1 of Halieaceae bacterium. Lineage (GTDB taxonomy): Bacteria > Pseudomonadota > Gammaproteobacteria > Pseudomonadales > Halieaceae > Luminiphilus. Next base: position 5,747 of record JAYOEE010000054.1, read on the forward strand.
GCAGATATCAAAGCCGTTCGTATCCCAGCGGGCGAGGCAGACCTGCTCATAGGATGTGATCTGGTGGTCAGCACCGGCTACGAGGCGATGGGCAAGGTTGCTCACGGACGCACCCATGCTGTGATCAACGATAACGAGCAACCCACAGCCGCCTTTGTTCAGGACCCCGACGCACAATTTCCTGCCAAGGGCATGCGCCAAAAAGTGATTGCGGAAGTGGGAGAACAACTGGAGTTTGTCCATGCCACCAACATCGCGCTGAAACTGACCGGTGACGCCATTGGTACTAATCTCTTTTTGCTCGGATACGCCTGGCAGCGTGGCTGGGTCCCCGTCAGTCAAGCGGCGCTTGACCACGCCATTGAATTGAACGCGGTGGCCGTTGATTTCAACAAGCGCGCTTTCCTACTTGGCCGCCGTTTCGCCCATCAACCTGCACTCGTGGAATCGCTTTTACCGAGGGAATCACAGGAAATTGTTACCGATCTGACATTAGACCAGCTCATTGAGGATCGCTTTGAGCGACTCTCAGCCTACCAATCGGTGAGCTATGCACGACGTTATCGGGATCCTGTTGACGCAGTTCGTAAGATCGACAGTGACCCCCACACCGGAGAGTCCCTCACCCGGGTGGTTGCCCAACAACTTTTTAAGCTAATGGCCTATAAAGACGAATACGAGGTCGCGCGCCTGTATACCGACGGCACCTTTCAGGCCAGACTGGCTGCGCAATTCAAAGGTAATTACTCGCTCAGATTTCACCTGGCGCCGCCTTTATTGAGTAAAGCCGACCCCAAGACAGGCAACGTAAAAAAGCGGGAATTTGGCCCCTGGGTCATGCCACTGTTTCGACTACTCGCAAAGCTGAAATGGCTACGCGGCACACCGTGGGATCTTTTTGCATTAAGCACGGAACGCAAACAGGAAAGAGAAGATCTGGCGCGCTACGAGGCGGACCTCGCTGAAGTATGTGAAACCCTGACGCCGGATAATTACCCCGCGGCACAGGAATTGCTGAATCTGCCAGAGAAATTACGTGGCTATGGTCATGTGAAAGCGCGAAATCGACACGCCTTACTGGCGAGACGCTCACAGCTCCTTGGTGAATTTCGCGGTGAAATTCAATACGTGGAAATTACCCAGAAAAGTGCTGCGTAATGATCAAGTCACCGCAATGCAGCAACGCCTTGAAGCTCAGTCGACGCCAAAGTGGCAAAGCCTGAATAGGTGAGGCGATCAAAGCCTTTTGCGGAAAGGGAAAAGTTGGTCGGGACGGCAGGATTTGAACCTGCGACCACCACACCCCCAGTGTGGTGCGCTACCAGACTGCGCTACGCCCCGAACGGACGCGGATCATACCCAAATTCTATGGGCGTTTAAACTGAAGAAAGTAAAGAACGGGCTTTCTCGAGGTCGCTAAGACTCTCGCGGATGGCCGCTTGCACCTCCACCGGTGTGGGCTCTCTGCGCTCGTTACTCAAACGCTGACGGGCACCGCCGATGGTGTAGCCCTGAGAGTAGAGCAGGCTGCGGATCGTTCGCACCAACTCCACATCCTCGCGCTGGTAATAACGCCTATTCCCGCGACGCTTGACGGGGCTGAGTTGCGGAAACTCCTGTTCCCAGTACCTCAGCACATGGGGCTTCACGGCGCACAGCTCGCTTACCTCACCAATCGTAAAATAACGCTTACCGGGAATCGCCGGCAACTCGTCGTTATGCAACGGATCAAACATCAATTAAACCTTCATCTCCCATACTCACGTCGACACGGGCCTTGAGTTTTTGGCCCGCTTTGAAGGTGACCACGCGACGGGCAGAGATAGGGATCTCCTCACCCGTCTTTGGATTCCTGCCCGGACGCTGGCGTTTATCCCGCAAATCAAAATTGCCAAAACCTGAAAGCTTTACCTGCTCGTTGTTTTCGAGGCAGATGCGAATCTCCTCAAAAAATTGCTCTACCAGCTCTTTCGCCTCGCGCTTGTTCAAGCCCAGGCGCTCGTGCAGCCGATCAGCCATTTCAGATTTGGTCAGTGCAGTCATGTCTTCGATCAGTGCCGAAGTCTGGCATCCAGTTTTTCGCTCAAAGATTCAATAACTTGCTGAAGGGTCGCGTTAACCTCTTCGTCAGTTAGAGTGCGACTTTGATCTCGGAAAGTCAAACCAATCGCCAGACTTTTCTCGGTATCGGCCACCCCATCGCCCTCATAAACGTCAAAGATGAGTGCGGCTCCCAGTAACTGCCCCGCCGCATCGGCCGCACAATCGAGCACGGCCATTGCCGGGGTTGCCTTGCTTACCGTCACAGCGATATCCCGGCGGACCTCGGGAAACCGCGAGATATCCCGAAAAGCCGGAACCACTCGTCGAGAGACCGGTTCCAAATCGAGCTCCGCGACATACGTGTGCGTCGGCAGGTCAAGCTGCTGCGCTGAGCTGGGGTGTATCCGGCCCAGCACCCCGACGACCTCCTCTCCGAGCAAAATCTCGGCGGTCTGGCCATCATGTAAACCCGCCTTCACAACTGGGCGAAAGCTTGGGGTATCACCCGAAGCGACAAAGAGCGCCTCGATTTCGCCCTTCATATCGAAAAAATCTACCGGCTGTGACTTACCCTGCCAACTCTCTGGATGTCGAGATCCACATAACAGCATCGCCAAGCCAGGTTTTTGCTGGTACTGAGCTCCCGGTAAAAACCGGAGACCCGACTCGAACATCCGGATTCGATTCTGCTGACGCGCAATATTGTGGGCTGCCGTGCCCAGCAAACCCGGTATCAGCGAAGTCCGCATCACGGCCAAATCACTGGATATCGGATTTCTTAGCGATATCGGAGCGATATCGGGATCAATGAGCTGCTGTAACTCAGGGCTGATAAAGCTGAAGGTGATAGCCTCACTGAAACCTCTCGACACCAAGCGATGTTTGATGAGGTCCAGTGGCGTCTGGGATTCGCGCAAAGGACGTGCCGTGGCCGCGCCGCGCAGCGGCTCCACCGGAATATTGTCATAGCCGTGGATGCGAGCAATCTCCTCAATCAGGTCGGCTTCGCAACCCATATCGAAGCGCCAGCTGGGTGCAGTACAACGCCAAACACCGTCCTCGGCGCCCGACTCCATGTCAAAACCCAGACCGATAAAAATTCGCTCGATCTCTTCAGCCGCAATCTCAACACCGAGCATTTTTCTGATGGCATCAGTTCGCAAGGGCACGGGTTCGCGCACAGGCAAGTCTGCTGGAGCGGATACATCAACGACGGGGCCCGCCTCACCCCCTACCCACTCGAGCAGCAAGGCTGTTGCCCGCTCGATCGCGCGATACGCCAGCTCCGGATCAACACCCCGCTCATACCGATGTGACGCATCGGTGTGCAATCCATACTGCCGAGCACGACCAGATATCAATTCTGGGGTAAAGAACGCTGCCTCAAGGAAAAGGTGCTGTGTGTTGGCACTGATACCGCTGCCTTCGCCGCCCATAATGCCCGCCAGCGCAAGTGCCTTCTGATGATCAGCAATCAACAACGTACCTTCTGACAACGCCCGCTCTTCGCCATCCAGCAGCGTGATCCGCTCTTTCGGCTCCGCCTCACGAACATGGATGCCCCCCTCCAGCATGTCCAGATCAAAAGCATGGAGCGGCTGACCCAACTCCAGCATCACGTAATTAGTAATATCCACTACCGGATCGATAGAACGAATACCGGCTCTTCTCAATCTCTCGATCATGAAAAGCGGCAACGGCTTTGCAACGTCGACGTTACGAATGACACGGCCAAGATAGCGCGGACACTTCTCTGTGCTCAGCACCTGCACGGGAAAAGTATCCTCAATAGTGGGCTGCACGTTTTCAACAGGTGGGGCGTCTAAGGTGGCCCGCGTTGCCACGGCAATATCTCGCGCCAACCCCATTACACCCAAACAATCGGCGCGGTTGGGCGTCAGGCCAATTTCTATGAGTCGATCATCGAGGCCAAGATAGTCTTCAATCGCCTGACCCACCGGCGCGTCCTGAGCCAATGCCAATAATCCATCATGGTCGTCCGACAGTGTCAGTTCTGCGGCGGAGCAAAGCATCCCCCGGGACTCAACACCGCGCAGCTTGGTCTTTTTGATTTTGATTCCACCGGGCAATGTAGCGCCTGGCTGGGCCAGCGGCGCCTTCAAGCCCGCCGCTGCGTTGGGCGCACCACATACGATCTGGATCAGTTCGCCTCCGGCGTTAACACTGCAGACCTTGAGCTTATCGGCATCGGGGTGCGGCTCAGCGCTCACAATTTCCGCAACGACCACACCGCTCAACCCTTCTACGACCGGTGTCACGCCGTCAACCTCGAGGCCTGCCATCGTCATGCTGTGGGCGAGCGCGTCACTGTCCATGTCAGGACTCACCCACTCTCTCAACCATTTTTCAGAAACAATCACGCCGGCACCTCAGCGGAACTGCGCGAGGAAGCGCAGATCGTTTTCAAAGTTGAGTCGCAAATCGCCGATGCCGTAGCGCAACATTGCCAGACGCTCAACCCCCATTCCGAAGGCAAAACCCTGAAAACGGTTAGTATCGACGCCGCTCATCTCCAGTACTCGCGGGTGCACCATTCCGCAGCCCATGACCTCCAACCAGCCAGTTCCGCTGCAGACTCGACACCCCTCCCCTGCACACTTCACACACTGGATGTCGACCTCTGCGGAGGGTTCAGTAAAAGGAAAATACGACGGACGAAATCGCACGGCCAGCACATCTTGCTCGAAAAATGCGTGCAGAAAATCCTGAATGACCCCTTTCAGCTGGCCAAAGCTCACATCCTCATCGATCAACAACCCTTCTACCTGATGAAACATGGGGGAGTGAGTCAGATCGGAATCGCATCGATACACTCTGCCAGGACAAATCACGCGTAAAGGCGGCGTCTGCGACTCCATCGTGCGCACTTGCACACCCGAGGTGTGCGTTCTTAAAACATGCGAATCGTCAATATAAAAGGTGTCATGCATGGCTCTGGCGGGATGATGCGCGGGAATGTTGAGCGCCTCAAAATTGTGATAATCATCCTCAATTTCCGGGCCCTCGACGACTTTGAAACCGAGCTCGGAGAAAAAATCTGACATGCGCTCTATGGTGCGCGTGATGGGGTGATACGAGCCAACTTCCGATCCTCGGCCCGGGAGCGTGACGTCGAGCGCTTCTCTCGCCAACTGCTCCGTAATGGCTTGATTCTGGAGGAGTGCCTTACGCTCGCTAATTAATGCATTGAGCAGCTCTTTTACGGCGTTGATCTCGGCACCCATTCTGGGTCGCTCTGATGCATCAACCTGACCCAGAGACTTAAGGAGGTCCGTAACACGGCCCTTTTTGCCTAACCATTCCACACGCAGTTTTTCGAGTGCGCCAGAATCTGCCGCCGACTCAATGGCGGCAGTCGCCTCGATTTTCAGGTCTTCCAGTGCTTGCATTGGCTCGATGTTGCGGAGTCGCTCTCCAATGTGTCAATAAAAAGGGGAGACATTCGCCTCCCCCTACGCTGACTCAGTCAGACAAAACCATCTGAATCTTGAGTATCAGGCTGCCAGAGCAGTGCGAGCGCGCTCGACCACCGCCGCGAAGGCCTCCTTATCATAAACTGCCAGATCAGCCAGGACTCTCCTGTCCAGCGCAATGTCAGCGCGCTTAAGACCGTTAATCAGCCGGCTGTAAGTCATCCCATTGGCGCGCGATTGCGCGTTGATTCGGGTGATCCAAAGCGCCCTGAACTGTCGCTTGCGTTGCCGACGGTCACGATAGGCGTATTGGCCAGCTTTGGTCACTGCCTGCTTGGCAACTCGGAATACGCGCGATCGCGCACCGTAGTAGCCTTTGGCTTGCTTCATAATTTTTTTGTGACGGCGATGCGCCGTAACTCCACGTTTTACGCGAGGCATAAGTCAGTTCTCCCAATCCGTATCAAGCGTTACTTGGCGCGCAGCATGCGATCAATCAATACCTCATCTGATTTATGAATCATTGAGGTACCGCGCAACTGCCGCTTTCGCTTGGTCGTCATCTTGGTCAGGATATGGCTTTTATAAGCGCTCTTGCGCTTGTAGCCACCTGCTGTTTTCTTGAACCGCTTGGCGGCCCCGCTGTGAATTTTTGCTTTTGGCATCACTCTTACTCCATATCTAGGACCGAGCAGGCCTTTGGCCAGTCGGTGCGTGACTTAATCGGATACTAGGGCATTCACGGGCCACTAGTTCCGCTTTTTTGGGGCAATCACCATAGTGAGTTGCCGACCTTCCATTTTCGGGAACTGTTCGACGTTACCCAATTCCAGCAAGTCGGCCTCTACTCGCTTGAGCAGCTCCATGCCGATTTCCTGATGCGCCATCTCACGGCCACGATACCGCAGCGTGACTTTGGCCTTGTCGCCGTTTTCGAGGAACCGCACCAGGTTGCGCAACTTCACCTGATAGTCCCCTTCTTCCGTCCCCGGACGAAACTTCATTTCCTTGATTTGTGTGCGCTTGGCGCGTTTGCGTTGCGCAGACTTCTGCTTTTTGGACTCAAAAACGTGCTTGCCATAGTCCATGATCTTGCAAACGGGCGGATCATTATCCGCCATCATCACCAGATCCATGCCTGCAGCTTCGGCAGCGGCCTGCGCCTCTGCGTTAGAGACGATGCCCAACTGGGTTCCTTCCGCATCGATCAGTCGGACCTTGTCCGCTGTTATCTGATCGTTAGTCAGTGCCTTTTTACTGTTGCCTTCGCTCTTGATACCGCCTCTCTCCCATCAAGGTTGTAATAGTGGAGGCTGTTATCCGGGCTACTGCAAACAATCGGGCGCTTCCTCCAACACAAACAGGGCCGCGAGTTTACTGCCCGTGCCCGTGATTCACAAGCGAAAAGATACGCTACAAATTGATGGTTTGGACCCCTCTGGAACCAAACGCAGATGTGAATCTAGGGCGCTATCAGTGGATTTGGATCCGGAGTCCTGCTTGGCCGACGCTGGCCGTTGGCGCTTTATCCGGCAATCGAGAGCCGAGTCCACTCTCTTGGCGTACACCCGAATCTGCGCTGAAAAAAGCGGCTGAAGTTTCCAGAAGTAGCGTAACCGAGTTGCTCAGCAATCGATTGGGTAGGAAAAATCGCACTCTCGAGGAGCGGGAGACAGATTTCGGCCCGCACATCATCAACCAAATCGGAAAAACGGCAGGATAGTTCCTTTTCAAAACGACGTTGCAAGGTGCGCTTGTCGCAGTTAAGTCGGTTAGCAAGATGGGTCAGATCACAATCACCCTGCGGTAAATGAGACCGAATCCAGCTACAGGTATCGTTTCTTAACAGATCAGCTCTCGCCACGTCCTGATAGCGCTCTCGTTCCGCCATTATCGCCACATTCTGCGGCAGGGCTTCCCTGCGGGGATTAGGCAAACTCAGACAAGCGCGGTCTATCAGCAATTCCGTCTCGGTCGCATCTGACTCGAGCGGCACACCCATAAACTGTTCTGGCCACTCCGACTGGAATTGAGAGGCTTTTACCCTTATTAAAACTGGCTTGAACGCCTCGCCCAATGCCGCGCCGAAGCCGGCCACCAATTGCAGCGTCCCCAGCACTAGCATTCTTTCCGACTGATGGACATCTAAACCGGCCGGCCGATCAAACCAAGCCGTCATGGCGGCATGATCTCCTCGCATGCTCCCTGTCCAGTGAAGGGGCTCAGCATGGCGGCAGTTGTATCGCAGCAACGCCTTTATCGCGTCAGCCACCGTCTCCGAGTTCGCTATGAGGGCGCCCAGCACACCACCGCATCGGAGATCTTGCTGTGCTGCCAGCTGTATCAGCGCCGATTCGGATTCCGAACATAGCGGATCAAGTAGCTGAGCAATGTCCGTTGCCATGAGCATAGGCGTGAGTCCCCGAGGTGTTATCGCGGACTCTATGACGCGCTCATACTGGGAGAGATAGGCCTCGCTCGGAGCCAACTTAGCGGCTCCCCACAGAGCGGCGGTACTAATGGCATGCCCCATTTGCCATCCTTCGTATCGTTGTTTAACCGTTAGATAACATAACTCTGTGATTTAGTACATATATCTGTCAGTTAAGGCGGGTGCGAGGCGCGCCGTCGATTCGGGGGGCCGTATGAGGTATTTGGACTGTGACACTGGATCATGCTCGCTTGGGCTGGCAACCACCGGGTATCCCAACCCATGCTCAGGTAGTGCATACTGGGCGGCGGCCGGAGAGCGGTTAACTAGCCGTTCGGCAACGCTCCGTCACCGATTACACTGAATGATTAGGAATCCCTCGCCGATAACACAATCACCCGAGTTGACCAAGATCATGCGCAAATCCAACCAGCCCTCCGCCCTAATACACTTGATAGGAAGCCTCGCGCTGGTTGCGTCAAGTCAAGCCCTTGCGGCTCTCGCTTCGTCAGCGGTTACAGTCTCGCATGGATGGGTGACCGATTATTACCTCAGCCACTGGGAGGATCCCAACCTGCCCGTTGGCGTTCTCAGAGGACTGGGTCCGCACGATCAAGAAATGACTACTCAGTCTCCCGAACTCGATCAATCCGAGACCGACGGGTTAGAAGCGAGCCGGTCTGACGAGACAACTGCCCCAGGGGGGCACACTGCGATTCTTTACACACTCGACCTCAACGAGAGAGGCATGCAGATGATCGTGAGCACCAAGACCACACTTCAGCCAGGTGATTGCGCCGCACTAGAACGCACGGAAGAAGTCATCAACCTAAGACGTGTTAGCCCGGCATTTTGCGATCCTGCCAACCAGGAGATTGTTACGCGCCTTTTGTCGCTCAGTATCGAGCGAGCTGCTCGCTGCATCGCTGCGCGTGAAGCCGACGCAACTCAACCGACAATGCCTCCAGTTCAGGAGAGGTTGGTCGAGTTAGCGATGCTGTGTGACGGCGGTTGAGCGGCCGGGACCAACGGCGAGCCTAATGGGCCCTTCAGAAAATCCCCGGCGCTTATTCAGCGACGCGGCCCTTTCGCATCACACCTGTATTCAGCACGTCAGCTAATGCGGGTAATGTCAGAGAGCCCATATCCTCGCCATGTCTTGCCCTGACCGACACCGTCTGGGAATCCATTTCCTTGTCACCCACCACGATGACGTAAGGCACCTTGGCCAGCTCCAATTCGCGAATTTTGAACCCAATTTTCTCATTGCGTAAATCAGTATCAACGCGCAAACCAAGGTTTCTTAGTTGCTCAGCCACACTTTCCGCATAGGCGGCATGCTTGTCCGTGATATTGGCCACCACAGCCTGTCTTGGAGCCAGCCAGACGGGAAAATCCCCCTCATAGTGCTCTATCAATATGCCAATAAAGCGCTCGAAAGATCCCAACACGGCGCGATGAAGCATGACCGGTATTTTTCTCGATCCATCTTCAGCCACGTACTGCGCGTCAAGCCGGCCCGGCATGGAGAAATCCACCTGAATAGTGCCCAATTGCCAGACGCGGCCAATGCAGTCTTTGAGCGAGAACTCGATCTTCGGGCCATAAAAAGCACCCTCACCGGGTAGCTCTTCCCAAGGCAATCCCTTGGCATTGAGCGCCTCAGCGAGTGCGGCCTCGGCGCGGTCCCAGTCTTCATCAGAACCAACCCGCTCAGCAGGACGGGTCGAGAGCCGATAGATGACCTCACTGAAACCGAAATCGGCGTAGACCTCGTGCAGCATATCGATGAACTGCGAGACTTCGGGCTGGATCTGCTCCTCGGTGCAGAATATGTGGGCGTCATCCTGCGTGAAGCCGCGGACACGCATGATGCCGTGCAGCGATCCCGAGGGCTCGTTGCGGTGGCAACTGCCAAACTCCGCCAGCCGCAGCGGCAGATCGCGATAGGACTTGAGGCCCTGATTAAAGACCTGCACATGGCACGGGCAGTTCAT
>JAYOEE010000055.1:0-15600 GCA_038106565.1 Halieaceae bacterium
AGATGATTTGATCAGCCATAGATTGACGTTTTTGCGTGACAGATTGGACGCGCATTTCGAGAACTTGCTACGCGTTTTGAATGAAGCTCAGGAAGTTCTGGGTAAAGCCGCGTTATCTCTGACAGTATCCACCGAAGATCTCGCGGACTGGAAAGTAGTGGCGGCGTCTTTTCTCACTTCGCAGCACAACTGGCGTCGGGCGGGAGGCATCAATAAAAATCAGGGTTTCCTTCCGCAGAGCGAGGCTAAAGGCGAGTTTGTTCAAATCCTGCAGGCAGTCGCTGAAGACGAAACGCTTCGCGAAGCGCTGGAAGAGCTTTTCCATCTCCCTGACAGACGCGCCGACGAGAGCGGCTGGGATTTAGTGGTACTCATATCGTCATTACTGCCTTTGCTACAGGCTCATTTGCTCTTGGTTTTTCAACGCTTGGGGGTGGTGGATCATACCCACATCTCGCTGGCAGCGATTCAAGCGTTGGGGCCTGATGAGCTACCGACACCATTGGCCCAGCGGCTTGATTACCAGATAGAACATCTTCTGATAGACGAGTTTCAGGATACTTCCGCCTCTCAGGCGGAGCTGCTTCGCTGCTTGACTCGAGGGTGGCAAGATCACAACGCGACGGGTGCGGCACCACGCACCCTTTTTGTAGTGGGCGATGCGATGCAATCGATATACGGGTTTCGCCACGCAGACATCTCATTGTTTCTGCGTGCACGCGCTGGATGGTTGACTGGTATCTCGCTCAACACATTGACCTTGAGTCAGAATTTTCGGTCTTGTCCCAACGTTGTGAATTGGGTGAATACAACATTTTCAGAACTGCTGGGTGATGAAGACAATGCGGGCGCGGGACGGGTTCGCTACGTTCCCGCAGAGAGTCGCGCTGATGGTGACCCATCGGTGGCGAGCGGCGTGACCAGCAGATTGTTTCAAAGCTCGGAAACCAATCGAGAAGCGGCTTACATTGCTGACGAAATTAAGACAATTATGGCCGCGCACCCGGAAGCCACGATAGCCATTCTCGTTCGCGCAAAAAGCCATGCTGGGGGGATAGCAAATGCTCTAGCAGAACGGGGGATATCTTGCGGAGGTGATGCGATTCAGTCACTGCCCGAGAGCACCGTCATTGGCGATCTATTGTCACTGTGTCGCTGGCTCGCTAACCCTGCAGATTCTATAGCCGCGCTGGCATTGCTTCGAGGCCCCTGGTGCGGCCTCGACCTGTCAGCGATTTCGGCCCTGCTCGCACCCGAGGCTTCTGGTCCACTGGACTTGTTATCGATTGCTGAGGCAGGGAGTGCAGGTCTGTCGGAGGGCGATCGGCAGCGAGTCAGTCACCTGTTAGCGGCGCTGAGCTGGGGGGAGGAGAAGCGTGACCGGCTAGCACTCCCCATCTGGATAGAACAGATCTGGTTGCAACTTGGGGGACCGCAGTGCGCGTGTCATGAGGACCTGTATTTTGTCGAATCGTTTCTGGCGCTGTTGAGGCGCGCTGAGGAGCGTGGCAGAGGCCTCGATATCAACTGGCTGCAGCAGGAGTTGGCGGGTGCGCCCTTTGTATCGGACGATTTATCAGAAAATGTCCGCATAACGACGCTGCATAAAGCAAAAGGGCTTGAGTTCGACTACGTGTTCATTCCTTACCTCAATAGGCGGACACGGTCACAAAATCGGGATCTGATCCGATGGCATTGGCATGAGGATAGCGCGACACGCGGTTTACTGATCGCCGCAAATGACGAAGATAAAACATCAAACTCCCTTTATAACTATCTGTCTTGGCTGCAAAAAATAAAAAATAAAGAAGAGCTGAAACGCCTGCTGTATGTCGGGGTAACCCGGGCCAAGGTGAGAGCCATTTTGACCGCCTCTGCAAGCTGGGAAAACCATCAGGAGCCTCCGGAACCGACTACAGGAACCTTTTTTGAGCTGTTGCAAAAGACCACTCATGGGCCGGACACGCTCGAGGTAGTCCCGATGGGGGCTAACGAAAACGCGGGGGCAACGGACCGAGATATGCCCGACCGGCGACTGGTACGCCTCCACAGACGGTTCATGAAGGTCTCTGAACAAACAAGGCCAGAAGCAACTGTTTCTGCGCCGACCTTAAGCGAGAGCGTCAACCTTAGTCAGGAGAGCAATAGGCTGGAGCGGGTGATCGGCGTTATCACTCACCGCGTGCTCGAGCTGCTCGCCGGTAACGCGCCCGCAGGGCAGGCGGCAGAATCACTCGCTAACCAATGGATTGCGAACAACCTTGTGCGTCACGCGCTCAGCCCCGCGCAAGCTGAAGCGGTAAAAGCTCGATGCGAAGCATTGATTCACCTCACACTGACGTGCTCGACGGGGAAATGGATACTCGCCGCACATGCTGAGGCCTACAGTGAGATGGTGTTAAACCGGATTGAAGACGGCGAATGCAAGACATATATCGTCGACCGCACCTTCCACGATGAAACTGCCGGAGTCAGATGGGTGCTTGATTTCAAAACCAGTCAGCCGCGAGAGGGTGAATCAACTGAAAGCTTTATCGCCAGAGAGGCTGAGGCGTATCGGGACCAGCTCACGACCTACGCCGAATTAATCGGAGGATTGAACTGGACACACGACCTGCCCATTAAGAAGGGCTTGTACTACCCAGCGATTCAGTATTTGGCGGTTTGCGACTGAGCATAAAAAACCCGGCAGCCGCCGGGTTTTTATTTCTTACAGCGCGGGTGGCTGGATCAGATTTCTTTTAAAGACAGAACCAGCGCCTCAGTAAACAATACAACAACTGTATCTCCCAAGCGGACGTTGTCTAATTTGGCCATTTCCACGCCGCCTACAGTGTGCATTCGTCCACGAGAGTCTTTGATTACGACATTTCCGTTACGATCCATAGCCTCAATGGTGCAGACCGCTCTGACGAGCCTGGCGGCGCCGGCGGCGGTCAGCTCCGCATCATCTTCAGTACGGCCCATCTCGCCCATCACAACCCAGGGGTTAGCCTGCTCTTCAGCGGTAGGAGCACGCACTTCGGCTTCTATTGAAGCCACGTAGTCCGCGACGATAGTATCGCCTACGGCTATTTTTGATAGATCAACGCCGTCTTCCCGGGCAGTCAGCGTCACAAAGTTCCCTGCTGGACCGCGAACAACGACCTCTCGGGTCTCCATGTCCACTGCAATCACCTGACCCTCAATCTCAGCCACCATGGCGCGTCCGCCAGACGCCCATACAACATCGTCGCCACTTACTTCGGCCGCGACGGCATGTTCTCCGCCTTCGTGATGGGCCGCGAAAAGGGTCGAAGGTATGAGAGCCAAGGTGGCTATCAACGAGAGAGACGCTTGGTTAAACAATTTCATGATTTAGTTCCTTCCTTAGGTGTGCACGCCCCAAATGGAGCGCGGAGTCAAAACGCGACGCGACAAGATAACCGAATCGCCGACGCGCTGAAAGTCTCTCTCGTCAAGCTGTCACTTTTTACCGCGTCAGGCCGAGTTTTTCCACTCGCGGACCGCCGTGAAAATACCGTCTTCCGTATCTTCCTCCAGCCGCGCCTGCTGAGCCAAGGTTTCGCGAATGGCACCGCTGTCCCATCTCAAAAAGGGGTTATAGCGCAGCTCGTCACCTATGAGCGAGGGCACGGTGGGTAGATTCTGCCGTCTTTTCTCCTCGCAAAGGAGTAGCGTTTCTCGCAGCGCCAGATTGTCAGGCTCAACCTGCACCGCGAAGCGCAGGTTAGCCAACGTATACTCGTGAGCACAGAAAACGCGTGTGTCGGGGGGCAACTGTATGAGCTTTTCCAGGGAGGCACGCATTTGCGGCGGAGTACCTTCAAACACCCTGCCGCATCCGCCCACGAAAAGCGTATCTCCGCAGAATAGCGCCTGCTCGCCCTCACTGTAATAAGCGATATGATCCAGCGTATGGCCGGGTACCGCCAGTACCTGAAAACGCGCTCCTAACACTTCTACCGTGTCACCTTCCGCTACCATATGGTCGAAAGGACCGGCAGGGCTCTCCACGGGACCCCATACCTCGCAGCTCGTCTCACTTCTGAGTGTCGTAACGGCGCCCGTATGATCGAAGTGATGGTGTGTGACGAGCACGCCAGCCAGATTGAGGTTGTGTGCTTTTAGCGTCTCGAGAACTGGCCCGGGCTCGCCCGGATCCACCACGAAGGCGAGCCCGTCGGCGGCAATGAGCCAGATATAGTTGTCGCTGAATGCCGGAATGGGCGATATAGTCAATGTGGCCATACTTCGTCAAACTCCGTTGATCAAGCGCAAAAGGCTACCCGTTGCCCATGAATGTGACCAGCCCCTTGTCTTTAGAAATTGCGAACCACAACACTTTGACGAGATGGTATCGCGAAAAATCTACAGGGCAGCGACTGGGACGGCAATTGAATGACCTGCTGGGCGCCCAACTCGAACAAGTATTCGGTTATCACATGCTGGTTACGGGCGGGGATATTGGCCTTGATTTCGGGGGGCTCAGCAAGACCCAGCGCGTGTTTCGCCTCAGCAGCAAACTGACCAGTGATATCGATGAGCACTCGGTGGTTGGATTTTCTAGCGAGTTGCCTTTGGCAACGGATTCCGTGGATGCGCTGATATTGTGTCACACATTGGATGCCTCTCCGGTGCCACACCATGTTTTGCGTGAATGTCAAAGAGTCTTGGTACCTAACGGTCATTTGTTCATCATCAATTTCAATCCGACCAGCGTCTGGGGTGTGGCGCATATGACGCGCCGGGCACTACGATGGCATGCGGGAAACTTGCGAGCGGTGAGCAGTAAACGTTTGCGCGATTGGCTATCGCTCCTTGGTTTTTCTTACGCAGATCCCCAATACCTTGTCACGCTTGCGCCTCGAGGCGATCGCAGAACAGGCCGCATACTGAACCGATTAGACCATTGGCTATCAAGCCACAATGCCCCCACCGGCTGTGTCTATATGATCCACGCCCGAAAGCGAGTTGCTGATCATATTCAGGCGCTCGATCACGCATCAAATCGGCCGAGGCTGATTGCATTGCCTCTAGGCAAATCCCAAGAGGGCGTGCCAGTACCCAGGCAACTCGGCACGCTTGCGACTGACTCGCTAGACAGGCCGCAATGAAGCGCGTTGACATTTTTACCGATGGTGCCTGCAGTGGTAATCCGGGGCCGGGAGGATGGGGTGCGGTACTCCGCTCGGGAGGGCATGAAAAAGAGTTGTGTGGGGGTGAGCGCGACACCACCAATAATCGAATGGAGCTCACTGCGGCAATCGAGGCGCTCGAAGCATTGACGGAGCCGTGTCAGGTGACCCTGACCACAGACTCGACGTATGTCAGAGATGGTATTACCCGATGGCTAGCGAATTGGAAACAAAACGGGTGGCGGACGGCCGCCAAGAAGCCCGTGAAAAATCAAGAACTTTGGCAAAAGCTGGATCGCCAAGCGTCACGTCATGATGTGATCTGGAAGTGGGTGAAAGGACATAGTGGCCATCCCGATAATGAGCGTGCCGACATGCTCGCTAATCAGGGAATGATTGCGGTGAAGGAGTCTGAGATTGGATAGGCGCCAGATCGTTTTAGACACTGAGACCACTGGCCTGGAGGTGAATCAGGGCCACAGGATTATTGAAATAGGCTGCGTGGAAATTGTTAACCGGCGGATTACGGGAAGACACTATCACCAGTACGTCCATCCCGAACGAGATATCGATGCCGGCGCCATGGAGGTGCATGGCATCACTCTCGAGTTTTTGGCCGGCAAGCCCGTGTTTCCGCAAGTGGCCGAAGAATTTATCGATTTTATCAAGGGCGCTGAACTGATTATTCATAACGCACCCTTCGATGTCGGTTTTATTGACGCCGAACTTGCGAAACTGGAGGGGGCGTCTACGCGTCTGTCTGAGATCTGCGGTGTGATCGATACCTTGCAGATGGCCCGGCACAAGCACCCCGGGCAGCGCAACAACCTAGACGCGTTGTGCCAGCGCTACGAAATCGACAACACCAGCAGGGCGCTGCATGGCGCGCTGCTGGACGCTGAGATTCTTGCCGAAGTCTATCTCGCAATGACGGGCGGTCAGGCGTCCCTCGGGCTTTCTGCCGAAGCGGGAGACAACGGATCTACCGATGGCAGGGCTGACTCAGCCGCTGGGATCCGTCGTCTCCCCAACAACAGGAAACCGTTGCCAGTGATTAGCGCATCACGCGAGGAGTGTCAGCGACATGAAGACCGCCTCACCGAGCTTGACAGCGTTGCCGGTGAGGCGTTGTGGAGAGGGTATGGGCCCTAACCTTATAAATTGACCATGACCGCGCCCAGACCTACACCTGTCAATACAACTGTATAGGGCAGCGCCATGACCACCATTCGCCCATAAGACAGGTTGATCAGCGGCGCCAGCGCCGACGTGAGCAGGAACAGGAAAGCCGCCTGTCCGTTTGGCGTGGCGACAGAAGGTAGGTTGGTTCCTGTATTAATCGCGATAGCCAATCGGTCAAATTCCGCTCGATCAATCTCTCCCGCCTTGAGTGCTGCGTCAATTTCTGAGATGTACACGGTCGCCACAAACACATTGTCAGAGATGGCAGACAGTAAGCCGTTGGCCAGAAAAAACATAGCCGGCCTGACCTCGCTGGACATTGCCAACACGGACTCAATGACCGGAGTGAAGAGATGCTGCTCATGAATCACCGCGACCACGGCAAAGAAAACGACTAACAGCGCAGTAAAGGGTAATGCCTCTTGAAACGCGTGACCAATCTCGTGTTCGTCGGTAATACCGTTAAAGGCCGTCAATAGCACGATTACCAATAGGCCAATCAAACCCACGGCTGCGAGGTGGAACGCCAAGCCTACTACTAGAATCACCGCGACGACGGCTTGTACCCAGAGCTTGGCATTGGAGCGAGGCGTGGCAGCTGCCTGTTGGCCCTCATCAAACTTCACCAGGACTTGACGCACATTATCCGGCATGAGGGCGCCGTAGCCGAACCAGCCGGTTGCTTCCAGAAGGATGCAGGTAATCAGACCGCAGGCCAAAACCGGCATCGTGATCGGCGCCATCAAGACAAAGAACCTTTGGAAATCCCAACCCGCGACTGTCGCAATTAGCAGGTTCTGGGGCTCTCCAACGAGTGTACAGACGCCGCCAAGCGCGGTACCCACGGCTCCGTGCATCAGCAGGCTCCGCAAAAAGGCGCGGAAGTCTTCGAGATCTTGAGCCCGGTCCGCGGTTACGGAGCTGTCATGAGTGTGATCATGGCTCGTTTCGTCAAGAGATACGCCAGAGGCAACACGATGAAAAACCGCATAAAAACCGACCCCAACGCTTATCAAAACCGCAGTAACGGTTAGCGCGTCGAGGAACGCAGAGAGGAACGCCGCAACAATCGAGAACAAAAATGCCAGCAGCTTTTTCGAGCGGACATTGAGCAGTATTTTCGTAAATACGAAGAGCAGCAGGTCCTTCATAAAGTAAATGCCTGCCACCATAAACATCAGCAACAAAATCACCTCAAAGTTGGCTTCTGCTTCGTGATATACCGAATGAGGTTTTGCCAACCCGAGAATAATCGCTTCAATGGCGAGAAGACCTCCTGGCTGCAGCGGATAACACCTCAGGGCAAGCGCGAGGGTAAAGATAAATTCTGCTATCAGTAGCCAGCCACCGACAACGGATCCTGCCAATGCCAAAACAATGGGGTTTAAAACGAGAAAGCCGATAATCGTTTGCTTGTACCAGAGGGGGGAGTCGCCAAGAAAATTACTCCACAGCGCGCGTATGGGAGATTCACTCATGTCAGATAATCCAGTTTTTAATAATTAGGTACATCGGGCGCCAAGCGTTGTTGAGAATCGTTGCGCCTTGAGCATGGCACGCACTTTACATCGTATTCCGCGCCGGTGGATATACGCGTTTTCCTTGCACTTGGTTCTTGTACTGTATCCTTCTGGTTCCTAGACTGTGCCACCACTCTTATCCTGCTGGAGCTTCTGTTGCTCGATATCTCTGACATGCCAACACAACCCGATCCAGATCATTGGGCGCTGGTCTTTACTGGACGCAACACGGTGACGTCCTTGCGAGGCGAGCCGGGTGCACCGTGGCAGGTTCGGGATGTTTGTCACACGTGGAACAAATCACTTTCCGATGCTGTTCCTGTCGGGCATTGGCAAGGCAGGGCCCTGTGGGCTTTTTCGGTCTCGGAGCAAGATGTCAGCCCAACGGAGCACCTTTCGGGGAATCTATACGGGCTATTAGGAAGAGTCGAAGAGCCGCTTTTTCAGGCCTACGGACGGGCTTACCAGCTACTGCATTGGCTCGACACGCACCGTTATTGTGGCCGCTGTGGATCCGCAACTAAGTCCGCAGAAGGCGGCAGAGCGCTCTTGTGCGGCCAGTGTACTCTGCAGGTTTATCCAAGGGTATCGCCTTGCGTCATTGTCTTGGTCACCAGAGGCGACCAACTTTTACTGGCGGCGGCCGCGGGTTTTCAGAAGCGTTTCTATAGCACTTTGGCAGGCTTCATGGAGCCTGGAGAAACCTGCGAGGATGCGGTGCAGCGGGAGGTTAGGGAAGAGGTCGGTATTGAAGTTGGCAACGTCCGCTATTTCGCCTCTCAACCGTGGCCCTTTCCCAGTCAGGTGATGCTCGGATTCTTTGCGGAATGGCGCTCGGGCGAATTGAATCCGGATCCGTCAGAAATCGAGGAGGCTGGATGGTTTGAGGCAGCAGCATTGCCACCCACGCCACCCAAAGCCTCGATTTCGGGCCAGCTCATCTCTCACTTTATCGAGAGCCTATAAAGCCTACTTTACTGAGAACTGATAACAGCTATGGAATTCATTCTGGATATTGCGGAATTCTTACTTCAGGCGATCATCTTGCTTGGCGTATTTCTGGTGGCCGTTGCGGGCCTAGTCAGCATCACCCAGCGCAGACGTAGTTCTGACGAGGAAGGCTTCATTGAAGCGAAATCGCTGAATGAGCGATACGACGCTCAGCAAGAGGCGATTAGATCGCTTGTTGAAGAGCCTGCGTCAATCAAGGCGCGAGAAAAGGCCAACAAAAAGGAAAAAAAACAAAAGGAGAAAGCGGCGAAGCGAGCGCTCAAATCTCCCCCCGACAATGATGAAGAGACCGTCCGTCCAAGGTTATTCGTGCTCGACTTTGACGGGGATATTCAGGCCAGTCAGGTGGAGCAGTTGCGCG
This sequence comes from Halieaceae bacterium, assembly GCA_038106565.1. Taxonomy (GTDB): domain Bacteria; phylum Pseudomonadota; class Gammaproteobacteria; order Pseudomonadales; family Halieaceae; genus Luminiphilus. The sequence goes on from JAYOEE010000055.1 coordinate 9,213, forward strand.
AGGAGATCTCCGCCATATTGCCCGTCGCCAGAGAAGCAGATGAAGTGCTAGTGCGACTCGAGAGTGGCGGTGGAGCAGTCCACGGTTATGGCTTGGCCGCCAGTCAGTTGGTTCGCCTTACCGATGCAGGCATCAGGCTGACCGTGGCGGTAGACAAAGTCGCCGCAAGCGGCGGCTACATGATGGCCTGCGTAGCCGATTACATTATTGCGGCTCCCTTCGCGATTATTGGATCTATCGGTGTGGTGGCCCAGCTTCCGAATTTTCATCGCCTGCTCAAAAAGAATGACATTGATTTCGAAATGCATACCGCAGGCGAGTACAAAAGAACTTTGACGCTTTTCGGAGAAAATACGGATAAGGCGCGGGAAAAGTTTCAGGCTGACATCGACGACGTACACGTGATGTTTAAGGACTTTGTATCGACTAGTAGGCCCGCAGTGCTCATTGACGAGGTGAGCACGGGTGAGTACTGGTTTGGTCAGAGAGCCCTGGAAAAAAACCTGGTGGACCAACTCTGCACCTCCGACGCATTCCTGCTGCAAAGACTCGAAAGCACTGACCTGATCGAGGTCCGCTTCAGAGCAAAACGAACCTGGCAGGAACGACTTGGTATGGCTGCAGAGGCGGCGGTAGAGAGGGGTTTTAGAAGGCTACTGCAGTCAGAGCGCGATCAGCGTTTTCTCTAATCGTTACGAAGCGGAAGCCTGTAACTCGTTATCCGCAGTGTGTTGCGATAGAAACACCTTTCCAGTGAGATGCTCAAGAAAGTCGCTGCGGCTCAAAGCGTCCATAACGGGGCCTTTCACCTCGCTTAAGTGAAGCGTGATATTCAACTCCGACAGGCGAGTATTGATTTCCTCGAGAGCGTCCAGAGCACTGAGATCGATCATATTGACCGCAGGACACATCAAAATCACATGCAGCAAGTTCGGCTTTCGTCCGACCTCCTCAAAAACAATCTCTTCCAGGTAGGCGGCATTAGCGAAATAAAGCGATTCGTCAACTCGGATAGACAGTATGCGGGGGTGGGTAATAACGTTGTGCCGCTTTATGTTTCGATAATGCTCCGAGTCCGGAACACGCCCCACGACAGCAAAATGCGGGGCACTCGTTTGATGAAGATGAAGTGCAATCGAGACAGCCACGCCGGTTAATACCCCCAGCTCAACGCCAGCCACCAGTGTAATAAGAATGGTGAGCGAAACGGCCGCAAAATCTCTGGCCGAGAAGCGCCACGCCTGATTAAGCACTTTCCAATCGATTAGGCCCAACACTGCAACGATGATGGTCGCAGCGAGCACTGCTTTGGGTAGATAAAACAGGGCAGGGGTCAGGAACATCGCAGCCAACGCAATTCCGAGAGCAGTCAATATGGACGCCATTTGTGTATCAGCGCCAGCGTCAAAATTAACTACCGAGCGAGAGAATCCACCCGTGACAGGAAAGCCAGCAGAGAACGCGGCCGCGGCGTTCGCGGCGCCCAACCCTATTAATTCCTGATTGGGATCGATTCGCTGTCGCCTTTTCGCGCCCAGTGTCTTGCCAACCGATATGGACTCGACAAAGCCAATCAGTGCGATCAAAAAGGCGGGCATGGCGAGCTCGGAGATAAGCTCCCAGTTAATGGAGGGCGCAGAGAACGCGGGTAGGCCATCTGGCACAAAGCCGACCAGTGGAACACCGAGCTCTCCGTAATTCTGGGCCGCAGACAGCGGGATCACTACGAGCATGATGAGCACCGGTGCTGCGCGAGAAACGAGACTCGCAGCACTCTCTCGGAGTCCAGCGCGCACCAGAAGCCCTGTGAGCTGGAAACGAGCGAACAAGAGAAACGCGACGCATGAAAACCCAATGACCGCCGTAAAACGATGTGTGCTCTCCCATTCGTTGACCAATTCGGTTAAGAGATGGGGGAGGGTGTCACCTCGTATGGATATCCCCAGCAACGGGCCCAGTTGCCCCATTGCGATGATAATCCCGGAGGCAGTGATGAAACCCGACACGACGGGATGCGACAAAAAATTCGCAATGAACCCGAATTTTAGAAACCCCAGCGCGATCAGCATCAACCCGCCCAGCAAAGCTAGCGTCGTAGCAGCGGTAGCGTAATCAACCATGCCCTGCGCCGTTACCGACCCCACCGCAGAAGCAGTCATCAACGAGGCAACTGCCACGGGCCCCACCGACAACGTACGACTGCTGCCCAGTAGAGCGTATGCAACGAGTGGCAGGATTGACGCATATAGCCCCATCTGCGCAGGTAAGCCAGCCAACAAGGCGTATGCCAAGGACTGCGGAATCAGCATGATCGTGACAATGACCGCGGCCAGGCTGTCATTGACAAAATGCTGACGCGAGTAGCCCGATAGCCACTCCCGTGCTGGCAGTAGTGAGACGGCGCGCATCGAATTGCTCAGGGTTTAGTTTCGGTTTTCACCATCCACTCTCGCCCCTTTAGCATCGCATTCCAGTAGATCCAGGGCAGCATGTCAGCCTTGAGATGCCAGGCCAAACGTGTTGGTCGCAGTCCGTTGAGCACGGCTTTGGGAAAGGAGGGCAGTAACTTGCCGCCGTAGCCAAACTCCGCCAGCACGATCTTTCCGCGCTCGACCGTTAGTGGGCACGATCCGTATCCGTTATAAATTCGGGCGCCGCTCTGTCTCGCCCGATGTGCGAGCAGATTCTCCGCCACCACGGGCGCCTGAGCACGCGCCGCAGCGGCAGTTTTGGCATTCGGCGCATTCATCACATCCCCGCAAGACCATATGTTTTCATAGCGACGGTGCTGCAGTGTTTCCTGGTCTACGTCGACCCAGCCCGCTTCATCTGCGAGAGGAGAACTTTTAATAAAGTCAGGTGCACATTGGGGTGGGCACACGTGAATCATGTCAAAAGGCTTTTCTATCTCGCCTTCGGGGCTGTCAAATGTCGCAATTTTGCGATCTCCATCAATGCGCTTGAGGTTCGTTTGAAAATTCAATTGCGCACCGTATCGCTCGACATATTCCATCAACGCCGGCACGTAATCAGCCACACCGAATAGGCCTGGGGTTGCGGTGCAAAAATCAATATTGATGTTGGTCAGCCGGCCCTGACGCAACCAGTGGTCGCCGGAAAGATACATGGCTTTTTGTGGCGCTCCGGCGCATTTGATGGGCATCGGCGGCTGGGTGAATATCGCTTTTCCAGATTGAAGATTCTGCACGAGCTCCCACGTATAGGGCGCCGTGGCATAGGAATAATTCGAAGTGACGCCATTGCGCCCCAGATTTTCCGCCAGCCCTTCAACCCCCGACCAGTTCAGTTTGAGGCCGGGAGCGACCACGAGTTGCGCATAGCGAATGGCATCCTGATTATCCAAGACAACGGTGTTGTTGTCGGGATCAAAGCGCTCGACCGACTGCGCTATCCATGTAGTCCCCGACGGAATCAGGGATGCCATGGAACGTTCAGTCGTCGGCGCGCGAAAAATTCCACCGCCCACCATCGTCCAGCCGGGTTGGTAGTAATGCTTTTCCGCGGGGTCAATTAGCGCAATTTTTAGGTCTGCCTGTCTTTTCTTCAGGCTCGACGCGACGGCAATACCAGCCGCCCCGGCACCCACTATAACCACTTCAAATTGCTGCTCGCTCATCTTGATAACCCCCCGGTTGTTTTATTCCGAATCTGAAAGTGACGTGAAATCAGCACCGCCGAAAGCGTTTATGGGAACTTTAAGAAAGAGTCGACCCTGATCGTCTGGAGGCGGAAGGTGTCCCGCTCTCATATTCACCTGTAAGGACGGCAAGATGAGGGTAGGCATGTCCAAGGTGGCGTCCCTTGCTTCGCGCATTGCGACAAACTCGTCCGCCGATATCGCGCCCCCAACATGAATATTATGCAGCCGATGCTCGGCGACCGTAGCCACAAATGCCAATTCTCGGCCGTCAGGCTGATAATCATGGCAGACAAATACTCGGGTCTCGTCAGGCAAAGACATGAGTCGCTGACAGGACCGATAAAGTGCCCTGGCGTCCCCACCAGGAAAATCACAACGCGCTGTGCCCGCATCGGGCATAAATAGCGTGTCTCCTACGAACAGAGCATCTTCGATGTGATAGGCCATACAAGCTGGCGTGTGACCCGGCACGTGAAACGCTTCCCCTTCCAATGCACCAATCCGGAAGGTGTCTCCGTCTGACAGTATCCAATCAAACTGACTGCCATCCCGCGCAAAGCCCGCTCCCTCGTTGAAAATGGTTCCAAACGTCTGCTGAACGGTAGTGATATGCGCGCCAATCGCGATATTCCCCCCGAGTTTGGATTTGATATAGGGAGCGCTCGATAGGTGATCGGCGTGAATGTGGGTTTCTAATATACACTCGAGGCGGAGTCCTTCGGACTCGATGAAATCGATTACGGAGTCCGCACAATCAGTGGAGAGCGTGCCAGAGGCGTAATCAAGATCCAAAACAGGATCAATGATGGCGCAGCTCCGAGTGCTTGTGTCGCTCACAACATAGGTCAGTGTCGAGCTGACCGCATCAAAGAAGTGTTTGACTGACATTGTCATGAGGTGGCTTCCCACTCAGTCACTGCTTTCGCGAAACGCGTGATCATATCATGATTTTAAGGAATAACCTTAGTTGTTATTAGAATAAGCAGGCTGCTTACAAAATATTTCGAAATGCAGTGGTGTTTGGTAAGACCAGCATTCTATTGATTGACAATGTCGACTGCTGGGAGACAACCGTAGCAGACAGATACTCTGCGGGACAGCAGAGCAAGAATGAGGAGCAACAACATGGATGAGATTCCATTAGTCATGCGCGCAGTAAGGCTCATTGGGCATGGCGGGCTGGAACAGCTTGAATTTTGCTCTGACGTATCGTTGCCGGTCTTGGGCAGGGGTGAGGTGCTGATTCGCGTTGCAGCCGCTGGCATTAACAATACAGATATCAATACCCGAGTTGGCTGGTATTCCAAGGGCGACGCTGACGAACAAGACGCCAGCTGGGGGGGAGGGACCATCAGTTTCCCTCGGATTCAGGGCGCGGATATTTGCGGAAGGGTTGTGGCGGTCGGCGCGGGTGCCGACACTGGGCTCATTGGCGAGCGCGTTCTGGTCGAACCCTGCTTGAGAGAGGCAAACGGAACACAACTGCTATCGCCTTGGTATATCGGCTCGGAGTGTGACGGCGGATTTGCGGAGTATGTCGCAGTGGCCGCTCGTCACGCTTATCGGGTGAATTCCTCCCTTTCTGACTGCGAATTGGCTTCGTTTCCCTGCGCTTATTCAACTGCGGAGAATATGCTGAAGCGAGCATCGGTCAGCGGTTCAGATATCGTACTGATCACGGGAGCCTCGGGCGGAGTAGGGTCAGCGGCAATACAGCTCGCAAAATCCCGGGGTGCCACCGTCATTGCGGTGGCAGCGAGCCCCAAGCTGCAATCCGTATTGGAGGTTGGAGCTGATCGGGTCGTTGAGAGAGGCAGCAGTCTCATCGCTCAAATCGGGGCCGACGCTGTAGACGTGGTGATTGACCTGGTTGGCGGGCCCGAATGGCCGGATCTGCTGGAGGTCTTACGACCTTTTGGCAGGTACGCTGTTTCAGGCGCTATTGCTGGGGCTATCGTCGATCTGGACCTCAGGACGCTATACCTAAAGGATCAGCGGTTCTTTGGCTGCACGGTCATCGATGACGGTGTTTTCTCCAGGCTGGTAGAGCTCATCGAACGCCATGCCATCAAGCCCCTGGTAGCGGGGGTTTTCCCATTGGAGCGCCTCCGAGAAGCACAAGAAGTGTTTATGTCTAAGCAATTCACGGGGAAATTGGTCATCGATATGGTGCTTTAAACAGGCGAGAGCCCAAAGCTGGGCGGCGTGGGTGTGCAGCAGGGTTGTATCATAACTTCCTTAAATGTATATTTACGTCAGTTAAAGCAACCTTTATGGGGTGCGGGCTGACGTGAATACAAAGAAAAAAACGGCAAACCAAGAGATCAGCGGTTGGCTGGCTACAGTGGGCGCAGATGCGCCCCTACAACACAGTAATCCTGCTTCTCTGTACCTAGCGTCTCTTCAGGGCTCAGAGGCCAGCAGAACCACCGCCCGTTCGGTGATGAAGCAGATCGCCGTGCTGTGCGATCAGACACCCGACACTTTTCCCTGGCACCGCTTAGACCGCGCCACGGTGCTCGCTCTGATGGAGAAACTCAAACAAAAAGGCCTGTCTGACAATACTCGGAATCTCTACCTATCGATCATTAAAGGCGTCGCTCGGGAAGCGATGCTCCACCAGCAGATGAGTGACCATCAATTTAGCCTGATTGAGCAAATCCGAGCGATTAAACTGCAAAGGCTGGCCGTAGGACGCGCCTTGCACGTGGATGAGATTGCGAGGCT
>JAYOEE010000009.1:0-13576 GCA_038106565.1 Halieaceae bacterium
GCGGCCATAGAGGGTTGAGCCCCGTACACTGTGAGGTTTAAGCCATGACTATTGGTTTAGTCGGCCGAAAATCGGGAATGACGAGAGTCTTCACCGAGGACGGCGCATCAGTACCAGTGACCGTAGTGGAAATTACTCCAAACCGCGTCACTCAAATCAAAGAGCTCGAGACCGATGGGTATCGAGCGATTCAGGTCACAGCGGGTAGCCGCAAGGCCTCGAAAGTCAGCAAGCCAGAAGCCGGGCACTTTGCCAAGGCGGGTGTGGCCGCGGGCGAAGGTCTGTGGGAGTTCCGTCTGGATGCCTCTGACGAGGCGTTTGAGGTGGGGTCAGAGCTGACCGTAGAACGGTTTGAGCAAGGTCAGAAGGTTGATGTCGCTGGTCGCTCCAAGGGGAAAGGGTTCCAGGGCGTTGTTAAGCGCTGGAATTTCCGAACTCAGGACGCGACTCACGGTAATTCGCTGTCGCACAGGGCGCCGGGTTCGATTGGCCAATGCCAAACCCCGGGCCGCGTGTTCAAGGGCAAGAAGATGTCCGGGCACATGGGTGACGAGCGTGTGACGACACAGGGACTTGAGGTCATTCGCGTCGATGTTGAGCGAAATTTGCTGCTCATCAAGGGTGCGGTGCCGGGTGCTCCGGGTGGCGAAGTGATTGTTCGTCCGACAGTCAAAGCGGCGGGCAGCAGCCCGTCCCAGTCGTGAGTAGCGGGGGCGAGACGTGGAATTAAGTGTAGTCAAGCCGGGAAACAAGGCAGCAGGAACCGTTGCGGTTTCTGAGGCCAATTTCGCCCGCGAGTACAACGAGGCGCTGGTCCATCAGGTCGTGACGGCCTACTTGTCCGGTGCGCGACAGGGAACACGGGCGCAAAAGACGCGTTCTGAGGTTGCTGGCGGTGGCAAAAAGCCGTGGCGACAAAAAGGCACCGGCCGAGCCCGCGCGGGCACGATCCGGTCACCGATCTGGCGATCTGGTGGCGTGACGTTTGCTGCGAAGCCGCAGGATCACTCGCAAAAGGTTAATCGCAAGATGTACCGCGCAGCGATGCGCTCCATCTTGTCTGAGCTGGCGCGTTCAGATCGCTTGATGATCGTTGAGTCGCTGGATGTGGAGCAGCCGAAGACCAAGTTGCTGGTCGAGGCATTGAAGGGGTATGGCGTAGACAACGTGCTGATTGTGGCGGATGGCGTGGACAAGAACCTCTATCTGGCCTCCCGCAACCTGCACAAGGTTGATGTGCGGGATGTTGAGGGTGCCGACCCGGTGAGTCTGATTGCCTATGACAAGGTCATGATCACTGTGGATGCAGTCAAGAAGTTTGAGGAGACGTTGGCATGAATCAGGAGCGCGTTTTTCAGATCCTGCTGGGGCCACATGTCTCTGAAAAGTCGGCCATTGTGGCTGAGCAGAACAACCAGTATGTGTTTCGGGTTTGCCTTGATGCCACCAAGGACGAGATTCGTCAGTCCGTGGAGCAGCTTTTCAAAGTGGACGTGAGCGATGTGCAGACCCTGCGGGTTAAAGGCAAGACCAAGCGCAATCGCTACGGATTAAGCAAGCGACCCTCATGGAAGAAAGCGTACGTGCGGGTGGAGCAAGGTCAGGAAATTGACTTTGCGTCGTTTAGCTGAGGTATCGAGTCATGGCAGTCGTAAAGAGTAAACCCACATCAGCAGGGCGCCGCCACCAGGTCAAGGTGGTGACCGCAGGCTTGCACAAAGGCAAACCTCACGGTCCGCTCCTCGAGAAGAAATCCAAGACCGGCGGCCGCAACAATCTCGGTCGCATCACAACCCGCCATATCGGCGGTGGCCACAAGCAGCACTACCGAAAGATTGATTTCAAGCGCACCAAGGACGGCATCCCCGCCAAGGTTGAACGCATTGAGTACGACCCCAACCGCACTGCGCACATCGCCCTGCTGCTATACGCAGACGGCGAGCGCCGCTACATCATTGCGCCCAAGGGCATCCAGTCTGGTGACGTGCTTCAGTCAGGGTCTGCAGCCCCGATCAAAGCCGGGAACTGTCTCCCCGTTCGCAACATCCCCGTAGGATCCGTAATCCACGCGATTGAGCTCAAGCCGGGCAAAGGGGCGCAAATGGCGCGCTCCGCCGGTGCATCGGTTCAGTTGGTTGCCCGCGAGGGGCAGTACGCCACGGTTCGATTGCGGTCTGGCGAAATGCGCAAAGTCCCGATCGACTGTCGCGCAACCTTGGGAGAGGTGTCCAATTCAGAACATAGCCTTCGCAAGTTGGGCAAAGCCGGTGCCGCGCGCTGGCGCGGAGTCCGTCCAACGGTTCGTGGCGTTGCGATGAACCCGGTCGATCACCCCCACGGTGGTGGTGAGGGTAAGACCTCGGGTGGACGCCATCCGGTAACGCCTTGGGGCGTGCCGACCAAGGGTTACAAGACACGTAAGAACAAGCGCACCGACGGCATGATTGTTCGCCGTCGCGGCAAGAAGTAATCGGTGAGGAGAGCAAAACAGTGCCCCGTTCATTAAAAAAAGGCCCTTTCATCGACCTCCACTTGATGAAAAAAGTTGAGGCGGCGGTGGAGGCTAATGATCGCCGACCGATTAAAACCTGGTCTCGTCGGTCTATGGTTTCTCCCAATATGGTCGGTTTGACCATTGCAGTTCACAACGGTCGCCAGCACGTGCCCGTTCTGATTAACGAGGACATGGTAGGCCACAAGCTGGGTGAGTTTGCCGTTACCCGAACCTTCAAGGGCCACATTGTGGACAAGAAGGCGAAGCGCTAGGCCCGGGTGGAGAGAGAAATGGAAGTAGCAGCCAAATTAAGAGCAGCACGCATCTCCGCGCAGAAGGCGCGCCTTGTGGCCGATCAGGTCCGGGGCAAGCCCGTTGGAGAGGCCCTGAATGTACTGGAGTTCAGCAATAAGAAGGCCGCAGCGATCGTGCGCAAGGTGCTGAATTCGGCGATTGCCAACGCAGAGAATAACGAAGGCGCCGACGTGGACGAGCTCCGTGTGTCCACCATTTATGTCGACGAGGGATTCACCATGAAGCGCCTGCGCCCGCGCGCAAAAGGACGTGGTGACCGAATTTTTAAGCGCACTTGCCATATTACGGTCAAGGTCGCGGATAGCGAGAGCTGAGGAGACGGCCGCATGGGTCAAAAGGTACATCCAACCGGTATCCGCTTAGGCGTAGTCAAGGACCACAATTCGGTCTGGTATGCCGACAGCAAAACGTATGCGAAGAACCTGATCAATGACATTCAGGTCCGCGAATACATTTTGAAAAAACTGGATGCCGCTTCGGTCAGTCGCGTCAAGATAGAACGGCCGGCACAGACTGCGCGCATTACGATTTTTACTGCCCGACCCGGCATTGTGATCGGCAAGAAAGGCGAGGATGTGGACGGTCTGCGCAAGGACCTGTCGGACAAGATGGGCGTGCCGGTTCACATCAACATTGAAGAAATACGTAAGCCCGACCTGGATGCACGTCTTGTTGCGCAAAATGTGGCTCAGCAGCTGGAGCGCCGGGTGATGTTCCGGAGAGCAATGAAGCGTGTTGTCCAGAACGCGATGCGCCAGGGTGCTGAGGGCATCAAGGTGCAGGTGGGTGGCCGTTTGGGCGGTGCGGAAATTGCGAGATCCGAATGGTATCGCGAGGGTCGTGTGCCGCTCCATACCCTGCGTGCCGACATTGATTACGCGACCTACGAGGCACACACCACCTACGGTGTGATCGGCGTGAAGGTATGGATTTTTAAAGGTGAGGTAATCGGTGAGGGCGAAGAGGCCTGAAGGTTCTCTGAGAGTCACTGAATATCTGATTGAGGAAGTAGAAGATGTTGCAACCGAAACGGACCAAGTTCCGCAAGACCCAGAAGGGCCGCAACCGCGGGCTCGCTGAGCGTGGAAGCAAGGTGAGTTTTGGCGAGTACGCGCTCAAGTCAACTGGTCGGGGCCGCATTACCGCCCGGCAGATTGAGGCTGCGCGTCGTGCCATGACCCGTCACATCAAGCGTGGCGGGAAAATTTGGATCCGCATTTTTCCTGACAAGCCGATTACCGGTAAGCCGTTGGAAGTGCGTCAGGGCAAGGGCAAGGGCAACGTCGAGTATTGGGTAGCGCAGATCCAGCCGGGTCGCGTGTTGTACGAAGTTGAGGGTGTGTCCGAGCAACTGGCGCGAGAGGCATTTGAGCTCGCGGCGGCCAAGCTGCCGGTGCAAACCACGTTTGTTAAGCGGTCGGTGATGTGATGAAAGTCAGTGAGATGCGAGACAAGTCCGTAGACGAATTGAACCAGCATCTGCTCTCCCTGCGAGAGGAGCAGTTCAAGCTTCGGATGGCAAAGGCAACGGGCCAGCTTGGCCAGAGTCACCTGCTCAAGCAGACAAAGCGGGATATCGCGCGCGTAAAAACCGTGCTGCAACAGAAGGCGGAACAGTAATGGCATCAACTGAAAGTCAGACCCGCACCCTGCAGGGGCGAGTGGTCAGCGACAAGATGGACAAGACCATCACGGTCAAGATAGAGCGCCGTGTAAAGCATCCTGTTTATGGCAAGTACATTACCCGTTCCTCGAAGGTGCATGCGCACGACGAGGAAAACAAAGCTGGCATGGGCGATACCGTGTTGGTTGCTGAGTCGCGGCCGCTGTCTAAGAGCAAGAGCTGGACCCTGGTAGAGATTGTGGAGACTGCGACTCAGATTTGAGTGGTGGCCGGTATAAGCGGGCGGCAAGGGCCGTTGGTGGAGTAAAGAGAAATGATTCAGACGCAGTCTTATCTGGAAGTAGCCGATAACAGCGGAGCACGCCGTGTGATGTGCATCAAGGTGCTGGGTGGCTCCAAGCGTCGTTATGCCCGCGTGGGTGACTTGATCAAGGTCACCGTGAAGGAAGCCATTCCTCGTGGCAAGGTCAAGAAGGGTCAGGTAATCACTGCGGTGGTTGTGCGTACCAAAAAGGGCGTGCGTCGACCCGACGGCTCGCTGATCAAGTTTGACGAGAACGCTGCGGTGCTACTGAACGCTCAGGACGCGCCAATCGGTACGCGTATTTTTGGTCCGGTCACGCGCGAACTTCGTGGCGAGAAATTCATGAAAATCATTTCCCTTGCGCCGGAAGTGATCTGAGCAAGGTAATAGAGGGTCAGGTAATGGCGAAGCTCAAGCGGGATGACGAAGTGATCGTGATCGCCGGAAAAGACAAAGGTAAGCGTGGCACGGTCCGTCGCGTCATAGACAGCGATCGTGTCGTGGTAAGCGGTGTGAACATGATCAAGAAGCACACCAAGCCCAACCCCCAGGCCGGTGTTGCCGGCGGGATCGTTGAGCAAGAAGCGCCCATTCAGGCTTCCAATCTGGCGGTATACAACGCCAAGTCTGGTAAGGGTGAGCGAGTCGGTTACCGGGTCGAGGACGGCAAGAAGGTCCGAGTATTCAAGCCATCTGGCGATCTGGTCGACGCCTGACGCGCAGACAAGAATAGAGGCATTTGAGACATGGCAGCGCTTAAAGAGAGATACCGCAGCGAGATAGTTCCCAAGCTCCAGACCGAGCTGGGGCTCGACAATGTGATGGCTGTGCCCCGTATCACCAAAATCACACTCAACATGGGTGTTGGCGAGGCGGTGGGCGATAAAAAAGTGCTCGAGCACGCAGTGTCAGACATGGAAAAGATCGCCGGTCAAAAGCCGATCGTGACCAAATCACGGAAGTCGATCGCTGGATTCAAAATCCGTGATGGCTGGCCTATTGGATGCAAGGTGACCTTGCGCGACGAGCGCATGTACGAGTTTCTCGAGCGTTTGATCAACATCGCAATCCCTCGAATTCGGGATTTCCGTGGTATCAGCCCGAAGCAATTCGATGGCCGGGGCAACTTTGCCATGGGTGTCACGGAGCAGATTATTTTCCCGGAAATTGATTACGACCAAATCGATAAGTTGCGCGGCATGGACATTACGATTTCCACGAGTGCGGCGAACGACGAGCAGGGCCGTGCGCTGCTCTCGGCGTTCAATTTCCCCTTTAGAAACTGAGGCAGCAAAGATATGGCCAAAAAATCCATGATTGCCCGCGAGGCCAAGCGTGCTCGAACGGTGGCCCGGTTTGCCGCCAAGCGCGCGCAACTGAAGGAAACCATTGCCGACGTCAATGTCAGTGACGAAGAGCGATGGGAAGCCCAGATAGCGCTGCAAAAATTGCCGCGCAACGCGAGCCCTGTCCGGCAACAGCGACGTTGCCAACTGACAGGTCGGCCTCATGGCGTCTACAGGAAGTTTGGTTTGTGCCGCAACAAGCTGCGAGAAGCAGCGATGCGTGGCGATGTGCCAGGTCTGGTTAAGTCCAGCTGGTAACGGAGAGCGATTAAATGAGCATGCAAGATCCGCTGAGCGATATGTTGACCAGGCTGCGAAACGCGCAGATGGCTGGCAAGCAAACCGTCGATATGCCTGGTTCCAAACTCAAGGTTTCGGTTGCCAAGGTGCTGGAGCAAGAGGGTTACATTGCCGGGCATCGTTACGACGACAGCACCGGGAAGCCCCGGTTGCATATCGACCTGAAGTATTACGAAGGCAAACCTGTTATTGCCGAGATAGAGCGCATCAGCAAGCCATCCCTGCGGCGTTACGCCGGCAAGGACGAGCTGCCATCAGTGCGCGGTGGGTTGGGCGTCGCGATCGTGTCGACGTCCCGTGGTGTTATGACGGATCGTGCAGCGCGCGCTGCGGGTGTGGGGGGCGAAGTCCTCTGCACCGTATTCTGATTCGAAGACTGGAGCGCTAGATCAATGTCTCGTGTAGCGAATAGTCCTGTCGCGTTGCCCAAAGGGGTGGACGTCAAGATTGATGGTGTGAACCTCTCCGTCAAGGGCGGTAAGGGCACGCTTGACCTCACGTTAACCGACGGTATCGGCGTGAACGTTGAGGAAGACGTGGCGTCAATTACCTATGAGAGTGACAGCCATCGGGCGATGGCGGGAACGACGCGTTCTCTGCTGGCCAACATGGTGAAGGGTGTCTCCGATGGATGGGAGAAGCGTCTGGTCCTGAATGGGGTCGGCTATCGCGCCAAGGCTTCGGGGAAGACCGTGAACCTCACAATCGGTCTTTCTCATCAGGTGGATTATGAGTTGGCTGAAGGCCTCTCTGTCGATACGCCAACGCAAACCGAGATTGTAATCAGCGGGATCGACAAGCAGGCAGTGGGACAGGCCGCAGCGGAAATCCGCAGTTTCCGTCCTCCAGAGCCCTATAAAGGCAAAGGCATCCGTTACGCAGACGAATACGTCCGGCGTAAAGAAGCCAAGAAAAAGTAATCGGATACGGCAATGAATACCAAGACACAAGCGCGATTGCGTCGCGCACGAAAGTCCAGAGTCCATATGCGTACTGCCGGTGCAGTGCGTCTTTCTGTGCATCGAACGCCTCGGCACATCTATGCCCAGATTATCTCTGGAGACAATCATCAGGTACTGGCTCAGGCGTCCACACTCGATAAGGACCTTCGCTCTGGTGCGACAGGGAACGTGGCGGCTGCGGCTGCAGTCGGCAAGTTGGTGGCAGAGCGCGCAAAAGCGGCAGGCGTAACCTTGGTTGCTTTTGACCGTTCAGGATTTCGATACCACGGTCGAGTCAAGGCCCTAGCAGAGGCCGCTCGTGAAGGCGGACTGGAGTTTTAAGTATGGCGATGAACGACAAGAAGCAGCAGGGCGAGCAGCGCACTGAAGGGGATCTTCAGGAGAAGCTTGTCCAGGTGAATCGCGTTGCCAAGACGGTCAAGGGCGGACGAATCATGAGCTTTACCGCACTCACGGTAGTGGGCGACGGCAATGGCCGGGTTGGCTATGGCCGCGGTAAGGCACGAGAGGTGCCGGTTGCGATTCAGAAAGCCATGGAGGCTGCGCGACGCAATATGGTTCAGGTGCAACTTGTGAATGGCACCCTGCAGTATCCCATCAAGTCCGCTCACGGTGCCTCGAAGGTGTATATGCAGCCTGCCTCTGAAGGTACTGGTGTAATTGCCGGTGGCGCGATGCGCTCCGTGCTCGAACTGGCGGGTGTACACAACGTGCTGGCCAAGTGCTACGGATCGACCAATCCGGTCAACGTCGTGCGTGCCACCTTTAAAGGTCTGCGTGATATGGCCTCACCTGAGGATGTGGCAGCGCGCCGCGGTCTCAGCGTTGAAGAAATCCTCAGCTGAGTAGTGGGGAGAAAACGATGAGCAAATCCATGATTAAAGTGACTCAGATTCGCAGCATCCACGGCCGGCTTAAGAAGCATCAGGCCTGTGTGGCGGGCCTGGGTTTGCGTCGAATCGGCCACACAGTCGAGGTGGAAGACACTCCTTCTGTGCGCGGCATGATCAATAAAGTGAACTATCTGGTGCGCGTCGAGGGCGATCAATAATGTCTGAAGAAATGCGTTTGAACAGCCTCAAGCCCGCTGCGGGTGCCAAGCGCGCCGCGAAGCGCGTGGGCAGGGGCATAGGCTCGGGTTCCGGTAAGACCGCGGGGCGTGGCCACAAAGGATTGAAATCTCGCTCGGGAGGCACCGTTAAGGCCGGTTTCGAGGGCGGTCAGATGCCCCTGCAAAAACGCCTGCCCAAATACGGCTTTACGTCGCGCATTGGGCGGACGACTGCCGAGGTGCGGTTGCACGAGCTTAACCGTGTGGACGGCGATGTGGTGGATCTGGATACATTGAAGGCGGCTGATCTGATCAAAGACGACGTGAAGCGTGTGCGGGTATTTCTGTCGGGCGAGATCACACGCGCAGTGAATGTTCGCGGTGTGACAGTGACCAAGGGTGCCAAAGCCGCAATTGAAGCGGCTGGTGGGAGCGTCGAGGCGTAATCCATGGCCAATGGGATGCCCTCCATGAATTCAGCCGGCATGGGAGAGTTGTTTGCTCGCCTGCGCTTTGTGCTGATTGCGCTGTTGATCTACCGGATCGGGACACATATCCCGGTACCCGGTATTGATCCAGAGCAGCTGGCGTCTCTTTTCGACCAAAATCAGGGCACGATTCTGGGCCTTGCCAACGTGTTTTCGGGCGGTGCGCTGGAGCGCATGAGCATTCTGGCCCTGGGGATTCTGCCTTACATCTCTGCCTCGATCATTATGCAGCTCATGACGGCGGTGACGCCTCAGCTGGAGCAACTCAAGAAAGAGGGCGAATCGGGGCGCCGCAAAATCTCGCAGTGGACGCGTTATCTCACCGTTGCGCTGGCGCTCGTTCAGGGCTCAGGGATGACGGTCGGGCTCGCCAATCAGGGCTTGACCTATGCCACCGGCCTCAGTTT
This sequence comes from Halieaceae bacterium, assembly GCA_038106565.1. Classification (GTDB taxonomy): domain Bacteria; phylum Pseudomonadota; class Gammaproteobacteria; order Pseudomonadales; family Halieaceae; genus Luminiphilus. The sequence continues at coordinate 9,292 of JAYOEE010000009.1, forward strand.
TTACGTGACGGCCGTGGCATCTCTGGTCACTGGCGCGGTTTTTATGATGTGGTTGGGTGAACAGATTACTGAGCGAGGAGTCGGTAACGGTATTTCGCTGCTGATTTTCGCGGGTATCGTCGCGGGCCTTCCCGCTGCGATCGGGCAGTCTCTGGAACAGGCGCGTCAGGGCGAGATCAGCATTCTGATACTACTCGGCATTCTGGTTCTGGCCGCAGTCGTGATCTACCTGGTCGTATTTATTGAGCGGGGGCAACGCCGCATTACGGTGAACTACGCCAAGCGCCAGCAAGGTCGTAAAATGATGCAGGCTCAGGCGTCGCACTTGCCTCTCAAAGTCAATATGGCGGGTGTGATTCCAGCCATCTTTGCGAGCTCTATTTTGTTGTTCCCCGCGTCTGTTGCGCAGTGGTTTGGCAGTGGTGACAGCTCGGACTGGCTGCAGGATCTTGCCGTGGCGATTGGCCCGGGTCAGCCTCTGAATATTTTGTTGTTCACAGGCTTCATTGTCTTTTTCTGTTTTTTTTACACCGCGCTCATGTTCAACCCTCAGGAGGTCGCGGACAACCTCAAGCGCTCGGGTGCGTTTGTCCCCGGCATACGGCCAGGGCAGCAAACCGCCAACTATATCGATGGCGTCCTGACGCGACTGACGGTTTTTGGGTCAGCGTATATCGCACTGGTGTGCCTGTTACCCCAGTTTTTGGTGGTGATGTTTAACGTGCCTTTTTACTTGGGTGGCACGTCAATGCTGATCGTAGTGGTAGTGGTAATGGATTTTATGGCGCAGGTGCAGAGTCACCTGATGTCGCACCAGTACGAAGGTGTGATGAAAAAAGCCAACCTCGGGAGTTTGAGTCCCGCAGGTCGAGTGAGATAGGAATCAGGAGTTTCCGATGAAAGTGCGAGCTTCGGTCAAAAAAATGTGCCGCAACTGCAAGGTGGTCAGACGCAACGGCGTAGTGCGCGTGATTTGTTCTTCAGATCCGCGGCACAAGCAGCGTCAGGGCTGATTCTTGAAGCTTGGTGGACAAATGATTAACATGCGCGCCCTTTTTTGCGGTGTGCTGAAAGGGTGTGCCCAAGGGCGTGCCACTCAACAGGTGTGGAGATAAAAGATGGCGCGTATCGCCGGAGTCAATATTCCAGATCACAAGCATGCGGTGATATCGCTCACCCATATCTATGGCATTGGCAAAACTCAGGCCAAGAGATTGTGTGAAGCCAGCAATATTCCCGAGTCCACCAAGATTGGTGAACTATCGGAAGGAGAGCTGGATCAACTGCGATCGCTTGTTTCTGAAATGAACGTAGAGGGCGATCTGCGTCGAGAAGTGTCCATGAACATCAAACGGTTGATGGATTTGGGGTGCAACCGCGGTCTGCGTCATCGCAGGGGTCTGCCCTTGCGTGGGCAACGTACCAAGACCAACGCGCGCACCAGGAAAGGGCCTCGCAAGCCTATCCGTAAGTAATCAGGCAGTCGCTCGCGGGACGAGCGGCAACTTTGGTGGAGCTACATCGTATTTTGTAGCGTCGATATTGAAGCGAGTAGAAAGATGGCAAAAAACGCCAAAACAACGAAACGAAAGATCACCAAGCAGGTGGTGGATGGTGTGGCGCACATACATGCGTCCTTTAATAACACCATCATTACGATTACCGACCGGCAGGGTAATACGCTCAGCTGGGCTACCGCCGGGGGTTCTGGATTCCGGGGTTCCCGAAAGTCCACTCCGTTTGCGGCACAGGTCGCCGCGGAGCGCGCGGGCGAGGCAGCCAAAGAGTACGGCCTGCGTAACCTTGACGTAGAGGTCAAAGGCCCCGGTCCGGGTCGCGAGTCAGCGGTTCGCGCACTCAATGGCTGCGGCTACAAGATCACGAATATCACGGATGTGACACCGATACCGCATAACGGTTGTCGCCCCCCCAAGAAGCGTCGCGTGTAGCGCGCTAAGAGAGGACTTAGCAAATGGCTCGATATATTGGACCGAAGTGCAAGCTCTCCCGTCGGGAGGGGACTGACCTGCAGCTGAAGAGCGGCGTCACGGCATTCGACAAAAAGTGCAAATCTGAAACGCCACCCGGACAACACGGCGCGCGTCGCGGCAGGCTGTCGGACTATGGTGTGCAGTTGCGAGAAAAGCAAAAAGTGCGTCGTATTTATGGCGTGCTGGAGAAGCAGTTCAGAAACTATTACAAGGAAGCTGCTCGACTGAAGGGCGCAACGGGCGAAAACCTGCTGCAGCTGCTCGAGAGTCGCCTCGACAACGTGGTGTACAGAATGGGTTTTGGCTCGACGCGTTCCGAGGCACGCCAGTTGGTATCGCATAAAGGCATTCTGGTGAATGGAAAGGTTGTGAATATCCCGTCTTACCAGGTGCAGCCGGGCGATACCGTATCGGTTCGCGAAAAAGCCAAAAAGCAGTTGCGTGTGCAGTCTGCCTTGGCCATTGCCGAGCAGCGAGGGGAGCCGATCTGGATCGAAGTCGACGTCGACAAGCTTGAGGGCACTTTCAAGTCCCGGCCTGAGCGAGAGGACTTGTCCAGCGAAATTAATGAAAACCTGATTGTGGAGCTGTACTCGAAGTAAACCACTTCGAATCCAGCCCGCTCGCAATCCCTGATTTAATCGAAGGTGCTTTATGCAAAGTTCGGTCACTGAGTTTTTGACACCCCGCGTCATCAAAGTTGATGAGGCTTCCACTACCCGGGCCACGGTCACACTCGAGCCGCTTGAACGCGGTTTCGGGCATACCCTCGGCAATGCGCTGCGTCGTATCTTGTTGTCGTCCATGCCTGGCTGCGCCATCACCGAGGTAGAAATCGACGGTGTTGAGCACGAGTACTCCGCCATAGAGGGTGTGCAGGAAGACGTGATTGAGATCCTCCTTAACCTCAAGGGTGTGGCGCTGTCGCTTTCTGGTAAGGACTCAGCTCAGCTGACCTTGTCTGCGCAGGGTCCCTGCACTGTGACCGCTGCAGATATTCAGGTCGACCATGACGTGGAGATTTCCAATCCTGATCACGTCATTTGCACGCTCACTGACAAAACCCATTTGACAATCCGGTTGATGGTACAGCGCGGGCGTGGCTACTCCCCTGCCGATGCCCGGGAAAACCCCGAAGAGGAAACGCGTTCAATTGGTCGCCTGCCACTCGACGCTTCGTTTTCACCCATTCGTCGCGTCAGCTACGTGGTGGATTCTGCTCGGGTTGAGCAGCGCACAGATTTGGACAAGCTCATCATCGATCTCGAAACCAACGGCACGTTGGATCCCGAGGAGGCAATCCGTCGCGCCGCGACCATTCTGCAGCAGCAGTTAGCGGTGTTTGTCGATCTCGAGGGTGAGGCGCAGGCGGCCGCGACTGAGGCGGCTGAAGAGGTGGATCCGATTCTGCTCCGTCCGGTTGATGATCTCGAATTGACCGTTCGCTCCGCGAACTGCTTGAAGGCTGAAAACATCTACTACATCGGCGACCTGGTACAGCGCACCGAGGTGGAACTGCTCAAGACTCCGAATCTGGGCAAAAAATCGCTCACCGAGATTAAAGATGTGCTCGCATCGCGGGGTTTGTCTCTCGGCATGCGCCTCGAGGCGTGGCCACCCGCCAGCTTGAAAAATGACGAGCGCTTGTTGAGCGTCTGATAACAGTAAACGCCCGCATACTTAAAGTGCGGGCAAGATAACGAAGGAATAGAGTCATGCGTCATCGCCATAGCGGACGACAACTGAATCGCAACAGCTCGCACCGGAAAGCCATGTTTCGCAACATGGCCGTGTCTTTGGTCGAGCACGAGCTCATCAAAACGACCCTTCCAAAGGCCAAGGAGCTCAGGAGCTACGCGGAGCCACTGATTACGCTGGCCAAAAAGGACAGTGTGGCCAATAGGCGCCTCGCGTTTGACCGTACCCGCTCCAAAGCGGCGGTGGGAAAGCTGTTTGACGAGCTCGGGCCACGATACCAGGAGCGACCCGGCGGCTATATTCGCATTCTCAAGTGCGGGTACCGCACCGGTGACAAGGCGCCGATGGCGTTTGTTGAGTTGGTCGATCGTCCCCAGCCCGAAGTCGAAGCTGACGTCGAGGAGGTGGGCGAGGAGTAACCCCGCGCTACCTGACCTCCAGCAAGAACCCCCGAGAAAGCCTCTTTTCCGGGGGTTTTTCGTTTGCGGGCGCCGCTCAGGTGAAAACCCCGCCCGAGTCGGATAAGCCGCTGATCTGGCGGCCTTTAAACTCGCCACTTTTTGGGTTGCTTAATGTCGGTTGGCGCGTTACTTTTG
>JAYOEE010000009.1:13676-16865 GCA_038106565.1 Halieaceae bacterium
CCTTTAAACTCGCCACTTTTTGGGTTGCTTAATGTCGGTTGGCGCGTTACTTTTGAGGCATAACTGCGGCCTCTCGTTGGGAGGCCTTCGCGTTTATAAAAAAAACTGAGGCTATATTCATGAGAGCTACGTCCAATCCCCTGTCCCTCGCGATTGCCATGGCAATGATGGGCACTATTACTGTTTCTCACGCTCAGGATCTGGGTCTGCAGGAAGCAGAGAACGAAGTTAAAACGAGTTCTTCAGGCGTGCTGGAGGAGGTGATCGTCACAGCGGCCAAGGTCGAGGCGTCGATTCAGGATACACCGATCGCGGTTTCTGCGTTTAGTCAGGATCAGCTCGATTCGCAGTTGATCAACGACACGATGAATCTGCAGTTCAATGTTCCTAACATGACCATGACCAAGCAGAACTTCACGGCCAACGATATCCGAATCCGGGGTATCGGTTCCGGCGCCATTGGCCCAGCTGGCGACAGCGGTGTGGGGATCCACATCAACGGCGTTTATCAGACTTCGACGCGGATCTTCGAGACGCAATTTTTCGATACGCAGCGTGTGGAGGTGCTCCGGGGCCCTCAGGGAACGCTGTATGGACGTAACACCACTGGCGGTGTTGTGAACATCATCACTGCAAAAGCGAACCCCGATGAGTTTGAGGCTGCTATCGACGGCTCGGTCGGTAACTACAGCTTCCGTCAGGTGCGTGGCATGGTCAATGTCCCGGTCGGCGATGACTTCGCAATTCGTCTGGCAGGCATGTCTATGAAGCGCGACGGATTTATCGAGAACGTTTTCGACGGTGAGGACGTGGACGATCGCGATATCTGGTCAGGACGACTCTCGCTGAGATGGACGCCGGGCGACGACACATCGATTGACCTCGTAGCCAGTTATTTTGAAGAAGACGACAGCCGGGTGCGCTCCCAGAAGCAGGCCTGTAATACGGATCCAACCGGTATTCTCGGGTGCTTGCCCGGTCGACTCACCTACGGTGTTGCCAACACAGCGGGCGGTATCGCAGGGGCGTTGATGGCTGCGGTATCAAGCATCAACACCGGCTCGCAGGGCGTGCTGGGCCAGCTTGGAATGATGACGGGCGGCGCGGTTGGTAACGCAGCGTTGCTGAACAATGTCATCACCGGTGCGACCGCTTTCCCTTATAACGAGTGGGCTTCGGGAGATAACAACCCGGATGATCCCCGCAAGATTATTTCTGACGTGAAGCCCCGCTACTACAGCGAAGAGAAGAACATTCAGCTGCATATCAATCATGACTTTGGCAACTTGCAGTTGGCTTACTCGGTGGGTTGGTCGGAAACGTCTGTGAATTCCGTAGAGGATTATGAAAAGGGCGTGCCGACAGAGACCTGGGATGCCGCGCTGCAATCACTGGTGGATTTGGGTAACACCCCGGCGCTGGATGCTGCCACGTGGGCGCCGCAGCTGACTGCGATGGGCGCGGGCGCTTTGATCCCGTTTATTACCAATGCGGTAACGGGCATCCCCGGAGTGGGCTTGTGGGCGGGCAACCCTGCCTTAACCCGACTCGGTAACGGCGTGCCGGTTCTGGACCCTGATGACAAAACCTACTACCTCTGCAAAAACGTATGCGGGCTCGATGAATCGTCCAATTCGAACAAGCAGTGGGCCCATGAGGTGCGCCTGCAGTCGAGCTTCGACGGTCCTCTGAACTTCTTGCTCGGCGGCTTCTATCTCGATTTTGACAACACCAACGCCTACATTGTGCGCTCCTCGGGCTTGGCGCTGCCTGGCCTGATCCTGCCGATTAACTTCGCAGTGTTCCCGGCGCCCGTGGGTGATCCCAATAACCCGCGCTCAGAGACCGATCCCTACATGCTCGGGTATCACAACGACAGCCGTATCTACAACATGAACGCCAAGGCCGTATTCGGTGAAGTGTACTGGGATGTGACAGACGCGTTGCGATTGACAGTTGGTGGCCGTTACTCCGAGGAAACCAAAGAAGGCAAGCAGAGAACCATTTATGTCACGTTCTCCGATTTGCCGCCTATCCAGCCCAACAATGCCTACTTTGAGCCTTTCTACGAGCAGGAAGAGTTCACCTGGAGGGCGAACGCGACCTGGAATATGAGTGACGACACCATGATGTACGCCACAGTATCCAGTAGCTTCAAGTCCGGTGGCTTCAACCCCATCAGCGATAACTCACCTCTGGTAGATCCGGCGTTTGGCGGCAGTGCTGATAATGCGTTCTTTGATCCCGAGTTTATCGATTCATTCGAACTGGGCATCAAGACCACGTTGCTAGACGGCGCAATGCGCATCAACGCGGCGGGCTTCTTCTATGACTACAAGGACCTTCAGCAGTCCAAGATCGTGAACGTGACGTCGCTGAACCAGAATACCGACGCCGAGATCACCGGTCTTGAGCTGGACGTCCTGTTTGCCATTACGCCGAATTTGATTGCGTCATTCTCTGGCGGCTGGCTGGACACCGAGATCGGCAACTTCGAGACTGTTGATACGGCCAATCCCATGGCAGTGCCCGATTCCGTGTTGGCGACCAATCCGGTTGCAGCAACACAGGGTCTGGTTAGCGTGAACGGAGTGAATTTCGTTGCGGCACCCGATTACAGCCGCTGTGAGGTAGCACCGCCGGCGCCTTGCCCGGGTTACGTGCAAAGCCTCAACGGCAATCAGATCGCCGGCTCGCCTGAGCTCAACTACAACATCGGTCTTGCTTACACCATGCCGTTGGGCAGCATGGATCTGACGCTGTCCACCAACTACTACTGGCAGGATGAGTTCTACGCCTCCAACTTCAACAATCTTTCCAATCTTGTTGATGACTGGTCCATGTGGAACGCCAGCGCACGCCTGTCAGGAGAAAACTGGTATGCAGAAGCCTGGATCAAGAACATCGAGGACAACGATAACGTGACGGGTCAGTACCTCACGACTTCAGTCTCCAATCTGTTCACCAACCAGTTTATGTTGGATCCTCAGACCTACGGCCTGTCGCTTGGCTATCGATTCTGAGACCAGCACGATGGATACAAGCCCGGCACTCGCCGGGCTTTTTTTTTTACCCACTGATTATTAACAAGCCCATTCAAGGGCAAGCCTCTGTGGCCTGCCCGCGTTGACCTGTATTGATGCGGATATTGATGCGGATATTGATGCGGATATTGATGCGGAGAGTACC
>JAYOEE010000009.1:16965-52976 GCA_038106565.1 Halieaceae bacterium
TATTGATGCGGATATTGATGCGGATATTGATGCGGATATTGATGCGGAGAGTACCTAGGCGCCGCCTCCGTTGCCTTTAAAGCTAGGCGGCTTTGGAGCGTGGCTTGCTGTTTTTTGGCTTCGACGTGGTGACCAGAGGCGCCAGAAAGCGACCCGTATGCGAGGCCTTGTGGTCCGCCACGGCTTCTGGCGTGCCGGTTGCGATGATTTGCCCACCGCCAGAACCTCCTTCGGGCCCCAGATCAATAATCCAGTCAGCGGTTTTGATGACGTCCAGATTGTGCTCGATGATGACGACGGTGTTGCCGCCATCCCGGAGCCGATGCAACACCTCAAGCAGCTGCCGTATGTCGTCAAAGTGCAGACCCGTAGTGGGCTCATCAAGGATATAGAGGGTGTTGCCAGTATCGCGCTTGGACAGCTCTCTGGATAGCTTGACCCGCTGCGCCTCGCCGCCCGACAGGGTCGTGGCTGCCTGCCCAAGGCGAATGTAGGAGAGGCCTACATCCATTAAGGTCTGGAGTTTGCGATGAATGGCGGGAACCGCCTCGAAAAACCCCAGCGCATCTTCCACCGTCAAATCCAGTACCTCGGAGATATTGAGGTCCTTGAAACGGATTTCCAGCGTTTCCCGGTTGTAGCGCTTGCCCTTGCAGACATCACAGGGGACATAGATGTCGGGCAGAAAATGCATCTCGACCTTGGTGACGCCATCCCCCTGACACGCCTCACATCGGCCTCCGCGAACGTTGAAGCTGAATCGGCCCGGCTTGTAACCACGCGAACGCGCTTCCTGAGTGCCTGCGAACAGCTCGCGAATCGGCGTGAAGATCCCCGTGTACGTTGCTGGATTCGAACGCGGGGTGCGGCCAATCGGGCTCTGATCGATATCGATGCATTTATCGAGTTGTTCTAACCCCTCCACGCTCTCGTGCGCTGCGGGCTTGAGCGTCGTCGCTCCGTTCAGTGCGGTGGCGGCCAGTGGATAAAGCGTGCCATTGATCAAAGTGGATTTGCCGGAGCCCGATACGCCTGTCACACAGGTGAGCAGCCCCAGCGGGATCGTGAGCGAGACGTCCTGCAGGTTATTCCCCTTGGCACCCTTTATGGTGAGGACCCGTTGCGGATCCATTTTGTGGCGCTTTTTGGGTACTGCGATCGAGCGCTTGCCGGATAAATAGGCGCCAGTGAGAGAATCAGGGTGATCGATGATGTCCTGCATTGTTCCTGAAACGACCACCTCCCCGCCGTGCACCCCTGCGCCAGGGCCAATATCGATAATGTGATCGGCATTTCGGATGGCGTCCTCGTCGTGCTCGACGACCAAAACGGTGTTACCCAGGTCGCGCAGATGGATCAATGTATTCAGAAGGCGCTCGTTATCCCTTTGGTGCAAACCGATGGAGGGCTCATCAAGGATATACATCACACCGACGAGCCCCGCTCCAATCTGGCTTGCCAGACGAATCCGCTGCGCTTCACCACCCGAGAGCGTTTCGGCGCTTCGATTGAGCGTGAGATAGTTCAGTCCTACGTCCACCAGAAACCGATACCGGGCGCGCAGTTCCTTCAGAATCTTATCGGCAATCTCGCCTTGCCTGCCGCTGAGCTCCAGCGCGTCAAAGTAGGCCTGCGCATCGCCTACTGGAAGCGATGTAATCTCCGGCAGGCTCCGCCCATCGACGTACACGCTGCGGGCGTCTTCGCACAGTCGCGTTCCCTCGCAGGCTTTACACGCTGCAGTCGATACGTACTTGGCAAGCTCGTCCCGCACCGAGGACGACTCTGTTTCCCGGTAGCGCCGATCCATGTTGGGAATCACTCCCTCGAAAACATGTCGACGCTTGAAGACCGTGCCACGGTCATTGACATAGGAAAACTCGATCTCCTCGCTACCACTCCCATGAAGAATGATGTCGCGGTGTGCTTGAGAGAGCTTGTTGAACGGTTTGTCCATGTCGAAGCCGTAATGCCCCGATAGTGACCGGAGTAAATGGAAGTAATAAACATTGCGGCGGTCCCAGCCTCTTATCGCACCTTCTGCGAGGCTTGCCTCAGGATGCAATACAACGCGGCTCTCATCGAAAAATTGGGTAACACCGAGACCGTCGCAGCCGCTGCACGCGCCCGCGGGGTTATTAAAAGAGAACAACCTCGGTTCGAGCTCGTCGATCGAATGGCCGCAGCTGGGGCAGGCATAGCGCGCGGAGAACAGGGTTTCCGGTCCGTCATCGTCCATCGGCGCAATCGCGGCGATCCCATCAGTCAGTTCAAGGGCGGTTTCGAAAGATTCAGCGAGGCGTAGCTTGAGATCCTCACGCACCTTGAAGCGATCAATGACGACATCGATGCGGTGTTTACGTTTCTTGTCCAGCGCTGGCACGTCGTCCAGATCGACCACGATGCCATCCACACGCACACGGATAAAACCTGCCGCACGCATTTGCTCAAAAACATGTAAATGCTCTCCTTTGCGATCGCGCACTACCGGTGCCAGCAACATCAGTTTGCTGCCTTCGGGCATGGCCAGCACGGCGTCCACCATTTGCGTGACCGTCTGTGCTTTCAGCGTCACACCGTGCGTCGGGCATCGCGGATCTCCCACCCGAGCAAACAACAGGCGGAGGTAGTCATAAATTTCAGTGATGGTGCCTACGGTGGAGCGCGGATTGTGAGAGGTCGATTTTTGTTCAATGGAGATAGCGGGGGACAGCCCCTCGATATGATCGATATCGGGCTTTTCCATCATCGACAGGAACTGTCGAGCGTAGGTAGAGAGTGATTCCACATACCGTCTCTGACCTTCCGCATAGAGGGTATCGAATGCCAGCGAAGACTTGCCCGAACCGGACAGACCGGTGATCACAACCAATTTGTCGCGTGGTATATCGAGGTCTATGTTTTTGAGGTTATGGGTGCGTGCGCCGCGTACCTCGATGGTGTCCATGGAACTGCCCTGCGGAAATGACTGCCAACGGGACAGTATACGAGGATCTGGGGCTGGCGGACTGACCTCGGGCGGTTTTTGGCCGCGTGATACACTCGCCACCTTATCCCAGGCTTCTGAACCCGTGTTTGCCAAAGAACCCTTTACCGCGTTGGAGAGACGGGCCGTGCTGGGCCTTGCCAGCTTATATTGCCTGCGGATGCTGGGCCTGTTCATGGTGCTGCCCCTGTTTGCCATTTATGCTCAAGAAATGGCTGGCGCTAATCCAGCCAGCATTGGTCTGGCGCTGGGAGCCTATGGCTTGACGCAAGCGACGCTGCAGGTGCCACTGGGCTGGCTGTCTGATCAAATTGGGCGCAAGCCGGTGATTTTGAGTGGCTTAACCCTGCTGATTGTGGGGAGTTTGGTGGCTGCGGCCGCAGACACGCTGACGGGGTTGGCGATAGGCCGTTTGCTGCAGGGTTCCGGTGCGATCGCCTCGGCTACCATGGCCTTGGCTGCCGACTACACCCGGGTAGACCAGCGCACCAAAGCTTCGGCAATCATTGGCGCCAGTATTGGTGTGTCTTTTGCGTTGGCGTTGGTTTTGGGTCCTTTGCTGGCCGCCTGGGGCGGCCTGCCAAGAGTGTTTGAGGTCACGGCGGCCATGGGGGCCATGGGCTTGATGGTCGTGCTGCTCTGGCTGCCTCCCACTCCCCAGCTCAGTGAGGCAGGGCGCGCCCATCTCGCCGATCGTAGCCGCTTGAGCGAGGCGCTGTGGGGGCGTGGCCTGGGCATTCTGTACGTGAGTATCTTTTGCCTGCATCTATTGCTGATGGCGGCGTTCACCGCCATACCGGCGATTATGACTGATCAGGTTGGATTGGCCGCAGAGCACCACGCTTGGATGTATCTGGCAGCGCTGTGCGGGGCACTTCCCGCCGTGGCGCTCCTCGTGCGCAAGCGGCGCGAATCCGAAGACCCGCGTCTCCTGCTCGCTGCCATGGTGGTGCTCACGGTAATGGGTTTACTGGGCGCGCTCTGGGCATCGTCGATTGCCGCGGTAGGGGCAGGGCTTGTTGTCTTTTTCACCGGTTTCACCGCAATGGAGACCGTTTTACCTGCGCTGGTGTCTGTGTTTGCTCCGGTCTCGCTGAGAGGCACTGCCATGGGCATTTTTTCGAGCGCGCAATTTCTGGGCGTATTTGCCGGTGGTGCCGTTGGCGGTAATGCATTGCAATGGGGGGGCGCAATCGCTTTGGCAGCCGTGCTGGCGATCCTGACGCTGGGATGGTTGATTGGCCTGTGGCGTTATGGCCGTGCTCCATCCGAGGCGGTTTAAGCGCGCAATAGGCCCAGATTGATGTACACCGGTGCTCTCAGCGTTGCTATAGTCTGAGGCTGAATTGCACTATCCGCAGGCGCAACACGCAATACGTAATACGAAGCGCGTGACAAGGCGCGTGCGTTATCGATACTGGAGATCATTATGGCCGCGCGTGGCATCAACAAAGTTATTCTGGTTGGGAATTTGGGCAACGACCCTGAGCACCGTGTTTTGCCGTCTGGCGGCGGTGTTACCAACGTCAGCCTCGCCACCTCCGAGAGCTGGCGCGACAAAAATACCGGTGAGCAACAGGAACGAACCGAGTGGCACCGGGTAGTATTTTTTAATCGCCTGTCGGAAATAGCGGCCGAGTACTTGCGCAAGGGCTCAAAGGTGTACGTAGAGGGCTCTCTGAGAACCCGCAAATGGCAGGATCAGTCCGGACAGGATCGCTGGACCACTGAAATTGTTGCGCAGGAAATGCAAATGCTCGATAGCCGCGGTGCAATGCAGGATGCCGGTGGGTTTCAGGGAGGGCCTTCCGCCAGTGCGCCGGCACCACAGGCTGCGGATCCGGCACCCATTGATTTCCCGGAAGACGATATTCCATTTTAACTTTTGGGCTGCGCTGAGCCCCGCATTCACGCGATCTGACTACTGTGCGTATTCTGGTTCTGGGCCTTGACTCACCTTTGGGGTTCTCTCTGAGATCCTTTGCAGCGCCCCTGATGCGCCACGAAATTATTGGTGTGGATATGGATGCGACCCGCTGGCGCCGGGAGCGGCAGGTCAAGAAGCTGATTCGTCGTCAGTCGATCGATCTGATACTTGATGCGCGTCTCGTTACACAGATCGATGGCGTTGATCCTGTGGGTCAACCCGATCTCGAGCGCACGCGATGGTTATCGGCGCTGGCTGCGAAGGATAGAGTGGGCTACCTGTTTTTATCCAGTGCCCGAGTATTTTCAGGAACCCTGACGCGGCCCTACCGGGAGACTGACCAGCCCGACGCAGAAGACCCAGTGGGGAAAACCCTGATCGAGATTGAAAATCTGCTCCAGTCTGCGCTGGATGAGGTGTTCATTTTACGCCTCGGTCTGATGTTTGGTGGTCGTCGTCCGAATCCTCTGGCGCGTGCGCTGGATGCGCTTTCCCGCGGTGATCGGTTGAAAGTAAGCGAACACGTGAGGGGGAGCCCGGTGCACGTGGCGGAGGTCGCTCGCGTGATACATGGCATTCTCGATCAGATCGGTGCAGGTGCGCCTCGCTCGGGCCTATACCACTACAGCGGCATCGGCGAGGTGAACGCCTATTCCTTCATGGAGACGGTGCTCGCAAATGCATCCCAATATGCCCCCTTTGAGGACGCCCGGGAATTGATGGAACTGACTCACGACGGATCCGACCGGACGAGTAGCCTCAGTCTCGACTGCGCCCAGATCCGCCATCAGTTTGGTATCCAGCAACTGGGGTGGCGAGAATTTGTGCCCCGAGCGGTGCGGCGCTACATTGACCTGTATATCGAGGAGTGAGGGCACGGCTATGGCTACGGCATTAAAGGTGGCTGTGTTAACGGTCAGCGACACGCGAACTCTGGAGACGGACACCTCCGGCGCTTTTTTGGTGGAAGCATTGCAGGCAGCAGGGCATGAGGTCGTGAATCGAGACATCGTTATCGACGACGTCTACCAGCTCAGAGCGGTGGTTTCCGGTTGGATCGCGGATCCCGGGGTGGAAGTGGTGCTGACGACAGGCGGGACGGGATTCTCAGGCCGTGATTCCACGCCGGAGGCGCTAGCCCCGCTGTTCGACAAGCGCATAGAGGGCTTTGGCGAGGTCTTTCGCGCGCTCAGCTTTGAGGAAATCGGTTCCTCAACTGTTCAATCCCGGGCCCTTGCCGGCATGGCAAATGGCACCGTGATTTTTTGCATGCCGGGATCAACAGGAGCCTGTCGTACTGCGTGGGAGGGGGTATTGAGAGATCAACTCGATAGTGACCACCGGCCCTGCAACTTTGTCGGAGTGCTGCGGGGCCACTGAGACATGGCGCTAACCCCTCTCTCTGAAGCGCTGGAAGCGATACTGGCTGCCGCGCAGCCTGGCAGTAGCATCGAGACTGTGCCGCTGACGGAGGCCTTGCATCGTTACGTGGCGGCGGAGATTCCGTCCATGCGCGCCGTGCCACCTGCAGATAACAGTGCGATGGATGGCTACGCCGTTCGCAGCGAAGATTTACCCGGTATCCTGCCCATCAGCCAGCGCATTCCTGCGGGTCATTCCCCCACACCGCTCACCCCGGGCACTGCAGCGAGAATTTTTACAGGGGCCGTCATACCCGCTGGCGCTGACGCAGTGATCCTACAAGAGGACGCTGAGCGGACGGATGATACTGTTCGATTACCTCGGGCAGTAAGTGGCCAACATATTCGCCGGCGCGGAGATGATATCCAACCCGGAGACCGGCTGGTTGCTCAGGGGCAATGGCTGCAGCCGCACGACATCGGTTTGCTGGCGTCCGTCGGGCTCGATGAGGTAGGGGTTTTTCAACCTCTTAAAGTTGCCCTTCTCACCACGGGAGATGAGTTGCGCGAGCCCGGGAGCGGCGATTTGGAGAGCGGTCAGATTTATAACAGCAATCGCGTGAGTCTCGCCGCTCAGATCCGCTCGCTGGGCATGATTCCGGTAGACCTGGGCAATGTGCCTGACCAGCCCGAGGCGATTGGTGCGGCGCTGGAGCAGGCAGCGGACAGTGCGGATTGCATTGTGACCGCGGGCGGGGTGTCAGTCGGGGAAGAGGACCATGTGCGCGGTCAAATCGAAAAGCGAGGTGCCTTGACGTTATGGAAATTGGCGATCAAGCCCGGCAAGCCGCTGGCATTTGGTGAAGTGATGAATACGCCCATTTTTGGGCTGCCGGGAAATCCGGTATCCGCGTGGGTAACCTTCGCGCTGGTGGCGAGACCTTATTTGATTAAACAGCAGGGTGGGGTGGTATCACCCGAGCCGCGCTTTCCAGTGCGGGCGGGTTTTTCGGTGGTGCGGCCCGGTTCACGTGAGGAGTTTGTGCGAATTAGCTTGGTAGGGAACGGTGAGGCGATGCGCGCGGTGCTGACTGGAAGTCAAAGCTCAGGCGTTCTGACCAGCCTCAGTCAAGCGGATGGCCTCGCGGTGATTCCTGCAGGGACAACCGTCTCTGAGGGAGACTGGCTTGAAGTGATCACGCTGGCGTCGCTCGGACAGCCCCGGACGGGACCAATCAGCCGCTGAAACGACGAAAAATGAGCGTGGCATTGGTGCCGCCGAAGCCGAAGCTGTTCGACATCACCTGTTGCAACCCGGCGTCATCGATACGCTCGCGTGCGATCGGCATGCCCGTGGCACCCTCGTCGAGGTTGTCGATGTTGGCCGAGGCAGCAATGAAATTGCCTTGCATCATCAACAGTGAATAGATGGCTTCTTGCACGCCTGCGGCGCCCAGGGAGTGACCCGAAAGCGACTTGGTCGAACCGATGACAGGGGCGTTATCCCCAAACACCGCCCGCATGGCGTTGAGCTCTTGAATGTCGCCCGCCGGGGTGCTGGTGCCATGAGCATTGATGTAATCAATCGGCGTTTCCAATCCGGACATTGCTTGTTGCATACAGCGCACAGCGCCCTCCCCGGAAGGCGCGACCATATCGTATCCATCGGAGGTCGCCCCGTAGCCAACGAGTTCCGCCAAAATCGTTGCACCCCGCGCAGTGGCATGGGAAAGGGATTCCAATACCAACATGCCGCCGCCGCCAGCAATAACGAAGCCGTCCCGGTCCGCGTCGTAGGCGCGGGAGGCGCGCTCTGGCGTGTCATTGTACTGAGTGGACAAAGCACCCATCGCGTCAAACAGGGCACTCATTGTCCAATGCAGCTCCTCGCCGCCGCCGGCAAAGACCACATCCTGTTTGCCCAGCTGAATCAATTCCATGCCGTGACCGATACAGTGCGCGCTGGTGGAGCACGCAGAGGATATCGAGTAGTTCACGCCTTTAATCTGGAACGGGGTGGCAAGGCAGGCAGAGACGGTACTGCCCATAGTTTGTGTAACGCGATAAGGACCGACTCTGCGAATGCCTCGTTCTCTCAGGGTGTCCGCGGCGTCGACCTGACTTGCCGAGGACGCCCCCCCAGAGCCAGCGATAATGCCTGTTCGGGGGTGAGAGACCTGATTGGGCTGCAAGCCGGACTGGGCAATAGCCTGTTGCAGGCTCAGGTAGGCATAGCCCGCCGCATCGCCCATGAATCGCCATTGTTTACGGTCGATATGTTCCGACAGGTCAATATCCGGTGTGCCGGCGATATGGGAGCGCATGCCAGCGTCAATGTGATCCTGACGGAGCGAGATCCCGGAACGACCCTCGTGCAGGGCCTGACTGACCGAAGTTGAGTCATTACCCAAGCAGGAAATGATTCCCAATCCAGTGACAACGACGCGCTCGACCATCACATGTTTTCCGTATTTTGAAAGAGTCCCACGCGCAGATCTTGGGCGGTATAAATCGTTTTGCCGTCAACCGACACTGAGCCGTCTGCGATGCCCATCACCAGCTTCCGCTCAATCACACGCTTCATCTCAATGTGATAGCGCACCTGAGTATGACTGGGGAGTATTTGCCCGGTGAATTTCACTTCTCCTGCACCCAGCGCCCTGCCGCGGCCGGGGTTACCTCGCCAGCCCAGAAAAAATCCGACCAGCTGCCACATGGCGTCAAGCCCCAGACAGCCGGGCATGACCGGATCCCCCGGGAAGTGGCACTCAAAAAACCAGAGATCGGGATGAATATCGAGTTCCGCTATGAGCTCACCCTTACCCATGGCGCCTCCCTCGGAGCTGATGTGGGTAATGCGGTCTACCATCAGCATATTGTCGACGGGGAGTTGCGCGTTGCCCGGCCCAAAAAGGTTTCCGAGGCCACAGGCAACCAATTCTTCATTGTCGTACTGGGACTGGGGAGTAAAAGCGGTATTCTCGGCCATTGAGTGAGGTGTCCAGAGACGGGTTGGGGAGGTCCTTGGTGAAGGCGCTCTGACGAGCACAGTGCACCACGTCAGGACGCGAATTGTAGTGTAAGGACTCCATTCGATCCAGCGCTTAGACTCGCGTGACCAGAGGCATCTCTCTGGTTCGCCCGCGCACGTCGCGTTTGCGGATCTTTCGGGGTGATAAATGTGTGCTCATCCAGTAGCATCGCCGCTCTCCCATGTAAAAAGTTCAATTGTATGTTGATACCTGTGTTGCTCTCCGGGGGCGTCGGAAGCCGTCTCTGGCCCGTGTCACGCGCCGCTCGACCCAAGCAATTCTTGTCGCTTGGGGGCGAGGGTTCGATGCTGCAGGAGACATACCGCAGGCTTGAAGGCCTCGATTGTGCTGCTGCGATGGTTGTCTGCAACGCTGAGCACCGATTCATGGTCGCTGAGCAGCTACGTGAGGTGTCGGACGAATCTCCCAGCATCATTCTCGAGCCAGCGGGGCGCAACACGGCGCCGGCAATCGCTCTGGCGGCGCTTCAGGCCGCCCAAACGGATCCCCAGGCCTTGCTTTTGGTCTTACCTGCAGATCATCACGTTATCGATGCGGATTCCTTCAGACAGTCTGTCGCAAGCGCCTGTGGCGAGGCGCAGGGGGGTCGCCTGATGACGTTCGGCGTGGTGCCGACGCGACCCGAGACCGGGTTTGGCTATGTCCGCTGCGGTGATTCGCTTGGAGAGTCGCTGTATCAGCTCGCGGAATTTGTCGAAAAACCCGATCTCGCGACGGCCGAAGCGTATCTCGCATCCGGTGATTACTTCTGGAACAGCGGCATGTTTCTTTTCAGGGCAGATCGCTATCTCGACGAGCTGGCAATCCATCAACCAGACATGCTGAAAGCCTGTGAAGCTGCAATGGGCGGTGCGGAGCGCGATATGGATTTCATCCGCCCACTGCCAGATGCTTTTCTCGCCTCACCCTCTGACAGTATTGACTATGCCGTGATGGAGCATACGGCCGACGGCGGTGTGGCCGCCATGAACTGCGGCTGGAGCGATGTTGGAGCCTGGTCGGCGCTGTGGGAAGTGGGCCAGAGCGACCCCAACGGCAATGTGACTGAGGGCGATGTGATGTTGCACGATGTCCGCGACAGTTATATCCGCGGGGAGAGCCGGCTTGTCACGGCTCTGGGAGTTAACGATCTCGTGGTGGTGGAGACTGCTGATGCCGTGCTGGTCGGCGCGCGGGATCGCGTGCAGGACATCAAGATATTTGTGGAGTCACTGATATCTGCTGACCGTCCCGAGGCCACCTTGCATCAGCGCGTATTTCGGCCATGGGGGTCCTACGAATCACTCGTGGTGGGTGAGCAGTTTCAGGTCAAACGCTTGACGGTGACTCCCGGGCAAACATTGTCATTGCAGCTACATCATCATCGTGCGGAACACTGGGTTGTAGTCTCTGGCGTGGCAGATATCGTCAGGGGTGACGAGCAACTCAGGCTGGGGCCTGATGAGTCGACCTATATTCCCATGGGAATGAAGCACCGATTGGCTAACCGCGGCGACGTCCCTTTGGAAGTGATCGAGGTACAGTCTGGCTCGTATCTAGGAGAGGACGATATTGTGCGCTTTGACGACGTATATGGACGCGAGGAGTCGAGAGTATGATCGGTAAATGCCTCTTTCCTGTGGCCGGTTACGGTACGCGCTTTCTGCCTGCCACCAAAAGTATGCCCAAGGAAATGCTGCCCATCGTTAACAAGCCACTGGTTCAGTACGGCGTGGAGGAAGCCATCGAGGCGGGCATGGTGAACTGTGCACTGGTAACTGGGCGCGGCAAGCGCGCGATCGCAGATCATTTTGATATCAGTTACGAGCTGGAGCATCAGATTGCAGGATCTTCGAAGGAGCTGTATCTGGAGGGCATCCGCGACGTGATTGAACGCGGCGTGTTTACCATGGTCCGCCAGCGCGCCATGCTGGGGCTCGGGCACGCGATTCTCACCGGTGAACCGTTGATAGGGGCCCAACCCTTCGGCGTGGTGCTCTCTGACGATCTGTGTCTGAACAAAAATGGCCCAGGAGTGCTATCCCAGATGGCGGCGCTCTATCGGGAGTTTGAGTGCTCGATTGTTGCGGTGCAGGAAGTGCCGTTGGATGAGATTGACAAGTACGGCGTGGTGGCGGGTGTTGCCGAGCGACCCGGTTTGACCCGCGTTTCAAAAATGGTGGAAAAGCCGCCAAAAGAGGAGGCGCCTTCTAACCTCGCGGTGATCGGGCGCTATATTCTGACGCCAGATATTTTTGACATTATCCGTGACACGCCGCCGGGTCGAAATGGAGAAGTGCAATTGACCGACGCGCTGCAGGTGCAGGCGAGTGAAGGCCGGGTGCTCGCATATCAGTTTGATGGGCTGCGCTTTGATTGCGGCAGTGTGCCTGGGTTTGTCGAGGCCACACAGCACGTGTATGAGCACTACTACGGTCGTATCTGATGGCTGACACACTCGATTGTTTTAAGGCCTACGACGTTCGGGGTCGTATTCCCGACCAACTCAATGAAACGATTGCGCGCCGTATCGGACGCGCTTACGCAGAAGTCATTCAGCCAGGCTCGGTGGTGGTGGGACATGATATTCGTCTGACCAGCGAGTCGATTAAGTCGGCGCTGATCGATGGGCTGCGGGAGCAGGGCGTGTCAGTGCAGGACATTGGCCTGTGCGGCACCGAGGAAATCTACTTTGCTACTGCGCACCTGGGTGTTGGGGGGGGTATCGCCGTCACAGCGAGCCACAACCCCAAGGATTACAACGGCATGAAATTCGTTCGCGAGGGCTCCCGGCCAATCTCCGGAGATTCTGGTCTGGCCGAGATTCGCGCACTGGCTGAGTTTGACGACTTTTCTGCGGCCGCCTCGAGAGGCGACTTAAGCCTCGTCGATACACAAGAAGCTTACATCGCTCATTTGCTGTCTTACGTTGATGTCCCGGCGCTCAAGCCGCTACGCATCGTTTGTACCGCGGGTAACGGTGGCGCTGGGAGAGTAATCGACGCGCTGGAGCCTCACCTTCCCTTTGAATTCATCAAAGTGCACCACGAGCCAGACGGCCATTTTCCCAACGGTGTGCCGAATCCCCTGCTGGTAGAGAATCGGTCAGCTACCGCTGATCGGGTGATTGCCGAGCAGGCAGATATGGGCATCGCTTGGGACGGAGACTTTGATCGCTGTTTTTTCTTCGATAGCCAGGGTCATTTCATCGAGGGGTATTACATTGTCGGGTTGTTGGCGGAAGCTTTTCTCGCTCGGCTCGGACCGCAGCGCATCGTCCACGACCCCCGTCTGACCTGGAACACTCAGGATATTACGCGAGCCGCCGGGGGTGAGCCCGTGCTGAGCAAAACCGGGCACGCGTTTATCAAGGAGCGTATGCGCGAGGTAGACGCGGTTTACGGCGGTGAAATGTCGGCACATCACTACTTCCGCGACTTTGCTTACTGCGACAGCGGCATGATTCCATGGTTGCTGATTGCCGGGTTAATGTCGAAAACGGGTCAAGCTTTGAATGAGCTCGTTGCTGCCAGAGAAACGGCATTCCCTTGCTCGGGGGAAATCAACCGAGAGGTTGCCGATCCCCGCGCATTGTTGGCCGCAGCTGAGGAGCGGTACTCGGAGAACGCGCTGGTGGTCGAAAAGCTGGATGGCCTGGGTATGGAATTTGCCGATTGGCGCTTCAATTTGAGGATGTCCAACACGGAACCCGTTGTTCGCCTCAATGTGGAATCGCGCGGCGATCCCGATTTGATGGCTGCCAAGACCAATGAGCTACTGGCACTGATTGACGGGTGACAGATCAGTCTGGATTGGCCGAACGCCAATCTTGCGCAGCTTTTAGGGTGGCGGGGTCACATTCTGCGTCGGTATCGCCGAGCGCCAGCAGTCCATTGAGCTGCCCCGCTATCTCTTTCCCCAGCTCGACTCCCCACTGATCAAAGGGGTTCAGACCCAACAGTACTGACAGAAAATAGGTCTTGTGTTCATAGGTGGCGATCAACGCCCCAAGACAGCCGGGTGAGACCGAGGGCATTAATAGTAACGAGTGGCTGCGGTTGCCCGGTATCTCAAATTGTCGACTGGCCGAGTCGTCAACACCCCGGCGGCGCCCCAGTTCGCGAGCGGCTTCAGCTGAGCGTCCGACCATAAATGCCCGGCTTTGTGCCAGCGCGTGAGCCGCGAGGGCACGTCGCGCGGCGGCATCTCCTGTGCCGGATACCAATGGCAGGATGATGTCCGCGGTGAAGGATCGCGTCCCTTGATGCAGGAGTTGGTAATAAGAGTGCTGTCCGATCGTGCCCGCAGAGCCCCACAACACAGGGGCGGTCTGGTAAGCAAGCACTTCGCCGGCGCTGGATACGCCTTTCCCGTTACTCTCCATGGTCAGCTGCTGCAAGAAATCCGGCAGGTGAGACAAGCGGTGTGCGTAGGGCAGGACGACATGGGTGTCGGCACCCAGATAATGGGTTTGCCACAGCTCCAAGAGCGCAAGAATCATGGGCAGATTTTCTGCGGGGGGTGCCAAGCAGGTGTGCTCGTCCAAACCCTGTGCACCCGCCAGCAATTCCTCGAAAACCGACCACCCCAAGGCCAGTGCAATGCTGATGCCAATGGCCGACCACAGCGAGTAGCGGCCACCGACCCAGTCCCAGATCGGCAAGCAGCGCTCCGGCCAAACGCCCCATTCCCCGGCTTCTGCCACCTGAGTCGTCACGGCAATCAGGTGCTGTCCCAGCGTTTCGCCCTCAGCCCCGGCATCGCGCAACCATGCCCGCGCCCGCGCAGCATTGGAGAGCGTTTCTTCAGTGCTAAAGGACTTGGAGCAGATGACAAACAGCGTTGTGGCGGGCTCGAGTTGCGTCAGTACGCGATCCAAGTCTTCTGGATCAATATTGGCGACAAAATGGGCGCGCAGGGGAGTGTCTGAGCTGTGGAGCGCCTCGCAGACGAGCCTAGGTCCCAAATCAGATCCGCCGATACCGAGGTTCACCACGTCGGTGAACGTCTCACCTGTGAAACCTCTGGCGTCACCCCTATGGATATCTGCAACCAGCTCTGCCATTGTCGACAGCGTTGCCTCGACCTCAGCCGCCTTCGCTGGATGCTGTGCTTTGCCCGTTCCGCGAAGCAAAGTGTGCAGCGCTGCGCGCTGCTCCGACGCATTAACCGTCGCTCCGCCAATCAGGTTGGAAAAGGCTTCTGGCAGTTTGCGGCTGCTCGCCAGGGTCAACAGTGCCTGCCAGGCGGTCTCGTCGATCAGATGCTTGGAGAAATCCAGAGTGAGGCCCGGTGCTTGGCACCGGTAGCGCTGCGCGCGCTCGGGATCGGCATCAAATAGTGCCTCGACCCGACTGGTGCGAAGTGTCTCGGCGGCACGCTCCAGTGCCGGCTCCGATGCGAGGGGTCCCGCGCTCATCAGCCTTGACGATCCACCGCTTTATTAGCCATCTGCCGCAGCGCCTCCAGCGGTTCAGACGTGCCCAGCGCGTTCAGTGATGCGGTGGCAAGCTGCTGATGATGCACAGCGGCCGCGCGCGTTGCTTCGATACCGCCGGTGCGTTTGACGATTGCCATGATGTCAGCGAAGGCTTCACCATCCTTATTCCGCAGCGCATTAGCGACCACGAGCCGTTCCTTCTCGCTACCCTCTTTCATAGCATGCAGTAGTGGCAGGGTGATTTTCCCTTCGTTGAGATCGTCGCCGACATTTTTCCCCGTGTGTTCGGGCTCTCCTGCGTAATCCAGTAAATCATCTGCCAGTTGAAACGCGATGCCGAGGTTCATGCCGTATTCATACAGGGCGTCGGCTTTGCTTGGGTCCGTGTTGTGCAGCAGCGCCGCGCCGTGGCAGGCGGCAGCGAACAGCGCCGCGGTTTTGCGACGGATGATTTCCTGATATTGCTCTGCCTGGGTGTCGGGATCGCCTGCGTGCACGAGCTGCATCACCTCGCCTGCGGCGATGGTATTGGTAGTTTCTGCCATATGAGCCAGCAAGGGCATATTATTCAGTTCCACCATCAGTTGAAACGCGCGCGTGTAGATAAAGTCCCCGACCAGCACGCTCGGTGCGTTGCCAAACGTTGCATTTGCCGTGGGCAAGCCCCGCCGCAGCATGGACAAGTCCACTACATCGTCATGGAGCAGGGTGGCGGTGTGTATAAATTCGACGACCGCGGCAAATCGAATATGAGCGGGCTCAATTCCGCCAAGCGCTTTGGCGGAGAGCAGAACGAGCAAGGGGCGCATGCGCTTGCCACCGGCTTTGACGATGTAATGGCCAATGCTTTCAACCATTTCGACGTCAGATTGCAGCAGGGAGACAATGACATCGTCGACCTGCGCAAATTCTGACGCGACACTGTCTCTGATATTCATACCCAAAATACATCCCCCGTCAGCGCGCAATTATAGGGTGCGGGCCCGCTCCCCGCCATGCTCCGGCCGGCGCCGGTAGATCAAGATTTAGCAACGGTTTAGCGGCCATAGAGGGCACAATAGTCACACTTGCACTTGTTGCGGCGACAGCGTATCGTTCGCGCCCTTGGCTCGGCTGCAAAGCCGGTTTCGGTGCCTGAACTCTGCCACACCCACTGGGTCCTTGTTTGCGAGCAGGCTAACTGAGAGGAAACATTATGTACGCAGTGATTAAGAGCGGTGGCAAACAACACCGCGTTGAAGAGGGCGAGCTTCTCAAGCTGGAGAAGATAGAGGCCGCGACCGGAGACACGATCGAGTTTAATGAAGTGCTCATGGTCGGAGCCGGTAGCGACGTCAAGATTGGCGCACCGCTAGTAGAAGGCGGCAAGGTCACTGCGGAGGTCGTCACTCACGGCCGTCACGAAAAAATCCGCATCGTGAAATTTAATCGTCGAAAGCATCATCGCAAGGAAACGGGCCATCGCCAGTGGTACACCGAAGTGAAAATCACGGCGATTTCAGGCTGAGGAGAGCAGACCCATGGCACATAAAAAAGCAGGCGGTAGTACTCGTAACGGTCGCGATTCTGAAAGCAAGCGCCTTGGCGTGAAAGCCTACGGCGGACAGACGGTTTCGGCAGGCAGTATCATTGTCAGGCAGCGCGGTACGCGTTTTCACGCTGGCGAAAATGTTCGTGTGGGCAAAGATCACACGCTGTTCGCTACTGCGGATGGTAAAGTCGAATTCTTCACCGGCGGCCCTCAGAATCGCAAGCAGGTCCGCATCGTAACGGCGTAAACCGGACGCCTCTGGATCCAAAAACCTCGTCTTCCGGCGGGGTTTTTTTTTGGCGATAGCCCAGGTCGAATCATGAAATTTGTTGACGAAGCAACGATAGAAGTCACCGCCGGCAAGGGCGGTAATGGCTGCGTGAGCTTCCGTCGCGAAAAATTCGTGCCCAAGGGTGGGCCCGACGGCGGCGATGGGGGAGACGGCGGATCCGTATTTCTTGAGGGCGACGATGCCCTAAATACCATGATCGATTATCGCTATACCCGGCGCTTTCGAGCCGAAAATGGCGAGGCGGGACGCGGACGCAATTGCTCGGGCAAGTCGGGCGCTGATTTGATTCTGCCTGTGCCGCTGGGTACCACCGTCTTGGATGATCATTCAGGTGAGGTATTGGGAGATATTCGCGCGTCCGGCGAGCGCTTGCTGGTGGCGCAAGGCGGTTTCCATGGGCTGGGAAACACGCGCTATAAATCCAGCGTCAATCGCGCCCCGCGTCAGAGCTCACCCGGGACTGAGGGAGAGTCGCGTAGCCTTAAGCTTGAGTTGAAGGTGCTCGCTGATGTCGGGTTGCTGGGGTTACCCAATGCGGGGAAATCAACGCTCATTCGCTCGGTATCTGCCGCCACCCCCAAAGTGGCCGATTACCCCTTTACCACCCTGATCCCTAATCTGGGGGTGGTTAAGGTGGATGCGCATCGATCCTTCGTCGTCGCAGATATTCCGGGTTTGATAGAAGGGGCCTCAGAGGGCGCGGGTCTGGGCATTCGATTTCTCAAGCATCTCACGCGCAACCGGGTACTGCTTCATATGGTCGATGTAGCACCGATTGATGGCAGCGATCCGGCGGACGCTGCCAGCGCGGTAATAAGGGAACTGCAGCGATTTAGCCCCACTCTGGCGGCGCGACCGCGCTGGTTGATCCTCAACAAGACGGATTTGATAGACGAAACCGCGCTGGCAGCCTGTCGTGCACAAATCGTTTCCGCCCTGTCCTGGGAAGGTCCTGTTTACGAGATATCCGCAGTAGCTCAACATGGTACCGAGCGCCTTTGCGGTGATCTCATGACTTATCTAGAAGCTCAGGCAGAGCAATTCCGCAGTGACCATGAAGCGGCGGAAGCGGAGCTTGCCGCACAAACGCGTATGCAGCAGGAGGCGCGTGAACGCATTGAAGCGCTGCAGGCAGTCAGAGCCGAGGCCCGCGCGGCAGCCAAGGCCGGGCGCGATGATGATGAAGATGACGTGGTAGTGGAGTATCGACATTGAGCGCGCCCCAGCCAGGTGATGGTCGACACAGGTTGACCGAGGCGCGCCGCTGGGTGGTCAAGGTGGGTAGCGCCCTGTTGACGAATGATGGCCGTGGGCTGGACCCATCGGTGGTAAAGCTGCTGGCAGACCAGTTAGTGGCCTTGCGTGCACGAGGCTGCGAGGTGGTATTGGTATCCAGTGGCGCCATCGCCGCCGGATTGGTCAGACTGAATCTGGCAGAACGCCCTCACGAGATACACCTGTCCCAAGCCGCCGCCGCCGTGGGCCAATCTGCCCTCGTGGGGGCTTATGAAGAGTGTCTGAGCCCTCATGGAGTGACCACGGCACAAATTCTGCTCAGCCACGCTGATGTCCGGGCGAGAGACCGGTATCTCAACGCACGCAGCACGCTCAGTACCCTACTGGGCATGGGCGTACTGCCTATCGTCAATGAGAACGATACCGTGATCACTGACGAAATTCGGTTGGGTGACAACGATACGCTGGCCGCTCTGGTAGCGAATCTGATTGATGCAGAGGCCTTGTTGATTCTCACCGATCAGGACGGCCTGATGGATCGTGACCCGCGGCAAAGTCAAGACGCGGCTGTGATTGCGGCAGCCGATGTGCACGACAGCGCGCTCGATGCGATTGCCGGAGGAAGTGGGGCATTGGGTCGCGGTGGTATGGCGACCAAGCTGAGTGCGGCGAGGCTCGCCGCGCGTTCCGGTACGGGCACGGTTATCGCCAACGGACGCGAGGATCAGGTAGTCCTGCGCGTCGCTTCCGGAGAGGTGGTTGGAACCTTCTTGCAAACGCAACGTCGGCCAGAGAGCGCGCGTAAACAGTGGTTGGCAAGCCTGCTGCACCCGCAAGGCCAATTGCGGTTGGACGACGGCGCCGTCAGGGTGGTGATTGAGCAGGGGCGTTCGCTTCTGCCCATCGGCGTGACAGCTGTAAGCGGTGAGTTCAGGCGAGGTGATTTGGTGAGCTGTATCGATGGCTCGGGAATCGAGCGCGCGCGCGGCTTAGTGAATTACAGCAGTGCCGAGGCCAATGCGCTCATCGGTAAGGCGTCCTCAGAGATCGAAACTGTGCTGGGCTATCGGGGCGAAGAAGAATTGATTCACCGCGATAACCTGGTGGCGGGGTAATTCCGTGGCGGGCATACCATTACTGACCGCTTATACCTTGGCGCTATTTGCCATATCTCTTGTTGGCAGTTGGTTGCCCAGACGAGTGGAGATGACCCATACGAGAACTCAGATGGTATTGAGCTTCGTGTCGGGTCTGATGTTGGGTGTCGCGCTGCTCCATCTGATTCCGCACAGCTTTGTCGCGGCGGGAGAGATCGATACGGTCATGGCATGGACGCTCGCGGGCCTGGTGTTCATGCTGTTGCTGTTACGTTTGCTTCACTTTCATCAGCATGACTTCGGCGTTGCGGCTGACGAATGCGCAATGGATTCCATTGACGCGCATGACCATGCACATGCGCACGATCATGCCCATCCGCCCGAGAGAGCCCTGGGCGCTCTGGGTTTAATGTTTGGACTGGGCGTCCATACCTTGGTCGATGGGGTCGCACTGGGTGCAGTGCTACTGGCTT
This sequence comes from Halieaceae bacterium, assembly GCA_038106565.1. Taxonomy (GTDB): domain Bacteria; phylum Pseudomonadota; class Gammaproteobacteria; order Pseudomonadales; family Halieaceae; genus Luminiphilus. The sequence goes on from JAYOEE010000009.1 coordinate 36,341, forward strand.
CTCCCGCAGCGCCGCTGGCGGGGATCGGTGTCTTTCTTGCCATATTGCTGCACAAGCCCCTGGATTCTCTGTCTATTGAGACGGTCGCGACGACCAGTGGATGGTCTTCCCGCGCAAGATGGCTGGTCGCTGTGTTATTTGCGTTGATTTGCCCCCTGGCCGCCATGGCGTTTTACCTGGGCATGGCGCCCTTGCTCTCAGCGCATTGGTTGCCGGCCATTCTCGCTTTTGCAGCGGGCGTTTTTGTATGTATTGCGCTGGGAGATTTACTGCCAGAGGTGCAGTTTCACAGTCACGATCGCGCGCGTCTCACGCTATTTTTTCTGCTGGGCATCTTTTTGGCGGTGGCGATCGGCTGGCTGGAGGCCGGTCACTGATTGCAGTCAGCGCACTGCACCCAGAGCACGCGCCCGCTCGACGCTTGTTTCAGGATCTGACGCTGCGTCAAGCCAGGTGCCCAATTCATCAACAAGCAGGTCGGTCAGTGCGTCAAGGTGGCCGGGCTGGGCATTGAGGCAGGCAATATATTCGTAACGCGTCCCGCCCGCTGCCAAGAAGGTCTCCCGGTTCTCCATGTCTATTTCTTCAATGGTTTCCAGGCAGTCTGCCGAAAAGCCCGGACAGATAATCTGCACCGACTTCACGCCCTGTCCCGGCAGCGCCTGTAATGTTTCATCAGTATAAGGCTGCAGCCATTCCTCGCGACCAAATCGTGATTGGAAGGTGGTCAGCATCTCGCTTTCTGCCAAGCCCAAAGCCTCGCCAATCAGTCGCGAGGTTTTGTGGCACTGGCAATGATAGGGATCTCCCTCAGTCAAATACCGTTTGGGCATGCCGTGATAGGAGAGTAGGAGCCTCTCTGCGCGACCATGCTCGTCCCAGTGCTTGCGAATGCTATCTGCGACCGCGCCGATATAGCGGGGGTCATCGTGGTAGGAACTGATAAAGCGGAATGACGGCAGCCATCGACGGCGAGTCAGGTCACCGCTCACCTCGTCATATGTTGAGCCTGTAGTAGGGCCCCCGTATTGCGGGTAAAGCGGCAGCACCACCAGCTTCTGCATCCCGGCATCGAACATGTCGGTCAGCACGTCAGCGATCGCCGGGGCGCCATATCGCATTGCGCCACGAACGATAAAACGGTCTCCGAAACGGGACTGTAGTCGCTCTGAAACACCCGCAACCTGATCTTCCAGATGGGCGAGCAGGGGCGAGCCGCGCTCGTTCCAAACCGCACGATACGCCTCGGCAGAGCGTTTGGGTCGCGTGTTCAGAATGATTCCATTGAGAATCAACCACCAGATCGGGCGGGGCACCTCTACCACGCGCGGATCCCACAGGAACTGCTTCAAATAGGGCTTGAGCGCCTTGGCTGTCGGCGCTTCCGGAGTGCCCAGATTGGTCAGCAGCACGCCAATGCGTGGTTCTGACTGATGCTGGTAATCGGCCTGGCCGACGTATTTCATATTGGCTTCCTGAGCGCTGGACAATGGCCTGATGGCGCTGGGTTGCTCGCCGAATCTCGGCGCGATTGTAACGTATACGCGAATTGACTCAGGGCTGATCAGTGCGTACAACAAGAATCCCCGCGGGTTCTGCTTAAACCCCTTCCGTTTCACAACAGATTTTGACCAGATTCTGACTATGAGCCTTGATTTTGACAGTGCCCGTATACCCAACCCGCATCTGACGGAGGAGCATCTCGCGTGGCGCGAGGCGCTGCGACGATTTATCGACGCTGAAATTATGCCTTACGCCGATGATTGGGATGAGGCGGGTGAAATCCCGAATGCACTGTGGCCCAAAGCGGCCGCCATCGGACTGCTCGGGCTGGGTTATCCAGAAGAATATGGCGGTGTTCCTGCAGACAGTTGGCATTCCTGGATCGTCAATGAAGAGCTCTCTCGGGTGGGCGTGGGCGGGGTGAGCGCCTCGTTAATGGTCCACGGTATTGGTTTGCCGCCCGTGCTCAATTGGGGCCCGGATTGGATGAAGGCGCAAATTGCCCCGCCGGTCCTGCGAGGTGAGCAATGGATCTCGTTGGGGATCACCGAGCCCGGTGGTGGGTCCGACGTGGCAAACCTGAGCACCACAGCCGTGCGCGAGGGCGACCACTATGTGGTCAAGGGGAGCAAAACGTACATTACTGGCGGTATGCGAGCCAATTGGGTATCGACAGCGGTGCGCACGGGGGGGGCGGGTGCCGGCGGGGTCTCAATGCTCCTGATTCCTACCGATGCTGAGGGCTTTTCACGCACCCCTCTGGATCGAAAAATGGGGTGGTGGGCGTCTGATACCGCGACACTTTATTTTGATGAGGTGAGGGTGCCGGTAAGCCACCTTATCGGGCGCGAAAATGAAGGCTTCAAGGTCATCATGACCAACTTTAACAATGAGCGCATGGGGATGGCCGCCGCCATGGAGGCATACGGGCGCGTGTGTCTCGAGGAGGCGGTGGCGTGGGCAACAGAGAGAAAGACTTTTGGAAAGCGCCTCGCTGACCATCAGGTGATCCGCCATAAAATTGCTCAAATGAAGCAGCAGCTCAATGCGACTCAGGCCTACATTCGTTTTTGCTACGAGTCGATCGAGGCGGGCACCCCAAATCCCGGAGATATTGCCCTGCTTAAGGTTCAGGCTAGCGAAGTCATGGAGTTTTGCGCGCGGGAGGCCATGCAAATTCTGGGTGGTCTGGGATACATGCGAGGCAATCGTGTCGAGCGCATTTACCGAGAGGTCCGCGTCAATGCGATTGGTGGGGGCAGTGAAGAGATCATGCGCGATCTCGCCGCAAGGCAATACGGGCTCTAAGCGCAGCCACAGCCGAATCGGGTGCCTTGATGGATGATATTCGTGGCGGACTAGGCGTCCATGGGGTTCCCTCGGCTGACAATCGCATCTCCTCTGTGCCACCATGCGCCCTCATTTGAATGTACAGACTGGCTTGGCCATCTCAGGAGAATCGGTATGAGTGAGAATAAGGCGGCATTAGATGCATTTCGTAAAGAGGTCGCCGCCTGGATGGCGGAGAACGTGCCGGCCGATCCCGGGTTTTTGTTGCCGCTTACCTTCCTTGAAGTCGGCACTGAACAACAGCTCGATTTCCTGCGCGAATGGCAAAACAAGCTCTGGCGCGCCGGCTATTTGGGTATGCATTGGCCGACGGAGTACGGGGGGCAGGGAGCCGATCCTGCCTATCAGTACATCGTTGACAAAGAGCTCGGTAAGCACAATGCACCGATCATCTTTAATACGATCGGATTGAACTGGGTCGGACCCCTGCTTCTTGATATGGGGACCGACGAGGAGAAGGCCAAGTACATCAAGAATATCCTCTCGGCTGACGAGATCTGGTGTCAGGGATTTTCCGAGCCGGACCACGGCTCTGACCTCGGGGCGGTGCAAACGCGCGCGGTGCGGGATGGCGACGAGTACGTGGTTAACGGATCGAAGATTTGGACCACACTGGGCAACTATGCCGATCATATGATTCTGCTGGCCCGCACCAATCCCAATACCGAAAGAAAGTATGACGGGCTATCTTTTTTCCTTTCTCCAATGAAGATCGATGGCGTCGAGGCTCATCCCATCAGGAAGGTGACCGGTGAGTACGGTTTCAACCAGACCTTCTTTACTGATGCCCGTATTCCGGCCGCGTGCCTGATGGGGGAGGAAGGTGGTGGCTGGACCGTCGCAATGAAGACGCTTGAATACGAGCGAGGCGTAACGGCCGGTCAAGCGAGCGGGCATTGGGGGGTCACCATCCACGTTGACGACATGATCGAAGAGCTGTCGAAGATCGAGCACGACGGAGCGCCTTTATTAGCTGATCCCGTTGTTCGCGATGATTTAGTGGGCTTCATCATGGAGGCGAAAGCGTTGGTCCTCAATGGTCGCCGCATGGCGTTACCCGCGCTGAACTCTGATTACCCAATGGGTCTGGCGTTGTCTGTCAAATACCGGGGCACGGAATACGAACGTCGGATGAAGCAATACACCGCGAGCAAGCAGGGAGCGCAAAGCGCTCTCTACGTGGGTGATGAAGACGCCGTCAGGGGCGGGTTTTGGCAGCGTGCCTACTTCAGTAATTTTGGCGCCACAATCGGCGGCGGCACTACGCAAGTGCAAGCCAATATCATCGCTGAGCACGTGCTCGGCTTGCCTAAATAAGGGGGTCCGGTATGACGTCGTTGGAAAATGTCGCGATCCGTATCACCGAAGAGCAGGGGATGTTGCTTGACGTTGCAAGGGGTTTCGTTCGTGATCAAGCACCCATCGAGGCGGTAAGGGCGCAACTGGAGTCCGAATCGGGCTTTGATTCGACAGTCTGGCAAGCCATGGTCGATATGGGGTGGAGCGGTATCGCATTGCCAGACGCTGTGGGTGGTGCGGGCATGGGTGTGGGTTCGGCGGTGCCCGTTTTTGAGGCACTTGGAGGCGGCTTGTTGGGCACGCCTTTGCTCAGCGCCACACTCGCAGGGCAGCTGATTTGGCGTGCCTCAGGTGAGAGCGCGGCCAAGTGGCTCAGCCGCCTGTGTTCGGGCGGCGTGGGCACGGTGGCTATTTTGGATGCCGGTGACTGGGGGGCTGCCAATACGGGCGTCACTCTGGACGGTCAGGGTTGTCTGTCGGGCACCAAGCGGTTTGTTGCCGATGCAGGTGTTGCTGATTTCTTTGTTGTGGTGGCGAGTGATCAAGGGTCTCCGATACTGGCGTTGGTAGAGCGCAGTGATCTTCAGGACAGCGCGATTGCAGCCAATGTGCTGATCGATCTGACCAAGCGTGCCGCAAACGTCGACTTTACCGGCGTGACGCCCACAATGGTCATTAAGGGAGAAACCGTCGTTACCGCTTTGCGCGATACGCAGCTGCTCGGCGCCTTGCTGACAGCGGCGGAATCCACAGGCGCTGCGGCGCGATGCCTGAATAGCATTACTGAGTATCTGAAAACGCGGAAACAGTTCGGAAAATTAATCGGATCCTATCAGGCGCTCAAACATCCCACGGTCGACATTTATGTCGGAATGGAAAACGCCCGCGCATTTGTCTACCACGGTGCGACGGTGGTGGGTGAAGAGGCCCTCTCCCGAGATGCTGAGATTGCTTGCCGAATGGCCAAAGTGGCTGCCGATGACGTGATCGTGTTTGCTGGTGACCGATCCGTGCAATTCCATGGTGGTTTCGGGTTTACCTGGGAATGCGATTCCACCTTGTTTATCCGGCGAGCACAGTGGGCACAGCAAATGTATGGCGGCGCCATTCATCACCGCAAACGGTTGGCGAGTTTACTGCTGGACCCCTGACGCGAGGTGATCAAGTCAGGAACCATAGACTGATCACATCAGTTTTCGGGCAGATGCGCTGCAAGAAACCGCGCCATATTGCCACCCATCACCGCGTGGATCTCGGCATCGGAAAATCCCGCGTCGAGTAGTGCCTGCGTCAGGTGGGAAAGTTGCGAGGCATCGATGGGGGTGGTGACCGAGCCATCCCAATCGGAACCCAGAGCAATGTGTTCCAGCCCAAATTGATCGATCCCGTAGCGGATTGCACTCGCGATGGCATCGATCCCGGCGCCGCAGGTGACATCTGCCCAGAAACCGACGCCGATCAGCCCACCCGCCTCTGCAATCAATCCCATGGTTTCGTCACTGATGTTGCGGGGGCTGGGACAGTGACCTTGAAATCCGGTGTGGCTCACAATCAGCGCGGCGCCCTGAGTGACTTCGAGAGTGTCTCGTACGGTTGCTTCGCTGCTATGAGAGACGTCAATCATGATGTGGGAAGCGAGCATCTGCCGGACCGCCTCACGACCAAACGGCGTTAAACCGGCTTGGGATTCGCCATGCAGAGAGCCGCCCAGGCGATTATCAAAAAAGTGCTGCAGGCTCATCATCCTAAAACCTGCATCGCTCAGCTTGGCGATATTGGCGAGGTCTCCATCGAGTGCGTGTGACCCCTCGGTACCCAAGAGGGCACCCACCACCGTTTCCCCCGTGCCTCGGCGCGACAGCAGGTTCTCGAGATCGGTCCTCGAGCGAATGAAGGCCAGACTAGGACTCCGCTCTGCAGCAGCGTGAATACGTTCGGCTTGCAGAAGAGCCCTTGCCAACAAACTGGTTTTGGCTTCGCTGGGCCAGCGTTGTGCCAGCGCCAGCAGGGTAATGTTGTCGGGGGCGTCGGTTGCGTTGCTGTCGTAGTTCTGGCCCCGCGGAGACTTCGTCACGGTGGTGAACATCTGCAGGGCAGCGCCACCAGCAAGTAGCTTGGGTAAATCGACGTGGCCCCAATCGTTGTCTGCGAGCAAGTCCTTGCCCCAGAGCGCCGAGTCCGCGTGCAAATCGCCTATGGTCAGCGTGTTGTGGAGGGCCAGTGCTTCGGCGGTGGGACTGCGGCCCGGATCGCCAACAACCTGATTTGAAAACTGGTCAATCCACTTAGGCGCCAGACCAAAGAAAGCGATCACGGCGATTAGCGACAACCCCGCGATTGCGGTGAGCAGGCCTCTTAGCCCCGACATGTGAATGCTCCTGGATGGTATAGCAACAGTGCCGACAGTCTGTCCGGTTTATAGGGGGTGGGCAACTGGTCTGCGTGTGTTGTCAGACCGTAGACAAGGCCATGCATCACAGAACCGGTATTTTGATTCTCGGTGACCAGTTGAGCTGGCGCCATCCCGCACTGAACGAAGCCGTGCCCGGAGAGGCCGTAGTGATCCTCGCTGAGGTGGCCGAGGAGGCCACGTATGTGCGGCACAACCGACACAAAATGGCGTTACTGTTCAGCGCAATGAGGCACTTCGCGCTCGCGCTCAAAGAGCGCGGTTTCCAGGTTCAGTACTTTCGTATCGAGGACGGCGTTGCTTCGCTGATGGAAGCCTGCGCCCTTGCCCGGGATATCTGGGATTTCGATCAGTTGCAGGTATGCGAGCCTGGGGAATTCCGCCTTGAGCAGCAGATTGCCCATTGGTCGGAACACTTGGGCATGCCGGTCAAGGTGCTGGAGGACAGCCGGTTTCTCGCTTCCCGGTCCGATTTCGAAAAGTGGGCCCACGGGCGCAAGCAGTTGCGGATGGAGTATTTCTATCGCGACATGCGCAAGCGCTACGGGTTGTTGATGGAGGGCAATCAGCCAGAGGGGGGTAAGTGGAACTACGATGCAGATAATCGTTCAGGATGGCGCGGGCAGTGCGACATTCCCTCAAGGCCCAGTCCAGACCCGGATCACATCACGGCGGAAGTGATCGAGACCATTAATGTCCGCTTTCCCGATCACCCGGGCGATCTGGGCGAATTTCGTTGGTCGGTGACCCACGAGGCCGCGCAGGCCGAACTGGATTGGTTTTGTGAGCATGCCTTGCCCTTATTCGGAACCTATCAGGATGCGCTGGCCGAGGAATCACCCTGGCTGTTTCACGGTCTGATTTCGATGTATTTGAATTGTGGCCTGCTGGAGCCGCTGCCGGTGTGCGAGCAGGTCGAAGCGGCCTACCGACGCGGACATTGCAGTCTGTCCGCAGCGGAAGGTTTCATTCGACAGATACTGGGCTGGCGTGAGTACGTGCGCGGGCTCTACTGGCTCCACATGCCGGGGTATCGTGAGCTGAATGCCCTCGCTGCAGTAGAGCCCTTACCAGACTGGTTCTGGACGGGTGATACCGGCATGAGATGCGTTTCCAGAGCGGTGAAGCAGTCACTGGATCTGGGCTACGCCCACCATATTCAGCGGCTGATGGTAATCGGCAATTTCGCGTTGATCGCCGGGTTAAACGTGCCGTCAGTCTGCGACTGGTATCTCGGGGTCTACACCGACGCTTACGAATGGGTGGAGCTCCCCAATACCCTGGGTATGGCGCTATTCGCAGATGGGGGAATCATGGCCTCAAAACCCTACGCGGCCAGCGGCAAGTACATTCAGAAGCAAGGCGATCATTGCAAATCCTGTCGTTACGACCCCAAAAAAGTGACGGGTGAGGGCGCCTGTCCCTACAACAGCCTCTATTGGCATTTTATTCACCGCCACAGCGAACTACTGCGTCAGAATCCGCGAATGGGTCTGATTTTGGGGGGATGGAGAAAGCGCGATGACGCTGACCGCGTCGCGGTGTTGAATTGGGCCGAGCACCTGCTCGCGGATCTGAACAGCCTCTAGCCTTCTAACGAGTCAGACCGAAAGTTCTTACTCCTGCGCCGGCTGCTGCAGCGCCGCGAGCAATAGACGATCTCTTCCCATTGATGCTTCCATCGAGCCCGCCAGCTAAAAGGTCGGTCACAGACAGGACAGACCTTGGTGGGGAGGTCGAATTTTTTACGATGTGCCATCAGGGGAGCTCCGTTATCGGCCAGTCTGCTCCGTCGACGACGTGCTCGGGTTGCGTGGGGCGGAAGCCTCCCCATTTGGTCGTGAAGACACCATCTGGGTCGTATTGAGCGGCCTGCTTCTCCAAGTTGAAATGTCGTCCTCCGCGTGGATCACTGCCTACGCCCGCAATGTACTGCCAATTACCGTAGTTACTGGCTACGTCGTAGTCGATCAGCTGTTGCTCAAAAAAGGCGGCGCCGTAGCGCCAGTCCAATTCCAATTCATTAATCAGACAGGAGGCGGCTATCTGACGACCGCGATTACTCATCCACCCGGTGGCGACCAACTGGCGCATCAGTGCGTTCACCAAGGGAAAATCAGTATCGCCTGCACACCATCTGGCGAAACGTCGCGGCTCAAATGTAGTAAGCAGATGCCGGCGCTGTCGCCCGCTCTGACGAAACAATGTCCTGCCATCAACGACCGCGCGCCAATGAAAGAATTCACGCCAGAGCAATTCAAAGTAGAGCCAATAGGTCGATTCGTTGGCGAGCTGCTCACGCTCGTAGCGGAAAATACTGTGGGCTACCGAGCGTGCTGAAAGCGCGCCGTTTGCCAGCCACGGCGACAGGGTGCTCGATCCACATAAGCCATCGAGATCATTCCGGGTTTGCTTGTAATCGGCGATAGCGTGGGTTTGAAAAAGAAATTGATCAACGCGCCGCAGGCCGGCGGCGCTGCCTCCGGGCACGGGTAGACCGGGATGCGCGGCAGCGGCGGCTTCAGGGATCGCATCGAACTGCGCTGCCGGTGGAGGTGGCAGCGTGCTCGGGGCAGATATTGGTTGCGCAACGTTGAGTTCCTCAACCTTGCGTCTGAACGGTGAAAAAGTCTCGGGAAGGTGCGCTAGTTCGAACGGAAACTGCGCCGCGTCAAAAACCGTATTGCCCCGGAACACTTCCAGCGGTGCTGGCAGTTTCTCCTTTAGAAAAGCCAGAGCCTGATCCTCGTACCAACCGGGCGTATAGCTGGTCGTTATCCTCCCGATATCGAAGCGCGCCACGACATCGGGGAGCACAAGCTCCGGGGAACCTTCCAGTACCATCAGGTCCTGCCCGATTTGCTGCAGTCCTCGCTTCAGTTCCTGAAGCGATTCACGCAGGAAGCGGTCACGTTGTGGCCCGATTCCGGTGAGATTGCACCACGCCCGTGGCTTTGGCAGCAGATAGAGACAAAGCAGTGAGTCCGCCTCTCCAGCGCTTGTTAATGCCGGGTTGTCGGCCAGACGGAGATCATTCTGGAACCAGTGTAGTTGGCGCATGGCAGCTCACGCGGGAAAGGTTTTTCTGGTGTACGCTGTCAGCAATTTGGTGGATCGGGAGTGTCCCGATAGTGCACAGCTTCACTCGTGCGCTCGCCAGCCCGTCGGTTTACGTCTCAGTACAAGAACTATGATGCAACCCGTAGCCTCAATTTCTTCCCTGATCGATGTCGCTTCTGCCGCACTCAGGACATGGTCAGGCGGTGAGGCACGGTGGTTCGCGGCCGCGCCGGGACGCATCAATCTCATTGGCGAGCACACGGATTACAACGCTGGCTGGGTGCTTCCCATGGCGATTGATCGCTATACGCTACTGGCGGCCGCTCCGGGCGCTGTCGCTGGCACAGTCAGGGCATACAGCCTGTCTCTCGAGGAACAGGGGGATCTGCCGCTGGAAGACCTCAGTACCGCACACGCATTTCCCTGGATGCGCTACGTGCAGGGGGTGGTGGCCGAGTATGCGACGAGAGGAATCGAATCCCCCGCTCTCGATGTGGTGATCGTGTCCAGCCTCCCGGCGGGCGGCGGTTTATCCAGCAGTGCCGCGCTGGAACTGGCAACCGCGCACCTGCTACAGGCGGTGGTGGGGCAGTCGCTGTCGGTCGCAGATCGGATAGAGGCGTGCGTGGCGGCAGAGCGTGAGTATGCGGGGGTGCCCTGCGGTGTCATGGATCAGACTATCGTAGAGCGAGGGCTGGAAGGTCATGCACTCCTGCTTGACTGTGGGCGGGATGTCGCTACACCGATTCCCTTATCAGGCGAAAGTGTGGCGATGATCGCCATTCACTGTGGGGTCGCGCATGAATTGGCGCAAGGCGCTTATGCTCAACGTCGGGAGGAGTGTGCCACGGCGGCCAAGATGCTGGGAGTCGCTACCCTGCGGGATGCAACGTTGGACGCGCTGGTGTCGCTGAAAAGTGAGGACACACTTTATCGACGCGCACGACATGTGGTCACCGAGAATGAAAGGGTGCGGCTTGCGGTCGCAGCCCTCAAAAATGGCGATTGGTCGAGGCTTGGCAGGTTGATGCTCGATAGTCATATGTCGCTGAAAGAGGATTATGCTGTCTCGTGTGATGAGTTGGACTTGCTTGTGGATCTGGCGCTGGCTGAATCCGGGGTTTATGGCGCTCGGATGACAGGCGGCGGATTTGGAGGGTGCATGATTGTGCTGGCAGACCGGGCCCGAGCAGAGGCGGCCGCAGACGCTATTTGTAGCCGTTACGGTGCTCAGACTGGTCGGGAGCCACTTTGCTATCAGCTTGAGTCCGCTGCCGGTGCCGGCGAGCTCTGCGCCACATTATGACCCACTCGTTTTTTCAGACGCCTCATCGACGTCGCAATGCGCTGACAGGTGAGTGGGTGACAGTCTCACCGCAACGCGCACAGCGCCCTTGGCAGGGTGAGGTGAGTCGGGAGGATAGCGATACGCAGATGTCGCACGAACCGACATGCTACCTGTGTCCGGGTAACGCGCGAATGAATGGCGACCTCAACCCTCACTACAAGTCAGCCTGGGCTTTTGATAATGACTTTCCCGCGCTCGCGGCATCTGCTGGCACTGAAGTCACGCTCGCGGGAGAAGGCGGAGCAGGCATTGCCTCAAGATTATTGTCTTCTCAACCGGTGTCAGGCCACTGCCGTGTGCTGTGTTACAGCCCGGACCATCGCAAGACGCTGTCGACGCTGTCGGAGAGCCAGATTCTCGATGTCATTGACCTGTGGATGTCGGAGGTGAGTGCCCTGCGACAGCGCTATCAGTGGGTGCAGCTGTTTGAGAATCGCGGTGAGATGATGGGATGCTCCAATCGGCACCCTCACGGGCAAATATGGGCCTTGGATACGTTGCCCAATGAGGCCATCAAGGAAGAGGCCCAACAGCGAACTTGGTTTGATCTTGAGCAGACAGCCTTACTGGAGACCTATCGATTGGAAGAGGAGCGTCTCGGCGAACGCGTTGTGATCAGCAACAGCCATTGGACGGTGGTCGTTCCATACTGGGCGCTGTGGCCCTTTGAAACCCTGTTGCTGCCGCGACGCCCCGTCAATCACCTCGACGGTCTGATGCGCGAGGAGCAAGTGGCACTGGCGAATATTCTCAAGTCACTGCTGGGCGGTTACGACGCCCTTTTTGCCACGCGTTGTCCCTACACCATGGGTTGGCACGGTGCACCCGGTACAGAACCTGCTCCCCACTGGCAGCTCCACGCTCACTTTTATCCCCCCTTGCTGCGTTCAGCCACCGTGCGTAAGCACATGGTTGGCTACGAGATGTTGAGTGAAGGGCAGCGTGACCTCACGCCCGAGGAAGCCGCTGAGCGGCTCCGCCGAGTTGTCGTGGTTGCAGCGAGATGACCATTGCCGGGGTAGCAAGCTATGAGGGAGCAACCGCATGAGGATTCTGGTCACGGGCGGAGCAGGCTATGTCGGCAGTGTTGTCAGCGAGGTATTACTGCAACGGGGTCATGATGTCGCCATATTCGACAATCTCTCACAGGGCCATCGGGCGGCAGTGCCCGCCGCCGCAACCTGGTATCCGGGTGATCTGGCCTCTTCTCAGGAAATCAGTGCCGCCATTGAAGCATTCAGACCCGCCGCCGTGATGCACTTTGCAGCGCGCTCACTGGTCGGCGAATCCATGCTGCACCCCTTTGCTTATCTGCGGGATAACGTTGCTCAGGGCGTTAACCTGATGGAGGCTTGTGTAGAACACGGGGTGGCACGTTTTATTCTGTCTTCCACCGCTAACGTGTTCGGTACGCCTGAGTCGAACACGATCGATGAAGAGACACCGGTAGCGCCCGGCAGTCCCTATGGGGAGTCAAAGTGGGCGTTGGAGCGCGCATTGCGCTGGATCTCCGAGACCAGTGGTCTTCGTTACGCGGTGTTGCGGTATTTCAATGCCGCGGGAGCCACTGAGCACAGAGGGGAGCATCACGAGCCTGAGACGCATCTGATTCCGCTTTTATTGCAAGTGGCCGCAGGCCAGCGCGAGTACATCACCCTGTTTGGTGAAGACTACGATACCCCCGACGGGACCTGCATCCGCGACTACATTCACGTTGCTGATTTGGCTGATGCTCATCTGTTGGTCTTGGATGCCCTCGAAACCGACAATCGGCTATATCACCTCGGCAATGGAGCAGGCTTTAGCGTGCGCCAGGTGATTGAGGTGGCCCGGGCCGTAACGGGCGCCAGCATCCCTGAGCGAATAGGCCCCAGGCGGCCCGGCGATCCGGCTAGATTAGTGGCCTCGAGCGACCGCATCCGCCGAGAGCTGGGCTGGGCTCCTCGTTGTTCCAGTCTGGAACACATCATTGATAGCGCCTGGCGGTGGTATCAGCGCCACCCCAATGGTTATGGGCCGTGAGGGTCAACCTTCGTTTGCGTGAGCCGTTTCGGTGAGTCCGTGGCGCGTTAGACCAGGATTTGCGATAGTCTCACCCCCCTTGTGATGGCATGGCCAATATTCGATAGTCGATGGCGATCCCCATTCCCACCCACCACGAAGTGCCAAGAGGTAATCTGTGTCTGCAATCGAGAGTCTTTTCAACCCCTTTTCTTTGAAATCCCTGACCATCGACAACCGGGTGGTCATGGCGCCGATGACGCGGAACCACTCCCCGGACAACACGCCCACGCAAGCCTCGGTGGAGTACTATCGTCGGCGCGCGGCAGGCGGCGTGGGTTTAATCATTACCGAGGGGACCTGCCCAAATCATATTGCCGCAAACGGTTACGAAAACGTGCCCTATTTCCATGGGGAGGAGCGGCTCGCAGGGTGGAAGCAGATCGTGGACGCCGTCCATGCCGAGGGGGGCAAGATCGCCCCCCAGTTGTGGCACTGTGGCGGCATGCGAAAGCAGGGAGTGATGCCAGAGGGTGATGTCAATGGCTATACCCCTTCTGGCATGAATGTTCCTGGCAAGGTCACTCGACACGTCATGACGCAGCAGGACATCGACGATGTGATCCAGTCGTTTGCCGAGGCGGCGCGAGACGCCCAGCGCTTGGGTTTCGATGCGATTGAATTACACGGCGCCCATGGTTATCTCATAGACCAGTTTTTCTGGGAGGGCACTAATCAGCGAGCAGATGGCTATGGTGGCTCCATGGCTGCCCGCGGACGTTTCGCGGTGGAAGTCATCGCCGCCTGTCGGGCCGAAGTCGGACCCGATTTCCCGATCATACTGCGTTGGTCGCAGTGGAAGCAGCAGGACTTCAGTGCGCGTTTGGCACCAACGCCTCAGCTCCTTGAGGCGTTTTTGGCGCCCCTGATTGACGCGGGTGTCGATGCATTTCACTGCAGTCAGCGCCGCTTTTGGGAGCCGGAGTTTGAGGACTCTGACCTAAACCTCGCTGGTTGGGTAAAAAAGTTGTCGGGCGTGCCTACGATCACCGTAGGAAGCGTGAGTCTTGATCAGGATTTTGTATCGCAACCGACCGAAGGTGAGGGGGCGACCAGCGAGCCCGCCTCAATTGACCGTCTTCTGGAGATGATGGATCGCGGTGATTTTGATCTTGTTGCAGTGGGCCGCGCCCTGATTGCCAATCCCGATTGGCCCAAAATCGTGCGTTCGGGCGATACATCCGGTCTTCAGGCCTTTAGTAAGGATCAACTGGCTACATTGACCTGACACGCGAGAAAAATTTACTTATATTGAGGCGCTGTCACCAAGCTGAAACAGCCGGAGCCTAGAATGCTGTCTCAGTCGAGGCGTTTGCTTCGCTTGCCACTCTTTTCCCAGGAGACACTCCCATGAAGAAACCTCTTGTTACCCTTTTCGCGAGTCGCTTGCTGTCTAGAGCGGTCGCCAGCGCCACATTGGTGGGTTTAGCGACGGCCGCCCCGGGCGTATACGCCCAGGAAACCTCAGCCATGGTTCGTGGCGCGGTCAGCACCAGCAGCGGCGAGCCGCTCGCAGGGGCTACGGTTGTTGTGACCAGTAATGCAACCGGTATCAGCAAGTCTGTGACAACAGACGAGAGCGGGTACTACTCGGTCAGAGGCCTGCCAGCCGGGGTCGCCTACGATATCGTGGTGGATGCCAATGGGTGGCAGAAGGCGTCGACTGAGGGCCTGTCTCTGGCAGTGGGTCAGTCGGAGGTGATCAACTATCGGCTGGACACCGAAGAAGAGGTCATCGTCATGGGTACCCGCGTTGCGGTTGATACCGCCGTTGGCCCCAACGCGGTTTTCGATCTGGCGACGCTTCAGGACTCACCGTCAATCAATCGTAATATCAATGACATCATTCAGCAGGATCCGCGCCTCTACGTTGATCAATCCCGTGGCGACATTGATGCAGTCCAATGTAACGGTGCCAACCCGCGCTATAACAGCCTGACCGTCGACGGGGTGCGCCTGAACGACGGTTTCGGCCTAAATAGCAATGGCTATCCAACACAGCGGATGCCTTTTCCCTACGATGCGATTTCCAGCGTTGCGGTAGAGCTGGCGCCCATGGACGTGGTCTATGGTGGGTTCTCCGCCTGTAATATCAACGCGGTCACCAAGACGGGTAGCAACGAGTTTTTTGGCTCCGTCTTTTTCGATTACGGTAGCGACTCGCTGCGTGGTGACAAGCTCGAGGGAGACAGTATCGATTCTCAGGACTACGACGAAACCCGATGGGGCGTCGAACTCGGTGGCGCGATTATTCCCGACAAGCTCTTTTTTTACGGCGCCTACGAAAAATATGATGGTGCTGATTTGAATAACCGCGGTGCTATTGGTACTGGCGCGGTCAATGAAGTACCGGTAACACAGGCGGAATTGGACGAGATTGCCCGCATTTCGCGTGAGGTATATGGGTTTGAGCCCGGTCGAACGGTGTCAGAGGCGTTTGACTTTGAAGATGAGAAGTACCTCCTGAAAGCGGATTGGTATGTCAATGATGCGCACAGGCTCTCCGCAACATACATGTACAACGACTCCTTCAACTACACCCCCTCAGATGGCGATCTCGACGAGTTTGAATTCGACAAGCACTTCTACAAGCGGGGTGCTGAGCTGACTACTTACAACCTCAACTGGTACGCCGACTGGAACGACCGATTCTCCACCGAGATTCGCTACTCCTTCAGTGACGTGGACTTTTTGCAACAGGCCGTCGCGGGCAAGGACTTTGCAGAGTTTCGCGTTGAGCTCGACGAGGTGGATGTCTATCTAGGTCAGGACGACAGCCGTCAGGCCAATGCCCTCGACTGGGAGGTCGAGCAGATTGTGATTCGCGGTACCTACACCGCGGGCAACCACACCATCACGGGTGGCTATGAGCGCGAAGATCTGCAGATGTACAACCTGTTTTACCAGCACGTTGATACGGAAATTCGCTTCAGCGGCATTGATAACTTTGCTGCCGGTCAGGCGTCGCGGGTGTACTACGGTAACGCCATTTCCAATGACGAACGGGATGCTGCTGTTGATTGGGGTTACGCGGTTAACTCGGCCTATATCCAGGACAAGTGGCAAGTCACTGACACACTCGAGCTCACGATCGGTGTTCGCTATGACTGGTACGAGTCGAGCGATACACCCAATATCAATCCCGACTTTGTTGCCGATTACGGCTTTGCCAACAATGCCACGCTCGACAACCTCGACCTGCTCCTGCCTCGACTCGGCTTCACCTGGGACGCCTCCGATACGATTACGGTGCGTGGTGGTATCGGCCTGTTCTCTGGCGGTAACCCCAACGTCTGGTACTCCAACGTTTACTCCAATACCAACACGACAGCCGTGCAGGTCTCAGAGCGCAACGTCGATCTGTTTGCCCAAAACTGGGTGAATTGTGAATCCAGCGCCCCGGTGTGCGGCCCGGGCTGGGGAGTGCCGTCTCAGCTTGCAGAGCAGGTGGGAGCCGGCGATGGGAGCAATTTTGAAATCGTCTATCTCGATCCGGATTTCGATGCGCCCACGGAGTGGAAATACTCACTGGGTATGACGTGGGAGTTTGGTGATGGCTATGTGCTGACCGCGGATGCCTTGATTACGCGGGGTGATGACACGGC
>JAYOEE010000009.1:53076-58124 GCA_038106565.1 Halieaceae bacterium
AGCTGGTGGCGTAAGGTCGATATGCGTATCAGCCAGGAGTTTCCGGGATTTGCTGAGGCGCACCGGGGCAGTGCTTACGTTGTCATCGATAACTTGACCAACCTACTCAATGACGACTGGGGTGTGATGTACAAGGCCAACTTCCCCTACGGCGTCACTCAAGACGACATCGATGATGGCCGTGCAGAGACCCGCATTGGTGACGCTTCCCTCTGGGAGATCCGCGTCGGCTTCAACTATCGCTTCTAGTCTTAAGCATTTTTTCTCGAGGCGCCTCCGGGCGCCTTTTTTATTGGTGATGCATCGGGCACGCTCAAGAACTGTGTTGTCCCCTCGCGGATTGCAACCGTTGTCGGGCACAACATCAGCGGAGCGAATGAAAGTGATGTGGATACGGGTAACTTGATCTACAGTAGCGGCCCTGCCTCGAGCGATTGATTTTCGATGATGCTTAGCGCTGTCCCCAGTAACGCTTCTCCTGCCGGTTCCCGCTGGCTTGTCTTTATGACCGTGCTTGCCGTGTACATCTGCATGATTGACCGGATTGCCATTTCCATCGCAATCATCCCCATGGCAGAAGAAAACGGATGGTCCCCGACGATTCAGGGGGCGGTGATGTCTGCGTTCTTTTTGGGTTATGTCACCCTTCAGATACCAGCTGGTTATCTCTCCGACCGCTTTGGCGGTAAGTGGGTGCTCGGGTTAGGCGTCCTATTTTGGTCTCTGTTTACGCTACTGACACCGGCTTCGGCGCTGTTAGGTATCAGTGCCCTGTTGGTTTGCCGGTTTCTGATGGGGGTCGCTGAAGCGGTCACTTGGCCCTCCATATACTCCCTTTATTCGCGCTGGGTACATCCGGATCGACGGGCGTCAGCAGTGGGTTTAATGAATTCAGGTATCTCCGGTGGCAGTGTGATTGCGCTGATCTGTACGCCATGGTTGATCAGCGTTTGGTCATGGCAGGGCGCGTTCTATCTTTACGGTGCACTGGGATTGATCTGGTTCTGCTTTTGGGCTTTATTCGCCCGGTCCAGACCGGCCTCACTGCCGACGTGGGAGACGGTTGACGGTACGGCTGCTACCGAAAGTGTCGCAAAGCCCAATCCGGGCCAGTCGCCAGAGCCCATCTATCCGCGCCTCAGTTTGGCACGCATGATACGTTCGAAGGCCGTGTGGGCGATTGCAGTGGCGCATATTGCAATCAACTGGTCGCTCTACCTTGTGTTGTCTTGGTTTCCGACATTTGTAAATCGTGAATTGGGTGCGGATCTACAGTTGGCGGGGCTGCTGGCGCTGGCTCCCACACTGGTATCACTGGTCATGGCTCCACTGGCGGGCCGCCTTTTTGACACTTTGATTGGCAGAGGGGTTGATCGCCTGAAAGTCAGGCGTGTCATGCAGAGTCTCGCCTTTGCAGGGATTGCCTCAGCCATGTTGGCCATCAACCTGACGGATTCGCTCTTTATCAGCGTGAGTGTTATCACACTCAGCAACGCGCTGACTGCGTTGTCGATCGGTGGATTTGCCACCAATCATCTGGATATTGCGCCAAACCAGTCCGGTCTCCTGATGGGGGTCACCAACACCCTGGCAGCGGTTTCTTCAAGCGCTTCGGTCTTCGTCTCTGGGTGGATTCAGGAGGCTACCGGAGGCTGGGATGCCGTATTTCAGACGGCGGCGGTTGTGTCGCTCCTCGGTGCAGTGGTTTACGCGCGCCTGTCGGGTGTTGAGCGAGAGTTCGACTGACTTCAGTGGTTCTAGCCCACCATGCCAGTTGGAATTTCCGGCTGATAGAACCTCGGCGAAGCATATTAATAACTAATATTTATGTTTTATTAAAAATAATGGATTAATTTTTATAAAATAAGCTATTAAAAGTTGTTTGGCGTGATAAGGCGCTTGATTTAGCTAGGATTGTCCCCACATAGAAACCTGCAACAGGGCGCTTTAGAAGGAGACAGCCATGCACAAGCGAATCGGTTCCGTTATTGATAATCTCGGCGTATTAATCATTTCTTATTATGTCGCGTCAGTTATTTTTTATTCTGTAGCAACAATTGTCTGAGCCATACGGAAATCCATTCGTGCCGAGGCGATCATCTTCCCCTCGATCACGATGAGTCCAGCTCCCGTCTCTGCTCTCGCGATCGGCTAACGAGCAAGCGGTCGGCTACATCGACAGCGTTTGGACTGATGTCGTCGACTTTTGCTGATTCCGGGGCTGGCTATTACTTTTGCCCCGTGTAACAGCGCGGTACAGTACGCCTTTCGGCAGGGGCGGTGCACATGATTAGCCTAGTGGGCGTAGTAATTCTTTTGTCCGTAGCAGTCGGATTATCGTCAAACCGCGCCGCCATTCGTCTCCGCACCGTGGGCTTGGCTTTTGCACTGCAGGTTGCGATCGGATTTATTGCGCTCTTTACTGATTGGGGTATTGCCGCTCTCGCCACCGCATCCGATTACGTGTCGGTCTTGCTCGGTTACAGCCGTGCTGGCATGGAGTTCATGTTTGGTGGCCTGGTGGGTCCCACTGATTCGCTGGGATTTATTTTTGCGTTCAGCGTGCTTCCGGTCGTGATTTTCTTCAGCTCCCTGATCGCGGTGTTGTACCACGCGCGGGTAATGCAGTGGATGATTCGAATCCTCGGTGGAGGGTTGCGCAAGCTGTTGCAGACGAGTCATACCGAATCACTGTCGGCGGCCGCTAACGTTTTTGTCGGGCAGGCAGAGGCGCCGCTGGTGGCGCGACCTTATATACCGGGCATGACACGATCCGAATTATTTGCCGTGATGGTGGGGGGTATGGCTTCCATAGCCGGCTCCGTGATGGCCGGTTACGTCGCGCTAGGTGTGCCTCTGGAGTATCTTTTGGCAGCCAGCTTTATGGCGGCTCCCGGAGGGTTGTTGATGGCCAAGTTAATGGAGCCAGAAACCGACACGCCAGCAGAGCCTGCGCGTGGCGAGCAACTCGCTACCGAGAAGTACATCAATTTTATTGACGCTGCCGCTACCGGCGCTATGAACGGTCTGCAAATGGTGGGCGCCATCGGAGCCATGTTGCTGGCTTTCATTGCGTTGATCGCCATGGTAAACGGCATGCTTGAGGCCGGCGGTGCGTGGCTTGGTGTTGAGCAGCTGACGCTCGAGCGATTGCTGGGTGGGCTGCTACAACCTCTGGCTTGGGCGCTCGGGATTCCATGGGATGAAGCGCAGCTCGCGGGAAGTCTCATCGGTCAAAAATTCATCCTCAACGAGTTCGTCGCCTATGTGAGTTTCAGCGAGGTGGCGAGCCAATTGTCTCCGCATGCTCAGGCAGTCGTCATTTTTGCCTTGTGCGGTTTTGCCAACCTCTCTTCGATCGCCATTCTGCTGGGCGGGTTGGGGGCAGTGGCGCCGGGGCGACGAGACGATATCTCGCGGTTTGGCTTCAGAGCGCTTATCGCCGCGAGTTTGTCCAATCTGATGAGCGCAGCGTTGGCAGGCTTTTTCCTGTCCCTCAGCGGCATTTGAGATCGCCAGTTTTGACACGGCCCGTTCAACTTCAACAAATCTCGTTTACTTCCTCGGGCTTTAGCGAGGCGTTTATGGCGTCACTGCAACAATATGGATTTGCTGCAGTCATTGACCATCCTTTGGATAACGAGCGGGTCGCGCGCATCTATGGCGAATGGCTTTCCTTTTTTTCGGACGCCGATGTCAAAGATTTCGAGATGGATCCGGTGAGGCAAGACGGTTACTTCTCGCTGCAAAATGCAGAGCACGCCAAAGGTTTTGTCGAGCGGGATCACAAAGAATATTTTCAGTTTTATCCGTGGGGCCGATGCCCTGTCTGGCTACAACCGGATCTCAGCGCGCATTTTGACGCGGCTGTGGAGTTGGGCGCCCAACTGCTGAGTTGCATTGCGGAACAGTTACCCGACACAGTCACCGCTAATCTGACCGAGCCGCTACGCAACATGATTCGGGCGAGTGAGCAATCCATGCTGCGAGTCCTTCACTATCCGCCGGTGCCTGCGGGCCAGTCAGTGCTTCGGGCTGCACCCCACGAAGATATCAATCTCCTCACCCTGTTGCCCGCCGCTGATGGCCCGGGGCTCGAGCTCAGACTCAGAAACGGGGACTGGATTTCTGTACCGCACCGGCCTGGGCAGCTCATCGTTAATATTGGGGATATGCTTCAGGAAGCAACAGACGGGTATCTCCCCTCTACGACGCACCGAGTCGCAGCGCCTGAGCCGGATCAATCCAATTCCAGTCGCATGGCTTTGCCACTGTTTTTGCATCCTCGACCCGAGGTAGTGCTCTCGCCGCGATACACCGCCAGGCAATACCTCATGCAGCGCCTACATGAACTGGGCGTTACGTGACGTGCAGACTCGATGTCCGAGGAATGCCTTAGAGCGAGGGAGCCGGTCTTGGCCAGTAGCCTCGTTCATCATCTTGTTTTCCGTGATGGGCGGCGTCGGGCTGCAGGCGGCAGAGGCGCGTATTGCAGTGGCGGCCAATTTTCGTGATACGGCGTTGGCGATTGCCCAGCAGCTCGAGGCGACATCGGTTCACCGTTACGAGATCATCTCGGGCTCGACCGGCAAATTGGCGGCGCAGATCATTAACGGCGCCCCCTTTGATGTGTTAATGGCGGCAGATGTACAACGACCCAGAGAGCTAGAGCGTCGTGGGCTCATCGTTGCGGATTCATTGCAGGTATATGCGATAGGGGAATTGGGATTGTGGTGGCCCCGCGCAAGTGGGGTAGTCACCGCGAATAACCTCATTCATTTGGAGCCCGGAGAAGTGGGTATCGCTAACCCCGCCTTTGCGCCTTACGGCGCGGCCGCCTGGCGGGTCATGGAAGATGCCCAGATGCCTACTGAGTGGCTGTCCCGAGTGATTCGGGTCGATAACGTTAACCTGGTCACGGGTTTGTTGGTAACAGGGCAGGTCAAGGCTGGCTTTGTCGCCCGATCATCGATTACCGCTGGGATGCGCACAGGCAGTTTGAAGGTGGAGCCTGAGGATATCCTGTGGTTTTCGGACCGGGCCAGTGT
>JAYOEE010000009.1:58224-60050 GCA_038106565.1 Halieaceae bacterium
GGCTCGTTGACCTTTTCTTTTTCCGGGTTAGTGATTGCTTCTTTGCTCTACTCTCTGCCTTTTATGGTGCAGCCGTTGCATAGTGCGTTTCGTGGGGTCCCCACAGCCACGCTCGAGGCGGCTGCGACATTGGGCGCCTCTTCTCGCGACCAGTTAATGAATATCGTACTACCACTGTCGAAACGGGGGTTTTTGACCGGCGCGATTTTGACGTTTGCGCACACAGTCGGTGAATTTGGTGTTGTGCTCATGATGGGTGGGAACATACCGGGTGAGACCAGAGTACTGTCCATCGCGATCTACGAGCACGTCGAAACGCTCAATTACGCCGCTGCGCATGAGCTCGCGCTGGGACTGCTGTGTTTTTCACTGATCTCGCTGTGGGTGGTTTACCGATTTACAGGTCAGCGAGTGGAGGTAATTCGAGGATGAGTCCTCGGCTGGTGATAGAGGGTCAGTTGATACGACCTCGGTTCAGGCTTGAGTTGGCACTGGATTTAGATCTCAGCACGGCTTTGGGAGTTTTGGGGCCTACGGGAGCGGGAAAAACCACGCTGCTCAGGCTGATTGCCGGATTAGAGCCTCAGTTCACTGGTTTGATCCAGTTCGACGGGGAAACGTGGAGCGAAATTGATCGGCCCGATCTCGTTCCCACGCATCGACGCCAACTGGGCGTAGTGTTTCAAGACGGCCGCTTACTTCCTAGCAGAACTGTTCAGGCCAACCTGGACTTTGCCATGCAGCGAGCGAGGGAAACTGAATCGACGTTGACTTACGAGTCGATTGTTTCGCAACTGGGGCTCGAACATCTGCTGGGGCAAATGGTGGAGGCACTCTCGGGGGGAGAAAAGCAGCGTGTCGCAATGGCTCGGGCACTGTTAACGCGACCCCGAATGCTCCTGATGGACGAGCCGCTGTCGGCTAATGACCCCACTCATCGGCGGCAAGCGCTTGATCATTTGTCGCAATGGGTCGCCGCGGAAGCTTTGCCGTTAATTTATGTTTCGCACGCTGTCGAAGAACTCCAGCAGCTGACCTCGCAGGCACTCTTGCTGGATCAAGGACAGGTAGTGGGGTGTGGGGCAACCGATGCCTTGATGGCGAGCTATGGAGAGGCGGGAAATGCGTTGTCGCATGGCCCTGACTCTCGAGCGGTGGTGCTTGAAAAAAATACCGATGCGAACAGCGCGACAATACGGTGGAGTGAGGACAACCTGTATCACCTCGACACATTGAAGCCTGGAGATACGCTGGCGGTCCGGGTTGAGGGGCGTGATTCAGGATTCAGCGCGCCGCTGAAGCCAGAGGCCGGCGAGAATAAGGACGAGTCCGGCTAGGGTGTATGCGCGCACGGGTTCGCCTGCCACCATCCAAATTAATGCCAGAGATAGCGGCGGCGAGAGAAAAATCAGGCTCGATATTCGCAGTGCCGAGCTGGTGGCTTTCATCGCACTCATCCAGAGCACAAACGCGATCCCCATCTCAAAAAGTCCCACGTAGACCCCGCCAATCAGCCCCTGCCACGCTGCAGGTATTGGCGTGTCAGTCCAGTAGAGGAGCGCAAACAACAAAGGGAGTGCGCCAGAAAAGTTCAGGAACAGATTGACTTCGGGGTCTATAGAGAGGCGGGTATTGATGACCCAGTAGAGGCTCCAAATCAGGGTGCTGAGCAGAGCCAGGCCCACACCTATCGGTTGCGCCAGATCCAGTGTAAGCGGCGCTCCCCGCGTTGCGATAACGATAATGCCAGCGTAACTCACCGCCACGGCGAGCAGGGCAGCCAGGTTAAGCTTTTGTCTCAGCAGAGGTGCGGCAATCAGCGCCAG
>JAYOEE010000009.1:60150-63100 GCA_038106565.1 Halieaceae bacterium
AAGGCCGTGGCGACGGTGCTCCAGAGTACGACAGCGCCCAGACCCAGTCGGATTGCGTGCCGATCGTCCTGTTTCACAAAAGCCTTTCCCTCAAAATGAACTCCTGCGCCTTAGCGCTTCGCCGCGCAACATGCCAAGATAGCCGTCCCCGCCAAATAGGAGTTCACAGCATGGGATACATTGGTGAGCATGTCACCCTCGACGACCCGGCCTTTATCCATGAGAGTGCCTGGCTATACGGGAAAGTTTATGTAGGGCCCGGCGCTTCGATATGGCCGAATGTGGTGACTCGCGCCGAGACCTTTGAGATCCGTATTGGTGCGCGCACCAATATCCAGGATTTTGTCATGCTCCACGTTGGGATCGCCTCGCCAACCATCGTCGGTGAAGACTGCTCTATCACCCACCATGCCACCCTCCACGGCTGTGATATCGGTGATAGATGCCTGATTGGAATTAATGCAACTATCATGGACGGCGCAAAGATTGGTGAAAATTCCATCGTCGCGGGCCACACCATCATTACGGAAAACAAGGTCTTTCCGCCCAACTCTGTCATAGCGGGTGTTCCGGGAAAGGTAGTCGCCACGCGCGACTGCGGTGACGCGAACCTGCTGAATGCGCGGTTTTACAGCGCTTGCGCGGAACAATATCGCGAGGGGATAGACCGACTCCCTGACGAGGCGTTGGCCCAGTTCTCGAGTCTGGCGAAACCTGCGGGATCGTGACCAGGGTGCGGCTCGAGCGCACCGCAGAACCAATAATCCTGAAATCGCTGCTAACGGTTTAAGGGGACTTATCTCTTATTGGGATCGAGGAGAGCCGGCACCTAGGGCTCGGGAGATCGCACGGAGTATTGCCCGGTCGCGGCCAATAGCGCACTCAGCCCACCCGCGTTGTGAGTGACCGAGTAACCGGCGTCACTTAGAGTGGTTTGCGCTTTCCCTGAACGGTTTCCGCTGCGGCAATAGAGCACTATTGGGTCGTCAGGTCCGAGCGCTCTTGAGCGCACGCCTGCCAGAATTTG
Source organism: Halieaceae bacterium (assembly GCA_038106565.1). Lineage (GTDB taxonomy): Bacteria > Pseudomonadota > Gammaproteobacteria > Pseudomonadales > Halieaceae > Luminiphilus. Next base: position 61,178 of record JAYOEE010000009.1, read on the forward strand.
TTCATGGGGTATGTTGACGGCGCCGGGATAGTGTCCCTGCTCGTATTCCTCTGGGGTGCGCACGTCTATGATCAGCGCCCGTTGCTCGAGCGCCACTAAAGCACCTGCATCGACACTGTTGCCTTCGCTCTGACAGGCGCTGAACAGCAACACGGCCCAGAAAATACCGACTGTCTTCATATTTTGCCGCCCCACGTAATGGGGCGAAGTCTATCAGGGCGAGCGCGACGGAGGCGATCAGATTGTGGCGGGTTTCGCAGTGCCTGCAAGATCGCCTGAAGCATTAGCCGAGGATGCATTCTCGAAAATCCAGTCGCGCGCAGCCTGGAATGCCTCGATACGAGTAGCATAACGATGCTCGTCGGACAGATGCTCGTTTACTCCCAGTCCTTCCAGACTCGTCGCCACAGCATGATTGATTCCGCAGAGGTACAGATGCTTGCCGGCGTGAATGGCGTCCAGCGCAATCGTTTCAACGGCGCGCGCTGCAGAAACATCCATAAACGGCACCCTGTTGAAGTCGAGAACTAGCGAGGTATGGTGCTTTGGGCTCAGGCGCTCTCTCACTTGGTGGCCGAGATCAGCCGCCGCGCCAAAGCTCAAGGGGCCGCCAAAATTGAAATAGGTGAGCCGGCTGCCGCATTCTTCCAGTAACGCGGTTTCATCGTCAGTGAGCCCCTCGGTGGGGTCGTCCGACTGCCCTGCAGCAGACGCCAATTGTTCGTCTGCTACCTGCTTTACGAAGGCTACCGCTGCCACGACCACGCCAGCCACCACCGCGGTGATCAGGTCAACGAACACTGTCAGGCTCAACACCATGACCATCAGTAGCAGGTCAAAGCGCGGGCCCCGGTGCGCACGGCTCAGGTAAGACCAATCGATGATGTCGTAGCCCACTTTAACCAGAATCCCAGCCAGCACAGCGTGAGGTATTTTCGATGCCAACGGCGCCAGTACCAGCACCACGGCAAGTAGCAACAGGCTATGTAACATGCCGGAGATTTTGGTCACACCACCGGTGCGGATATTGACGACGGTTCTCATGGTTGCGCCCGCTCCGGGAATACCGCCAAAAAAACCGGCAGCCATGTTGCCGATACCCTGACCAATGAGCTCGCGGTTCGAGTTGTGCCGGGTGCGGGTCATATTGTCGGCAACTAGTGATGTGAGGAGGCTGTCGATCGCCCCTAAAATTGCAAGAATGATTGCCGCCTCAAATACAATGAGGATGGTCTCACTGGAGAAGGCGGGAACGATAAATTCCGGTAACCCCGTGGGAATGGCGCCCAATATGGGGATATCCGTCAACGCCAGGCTGACTAACGTTCCGGTGATTAAGGCCGCCAAAGGACCGGGCAAATAGCGGCCCCAGTTGCTGGGCCAGAAGAACACGATGCCAAGTGTCAGCAACCCCACTCCCAGGGCGCCCATGTTGGGATGGGTTACTGCGTAGGGAACTTCCATGAGCGCAGGAATCGTTCCACTCTCCGCCGGCTCATGACCAAACAGTCTTGCCAACTGTAAAGCGATGATGATGCAACCGATCCCGCTCATAAATCCTGACACCACGGGGTAGGGGACCAGCCTGATGTACTGTCCAAACCCCAATACACCAAACGCAATCTGCAATGCGCCGGCGAGGATGACAGTAGCGAATACGAGAGCAATATCGCCGCTGAGCGAGGCAAATACGCCAGCGAATACAACGATCATGGGGCCAGTCGGGCCTGAAATCTGCGATGGCGTGCCACCAAACAGCGCGGCGAAGAATCCCACCAGAATGGCACCATATACTCCGGCTATGGGTCCGGCGCCTGAGGCCTCACCGAATGCGAGGGCCAGGGGCAAGGCGACGACGCCGGCGGTCAAGCCACCGAAGATATCGCCGCGAAGGTGAGAAAAATCAAAGAAACGGGTCACAGG
>JAYOEE010000056.1:0-15513 GCA_038106565.1 Halieaceae bacterium
ATCCGTGAGGGTGGTCGAACGGTAGGTGCCGGCGTCGTCGCCAAAATCCTCGACTAAGTATTAGGGCGGCTTGAAGGCCGCCTGACTGATGGGCCGAACCGCCTTTTTGGCTGTTCGGCTTCGTCGTCTCTGGATGGCGCAGGCATGGTGCGCCGGGACGACGGGGTAAACGTGGAAGGCCAGTAGCTCAATTGGCAGAGCAGCGGATTCCAAATCCGCAGGTTGGGGGTTCGATTCCCTCCTGGCCTGCCACCCTAGCCAGAGGCCGGGGTGGTAATTGAAGCTCGCAGCGGGCACGGCCTGAGGCGACATGGAGATTGAGAATGAGCGATGCCGCGGCAAGCAGGCTCGATTCGCTGAAGTGGGGTGTGGCACTGGCCTTGGTGGGCGCGGGCGTCTACGGGAACAGCTATTACGCTGATCAGCCCATTCTTTATCGGGTGATTGCGCTGCTGGTGCTGGCGCTGGTGGCCGGCTGGGTAGCCTCACTGACGCAGAAGGGCGGGGATTTTTTGGCTCTCGTCAAGGGTTCTCGAACAGAGATTCGCAAGGTGGTTTGGCCGACGCGGCAGGAAACAACACAAACCACATTGATCGTGTTTGTGTTTGTCATTATTACGGGCCTTATCTTGTGGGGTCTGGACAGCGTGCTGGGCTGGCTCGCTTCGCTGATCTTGGGTTGAGGGAAAAGACATGGCTTTAAAGTGGTACGTAGTGCATGCCTACTCTCAGTACGAGAAGAAGGTGGCGGTTGCTATTCAGGAGCGCGTCGATCGTTTGGGAATGCAGGACCGATTTGGAGAGATCATTGTCCCCACCGAGGAAGTGATCGAAATGAAAGGCGGTCAGAAGCGCAAGAGTGAGCGCAAGTTTTTCCCGGGTTACGTCCTGGTTCAGATGGACCTGGACGATGATACGTGGCACTTGGTCAAAGAAACGCCCCGCGTACTCGGATTTATTGGTGGCAAGGCGGACAAGCCCTCGCCAATTACTGACGCTGAAGCGAATGCGATTTTGCAACGGGTAGAGGCGGGTGTAGACCAGCCCAGGCCCAAGACAGTCTTTGAGCCGGGCGAGATGGTGCGCGTGATTGACGGACCATTTAATGACTTTAACGGCGTAGTCGAAGACGTGAACTATGAAAAGAGCCGCCTGAACGTAGCGGTGCTGATCTTCGGGCGCTCTACGCCCGTAGAACTGGAATTCGGTCAGGTAGAAAAAGCCTGATCAAATGGGGTAGGCCCAGGCTTACCCTGAAACAATGCTGCCCCGCAGCAAAGATGGGGAGCCCGCGCGCTGCGCTATGTCATGTAGCCAGCACAACGGCGCTTGAACCCAGGAGATGACAACATGGCGAAGAAGATCGACGGCTACATCAAGCTGCAGATCCCGGCTGGGCAGGCGAATCCCTCCCCACCGGTTGGCCCAGCCTTGGGCCAAAAAGGCGTAAACATCATGGAATTCTGCAAGGCCTTCAATGCTGATACACAAAGCATGGAGCCAGGATTGCCGATCCCTGTGGTGATTACGGTTTACAGCGATAAATCCTTTACGTACATCAAGAAGACCCCGCCTGCCTCGGTGCTGCTGCGAAAAATCGCTGGCATCAAGAGTGGTTCCGGTCGACCCAATACCGAGAAGGTCGGCAAAGTGACTCGTGCCCAATTGGAAGAAGTGGCTACCCAGAAGTGGCCGGATCTGACAGCGTCCGACATGGATGCAGCGGTGCGCACCATTGCGGGCAGCGCGCGCTCGGCCGGTCTTGAGACGGAAGGGGTGAACTGATGGCTAAATTATCCAAGCGAGTTCGCGCGTTTCGCGAAAAGGTCGATGCCAATCACAGCTACTCCCTTGACGAGGCAGTGGCACTGCTCAAAGAGTTTGGCACCGCCAAGTTCAATGAGACTGTAGAGGTGGCGGTAAATCTCGGCGTGGATGCTCGTAAATCCGATCAGGGTGTGCGAGGCGCTACGACTTTGCCTCACGGTACGGGTGCGGAGGTCCGGGTTGCTGTTTTCACTCAGGGTGAAAGCGCAGACAAGGCGAGCGCATTGGGCGCTGATTTCGTTGGCATGGAAGACCTTGCCGAGCAAATCAAGGGCGGCATGATGGACTTTGATGTCGTTATTGCCTCCCCGGATGCCATGCGGGTTGTAGGAACCTTGGGCCAAGTTCTGGGGCCGCGTGGCCTCATGCCTAACCCCAAGACAGGGACCGTAACGCCGGACATTGAAACGGCGGTTCAGAATGCCAAGGCGGGCCAGATGCGGTTTCGCACGGACAAGAACGGCATTGTGCATGGCGGCATCGGTAAGGTGAGCTTTGAGCCGGACGCGATCAAAGGCAACCTCATTGCTGTCCTGTCCGACCTGAAGAAGGCGAAGCCTGCTTCAGCAAAAGGCGTTTACGTCCGCAAAGTGACCTTGTCTACCACAATGGGGCCTGGCGTCACGATCGACCATAACGCGATCGATTTTTAATACAACTGTTTCGGCTGCGGGCTGTTGCTCGGGGCCGCAATCCCCTGTCGCCTACAAGTTTGGCGGTGGGGGTGGATGGGGCGCAGGACAGGCTCCATCCACTTTGGAAGTCTTTGCAGGGAAGTGTGGGATCCCCCCACTGAACGCCAAAGGCTGTCAAAGACCGTAGGTGGCTTCGCGGCAGTGTCGCGAAGCCTTAATAAGGGGTGATACCCAATGCCTACGCAGATGGTGAGGCAGTTCATCACCGAGGGGGGTCGTCGCGATGCGATGGCCGTAACAACCACAAAAGGAGTAAGCCAAGTGGCTATTGGACTCGAAGAAAAGAAGGCGATCGTCGCCGAAGTCAACGAGACAGCCGCCAGTGCACTTTCGCTTGTAATTGCCGACGCGCGCGGTGTTGCATCGAATGACATGACAGCTCTGCGTGCCTCAGCTCGCGAAAACCACATCACCCTCAGGGTGGTGCGGAATACGCTGGCCAAGCGGGCACTGGAAGGGACCGAGTATGAGTGTGTTACCGACACGCTTACCGGGCCTTCCCTGTTCGGATTCTCCATGGAGGATCCGGGTGCAGCAGCAAGATTGTTTAAGGATTTTGCCTCTGAGAATGATCGGTTTGAGGTAAAGGCACTGTCGGTCAGCGGCAAGCTGCTCGGAGCTGAACAGCTCGACGTACTGGCCAAGTTGCCCACAAGGGAACAGGCCCTCGCATCACTGATGAGTGTAATGAAGGCACCTATCGTTAAGTTGGTGCGCACGTCGAACGAGGTTCCCGGCAAGCTGGTGCGTGTCATGGCGGCGGTTCGAGATCAAAAACAAGAGGCGGCCTGAGACGGCGCGGCCTTAACCTGCATTAAGTAACGGAGATTTAGATATGGCACTTTCAAAAGACGAAATTCTCGACGCGATTGCCGAGATGAGCGTAATGGACATCGTTGCGTTGGTAGAGGCGATGGAAGAGAAGTTTGGTGTTTCTGCAGCTGCCGCGGTAGCTGTTGCAGCGCCAGCGGCCGGCGGTGACGCGGGTGGAGCTGCTGCCGAAGAGAAGACCGAATTTGACGTGATTCTCACTTCAGGCGGCGAGAAAAAGGTTAACGTGATCAAGGTTGTTCGCGCAGTAACCGGGCTCGGTCTCAAGGAAGCTAAAGCAGTCGTCGATGGCGCGCCCGCTCCTGTCAAGGAAGGCGCTTCAAAAGACGAAGCGGAAGACATCAAGAAGCAAATCGAAGAAGCAGGCGGTGCGGTAGAGCTCAAGTAATTGCGCTTTACCACTGATTAAGCACCGTAACAGGGCTGGGGCGCAAAGCGCTCCGGCCTTTTCCCGGTTCCAAGACCGGCTTTTGAATTTTTACGGTTTGCGTTGTGTAGAGCGATGCATGCCGCAGGGGAGTACTGATGACTTACTCGTACACGGAAAAGAAGCGCATTCGCAAGGATTTCGGTTCCTTACCCAAGGTGATGGACATTCCCTATCTCTTGGCTATCCAGCTGGATTCCTACAGCAAGTTCACGCAGGACGGCGTTTCTCTTGAGGATCGCGCAGAGAGCGGCCTGCATGCAGCATTCAAATCGGTTTTCCCGATTGTCAGCTACAGCGGCAATGCAGCCCTGGAGTATGTCGATTACAAGCTCGGTGAGCCTGTGTTTGACGTCGACGAATGCGTTCTGCGCGGCACGACCTACGCTTGCGCGCTCCGCGTAAAAGTTCGGCTGATCATTTACGACAAAGAGTCATCATCCAAGTCTATCAAGGACATCAAAGAGCAAGATGTCTACATGGGAGAAATCCCCCTGATGACGCAAAACGGTACGTTTGTCATCAACGGTACCGAGCGCGTCATCGTCTCCCAGCTGCACCGTTCGCCCGGTGTGTTTTTCGATCATGATCGCGGCAAAACCCACTCTTCAGGCAAGCTGCTTTATAGCGCCAGGGTGATTCCTTACCGTGGTTCCTGGCTCGATTTTGAATTTGATCCCAAAGACCTTGTGTATGTGCGGATCGATCGCCGTCGCAAGCTGCCCGCCACGGTATTGTTGCGTGCGCTGGGGTATGACTCCGAGGAGATTCTGGAAATCTTCTATGAGACGACCCATTTCCAGCTCGGTGAGGAAGGCTCGGCGACCATGACCCTGGTTCCCAAGCGCCTCCAGGGAGATATGGCGGCATTTGATATTGTCGCGGGTAAAACGCTGATCGTAGAGCGCGGCCGTCGTATCACGGCGCGTCATATCCGCCAGTTGGATGACGCGGGTATCGAGCTGCTGTCTGTGCCCGAGGAATATCTCGAGGGTCGACGCCTCGCGAAGAACATTGTGGATACCACAACTGGAGAGGTCCTGGCCGAGTGCAATACCGAGATTACGGTTGCGATGTTGGCCGAGCTGCGTGAGAAGAGCATCGACACGATCGAAACCATTTACACCAACGAATATGACTGCGGCCCATTTGTTTCTGACACGCTGGCTGCAGACAGCACGCGAAGTGTGTTGGAGGCGTTGGTTGAAATTTACCGCATGATGCGCCCCGGTGAGCCGCCCACAAAAGAATCCGCGGAGAACCTGTTCCAGAATCTGTTCTTCTCTCCAGAGCGATACGATCTGTCGGCCGTAGGTCGCATGAAGTTCAATCGGCGACTTGGCAGGGAAGACAAGACAGGGTCTGCGACGCTCGATAAGGACGATATCGTTGATGTCATCCGCGCGCTGGTCGGTATCCGCAACGGTAAGGGCGTGGTCGACGACATTGACCACCTCGGTAACCGTCGCGTGCGCTCGGTGGGTGAGATGGCTGAGAACCAGTTCCGAGTCGGCCTGGTGCGAGTCGAGCGAGCAGTGAAAGAGCGTCTTTCCATGGCGGAAAGCGAAGGACTCATGCCGCAGGACTTGATCAACGCAAAGCCAGTTTCGGCTGCGGTAAAAGAGTTCTTCGGTTCCAGTCAGCTCTCGCAGTTTATGGATCAGAACAATCCGCTGTCGGAAGTTACTCACAAGCGGCGTGTTTCTGCTCTCGGGCCGGGCGGTTTGACGCGCGAGCGAGCGGGTTTTGAAGTTCGCGACGTGCACCCCACCCATTACGGCCGAGTCTGCCCGATTGAGACGCCGGAAGGCCCGAACATTGGCTTGATCAATTCATTGGCAGCTTATGCGCGGACCAATGAGTACGGTTTCCTCGAATCTCCTTATCGCAAGGTCGTCAACGGCGTGGTGTCCGATGAGATTGAGTTTCTCTCGGCCATCAACGAAGCGGAGTACGTTATCGCTCAGGCTTCAGCCCCGCTTGATAACAAGAATCGGTTTGTTGACGAGCTGATTACCGTGCGCCACATGAATGAATTCACGGTGAAGCCAGCGGCTGATGTGCAGTACATGGACGTGTCGCCCAAGCAGGTGGTCTCCATTGCAGCAGCGCTCATTCCGTTTCTTGAGCACGATGACGCTAACCGCGCCCTGATGGGATCGAACATGCAGCGGCAGGCGGTGCCGACCCTCAAAACGGAAAAGCCGTTGGTGGGTACCGGTATGGAGCGGCACGTTGCTTCAGACTCAGGCGTCTGCGAGGTTGCCTCGCGCGGCGGTGTGATTGACTCAGTTGACGCCAGCCGCATCGTGGTTCGTGTGAACGACAAGGAGGTGGGCATTGATGACTCGCCGGTCGATATCTACAACCTGACAAAGTACAAGCGCTCCAACCAGAACACCTGCATCAACCAGCGTCCCATCGTGAAGCCGGGTGATGTGGTAGAGCGCGGCGACATTCTCGCGGATGGTCCGTCGGTCGATCTGGGCGAGTTGGCCCTGGGGCAGAACATGCGCATCGCGTTTATGCCTTGGAATGGCTACAACTTTGAGGATTCGATCCTCGTTTCAGAGCGCGTGGTGCAGGAAGATCGATTCACCACGATTCACATTCAGGAACTGACCTGTATCGCGCGCGATACCAAGTTGGGTTCTGAGGAGATCACTGCCGACATTCCGAATGTAGGCGAGGGCGCGCTCGGCAAGCTCGATGAGTCGGGCATTGTGTATATCGGCGCCGAAGTGGATGCGGGCGATATTCTGGTGGGCAAGGTCACGCCGAAAGGTGAGACTCAGTTGACGCCTGAAGAGAAGTTGCTGCGCGCCATTTTTGGTGAGAAAGCCTCGGATGTGAAGGACACGTCTCTTCGTGTGCCTTCCAGTTACAAGGGCACAGTCATTGATGTGCAGGTGTTCACGCGCGACGGGCTTGAGAAAGATCCTCGCGCCAAGCAGATCGAAGCGGGGCAACTTGCCGATTACCGCAAGGATCTCAAAGAGGAATACCGCATCTATGAGGAGGCGACCTTTGCGCGTCTCGCGGGTCTTTTGGAAAACAAGACCACGGTTTCCGGGGGCGGTCTCAGCAAGGGCACCAAACTCACCAAGGCTGTGCTGGCCGAACTCGATCGTGAACAGTGGTTCAAGCTGAAGCTATCGGATGCGGACCTCAACAGCCAGCTGGCCTCTGCGCAGCGTTTGCTGGAAGAGCAGAACAAGCAGTTGGAAGAGCGGTTTGAGATTAAGCGCGAGAAGCTACAGAGCGGTGACGATCTGGCACCGGGCGTGCTCAAGATCGTCAAAGTGTACTTGGCTGTGAAGCGACGTATCCAGCCGGGCGACAAAATGGCGGGGCGTCACGGTAACAAGGGTGTGATCTCGGTCATCATGCCCGTGGAGGACATGCCTCATGACGAGCACGGAGAACCGATCGATATCGTGTTGAACCCGCTCGGTGTGCCGTCGCGGATGAATGTGGGTCAGATTCTTGAAACCCACCTTGGCATGGCGGCTCACGGTCTCGGTCGCAAGATCGACGAAATGCTGGAGCAGCAAGTGAAGTTGACCCAGCTACGCAGCTTCCTCAAGCAGGTTTACAGCCACACCACTGATGCGCGTCGCAGCGCAGACATTGGTTCGTTGAGTGACGACGAACTCATCGCTTTGGCTGAGAATCTCCGCGCTGGCGTGCCGATGGCTACGCCGGTATTCGATGGTGCCCATGAGGAGTCCATCAAGGAACTGCTTCGCATGGCGGAAATTCCTGACAGTGGCCAGCTAACGCTGTTTGATGGCCGCACCGGCGATCAGTTTGATCGCCCCGTGACCGTTGGTTACATGTACATGCTGAAGCTGAACCACCTGGTAGACGACAAGATGCACGCGCGTTCAACGGGCTCTTATAGTCTGGTGACTCAGCAGCCATTGGGCGGCAAAGCCCAGTTTGGCGGACAGCGGTTTGGTGAGATGGAGGTCTGGGCTCTGGAGGCTTACGGCGCTGCATACACCTTGCAGGAAATGTTGACAGTGAAGTCAGACGACGTGGCAGGACGTACCAAGATGTACAAAAACATCGTCGATGGGGATCACCAGATGGAGCCCGGTATGCCGGAATCCTTTAACGTGCTGATCAAAGAAATCCGCTCGCTTGGGATCGATATTGATCTCGAGTCTGAGTCATCTGGCTTCTGAGGGGAGAAAAGACGTGAAAGATTTGCTGAACCTGCTGAGCAGGGAGAAAAACGAAGACTTCGATGCGATTCGCATTGGTCTGGCCTCTCCGGAAATGATTCGGTCATGGTCTTTTGGCGAAGTGAAGAAGCCCGAGACCATCAATTACCGAACCTTTAAGCCAGAGCGCGACGGACTTTTCTGCGCCAAGATCTTTGGCCCCGTCAAGGACTACGAATGTTTGTGCGGTAAGTACAAGCGCCTGAAGCACCGCGGTGTCATCTGCGAGAAATGCGGCGTTGAGGTGGCTTTGGCCAAAGTCAGGCGCGAGCGAATGGGCCATATCGAGTTGGCCAGTCCGGTGGCGCACATTTGGTTCCTGAAGTCCCTGCCCTCGCGTATTGGACTGCTCCTGGACATGACGCTCCGGGATATCGAGCGAATTCTGTACTTCGAGGCCTATGTCGTCACCGACCCCGGTTTGACGGCTTTGGAGCATGGTCAGCTACTTAACGATGAGCAGTACTACGAGGCCATGGAAGAGTACGGTGATGAGTTCACCGCCAAAATGGGTGCTGAAGCGATTCAGGACCTGATGATGGAGATCAATCTCAAGGCCGAGATTGAGCAGCTGCGCGAGGAAATCCCGCAGACGAACTCTGAAACCAAGATCAAGAAGCTCTCCAAGCGTTTGAAGCTGATGGAGGCTTTTGACAAGTCCGGCAACAAGCCTGAGTGGATGATTCTGAACGCGCTGCCAGTGCTGCCGCCAGATCTCCGACCTTTGGTGCCGCTTGATGGCGGGCGCTTCGCCACGTCTGATCTGAACGATCTTTACCGGCGGGTTATTAACCGTAACAACCGATTGAAGCGTCTCCTCGATCTGAATGCTCCTGACATCATCGTGCGTAATGAGAAGCGCATGCTGCAGGAATCGGTCGACGCTCTGCTAGACAATGGCCGACGCGGCCGTGCGATCACGGGCTCGAACAAGCGCCCACTCAAGTCGCTGGCCGACATGATTAAGGGGAAGCAGGGTCGTTTCCGCCAGAACCTTCTCGGGAAGCGGGTCGATTATTCAGGCCGTTCCGTGATCGTGACCGGCCCGACATTGAAGCTTCATCAGTGCGGCCTTCCCAAGAAAATGGCGCTTGAGCTGTTCAAGCCCTTCATCTTTGGCAAGCTTGAGCTGCGCGGGTTGGCCAGCACCATCAAGGCCGCCAAGAAAATGGTCGAGCGTGAGCCGCCAGAGGTCTGGGATATTCTCGCAGAGGTTATTCGTGAGCATCCCGTGCTGCTGAACCGGGCGCCTACTCTTCACCGACTGGGGATCCAGGCTTTTGAGCCGGTGCTCATCGAAGGCAAGGCCATACAGCTTCACCCACTGGTGTGTGCGGCTTACAACGCTGACTTCGACGGCGACCAGATGGCGGTACACGTACCGTTGACATTGGAGGCGCAGCTCGAGGCTCGCGCGCTCATGATGTCGACCAACAACATCCTTTCTCCCGCGTCGGGAGATCCGATCATCGTGCCTTCTCAGGACGTGGTACTCGGTCTGTATTACATGACCCGCGATCGCGTTAATGCGAAGGGCGAGGGCATGTCTTTTGCCGACACTGAAGAGGTTCAACGCGCCTATGGCAGTGGCCAGGTTGACCTTCAGGCCAAGGTCAAAGTTCGTGTTCACGAGACGCTGATGAACCTCGGCGAGGAAACGGTAGAGCGCACGCGCATAGTCGATACAACGGTGGGTCGTGCCCTCCTATGGGATATTGTTCCCGCCGGCCTGTCGTTTGATTTGATCAATCAGCCGATGGTCAAGAAAGCCATTTCTCGGGTGATTAACCAGTGCTACCGGGCGGTGGGGCTCAAGTCCACGGTGATTTTCGCCGACAAATTGATGTACACGGGTTACGAGTACTCCACTCGATCCGGAGCCTCAATTGGGGTCAATGACTTTGCGATTCCGGATGCCAAGGCCGATCTCATCGCCCGCGCCGAAGGCGAGGTTGCTGAGATCGAGCAACAGTATCGTGCCGGTCTTGTTACGCAGGGCGAGAAATACAACAAGGTTATCGACATTTGGTCGCGAACAAATGATCAGGTGTCGAAGTCTATGATGGCTGGACTCTCCAAGGAGACGGTGACCAACAGGGAAGGTAAGGACGAGGAGCAGGACTCCTTCAATTCCGTATACATGTACGCCGACTCAGGCGCCCGAGGCTCGCCCGCGCAGATTCGCCAGCTGGCGGGGATGCGAGGGTTAATGGCCAAGCCTGACGGCTCGATCATCGAAACACCGATTACGGCCAACTTCCGCGAGGGCTTGAACGTTCTGCAGTACTTCATCTCCACGCACGGAGCGCGAAAAGGTCTGGCGGATACCGCGCTCAAGACGGCGAACTCGGGCTATCTCACGCGTCGTCTGGTCGATGTGGCCCAAGACGTCGTGGTCACCGAGCAGGATTGCGGCACGGATCAGGGTCTGGTTACCACGTCGGTTATCGATGGTGGAGATATCATCGAGTCGCTCTCTGAGCGTGTACTGGGCCGAATCGTGGCTCAGGACGTGGTCGACCCGAGCACGGGTGAGATTCTGCTGGAAGCGGGCACCATGCTCGACGAAGTGCTCACTGCCAAGGTCGATGAGATGGGTATCGAGGAGATCACGGTGCGTTCTCCCATCACCTGTCAGACTCGCTACGGCATTTGTTCATCCTGTTATGGCCGCGACTTGGGTCGGGGTCATCAGGTGAATATGGGTGAGGCGATCGGCGTCGTGGCAGCGCAATCGATCGGAGAGCCCGGCACGCAGCTGACCATGCGCACCTTCCACATTGGTGGTGCGGCATCCGGCCAGGCTGCTCAGGACAACATTCAGGTTAATAACGACGGTGTGATTCGTCTCCATAACATGAAGGTGGTCGATAGGCCCGACGGTTCTCTGGTTGCCGTGTCACGCTCGGGTGAGCTGTCGTTGCTCGACAGTGTTGGCCGGGAGCGTGAGCGATACAAGGTGCCTTATGGTGCCACCATCCGCGTTCAGGATGAGGCGAGTGTTTCCGCTGGCGACATTGTTGCCAACTGGGATCCGCACACTCACCCCATCATCACTGAGGTAGCCGGTACGGTGAAGTTCAGTGGCATGGACGAAGGGGTGACGATCAAGCGTCAGACAGACGAGTTCACTGGACTGTCCAGCATTTCGGTGATGGATTCAGCAGAGCGACCCGCCGCCGGCAAGGATATTCGCCCCGCAGTCACTCTGGTTGACGGCAAAGGTAAAGAACTGATGCTGGCTGGCACGAACGTGCCTGCGCACTACTTCCTGCCACACGGTGCCATGGTCAATCTTGAGGATGGCGCGAAAGTGGAGGTGGGTGACGTGATTGCCCGTATCCCGCAAGAAGGGTCCAAGACACGGGATATCACCGGTGGTCTGCCGCGCGTTGCCGATTTGTTCGAAGCGCGTAAACCGAAAGAGCCGGCGATTCTCGCCGAGATTTCGGGCACGGTCAGCTTTGGTAAGGAGACCAAGGGCAAGCGTCGGTTGGTGATTACGCCGACAGACGGCGCAACGTTACCTGATGGCTCTGATCACTATGAGGAGCTCATTCCAAAGTGGCGTCAGCTTTCAGTATTTGAGGGCGAAACGGTTCAGAAGGGTGAAATCGTCTCTGAGGGCCCGTTGAGCCCCCACGACATCCTTCGTCTCAAAGGCATCCCGGCACTGGCCGAGTACATCGTCAATGAGATTCAGGAGGTCTACCGTTTGCAGGGCGTCAAGATCAATGACAAGCATATCGAAGTCATTGTTCGGCAGATGCTCCGTAAGGTAGAGATTGCGACGACAGGTGATTCCACCTTTATCAAAGGCGAGCAGGCTGAGTACACCGCCTTCCTGGAGGAGTGCGATCGGCTGGAAGCCGAAGGACTGGTTTCTCCGACTGCCAACCGCGAATTGCTGGGGATTACCAAAGCCTCCCTTGCGACTGAGAGCTTTATTTCGGCTGCCTCTTTCCAGGAGACCACGCGTGTTCTGACCGAAGCTGCCGTGACGGGCAAGCGGGATTACCTGCGTGGATTGAAAGAGAACGTGATCGTCGGTCGACTCATACCGGCGGGTACCGGTCTCGCTTACCACGAGGAGCGACGCCGCAAGCAATCTGAGGGCTCCGAGCTGGCATTGAGCATGTCTGCAGAGGAGTTCTCCGAGAGTTTCGCGGAAGAGATGGAACGTGCTGAAGCGGCGGATTCTACAGAGGGTGCCGTAGAGGAATAGTCACATAACCGCGCGCTTGACCGGTTTTGGACCGGTCTATAGAATGCGCGCTCTTTTTCGGGGCCTCGGCCCCGAGACGATTACTGGGAGCAAATGCTGAATGGCAACCATTAACCAGCTTGTGCGAAAGCCGCGCAAGCGTAAAGTCACCAAGAGCGGTGTACCGGCACTGCAGGCCTGCCCGCAGCGGCGAGGTGTCTGCACACGTGTTTACACCACCACCCCCAAGAAGCCGAATTCGGCTCTGAGAAAAGTCTGCCGTGTCCGGCTGACAAACGGGTTCGAGGTGTCCTCTTACATTGGTGGTGAGGGCCATAATCTGCAGGAGCACAGTGTTGTATTGATCCGAGGCGGTCGCGTGAAGGACTTGCCCGGTGTGCGATACCACACTGTACGCGGCAGCCTTGATACGTCGGGCGTATCTGATCGTAAGCAGGCCCGATCCAAGTACGGAGCGAAGCGACCCAAGTAATAAAGCGGATGCCTCATTGGGCATCCACCTAGACGTCACATCGTTGACAGTAAGGCCGGTCCGAATAAAGCAGTGACCGGGAACCCTGAAGAGATAGGAAAGAGCCATGCCAAGAAGACGCGTTGTTGCCAAGCGTGAAGTACTACCTGATCCCAAATTCGGTAACTCCACCCTCGCTAAATTCATGAACCATGTGATGATCAGTGGCAAGAAATCTGTCGCTGAATCCATCGTGTATGGTGCGCTTGATATCGTCGAGGAGCGGACTAAACGGGACCCTATAGAGGTCTTTGATGAGGCGCTTGAGAATATCGCGCCGATGGTCGAAGTGAAGTCCCGCCGAGTGGGCGGCGCTACCTATCAGGTGCCCGTAGAGGTGCGTCCCTCTCGTCGAGTGGCGTTGTCTATGCGATGGCTGGTGGATTACGCGCGTAACCGCGGCGAGAAGTCGATGCGCCAGCGCTTGGCGGGAGAAATTGTCGATGCCTCACAGGGCAAGGGCAATGCCGTTAAGAAGCGTGAAGACGTGCACCGCATGGCCGAAGCTAACAAGGCCTTCTCGCACTTTCGATTCTAAAACCCAGTCTGCCAACCCTAATCCGAGGAAACTGTCGTGGCTCGTAAGACTCCGATCAACCGTTATCGCAACATCGGTATTGTCGCCCACGTGGATGCCGGCAAAACCACCACTACGGAACGTGTACTGTTTTACACCGGCCTCTCACACAAAATTGGGGAGGTGCACGACGGCGCCGCTACCATGGATTGGATGGAGCAGGAGCAGGAGCGCGGTATCACGATTACCTCAGCTGCCACCACGTGTTTCTGGCAGGGAATGCAGCAGCAGTTCGATCAGCACCGCATCAATATCATCGATACGCCCGGACACGTCGATTTCACTATCGAAGTAGAGCGCTCATTGCGCGTACTCGATGGTGCGGTTGTCGTACTGTGTGGTTCCTCCGGTGTGCAGCCGCAGACCGAAACCGTGTGGCGACAGGCTAACAAGTACGCAGTGCCGCGGATGGTGTTCGTCAACAAGATGGACCGCGCGGGTGCCAACTTCGAAAACGTGATCGAGCAGCTGCGTGACCGATTGGGTTGTAACGCGGTGCCGATCCAAATGACGATCGGTTCGGAAGAAGACTTCAAAGGCGTGATCGATCTGATCAAGCAGAAAGCCATCATCTGGAGCGAAGACGATATGGGGATGACCTTCGAGTACGAAGATATCCCCGCTGATCTTGTCGACAAAGTGGCGGAAATGCGTGAGTACATGGTTGAAGCCGCCGCGGAAGCCAACGAAGAGTTGATGACCAAGTATCTGGATGAGGGCGAGCTCACAGAGGAAG
The DNA here is from genome assembly GCA_038106565.1 of Halieaceae bacterium. Classification (GTDB taxonomy): domain Bacteria; phylum Pseudomonadota; class Gammaproteobacteria; order Pseudomonadales; family Halieaceae; genus Luminiphilus. The sequence continues at coordinate 14,059 of JAYOEE010000056.1, forward strand.
AGATCAAGCAAGGCATCCGCATCCGCACCCTGGCCAACGAGATTGTGCCGATCATGGGCGGTTCAGCGTTCAAGAACAAAGGCGTGCAGGCCGTTCTGGACGCGGTCATCGAATATCTGCCCTCGCCGACTGAGGTGAAGGCGATCGAAGGGACTCTGGAAGATGGCGAGACAGTGGTCGCGCGCCAGTCAGATGACAACGAACCCTTCGCGGCATTGGCGTTCAAGATTGCGACCGACCCTTTCGTGGGCACCCTGACCTTCTTCCGGGTGTATTCCGGCAAATTGGAATCCGGTACAGGGGTCTACAACGCGGTTAAGCAGAAAAAAGAGCGCGTGGGCCGAATGGTGCAGATGCACTCCAACAGCCGTGAGGAAATCAAGGAAGTACTCGCTGGGGACATTGCGGCAGCGATTGGCCTCAAGGATGTAACGACCGGAGACACGCTCTGCGATTCCGATAACATCGTGATCCTCGAGCGCATGGAGTTTCCCGAGCCGGTTATTTCGGTGGCGGTTGAACCGAAATCCAAGGCGGACCAGGAAAAGATGGGCATCGCTTTGGGCAAACTGGCTCAGGAAGACCCCTCGTTCCGAGTCAAAACCGATGAAGAGACGGGCCAGACAATTATTTCCGGGATGGGTGAGTTACACCTCGACATTATTGTCGACCGGATGCGGCGAGAGTTCAGTGTTGAGGCCAACATCGGGAAGCCGCAGGTGGCTTACCGTGAGCGCATCACTACGACCACTGAGATTGAAGGCAAATTTGTTCGCCAGTCAGGTGGTCGCGGACAGTATGGTCATGTCTGGGTCAAGTTCGAGCCGGCTGAAGACACCAGCGCCGAGGGTCTCGAATTCGTCAACGAGATTGTGGGTGGTACGGTGCCTCGGGAATATATTCCCGCCGTCAGCAAGGGTATCGAAGAGCAAATGCAAAATGGCGTGTTAGCGGGATATCCCTTGCTGGGCCTGAAAGCGACGCTTTATGACGGCTCCTTCCACGACGTCGACTCCAGCGAAATGGCTTTTAAAATTGCCGCCAGCATGGCCACCAAAAAGCTGGCTGAGGTCGGTGGTGCTGAATTGCTCGAGCCCATGATGAAAGTTGAGGTGGTAACGCCTGAGGAAAACATGGGTGATGTAGTGGGTGACCTGAACCGCCGGCGCGGCTTGATACAGGGCATGGATGAGAATGCCTCAGGCAAGATTGTGAATGCCGAGGTGCCGCTCGCGGAGATGTTTGGCTATGCAACCGATCTTCGCTCTGCGACCCAGGGGCGTGCCACCTACACGATGGAATTCTCCAAGTACTCGGCTGCGCCCAGCAACGTTGCGCAGGAAATTATTTCTAAAAACCAGACGTCCTGATCGTCTGCGATGACCTTGAGGTAAAGGAAGATGGCAAAAGAGGCATTTGAGCGTTCTAAGCCCCACGTAAATGTGGGCACGATTG
>JAYOEE010000057.1:0-15337 GCA_038106565.1 Halieaceae bacterium
TTGGCGCCTTTAATCAGCAGATCCCAACTCTGTGTCACGGTGTTGCCCCCTAAGCTTTCCGTCGTGCATTCCTGCACGGTGTTCTCGAGGGGTGAAGATTAGCCGATACACCCCCGCTTAAAAAGACTGCGGGGGCGCATGGGGTGGTCGGGCTGCGGGCGCTAAAAGGCCCGGTTAGCGCTTACTTGGTGCCGGGTAAAACCTCGAATTTGGGGTCGAACGCGACAAAGGTGGCGGCAATTTGATCGAGGATGAGCGTCTCGCCTTCCGCTTCTACCAAGCCTTGATTGATCAGATCAGCAAAGCGCATCTGTCCGCTCATCACCTTGAATAGCTCGCTCAGCTCCATGCTCACTTCCAGGTCAGGGTCATCATGCAGATATCCCTCGATATTGGTCAGCGTTGCGTTTGAAAGCTCAATCGCAAACTTCTCTCCATTTTCGGGTGTGGTCAGATTGATTTTGGTCGCAGGTAGTGACTCCGCCTTGCGGCTGTCCATCTGTACACCCAGAAAATCAAGGAAGAGGGTAGTACCCATAGCCGAGATCAGGTCTGCCGATATGGTGTTGACGGTATTACCCTCGGGGATCCCCGAGCGCAGTTCGAAAGCACCGGCGAGGAAGCTGTTACGCAACCCTGGATTCTCCTGTTGATATCCGATTTGCTCCCAAATATCCGCGAGGAGGTCCTTGGCTGCTTGATTGCCCGGTTCGGCGTGTACCAACTTATCAAGTATTTCCTGCGCCAACCGGTATTCACCTGACTCATATAGTTCGGCACCTTTGGCCATGATGTTGTCGGCGCCGCCCATCATCTCGACGTAGAGGGGCGCCGAGTCAGACGGACTCAGCGGAATGAGCGTGGTGGGGTTGGCGTCCCAGTAACCGAGATAGCGGTTAATCACTGCGCGGCTGTTGTGCTGGGGCGAGCCGTGATAGCCCCGGGCGTACCACGCGTTCTCCAGGCTCTCGGGCACTCGATACTCGTTGTGGATTTCATTAATGGTGACGCCCTGGTTGGCAAGGTGCAGTACTTGGTTGTTCAGATGCGCATACGCGTCACGCTGACCCCGCATGACCTCCTGAATACGTTCGTTACCCCAGCGCGGCCAGTGGTGCGAAGCCATCATGACCTCGGCTTCCTGACCAAATAAAAATAGCGCTCTCGAGATGTACTTTGACCAGGCCAGTGCATCACGAACTTTTGCCCCGCGAAGGGTGTAAATATTGTGAATGGTGTTGGTGACATTCTCGGCCATCCAGAGCGTTTTCTTGCTCGGGATATAGGTGTTCATTTCTGCCGGCGCTTCGGTACCAGGCGTGTTTTGGAAAACCATTTGAATGCCGTCGACCTCGAATTCTTCAATCGCCTCTGTCACGACTTTCGTCGGGGCGATGAGGCCGACACTGCCGGTCGCCACATTCTGCATGAGGCCCTGACCAGCGTGACCGTGGGGGTTTGCGGGCAACAATAAGCCGTATTGGAAGAACAGGCGGCGGGTCATCGCGTTGCCGGCGTAGACATTTTCCGATACGGCTTCTTCTAGAAAGCCCACCGGGGCGATGATTTCTACCTTGCCCTGCGCGAGCAATTCGGCGTCGACCACACCTCTGACGCCACCGAAATGATCGCCATGGCTGTGGGAGTAGATGACCGCTACAACTGGCAGCTCCTCAATCTCACGGTTGATCAACGTCAGGCCTACCCGTGCTGTTTCAGCGGCGGTATTGGGATCGAATACGATCCAGCCGGTTTCTCCTCTTACAAAGGTGATGTTGGCGAGATCATTGCCACGAATTTGGTAAATGCCGTCAGTCACCTCAAATAATCCGGTGATCTGATTGAGGTGCCCTTGTCGTTGGGTAGAGGGGTGCACCGAGGGCCAATTTTCTTCAGCTTTCAAAAAGTCGTAGCGCTCAATATTCCAGGCAATGCCGCCTGCGTCAGCGGGGATAACGTAGGTATCCAGCGGCGCGATAAACCCGCGACGTGCCTCGTCAAAATCACGGGTGTCGTCGAATGGGAGGGACTCTTGGGCTGCCTGAAGAATTTTTAGCGTGTACTCAGACGGTGGCTTTCCTTTTGGGTGGAAGTGTTGAGTCGGGTCAGTACTGTCCTGATTTCCGCCGCCCCCCCCTGCGGCTAGTGTCGAGGCTGCAGCGACAAGCGCACTGGCAGTGAGAGCGGTTTTAATTCCAAGCGTCAGTTTGATCATGAAACTTCGTTCCTCGGGTATTAGTTCATTTTTTTATAAGGGCCTCTGTCTCAGTTAGACAGCAGGCCGCGAATGCGAGCAGTTGTCGGAGACTAGGCTAACAATTTTTGAGTCTTACTGCAGGCTTGCATGGATGGGATCCGATGTGAGCGATAACCGATGCTTCCTGCTCCCGCGTGATTCCGTTTAAACGATTATCTTGGTGGGCGTGGCGATGAGTTCCTTGATGCGCCATTGGCCACTGATGCGGACAAGCGTTCCGCGGTAGTCGTTAAACTGGAGTCCCGCGGGGTCTACGGTCCAGTCTGTAACCAGCGTACGTAAACGCACCTCCACCTCGTCCTCGTTTTCTCCCTGATTCACCAATACGTTGGTGGCCATGTGGCGCCAGTTGCCCTGACTACCCGTAATCACGATATCGGCAATATCGTGCAGTCCCTCAGGCCCCTCAAACCGACTCAGCCCGGGTACCTCGAACACGCCGTCATCCGTATAAAGCGCCACCCAGGCATCAGCGTCGCCGTCGTCGAGCGAGTAGGCATAGGCCGAGAACAGGTTGTCGATGTCGACACGATCTTGAAGGGGCACTGCCTGGTAGCTCATCGGTTTGGTCCTCGCGCGCTGAAGGGGGCAGACCCATACTATGCGTGTTTGGATCCCTACGACAAACACGATTAGGCGCGAATTGGCTGCGGGGCGCGCTTGACCACCTTGCCGCTTCGTGAACTCTGTCGTATCGCGGTGTCGACAGGCGCAAAGCGCCCCAGCATCACGGGTCACCAACCGGCGTGCCCCGGGTTGATAAACCCTTTAAAAGTTACGCGCTGGCGGGCTTTTCCGCGACACTCCGCGGTCAAAAAACGACACTTTGGCACCCAGCTCAGAATTCCGCTTTTATGTCGTTTGCCATGCCTGTGAAATCTCCCAATAATGGCGCCCGCCGGGCCTGCGTCCGGTGTGTTCAGGCTTTGTTTTCAAGGCCATGGCACCAAGCAGCGCAACGCGCCAAACCAGACAATGTCTTTAAAGTGGTACTCAGTTACCGGAGCACAATCCATGGCATCGGATATCGAAATCGCCCAGGCCGCGACCCCCAAACCCATTACCGAGATTGCTTCGGCGCTCAATATCCCCGACGAGGCTTTGGAGCCTTATGGCCGGATCAAAGGAAAGGTCAATCTGGATTGGCTGCTGGAGCAGCCCGTGCGCGACAACGCGCGAATGGTTTTGGTAACTGCAGTGAGCCCGACGCCTGCTGGCGAGGGCAAGACCACGACCACGGTGGGGCTGGGTGACGCACTCAAGCACATCGGTAAGAACGTGGCGATCTGTTTGCGCGAGCCCTCACTGGGCCCGGTGTTCGGCATGAAGGGCGGAGCCGCCGGGGGCGGTTATGCGCAGGTGATTCCGATGGAAGACATCAACCTGCACTTTAACGGTGATCTGCACGCGATCGGCGTTGCCAACAATCTGCTCTCTGCACTGCTCGACAACCATATTCATCACGGCAACGCGTTGGGTATCGATGTGCGACGCATCACCTGGAAGCGCGTGCTCGACATGAACGACCGCGCGCTGCGCGAGATCACGGTTTCACTCGGGGGTCCCGGAAACGGTTACCCGAGGCAGGATGGTTTCGACATTGTCGTAGCGTCAGAGATCATGGCGATCTTCTGTTTGGCCACCGACCTTGATGACCTCAAGAAGCGTTTGGGCCGCATTGTGGTGGGCTACACCCGTGAGCGCGAGCCCGTGACGGCGGCTGACCTCAAGGCCGAGGGAGCGCTCACGGCGATCCTCAAGGACGCGCTGTCGCCCAATCTGGTGCAAACCCTCGAGGGCACGCCGTCTTTTGTTCACGGTGGCCCGTTTGCCAATATTGCCCATGGCTGTAACAGCGTGATTGCCACCATGGCGGGACTTCGCCTGGCCGACTACGTGGTGACAGAGGCGGGCTTTGGTGCCGATCTGGGTGCCGAGAAATTTATCGACATCAAGTGCCGTTCAGCGGGCATTCGTCCCTCGGCTGCCGTGCTGGTAGCCACCATCCGAGCGCTGAAATTCCACGGCGGCGTGGCGCGGGAAAATCTCACCGAAGAAAACCTCCCGGCACTGCGCGCAGGTCTTGCCAACCTGAACCGCCACATCAACAACCTGCGAGAGAACTATGGCGTGCCCGCAGTGGTATCGATCAACCAGTTTGTCAGCGATACCGACGCCGAGGTCGAACTGGTGATGGAGCACTGCAAGGCATTGGGTGTCAAAGTGGCGCTGTCGAGTCATTGGGCCAACGGAGGCGCGGGCGCGACAGACCTTGCACACATGGTTGCAGAGATCTGCGACGCGGATCCGGCGCCGGCCAACAGTCCTCACAAGTCCTTTGTATACAGCGCAGAGCTCTCGCTCTGGGAGAAGCTCGAAGCGGTTGCGACCAAGGTCTATCACGCCAGCGAAATTACCGCTAACACCAAGGTGCGTGACCGACTGAAGGAACTCACCGATGGCGGCTACGGTCACCTGCCGGTCTGTATCGCCAAGACGCCGTATTCGTTCTCGACGGATCCGCTCCTCAAGGGGGCGCCTTCAGGCCACGTGATGGATATTCGCGAAGTGCGGCTCTCGGTTGGCGCCGGTTTTGTGGTGGCGATCTGCGGCGATGTCATGACGATGCCCGGTTTGCCCAAGGCGCCTGCGAGCGAGAAGATCGACGTGGTCGACGGGCAGATTGTAGGCCTCTTCTAATGACCTCCCACGCGACGGATCCCCGGCCAGTGCGACGCGTGAGCGCGGTCACGGCCTCCGGCGCGTCATCCCAAGAGGATTTTGATCCGGTAGTGGTCGAGGCGCCGCTGTCTATCGCGGTGGGTGACCAGGTGCTTGCTACTACCATGCGCACGCCGGGCCACGATGAGGATCTGGCAGTGGGTTGGCTGGCAGGCGAGACCGATCTGTTGAGTCGGGCAGATGTGCTCAGTATCGAGCGAGAGGGCGCCGCTGCGTCGCGGGCTCAGGGGATCGAGGAGGCCGTAGACACGGTCCGGCTCGGCTTGGCCTCCGCAGTGGAGACTCCGAGACCCCGGGCTTATCTGACATCAAGCTCTTGTGGGATTTGCAGCGCCGAGGTTATTGAAGCCACACCCAAACCGCGGGTGCCGCTGCATACCAAAGACTGGCAGTTAACGCCGCAAGCGGCCCACGAATGGGTTGCGGCCATGCGTAGCGAACAAAAAATGTTCGAGCTCACGGGTTCGCTGCACGCAGCAGCCGTTGTGTCGCCCGGTGGCATTTTGCAGGTGGTACGCGAGGATGTAGGGCGCCATAATGCGGTAGATAAAGTGATCGGGAGTGCGTTCCTTGCCGGGGACTATCCACTCACCGATCACACTTTGGTGGTCAGTGGTCGGGTCTCCTACGAGATCGTCGCCAAGGCGCTACGGGCGTGCATGGCGGGGATTGTGGCGGTGTCCGGTCCGACAACGCTGGCAGTGGATCTGGCCCGCGCCCACGGTTTGGTGTTGGTGGGTTTCACACGGGATGACCGCCTGAACGTATACGCTGGGGGAGATCGCGTCGCGACATGAGCAACGCACGTTATCCAGAATGGCAGCCTGACACAGCCCAGGCCCTGATCGCACCGATCGCGGCGGCTGAGCCGGGTCCGGTATTGCTATGCCTGCAAGCAGTGCAAGCGCACTTTGGCTACGTTCCCGGTGATGCGGTCGCGATGATTGCCTCGGCCTGCAATGTTTCCCGTGCCGATGTGCACGGCGTATTCACCTTTTATGCTGATCTTCGAGACACGCCACCCCCCGCGGTGCCGGTGCGCCTGTGTGCAGCCGAGGCCTGTCAGGCAGTGGGCGCTCGTCAATTAAAGGCTGATTGGTCCGCCGCCTGTGGCGATGACGCCGGGCTTGCTGCCCTCACTGGGGTGGATGAGCCTATTTTCTGCTTGGGTAACTGCGCGCTGGGGCCTGCCGCCTTGGTAGGGGGTGAATTGCTGGGTCGAGCCGATGTCTCGCGTCTTAAGGCAGCGGTCAGTTGTGCGCAGGCTGCGGGGGAGGGCTCATGACGGTTTGGTTTGTGCCCCGGGACGCCGCGGCGCGCTCCATGGGTGCCGATGCCGTGGCCAGTGCGCTTGAGGCGCGCGGTGAAACCGTTGTTCGCAATGGCAGCCGCGGCCTGTTGTGGATGGAGCCACTGGTTGAGCGCGCTGAGGAGCGCCATGGCCCGCGCGTGGCTTGGTCGAACATGACCGCAGCGCAAATCGAGGCGGGCCTGCCTAATGAGCAGAGTGAGCGGTACGTGGGGCGGGTTGAGGAGATCGATTATCTCGCTCGACAGAATCGCTGGATCTACGAGCGTGTGGGCATCACGGACCCGACTGATCCCGACGACTACCTTGCCTACGGAGGACTCGCCGGGCTTAAAAATGCCCTCGCGATGAGTGGTAGCGAGGTGGTGCAGGCGGTGACCGATTCGGGCCTGCGTGGCCGCGGTGGCGCCGGTTTCCCCGCGGGCATCAAGTGGCGCACCGTGGCGGATCAGCCACCGGCTCCCCACTCGGGAGAATCCCAGGCCGCGCCCGCCCACAAATACATTTGCGTCAACGCCGACGAGGGCGACAGCGGCACCTTTGCCGATCGCATGCTCATGGAGGGCGATCCTTTTTGTTTGCTCGAAGGCATGACCATCGCGGCGCACGCAGTCGGCGCCGATCGGGGCTTGGTGTATCTGCGCTCGGAGTATCCTGACGCGATCGCCACCCTGCAATCGGCGATCTGGATTGCGCGGGAGCAGGGCTGGCTGGGCGCCAATATTCTCGGCTCCGATTTGTGTTTCGACGTTGAGATTCGCGTGGGTGCGGGTTCCTATGTCTGTGGTGAAGAAACCGCCATGCTCGAGAGCCTGGAGGGTCGCCGTGGCATGGTGCGCGCCAAGCCACCATTGCCGGCAATCAAAGGGTTGTTCGGTACCCCGACAGTCATCAACAACGTGCTGACCATCGCCAGCGTACCCTCCATTTTGGCGCGCGGGGCCGAGGCCTACGCAGCCCTGGGGCAGAACCGTTCGCTCGGCACGCAGGTGTTTCAGCTGGCCGGCAATATCGCCCGGGGCGGCATAGTGGAAACCGCATTTGGCATCAGCGCCAGGGAACTGATTGAAGACTTTGGTGGCGGCACGCGATCGGGCCGGCCGCTGCGGGCCGTGCAGATCGGTGGGCCGCTGGGCGCCTATTTGGCCGCCGACAAGCTCGATGTGGCCATGGAGTATGAGGCGCTGATCGAGGCCGGCGGCATGATCGGTCACGGTGGCGTGGTGCTCTTCGATGACAGCGTGAACATGGCGGAGCAGGCGCGCTTTGCGATGGATTTCTGCGTAGAGGAATCTTGCGGTAAGTGCACCCCTTGCCGGATTGGTGCGGTACGCGGCGTTGAAACCATCGACAAGATTCGGGCCGGGCAAAATGTAGAGGCCAACACCGAGCTATTGCGTGATTTGTGCGATGTCATGACCCACGGGTCGTTGTGTGCAATGGGGGGGCTCACACCGAACCCAGTACTCAGTGCGCTCAATAGCTTCCCTGAAGATTTTGCGTCCACAGTGATTGCAACGGGGTGAGGGATAAACGATGAATATGGTTCAACAGTTTGACCCGGCTCAGGTGGATTACACAAAAGATCTGGGAACCCCGGGGCCACAATCAGACGTCAAGGTGACGGTACTCATTGATGGCATGCCGGTGACGGTGCCCGAGGGAACCTCGGTGATGCGTGCCGCCGCGATGGTCGGGGCCACCATCCCCAAGCTCTGCGCCACCGACAGCCTGAATGCCTTTGGCTCTTGCCGGTTGTGTCTGGTCGAGATCGAAGGCCGCCCGGGCACCCCTGCCTCCTGCACCACACCGTGCCAGGAGGGTATGTCTGTCCATACCCAGACGCCGCGCCTCGACAAGCTGCGCAAAGGCGTGATGGAACTCTATATCTCGGATCATCCGCTGGACTGCCTCACCTGTCCGGCCAACGGCGACTGTGAGTTGCAGGATATGGCCGGTGCAGTGGGCCTTCGCGATGTTCGCTACGGCATGGCGGGAGAGAATCACCTGCACAAGGGCAAGGACGAATCGAACCCCTATTTCACGTTTGATGCCAGCAAATGCATTGTCTGCAGCCGCTGCGTGCGCGCCTGCTCAGAGGTCCAGGGCACTTTTGCGTTGACCATTGCCGGTCGCGGTTTTGGTTCCGAGGTGTCGCCCAGCGAACAACAGCCTTTCCTCGAAAGTGAGTGTGTTTCTTGCGGCGCCTGCGTCCAGGCCTGCCCAACCGCGACGCTGCAGGAAAAAAGCGTGATTAATCTCGGCGTGCCGAGTCGCAAAGTGAAAACCACCTGCGCTTATTGTGGCGTGGGGTGCTCGTTTACGGCGGAATTGCGCGGTGACGAGGTGGTGCGGATGGTGCCCGACAAGCAGGGCGGTGCCAACGCGGGTCACTCCTGTGTCAAAGGTCGGTTTGCCTGGGGCTATGCACAGCATCAGGATCGCGTGACCACGCCGATGATTCGCGACAGCATTCAGGATGAGTGGCGCGCCGTTGATTGGGACGAGGCGATTACCTTTGCTGCTGAGCGACTCAAGGCCATTAAGAGCACTCATGGTGTGGATGCGATTGGCGGTATTACGTCGTCACGCTGCACCAACGAAGAGGTGTATGTGGTGCAAAAGATGGTCCGGGCGGCTTTTGGCACCAACAATGTGGATACCTGCGCACGGGTGTGCCACTCGCCAACGGGGTATGGACTCAAACAAACCTTTGGCACGAGTGCTGGCACGCAGGATTTTGCTTCGGTGGCGCATGCCGACATGGTGATGGTGATTGGCGCCAACCCGACCGACGCCCACCCTGTGTTTGCTTCGAGAATGAAGCGGCGCCTGCGCGAGGGCGCCGATCTCATCGTGATTGACCCGCGCTCGATCGATCTGGTGCGCTCGCCGCATATTCACGCAGAACATCATTTGCAGTTAATGCCGGGCACCAACGTGGCGGTGTTGAATGCCATCTCCCATGTGGTCGCGACTGAAGGGCTCATAGACGAGGCCTTTGTGGCCGAGCGCTGCAACGCGGCCTCCTTCAAGGCCTGGGTAGACTTTATTCGCCTTCCCGAGAACAGTCCCGAGCAGTTGGCGGCCGTCACAGGTGTCGATGCCGAGTCCTTGCGTGCCGCCGCGCGGGCCTATGCCACGGCGGGCAATGCGGCCATTTACTATGGCCTCGGTGTGACCGAGCATTCTCAGGGCTCCACCATGGTGATTGCCATGGCGAATCTCGCCATGGCCACGGGCAACATCGGTCGCCTCGGCGTGGGCGTTAACCCGCTTCGAGGGCAGAACAACGTGCAGGGCTCGTGTGATATGGGATCTTTCCCCCACGAGTTCGTGGGCTACCGCCACGTGTCAGACGATACCGTGCGCGATCAGTTCTCCAGCATATGGGGTGTCACGCTGCGTGAAGATCCCGGCATGCGCATTCCCAATATGCTGGACTCAGCCGTATCGGGTGACTTTAAGGGGATTTACATTCAGGGCGAGGATATTGCCCAGTCAGACCCCAACACCCAGCACGTGGCTGAAGCGCTCACCGCGATGGATTGCGTGATTGTGCAGGATCTGTTCCTTAACGAAACATCGCAGTTTGCGCATGTCTTTTTGCCTGGCACGTCCTTTCTTGAAAAGGACGGGACCTTTACCAATGCCGAGCGACGCATCAACCGCGTGCGCCCGGTGATGACGTCGCGCACGGGGCTGTCGGAGTGGGAGGCGACTTGCGCGCTGAGTGAGGCCATGGGTTACCCCATGCCCTATGACAGCGCCGCCCAGATCATGGATGAGATTGCGGAACTCACGCCGACGTTCGCCGGCGTGTCCTTTGATTTGCTGGACCGGTTAGGCAGTGTGCAATGGCCCTGCAATGAGCAGGCGCCCACGGGGACGCCGATCATGCACAAAGATGGCTTTGTGCGCGGAGAAGGGCAGTTTTTGACGACTCCTTACGTACCGACCGACGAGCGTTCTACCCGGAAGTTCCCGCTGTTGCTGACGACCGGCCGTATTCTGAGTCAGTACAACGTCGGGGCGCAGACCCGGCGCACGGATAACGTGGTCTGGCACGCTGAGGATGTGCTCGATATTCACGAGGCGGACGCCGAGGCGCGTGGCATTGGTGACGGCGACTGGGTTGAAATTACCAGCCGGGCGGGTCAGACCCGCATGCGGGTGCGGATCAGCGACGATATTCCTGCGGGTGTGGTGTACACCACGTTTCACCATCCCGTCAGCGGGACCAACGTGATCACCACTGATAACTCTGACTGGGCGACCAATTGTCCCGAGTACAAGGTCACCGCGGTCGAGATCCGGCCGAGTTCAGAGCAGAGAGCATGAACGCCAGCTCAGACTACAAGCGGCAGCACCTGATCAAGATGGCTAACCAGATCGCGGACAACGTCCCCACCCGGGAGGATGTCCCTGCCCAGGTCAGCCAGCATATGCGCCAGTTTTGGACACCCGAGATGCAGCAAACGCTGCGCGATATCGCATCCAGTACACCCGATTTCCTCAGCGAGGAGGTCCACAGCGCGCTGCGATCTCTGTAGTGCCAACCGGGCTTGTGGCGTGACGCTTTTGGTCAGCCGGGTGTCGGAATTGAAACAGCGTTTTTGACGTGAAAAGCGCCAAATTCGCACCAGAAAATAGCGGTCTCACTTAGTTCTGAGCCGCCAAAAGCAGTCGCAAACAGTTGCCCGATTGTCTCGCGATGCGAGCGGGCGATTATCACCCAATGGGAGTGCAGGAGACTCATATGGCAGCGTTACCGGAAAAAGCGCGTGTGGTGATTATTGGTCAGGGTGGCATTGTGGGTGCATCCGTGATGCATCACCTTGTCGAAGCCGGCTGGGACGATATCGTCGGTATCGAGAAATCAGCCATTCCGACCGACATCGGCTCCACGTCCCACGCTTCCGACTTCTGTTACATGACCAGCCACGACAAGCTGAATGTGTACACCAGCACATACAGCCGGGAGTTTTATAAGTCGCGCGGTAACTTTATCGAGATAGGCGGCATGGAAGTCGCGCGCAAGGGCGACGACGCCCAGGTGCAGGAACTGTTGCGCAAGGTCGCCTCGGGTAAAGCGTTTGGCACCAACGCGAGAATGATTACGGCGGCCGAGGCAAAAGAGCGCTTTCCGCTTCTTGAAGAAGACACGATCGAATGCGCCATGTGGGACCCGGATGCGGGCCTGGTGACGCCGCGCTCGCAGAAAGTAGCGGGTGACCTCGTGGACGAGGCGGTCGCTGCCGGCAAGTTACAGGTATTCCCCTACACCCCGGCGGAGGAAATTCTGGTCGAGAACGGTCGCGCCGTCGGCGTGAAGACAACCAAGGGCGTCATCATGGCCGACTACGTCGTGTTGTGCTGTGGTATCTGGGGATCCCTGGTATCAGAGACCGCCAACGTCAAATTACCGCTGATGCCGGTCGAGCATCCATTGCTTTTCTTTGGACCCTGGGATGCCCTCGAGGGAACCGGAAAAGATATCGTTTACCCGCTGTTCAGAGATCAGGGTAACTCTGCCTACGTTCGCGATACGGGCGATCCCACTACCCCTGAGGGCGGGCTCCTCGAATGGGGTTATTACGAGCCCTTTGAGCCGCGCATTGTCGAGGCCAGAGATATCAGCGAGCCCGAGGATGCGCGAATGTCGCCCTCTATGAATGACCTGACGCTCGATCAGGTCATTGAGGCCTTTGAGCGCTCGGTGGAACTGACACCGGTGCTGGCTGATCTGCCCTGGGAGGAGAGACGTTCGTTTAATGGCTTGCTGTCTGTCACCACGGACGGCGGCTCGGTGATCGGTGAGTCGCCGCAGGTCAAAGGTCTGTGGTTATGTGAGGCGGTCTGGGTCAAAGACGGGCCCGGAGCGGGCAAGTTGCTGGCCGATTGGATGACCAACGGACGAACCGAAATGGATCCACACGGGATTGATCCGGCGCGTCACTATCCGATTCAGTTAACAGACGAATTCATTCGCAACCGCTCCTATGAGATCGCGCAGAAGATCTACACCCCCGCGGTTCACCCCCGTGAGCCCTATGCGACGTCTCGCCAGCTCCGCACCAGCCCGTACTATGAGCGTGAAGTGGCCTTGGGTGGTTACTTTATGGAAGTGGCAGGTTGGGAGCGGGCCTACGGCTACGCGGCCAACGAGGAGACGTTACTCGCGAAATATCGCGATCAGGTACCGACGCGTGAAGCCGAGTGGGACAACCGCCATTTCTGGGAGGTATCCAATGCCGAGCATCTCGCGCTGAGCGATGGTGTCGGCATGATTAATCTGTCGCACTTCGCCATCTTCGATGTGGTGGGCGCGGAGGCTGAGGCGCTGCTCGAATTCTGTTCGGTAGCCAAGGTGGGTACCGATACGCCAATAGGCAAGGGCGTATACACGCACTTCCTGGATCATGCAGGGGGTATTCACTCTGACCTCACGATCGTGCGTCTGGCTGAGGACAGCTTCCGAGTGATTTGCGGAGGGGACACGGGTCATCGGGATTATGTGTGGATGCAACGCATGGTCGACAGGATGGGCCTGACGCAGGTCGAATTCATTGATCAGACCGAGCAGATCGCTACCCTGGGCCTGTGGGGGCCCGAGGCGCGAGCGACTTTACAGAAGCTCATGGATGATCCCCACAGCGTCTCCCATGAGGCGTTCCCCTATGCAACCGCCAAGGAGATCAACGTTCAGGGCATTACCATCTGGGCTTTCCGCATCTCCTATGTCGGCGAACAGGGTTGGGAGCTTTACTTCCCGTTTGCCGACGGGCTCAAGCTGTGGGATGCGCTGTTCGAGCTGGGCGTGACCCCAGTGGGTATCGAGACCTACGCCAACAGCCGCCGTCTGGAGAAGAGCCTCAGGCTGCAGAACGATGATCTTGAAATCGATTACAACCTGTATGAGGCAGGTCTTTCACGACCCAAGGTCAAGGCTGCGGACTTCTATGGAAAAGATGCCTACGTGGCGCAGCGCGAACTGCCCGAGCAGGTAGCTTACCTGTGTACCTTCGTACTCGAAGACACCACGGACGAGAAAGGCGTCGTGCGCTACCCCGTGGGCCATTGGCCATTGCTGGATGCTGAGACCAAGGAAGTCATTATCGATTCCCACGGTCGCAGGTCCTACACGACCAGCGTGGCGTACGGACCGTCATTGGGCCAGAACATTGCCATGGGCTATTTGCCCTCGGAGCGTGCGAAAGAGGGCGATACGGTATTGATGGAGTACTTTGGATGCTTCTTCCCCGCCAAAATTGTCTCGGTGGGGTACCGGGCGCTGCTTGATCCGGACAATGAGCGCGTCAGAAGTTGATATCAGTCGGGGGCACATGCCCCCGTTTTTTTTGGCTCAGGGCAAGCAGTCGATGCGATCGTAACTGAGCCGGCTCACTACATCCGTGGTCGGCTCGCGGTAGCCGTAGAGCAATCGCGTTCTCGCCTCGATGCTGCCCAGTAGCGCGTTGCCCAGCAGCAACGCAGACGCGCCGCGCGTCGCGCTGTATTCAGTGAGGTAATTGAGCGCCAGCTCCCGCTTGCCAGCCGAGAACAGTGCCTCAGCGGTATCGGCTACGGTGGTTTGTTCCTTGATTAATTGATCCTCAAACGCCGTCAGTGCTTCCGTCACCTCCGGCAGAAATTTTTCCGGATGGTCACAGGTAAAGTACATCAGCCGCTTGAAAGTACGCCCGGCGAATTCCGTGGCTTCCTGAATCTGCCAGTCCTCGGTAAGAAACCCTGTGGCTTCGTCTTTGGTCAGGTATCGGTGCTTCCCATACTGCGGCGCAATGTGCTGCACGCCTATGCGATAGGGGATGAACGGCGCCGTCACGGATCCTGTCGGAGCAATCCATAGCAGGTTCATCTCAGGACGAGCACCCCCCGAGAGCGCTGCGACCTGTCCGTAGCCGGTGGAATCTTTCGAGATCCTCGGGTCTCGCACTGCGCGCATCATTCGCCTGAGATCGATAGGCGTTTCACTGCGTAGTTCAGCTTCCATCTCGCTTCGGGGATAGCGCTCCTCCTGCACACCAAATACCCGGGTGACATTGAAGGAGGCGTCGGTGTCGGGGTCGTACCAGCCGCGATCCATCGCAAACTCGATCAGGTGAGGGGAGCCCATAAAATCAGGGTGCGCATTAAAATTCAGGGGAATGTCCTGAATATAGCCCGGGTAGGACATACGGATGTCGTCAGGCCCGAGACGCTCGGCAATCCATAAACCTTCTCCACCGGCAAAGTTGATCAGCACCCAGCCCTCGTTTTCGTCGGCAAACATGTGCGAGTTGCCACCGTAAGTGGAGTAGCCATACTCGTTAATCAGTGCGCCGATAATTTCAACCGCCTCGCGCGCGGTCCGCGCGCGCTCCATCGCGATTCGCGAGAGATCGCTGTACTGCGGTCCGGTTTGCGGGTTCGGCGTCATGGCCACCAGTTCGGGTCGCGAGGGTGACCAGACATCGCGGGCGGCGACATTGTGCTCATTCAGGCCGCCATTGGTCAGCGGGGGTGGGAAGCCCTCGTACTCCGAATAGTTCATGGTCAGGTAACGCGCGGTGCGCGCTACCTGAGGAATTGTCGTGAATTGGCCCGGCATGAACGCGCGCTCGTTGACGCCCACCGTGATCACGCTGCCGTCTGGGAATGTTTGTGCGGGAACCACCTCAAGCCAGTGGCTGGAGACTTCATCACCCGATCCACCCATCATCACGCTGCCATCGGCCGTCAGGTTTTTGCCCACGTAAATGGCATAGCTTGACCAGACCGGATTTGCCAGAGAGCAAGACAGTGTCAGGAGTGCCCACTTCATATAACGCTGCGCGCGCAGGCGCAGACTGCCCCCGATTTGGAACATCACCATGGTCTCCTCTGTCCAGGATGAGATGCGAAGCACTGTGCGGAGATCAGCGACGGGATGCAAGCAGATTTAGCCGCTCCGACACCACCTTGCCGAGCAGTTGAAAATCAACCGGTTACGGCGCAGTTCAAAACCGGTTTGGAACGCGGGATGTGTT
>JAYOEE010000058.1:0-15206 GCA_038106565.1 Halieaceae bacterium
AGAAACGGCAGAGTCCAAGGCGGGTTGTATTGATTGAGGGTAGGCTCGCCCGTGATCTCGATGCCTTCTGTTATCAGAAAGCGGCGTAACTGCTGCCAGTTTGTGTCGGCCTTTTCAGCAGAGGCCCAACCGCTAAAACGAATGACTGCGGCAGAGTAGGCAGGCGCTTCGCGAAAGCCGACACGCTGGTCATTGGGGTCAGGGAGATCCTCCAGCGCATACTCTCCCGGCATCATAAACGCCATCTCCCGCTCGCCAGCCATGCTCTGTTGAACCGGCGCCGTCATGGCGATTTTCTGTTCTTGAGCGTTACCACCAAAGATATAGCCCGCCAGCACGCGAAAGCCATCGTCCTCATCGCCGCTCATTGTCGTCACAGCCATCAGTCGTGGCGCGTAGCGTCGTATCTCGATTTGCTCTGCCTCCCAGGCGCGCTCAACTGTATAAGCGGGCTCCTCGATAGCGAGAGTTTTGGTCGTGGTAAGCAAAGTGAACATGGCAATTAACGCTATGGCGCGATGGAGGTGCATAGGGGTGGCCCATTTATAACGACTTCCTGCTGGATACGATGGGACTGCTGGTCGGATCAATCCTTTTCCATAATTTGGGGCCCGGCGGTAAGATTTGAAAAAAATGAACCGGTGAAGTCCTTGGAGAGAAGGCTATGCGCTCAGGGGAGCCAGATTACGAAATCAGTGCGGATGAGGAGGGTGTATCTCAGGCAGAGGATCCATTGCTGGCGGCGATAGAAGGGCGCTATTCACTCAGTATTGAGGGCGTGCTGAGTGAGGCACGCAAGCTTGCTGAAGGGCACAAGTTCAAACTCAACATTGCCGCAGCCATTTATTCACTGATTGTTATTGTGATGGCGCTGTTGGTAGGCGGGTTGGGAGCGCTGACTGACAACAGTATTTTCATAGCCATTGTGGGCGAGTTGATCTACGCGTGGATCACCCTTCCTGTTGCCATGGGCCTCTTTGCAATCAGTCTTGATCGTGTTGCGGGCGGCGAGGTGAGCAACGACCGGCTCTTTCTATTCTTCCCTCAAGCTACGCGACTGTTGGTCACCACCGTCCTCATGACGCTTCTGATCTTCGTGGGATACGTATTACTCGTTATTCCAGGGCTGTATCTGTCGGTGGCTTATCTGTTTGTTTTGCCGCTTTTGGTACAACGGGAGCTCGGTATGCTTGATGCACTGGAAGTCTCCCGCAAGGCCATCACTCACAGATGGTTCACCGTACTCGGGATTTTGCTCGTCCTGGCGCTCATCAACGTGATCGGTGCCATTCCGCTGGGTATTGGCTTGATCTGGACCATTCCCTGGACGATGTTGGCCATGGGGGTGATGTATCAGCGCATTTTTGTGGGCGATAGTCGGCAGTAACGTTTTTCTCCCGTTGCCCCAAAGATGATGTTTACAAACCCTGTTCTTGACGGGATTCAACACGCCACGGCGATGGCTTCAATCTCGATCATCAATTCGGGTAACGCCAGCGAGCGGACCTCAACGATAGTGTCAGCGGGGTAGGGGGCAGAGAACCACTTTTCGCGCAGTGACACGATTTTGTCGAAGTGCGACATGTCAGTGAGATAGATCGTGACTTTGACTACGTGGGCAAGATCAGAGCCACCTGCCCGCAAAGTGCGCTCCAGAGACTCGAACGTGGCCTGCGCCTGAGCGTCAAAGTCACCCACACCAACCAGTTCTCCCGACTCACTGATTGCAGCATGGCCCGAGAGGTACAGCATGCCATTGACTTTAAAGCCCGGCGAGATGAGATAGGGTGCAAGCGGATCCGGATCGAGCACGATGGGTTCGGGGTTCATGCGGGCCTCTCCAGCACGGCGGTAGGTGTTGAAGCCGCCATCGCCCACTCGTCTTCTGTCATTTCTGCCTCAATATCGGCAAAGAGCGGCGTAGACAGGTAGCGTTCGCCGGTATCGGGCAGCGTGCAAAGAATCACTGATCCCGCTGGCGCCCGCTCGGCCACGTTGAGTGCGGCGGCAAAAGTCGCACCACAGGAGATCCCGCAAAAGATGCCCTCTTTTTGCGCCAGTGCCTGCGCTGTGGCGAAAGAGACGTCCGCAGATACGGGAATCACCTCGTCGATATAGCCTTTGTCGATCGACTCCTGCGCTACCAGAGGAATAAAGTCCGGCGTCCATCCTTGAATCATATGGGGCGCCCAGGCGGGGTGACTTCCGCTCGCAGAACCATCCGCATTGCGTTCCTGCGCACGTCCATCTGAGAGGAGCGCCGCGCCGTCGGGCTCAGTGGTAACGATCTTGGTGTCGGGGCGTTCGGCCCTGAGCACGCGCGCGACGCCGGTAATGGTGCCGCCCGTTCCGTAGCCCGAGACAAAATAGTCGAGTCTTTCACCTTCGAAGGCATCAATAATTTCCCGCGCGGTGGTGCGCTCATGCACATCGGCATTGGCGGGGTTTTCGAATTGCCGCGCCATGAACCAGCCGTTCGCTTCTGCCAACTCACGCGCTTTGGCGACCATGCCCATGCCTTTGGCTTCTTTTGGTGTGAGTATCACCTTGGCGCCCAAAAAGCGCATGAGCTTTCGGCGTTCAACCGAGAAGGTTTCTACCATTACCGAGACAAACGGGTAGCCCTTGGCCGCACAGACCATGGCAAGGCCAATGCCGGTGTTACCCGAGGTGGCCTCAATTACGGTCTGGCCAGATTTGAGCTCTCCCGCTTGTTCTGCGGCTTCGATGATGCCCATGGCTAGGCGATCTTTCACAGAACCGAGCGGATTAAATGCCTCTAATTTGGCCCACATTGTCACGTGGTCAGGGGCGAGCTGGTTGATTCTGACGATGGGGGTATCGCCAACGGTTGCTACGATGTTCTCAAACTTGCCACGCACGATCGGGCTACCTCTTAACTATTCAAAAGGGCCAAGCTATCTCAAGGAGGGATCACCGACAAGTCGGGGGGGTGAGATCACACTCACATGCTAGCGATCGCGCGCTCCCCCGGGTGGGAGGGGCAAACCATCAACTCCGCGTACCTGACGCCAAAACTGCGAAAGCTCCTCGCTGCCGGTGTCGCGTTGGTTCAACCAGGTTACATGGCTTTCAAGTGTCCGATCCGGTCTGACTGAGATACCCCATAGTCCCTTGATCGCGTTGGGTAGTTGGGAGTAACGCATGTCGACGAGCAGATTTGGGTCGTTGTTATCCAGCGCCAACCAGTCGCCTGAAAACCAGCGGAAGCGTTCGATATCCCGTGCTTGTTGCGAGCGCCAAGAAAGCCACGGGAAATCGGTCTCCAAATTGAATCGAGGGACTGATTCGCCCGGAAAGTAGGTGGTATCGAGTCCTACTCTCACTGCATCAACATAGTAACGGCCGTCGAATTCATAGATGGCCTTCCACACCAACACATTGGCAAATCCCGGTTTGACTTCCAGCCTGAGGGGTTGGTGACCTCGGGCACTGACAATCTGCTCTGCTGCCTCGAGTGCGCGATGATGCTGGACCAGGCCAAATGTGAGGTACGCCAGCGCCCAGGCCATACCGCATACGGCCAGAGTCGGTTTCATTCGGATTCCGGCGCTAACCACGAGTGCCAACAAAGGTAGCGTGAACAGCGGATCGATGACCGACACGTTGTGCCACGCAAAGCGCGCATCGGTAAACGGCCAAAGTAACTGCGTGCCGTAGGTGGTGCAGGCGTCCAGCAAACCGTGGGTGGCATAACCCAAGCCCGCCAATAACCAGACAGCCTTGAAGGGCAGCCTGCGCCTGACGAGAGGATAGAAGGCGATGGCGCATATCAGCGCGCCTAACGGGATGAAGAACAGCGAGTGCGTGAACTGCCGATGAAATTCGAGGAACAGTAGCGGGTCCTGGTTGGATCGGATCAGCACATCAAGGTCAGGTGCCATGCCGGCCAGTGCGCCAATCCACAGCGCATCTCGTGCGCGGGGAGCAGAGGCGAGTGATTGAGAAGCGGCGGCGCCAATGGCGGCTTGGCTGAGGGGGTCCATGGGATACGGTTGATGCCCTAAAAAGCGCTAGTTTACTGGAGGCTTTTGCTTCCGGCATTATCCCGTCACTCAGTAGTTGAGAGATATCAGTAATGCCACCACCTATTTGGTCCCCCTCGCTTGAACGGATAGCAGCGAGCAGGCTGAGCGAGTATCGGGCGTTTGTGGAAGCGCACGGTGGACCCGAGGGTGACGATTACGACGTGCTGCACGCCTGGTCGGTCGAGCAGCCAGCTGCGTTTTGGCAAAGTGTTTGGGATTACGCGGGTATCTGCTCATCAGCGCGCGCCGAGACGGTGCTCAAAGACGGTGACCGGTTTCCCGGCGCTCAGTGGTTTCCCGGCGCCAGACTGAACTTCGCCGAGAACCTGCTTGCCGGGGGCGAGTCCGGTCCGGCCATTATTGGATATCTCGAGACCGGCGCGCGCAGCGAGCTCAGCTGGCCAGAGCTGAAGCAAGGCGTTGCCCGTATCGCGAGAGCACTGACAGCCTTGGGAGTCGAACCCGGGGACCGCGTGGCGGGGATGCTCCCCAACGTGCCAGAGACCCTTGTGGCCATGCTCGCCACCGCCAGTATCGGCGCCGTATGGTCATCCTGTTCCCCCGATTTTGGGGTGAATGGTGTGCTGGATCGGTTCGGACAAATTGACCCAAAGGTGCTCTTTGTCTGCGATGGTTACCACTATGGCGGCAAGGTTTTTGACTGCACAGCCAAGGTGGAGCGGATCGCTGAGCAACTGGATTCTCTGTCGGCCGTGGTGTCCATTCAGGTACTCGACGGGATACCGCTACCCGAGGGGGTAACCCCCTGGTCAACATTTGGCGCTGAGGCGAATCATGATGCCGCAGCCCTTGAACCCGCGTATCGGCAACTGCCTTTTGATCATCCCTTATTCATTATGTACTCCTCGGGCACCACGGGTGCCCCCAAGTGCATTGTGCATGGCGCAGGCGGCACGCTGATTCAGCACCTCAAGGAGCACCAGCTCCATGTAGGCCTCCGTCCGGGAGACCGGCTGTTCTATGCCACGACCTGCGGCTGGATGATGTGGAACTGGATGGCAAGCGCCCTGGCATCGGGCGTCACGTTAGTGGTCTATGACGGCTCGCCCTTTCATCCGGGTCCCGAGACCTTTTTTAATATGGTGGATCAAGAGCAGATCAGCGTGTTGGGGGTGGGTGCCAAATACATCTCCAGCATTGAGAAGGCAGGTTTGAAGCCCTCACAAAGCCACGAGCTGAGTGCGTTGCGAACGATGTTATCCACGGGTTCACCGCTTTCGCATGAGGGGTTCCAGTATGTCTATCGGGATGTGAAGGCGGATCTGTGTCTGGCCTCCATCTCCGGGGGAACCGACATCATCTCCTGCTTTGTGCTCGGCAATGAGTGCCTCCCTGTGTACGAGGGTGAGATTCAGTGTATGGGCCTGGGTATGTCGGTGGCGATCTGGGACGAGAACGGGCAACCCGTATCGGGTGATCGCGGCGAACTGGTGTGTGATCGACCCTTCCCCTCAGCACCCATTGGATTCTGGAACGACCCGGAGGGTGAGCGGTATCACAGCAGCTACTTCGCCACTTACCCCGGTGTTTGGGCCCATGGGGACTTCGCAGAGATGACGGCGCAGGGGGGCATGATTATCCATGGCCGCTCGGATGCGGTGCTGAACCCGGGGGGCGTTCGGATCGGTACCGCGGAGATCTATCGGCAGGTGGAATCCTTTGATGAGGTTGTCGAATCTGTCTGTGTGGGGCAGGACTGGGGTGACGACACCCGTGTCATCTTGTTTGTGATGCTCCGCGAGGGAGAGGCGCTCAACGAAGCTTTGGCACACAGGATCCGCCAAAAAATCCGCGACGAAACCACGCCACGGCATGTGCCTGCGCAAATTCTCGCTGTCACGGATATTCCACGCACACGCTCGGGTAAGATCGCCGAGCTTGCGGTGCGCGATGTCATGAATGGCAAGACCCCCAAAAGCACCGAAGGGCTGAGTAACCCGGAGGCTTTAGATCAATACCGAGACCTGCCGGCGCTTGAGAAGCCCTGAATAAGGGGTGCATGGAGTACCGAAACCCTTGCGCTCTGTGGCGACGAGTTGTTGGGGTTGAGGATTAGGTGAGCTTTGTGGGCGGTGTGTACGCTCACCGTCTGAGATATGGATTTAGTGTGGCCACCGTGGGACGGTATCCCTCCGCTTGTCGCCAACGAATTGAGAGGCATGACTATGAGATTGGATCAGGCACGCATCGCTCCGCTGGCCGTGGAGGAAATCGATGCAGAGTTGTTGACGCTGATGGGCCCCCGGTTCAAAGCGATACCGGTTTTAAATATTTTTCGCACGCTGGCACGAGTGCCCAAGGCCTTCAAGCGATTCATGGCCTGGGGCGGTTATGTGTTATCCGATGCCAACAGCCTTAGTGCGCGAGATCGTGAGTTGGTGATTTTGCGCACCGGCTTCAATTGGAAGTCGGGCTATGAGTGGGCGCAACATGTTCGCATCGGTCTAGAGTGCGGGCTCACTGAGGCCGAGGTAGAGCGGATTAAAGAAGGGCCCGATAAGAGCGAGTGGAGTGAGCGGGATCAGGCGCTGTTGCAGGCAACGGACGAGTTAACGCTGGATGCGTTCATTTCAGATGCCACTTGGAGCAGATTGGATCCTCTCTCGGAAAAGCAGCGGATGGATCTCGTGATGACAGTAGCGCAGTACACGCAAGTTTCGATGATGCTCAACACCTTTGGTGTGCAGCTCGATGACGATTTGACACCCGACCCTGACCTAAATAAAAAGGCTTGAAGCGAATTGAGGACAACCCCTATGCGAATAGCGCTCACATTTTTACTCACCGCATTGGCGGCGTGTTTGACCGCCGGTGTCTGGGCGGATAACCACCTACCTTCAGATTGCGACACCGCTCGCGATCGCGCCAAGAGTAAATACGGTGCTGTCAGGCATTATTTTGATACTTTGAATCGCTGTATGGCACAGGCAGAAAGCGATATGGGGAGATGTCGAATCGAATTCGACGATCAACAATCTGCACTGGGGGACTTTATATTTGCTCAGCGGGTTGCCCAGGATATTTGTGGTCGTGAGGGTGCCTCGGGTGACCTGGCTCAGTAAACACGAGGCCCTGACGGCCAAGTTCCAGCGCTATTATTCGCTCAGCCAGTATCAGATGCTGTGGCTGGCCCTCGGGGAGGGCGTGCTGTTGGGTGCGATGCTCTGCTGGCTGCTGATCTGACCTTCAAATAGCAATAATTAATCGAGTAACCCTAGGATGTTCTCGGGCGGCCGCCCGAGTGCCGCACGACCGCCGTGAATGACTACCGGGCGCTCGATGAGGATGGGGTGCTGACTCATTGCGGCAATCAAGACAGCGTCACCGCTTTCTTTGTTAAGGCCCAGCTCTTTGAAAATTTGCTCGCCGCGGCGTAACAGTTCCCAAGGCTTAATACCCAGCAATTGGATCACGTCATTCAGCTCTTCGGCGGAAGGGGCATCGTCGAGATACAACCTGATCACGGATTCAATGCCCTGCTCCTCCAGCAGTGCCAGAGTCATGCGTGACTTTGAGCATCGAGGGTTGTGCCAGATGGTGGTGGTCATAACGTGGCCTCGTAAAATTGCAAGTATGGCGCGCTTGGCTGACACTTGCGAGAGCGCCACTATGGATCAGGATCATGACAACCGAGGCAGAGATCGAGCAGCTGTCTTTTGCGCACGGAGCGCTCAGATTTTCAGCGCAGGCTATGGGGAAGGGCCCGATTGTACTGTGTTTGCATGGCTTCCCCGATAATGCCACCTCTTTTCGCCACCAGCTACCGGCGCTTGCCGAAGCGGGATACCGGGCGATTTCCCTGACGTTGAGGGGGTATGAAGCCAGCTCGCTCCCTGCAGATGCGGACTACAGCATGGAGGCGATTGCTGCGGACATCCTCGCTGTGATTGACAGCATCGGAGAGGGGCCCGTGCATCTGATCGGCCACGACTGGGGAGCGGCCGTGGCTTATGTAACGGCGGCGGCTGCTCCGGAGCGGTTTATCAGTCTGACTACGATGGCGGTACCCCATGCCGGGCGGTTCGCCCGTGAGGGGTTACGAACACCCAAACAATTGAGACTGTCCTGGTATATGGGGTTCTTTAATATCCCCTGGGTGTCGGACTGGGTTGTGAGCAGGCGCGACTATCAGTTTATCCGCAAGCTATGGCGCGACTGGAGCCCCGGTTGGGACCCGGAACCCCATATCGTCGACGGCGTCATCGAGACGCTCTCCCAGCCTGGCGTTCGCTCTGCGGCGCTGGGTTATTACCGCGCGGCACTGTCGCTTAAGGCACTGCTGGTCACTGCCGAGGAGGCGCACTACCCGGTACCCGTGCCTACGCTCGCATTATCGGGTGAGCGTGATGGATGTATTGCCACTGATGTTTTTGAGCGGTTGATGGTTGACGAGGATTTTCCAGCAGGGCTCACTTTTCATCGCGTTCTTGGAGCAGGCCACTTTCTGCACCAAGAGCAACCGCAGGTTGTTAATGCATTGCTGCTAGATTGGCTGCAGGAGCGAGCTGTCCATGCCTGAGTCGTTGTTAACGCGCGCAACTGCCGACGATTTGCCAATGCTGCTGGAACTTGTTGAGGAATTTTATGTCCTGGATCGACACGCGTTTGATCGGGATCGCGTTGCGGCAGCTTTGGGCCCACTGATTGCCAGTCAAGAGTTCGGTGTGGTGTACCTGGTTGAGAGAGATCAGGGATATATCGTGCTTACCTGGGGCTACAGCCTGGAATCCTGCGGACGCGAGGCGCTGGTGGATGAAATTTATCTGCGCAAGAGAGGGCAAGGGCTGGGTGCCAGGGTGATGCGGGCCGTGTTCGACCACATGTTGCGCCAAGGTGTGGTTAAAATGTTTCTTGAAACCGAACGCCACAATTCGCAGGCGCGACAGTTTTACAGTCGTCAGGGGTTTATAGAGGACGACTCTATCTGGATGTCGAGGGACCTTGCGGAGTAACCAGGAGCCATCAAAAAATGATAGATGCCAGCAGTTCTATTGAAGCTTGTGCCAATCACTATGGCGATCAGGCAGACGCCATGCGCACCTATTTGATCAGTGGTCAGGAGCGCGCACTCGCCATACCCAATCGAGGGCCATTGCATTTCGACTCAGATGGGTCGCTAGCGGATGAGATTCGTAATGCCTATTCCGAGTACGGATTTTATATTTTTGAAAACGTCCTGAGCGAAGACGAGCTCGACGATATCAAAGCTGATTTGGATATGATGCGGTCACAGTTCCCGACTGGGCCCGAGAGCAAATTGAATGCAAACGGTGAGCCAGCGCTCGGGGCAGATTCCAAAGCGCTGACTTTGGTTTGGTCCAAGCCATTGGGAGATCCGCTGGGTGGCACCGAGCTGGCCAATGGCCGGCATCAAGTGAAAATGTTTGAGCCAGAGGCCGCAGATGCTGCCCCCCCGGCAGCGCCTTTTATCCTTCTGGGTTCCCTGCAATTTTCAGATGCCTGCTTGCGTACCTATGCTCATCCACAGTTACTGCAGGTTGCGGCCTCCATTAACGGCCCCGATTTTGCGCCATTTAACGAGGCACTTTTTATCAAGGAGCCGGGCATCGGCGCCGCTGTGTCCTGGCATCAGGATGGTGTGACGCATTGGAACAGCCCTGAGTTCGACGAGGACATCCACGGTTTTAATTTCATGGCGCAGGTGTACGGGAGCACAGCAGTAAATGGTGTCTGGGTTTTACCCGGCACCCACAAGCAGGGAAAGCTGGATATTAAATCACTGGTTACTGAGTCGGGCAGTGAGCGTTTGAACGGCGCCGTACCGATCGTCTGCAACCCGGGGGATGTGGTGATCTGTAATCGCCAGTTATTGCACGGTTCCTTTCCCAATTGCGGCTTTGAGCCGAGGATTACGGTGAACTTTGGTTTCCACAAGCGTACTTCGGTGCTGGGCGTAATGGGTGGTGGTATTCACAGTGACGCACAGGTATTCGACGAGGAGATTGTGGCCCGTCGATCCCGGGCCATTGGCTATGCGATCGATGCCCGAAAGCAGCGGTTTCCAAACGAACGGCCCTATCAATACCTGCCCTTCGCTTCTGCCGCCAACGACTACCGTTGGGATGAGGCGGCGCGGGCCGACCTCAAGGATTACAACCTCGACGATCTCAGCATTTAGGTTGAGGGGTCACCGCGATCAGTCTTTTATGAGCTCTGTGAGCAGTGCATTAAATTGCTCGGGATCCTCTTGCATGACGAAGTGGCCGACCCCCGACATTAATACTGCCTCGAACGACATTGTCAGTGACTGACCTGAGGCGGTATTGGTTGGCCGGTAATCGGAATTGATCAATCGAATGGGCACCTGCACCTCTGCCAGTGCCCCCGCAGCCTCCTCGTTAAACCATCTCGCGTAGCCCTCGAAGGCACCCATACCAGCGATTGGCGGCGCGGCACCCATATCCAGGGCGATGTGTTCAATCAGGGCGGGATCTGATGTCGGCAAGAAAAAGCTGCTGCGCACCAAGCCCTCTACGGTACCTTGAAAATCGGCCTCCATTGCAGCGAGCATGCCGGAGAGCTGCTCATCCGGAAACGTCATCGACACATCATTGAGGGTGTCAGCGCCAATGATCATTCTGACGCGTGCTTTTAGACGTCTGGCAGCCTCAAGCGCCACCGGCCCGCCCATACTGTGGCCGACCAGAATCATGTCTTCGAGTCGCAGGGCATCGGCTACGGCGGCGACATCCTCACCAAAGTTTGCCATTGTCCACTCGTCGCGGCCGACACCCGAGTCTCCATGTCCGGCGAGATCGATCGCAACGACCTGATTCGTGGCGGCAAAGACAGGGATCTGACCAGACCAATAGCTGCGATCACAGTTCCAGCCATGGATAAAGACAAGGGTTGGCGAACCCGAGCCCACTAGCTCGTAATGGATATCCACGCCGTCTTTTGTTTTTGCGACCCCGTTGGCCGCAACCGTCGATTCTTGCGAACCGATCCCCACCATCAGTGCCACGCAGAGCAGGAACCGCATCGTTATGGGGTTTGTTTTCCCGCATTGGATCAATAGTGCGCGCAAAGCGTATCTCCTCATCGCAACTGGCAAGTCTTGCTAGCATACGGCAGTAATTGGATGGTCACATCAGTCAGTCTGGCCGGTAAAAAAACGCTTTTGCAGCGTTGAGCTCGGGTGCCTCGTCACTCGGTCTGCCCCACGCGCCTTTCGTTCCGGCTTTGCCTTAAACTGTGGCCACATGTAGAAAACGGGCCGCGCTCGATGGGCCATGCGCTGAACAATACAATGCCTGATAAAACGGCGGTCATCGAAGGCGACCGTCGGTTCACTTACGCAGAGCTGGAGCAACGCGTTGTTGCATTGGCCAGTGGACTGCTGGCGGGCGGATCGGATCTCGCAGAGGCGCGCGTTGCTTTTCTTATTCCTGCCAGTATCGATTATGTGACCGCTCTGCATGGTGTCTGGCGCGCAGGCGGTATTGCCATTCCGCTCAATGTGGCCGCCTCGGAATCTGAATGGGAGCATTGTCTGACGAGCGCGAGCGTGACCCAGGTCATGACGACTCAGGATACTTACGCAGATATTCAGGGACTCTGCGACCGCCTGTCTATTGCAGTGGGTGTGGTCAGTGATTTTATAGCCGATAGCGTATTGCCATTGCCCGATCTCTCTCCAGATCGGCGGGCGATGATTGTTTTTACCAGCGGTACAACCAGCAAACCCAAAGGGGCAGTGACCACCCACGGCAATATCGCCGCGCAGATTGAAACGCTCATTACTGCATGGGAGTGGCAGGCGGACGATGTCATACCGCTGTTTTTGCCGCTGCATCATGTGCACGGCATTATTAATGTGCTGAGTTGCGCGCTCTGGGCAGGTGCTACCGTCCATCTGATGCCCAAACTGGATCTGCAGCGGCTTTGTGCGCAGGTGGCGGCCGACACCTATACCGTTTTTATGGCCGTTCCCACTATTTACGTGAAGCTTATCGACTATCTCGAGGCGCGGGAGGAGGACGAGCAGAACTCGATTGGCGAGGGATTCGCCAACATGCGACTGAACGTATCTGGCTCCGCGGCCTGCCCAGTAGAAGTTTTTGAGGATTGGCAACGCCTCACGGGTCAGATCCTACTTGAGCGCTACGGTATGACTGAAATCGGTATGGCACTGTCTAACCCGTATCGTGGTGAGCGAAGACCGGGTTATGTCGGCCAGCCGTTACCCGATGTGTGTATCGAGTTAGTAGACGAGTCAGGCGCTGTGGTGACCGACGAGGGTACGCCTGGAGAAATTCGTATAAAGAGCCCTACGGTGTTTCTGGAGTACTGGAGTAATGCCGAAGCCACTGCTTCGAGTTTTAAGGAAGGTTGGTTCTGTACCGGCGATATTGCGGTGGTCGAGGAGGGCTATTACCGCATTATGGGACGCTCCTCGGTGGATATCATAAAGTCCGGAGGCTACAAGCTCTCCGCGCTGGAGATAGAGAACAAGCTGCTCGCCCACCCAGACATCGCTGAGGTGGCGGTGATCGGGGTTGAGGACCGTACCTGGGGTGAGGCGGTTGCGGCAGTCGTGGCGCTCAAGGGTGATGCAGAAATGACGGTGGCCTCTCTCAAGGCCTGGTGCGAGGGAGAGCTGTCTGCGTACAAGATCCCTAAAAAGTTGGTGGTTTTGGACACGCTGCCGCGAAATGCGATGGGGAAAGTCGTAAAGCCTTCGCTTAAAGCGCTGTTTAACTAGCCGCTGTGCTGCTGCGTTCACTTCACAGAGGTGGCGGTTGCTTTTAAATTCCGCCGCGTCAGCCTAATTGCGTTTCAGTCATGCCTGATTTGTGGCTGGGTTCTGGAAAGCGAGTAGTACGTGAGGGTAGACAACAGTAGCGCAGGAAATACTTCATGGAGACCTTGCCGCAAGCCCAAGCCGATCCAAACGATCAGCGTTGTGATGCCGACCGCCATTGACCACAGCACCGAGCGGGCGGAACCCCTTTCCCAGTAAAGCCCAAACACGACAGCAGGAAAAAAGCACACGGCATACAGACTGCCAGAGAAGATGGTGATTTCGACGATATCGCCAGGTGGGTTGAGAGCCAGCAAAGCAGCTACCACCGAAAAACCGATGACCGATGTGCGCGTCCATAGCAGCTCTCGGGAGGAGGCCTTGAAAGGGGCAACAAGGTTTTTGTAGAGCGTGGAAGCAGCGACCAGCAGCACGCTGTCCATCGACGACATGGCGGCAGCAAGGATAGAGACAATCAGAAAATCGGTCGCCCACAGCGGAAATACCGCGGGATCATTAACCAAGGAAGGCACAATCAAGTCGGTATCGGTGACTTCCGTCAGTATCAAATGAGCATAGATCCCCACGGGAAAAAGACAGCTCAGTACAATCGCCAGCCCGATTGTCGCCACCCATTTGCCGCGCCTGACTTCCGCTTCATTTCGCAGTGCATAGAATCGTGACAGTTGCCGCGGGTCGGCCAACAGTTTTAGGGCGCCGGATAGGGAGACTCCGAGGAGCACAGCAAAAGGAATGCCGCCATTCAGCTCAAATAAAAACTGTTTGTCGGGAATAGCCCGTAGCTGCGTAATGGAACCGACGCCACCCGCGGCCCGGGTCACAAAATAAAAAATGACCACGCCACCGAGAAGCATTAACAGTCCCTGAAGTACGTCGGTTCTGACTACCGACACAAAGCCCCCGATCGACGTATACAGCACGACAATTATGAGCGTCAGTCCAACCCCTGACTCATAGGGAATCTCCAGAAACATCTGAAACAGATGCCCCGCGCCCTTGAAGATGGCAAGGAGGTACAGCAGGCTCGCAAAAACGATGACAATGGCAGAGCACTGAAGCAGGGGGTGGCGGATCGAACGGCTTTCTCGGCCGATATACCGGCCGCCGAGGAAGTCGGGAATGGTCAGTGCGTCCCACTGAGAAGCAAATCGTCGCAAGGGTGCACCAATCCAGCGCCACGAAATCCAGCTGAATAGCACAAGCAGGATTGCCATGGTGAACCACGCGACGCCGTAGTCGTAGGCTTTCCCGGCATGGCCGATATAGGTATTGGTCGACGCGAAGGTTGCGAAGAAGGAGATGCCGACCACCACGCCGCTCATTTCGCGGTTACCCACGTAGTAGCCCGCCATGCCGCGACTGGCTTGACTACCCAGATAGGCGTTGTAAAGCAATGCCCCCGTGTAACCGGTGAGCAATGCGAACGCGAGCCAATGCTGTGCTATCCAATTCATGGGCGGTTAGCTATGAGTGTTTCAGTGATGAAATCGCTCAGTATCGCAAAGTCTCGCGGGATTGCGAGACAGTGACCGAGCGCGCAGCTTTTCTCAGGCTACCACTGAATGTCATAGGAGCTGTACAAAACGTGTCATCGATTGCTACTGCATTCAGACGGCATATAAGTGCCCGTCCAGTTAAATTCATCAAAACGCCCAATCGAGATATTCATAGATCGACTGCCGCATCTGGTCGGGTGCGGTGCCGCGCAGTGCGATGGGCCACTGCGCTGGTTGATCCACCGAGTCGATAAAGCTGATGTTGGGGTAGTGATTGTCCCGCAATAAATGAATGAGCTTGAGCAGCTTGAAACCGTCTAACCAGATATGTGAATGGTGTTGACGGCGAGCGGCGGTCTGAGCCGCATTGTGAATGTGCGCAATCGCCTTCTGGTAATGCCACTGTTGTAGCAGCGGCATAACGCTGGACGCGATCTCTGAGCCCAATGCCTCTCTCAGCTCAGCCTCGGGTGTGATCTCAGGGCAATTTACCCATTTGCTGAATAACTCGATAAGCGTGCCTAGGGTGCTAAAGCATTTGGCGTCATAAAATAACGGCGCGCGCAGTATGTCCCTTGTTTCCAATAAATGCTGGACCGCTGGCCCTGTGCCAAAGGGCACTCGGGAAGATTGCCTGGAAGTGATCGTGACGCCTACTCCGGATGCTCGATGGATAAGCCCCACTTTCGCCAGTTTATTGAGTAAATAAAAATCTTCGCCCGCACTCCGTAAAGGCACCCCGCGCACTTTTGCGTAAGCATTGGCGCTTACCGCGAAGCTGCTACCCAAGGCATGAAAAGCATAGGGGCTCCCGAGAGCCGCCAAATGCAATACGTAATGGTGCAGCTTGAGCTC
>JAYOEE010000010.1:0-30141 GCA_038106565.1 Halieaceae bacterium
ATCCAGCGATCCCACCGCCATGCCTTGCTCAGCCTCAGCCGCGGCTAACAACCGCTCGAGATGATTCAAACACGAGCGGGATTCGACCTTTGGCAGCACGACACCGTCCAGCCATGGACCCACCGTGGCTTTAATGTCGTCCTCGCAAAAGGGCGTATCGACTCCATTCACGCGGACATAGTACTTGGTCCTGCTGTCGGGCCGACTGCGGAAAGCATCGACTACGCATTGCCGCGCAGCGGGCTTTTCGTTGATCGCTACCGCATCCTCAAGGTCCAGAATGACTGCATCAGCGCCCACCTGAAATACTTTTTCCACGCGGCGAGCGTGGTTGGAAGGCGTAAACAGAAAACTCCGAAGCGGTTCGTAATGACAATCGGTCACGTTAATTACTCCAGGACCAGTGGTCAGCGGTCTGCCAGCCACGGGTAAACTCAAACGTATAGCTAAAGTTACTGGCGGGATGCTCAGATATCGACACCTCGAATACCCGCCCTCCATTACCCCGATAAGAGCGACACACACTCAGCGAGGGCGAGCCCGGCTCCACCCCAAGCGCCTCGGCTTTCTGAGCCGTCAACACCCCTGCCGTAACCCGTACGGTAATTTTTTCGATATTTTCTTCGAAGGTGTCGGCAATCATTTCGTACACGGGCCTCGAACTGCCGGCAAGTCGGTGGGCGATAGACCCGTACTCGGGGATAACATACACGTCAGCCCAGCAGATCGGCATTCCATCCGAACCCAGTGTTCGCAGCCCGGAAATTCGAACCCACTCCTCTCCCGCTGAGCACCCCAGATCCCTTGCAAGGGTCTTGCTTGCCGACACGCGCTGCTCCGACAGCAATCTGAACAGACTACTGTCGGGATAACTGAATAATTCAGAGGGTGACCGCACCGTTTGCACAAAGGCGGGAGTGGCATCTGTGGAGACCACCAGCGTTCCACGTCCGCGCTGGCGTTTCACCAAACCCATATCCTCAAGCACCCGAAGCGCCTCGCGAATGGTGTGTCGGCTGGCATCGTATCGGTCGATAAGATCTAGCTCTCCCGGCAAAAAACTGCCCACGGGAAACTTCCCCTCTCTGATACCCTCAAGGAGCGTCTCAGAGATCTGGCGATAGAGGGGTGCCGACGAAGCCCCATTTTTACGCTTCGCCGAACGGATTTTTCTTGGCTCCGCTTGCATGACGTGTTCCAACCCCCCAGACTTCATTTGTCCAGACATTTTAGATGCATATCCGGTTGCCACAACCCGATTCGTCTCATTCTCTACAACAGGAAACTCATCATGGCGAAAACCTCCGCGCGCGAGCGATATGCTCACCAGTCCGGCCGGCTGTTTGAAGACTTCACGGTAGGTGATGTTTACCACCACCTCCCCGGCAGAACAATTTCACAACAGGACAATGCCTGGTTCACGCTTTTGACCATGAATACGCACCCCCTTCATTTCGACGAGGAATATGCCGCCGAGACCGAGTTTGGTCGCCCACTGGTGGCCAGCCCACTGACCGTGGCGATTGTTGTGGGGATGAGTGTCTCCGACGTGAGTGCTGCTGCGATTGCCAACCTAGGCTGGAAAGAAATCAAGCTGCCAGCGCCCGTCTTCCCCGGTGATACCCTGTATGCAAATACCGAAGTGCTCGACAAGCGCGAATCTCGCTCCCGTCCGAACGCCGGCATAGTCAGCGTGCTGACCCGGGGTATCAATCAAGATGACACCGAGGTCTGCGTCTTTGAGCGCCAGATCCTTATACCCAAACGCAACCCAGCCTAAACCCGCCGTTTCAGGAGTAACTATATGAGCCATGATGCGTCAGTAGAGCAGCAAATTCTGGCCACCATTGACAAGTGGGTAGAACAAGAGCTTCGCCCTATCGCCCGAGAGTACGACCAAGCAGATGAATACCCCAGCGACCTCGTTGAACAAATGAAAGAGCTGGGCTTATTTGGCGCAACCATCTCCGAGGCCTACGGCGGCCTGGGCTTGAGCGCATCGACCTATGCTCGGATCGTGTCGCGCATCTGCGAAGTGTGGATGGCGCCTTCGGGCATATTCAATTCGCACTTGATCATGGCCAGCTGCGTAGAGCGAGCGGGAACACAAGCCCAAAAAGAACGCTTTCTGCCAAAGTTTGCGACGGGGGAGTTACGCGGCGGCATTGGCCTGACTGAACCGGACGCTGGGTCTGATTTACAGGGTATCCGTCTGGTAGCCAAACAAGATGGCTCCGACTATGTGCTCAACGGCACTAAAACCTGGATCTCGAACGGCATTAACGGCAACTGTCTGGCGGTACTGACCAAAACCGACCCCAGCGCTTCGCCACCTCATCGTGGCATGAGCCTGTTTATCTGTGAAAAAGGCGAGGGGTTCAGCGTTGGCAAAAAACTGAAGAAACTGGGTTACCGATCCATCGACAGTGCAGAGCTGATTTTCGAGGATTTCCGAGTGTCTGCCGACAATCTGGTGGGCGGCGAAGAAGGCAAAGGGTTCCAACAGGTCGCGGGAGGACTCGAGCTCGGGCGGATTAATATTGCCGCCAGAGGCGCCGGCATGGCCAAAGGGGCGACCAATATGGCGCTTCACTACGCGATGGAGCGCAAGACCTTCGGTAAAACCATTGCCGAACATCAGGCTATTCAGCTCAAGCTGGCTGAAATGTCGACTCGCGCGGCGGCGGCCGAGTTACTCGTTCATCAAGCGGCCGACAAGTTCGACCGTCACGAGCGCTGCGACCTCGAAGCCGGACAGGCGAAATTCTTTGCCTCGGAGGCGGCGGTGCAGAACAGCTTGGATGCCATGCGGGTGTTCGGGGGTTACAGCTATTCACCCGAGTATGAAATCGAGCGCTTTTATCGCGATGCGCCGCTACTGTGTATCGGAGAGGGAACCAACGAGATTCAGCGCATGATCATCGCCAAGCAGATGGTTGCCCGCGCGAGCTGAGTGCAGCTTATTGCAGCACCGTCATAAACTCCCGTGCATCCAAGCGATCAGTGCGATAGGTATTGACCAGTGCGTCGGGATCCGCGTACCCCAGCGACATTCCGCACACCAGCATCTGTTCCGCTGGCGCCGCCAGTATCGGCATTACGCTGTCATGGTAGGGGCAAAAAGCCGCTTGCGCGCAGGTTTCCATTTCCATCTCCCTCGCCGCGAGCATAAAGGACTGTAAAAACATCCCATAGTCGAGCCAACTACCTTGCTCCATGTCTCGATCTATTGTGAAAAACAGACCAACAGGCGCACCGAAAAACTGATAATTCTGCACCCGGTAACGCTTCACCGCGGCGTCATCCTTCCGGTCTATACCGAGTAAGCCATATAGGCCGAACCCAGTTTGGCGCCGGCGGCCAATGTATGGCTGGCGCCACTCGCGAGGATAGTAGGCATATTCATAAGCCCCCTCATCCCCGGAAAGATAGCGTGCCGAACACGCCTCGGTGATCCGCTCTTTTCTCTCACCGCGCACGACATAAACATGCCACGGCTGAATGTTGGAGCCCGAGGGGGCGCGTCCCGCAATGTTGAGCAATTGCTCAATTTGCTCATCATTGACCATTCTATCGCTTTGGAAAGCGCGGATACTTTGCCTTCCCACGATGGCATCTGATACCCGCACAGCGATCAACTCATGCGCATTGCTTGGCAAGCCAACTGTGTGCTCTACCGCCCTGAGGCGTGCCAATCATCTCGCCGAGTAACGCTACGGCATCGAGTAACTTGGGCATATCGATTCCGGTCGCAAAACCCATCGACTCACACAGCATGACCACGTCTTCAGACGCCACATTGCCCTTGGCGCCGGGCGCGAATGGGCATCCGCCCAAGCCACCCGCGGATGCATCAAACTGCCTTACACCTGCGGTCAGCGCGGCATAGACGTTTGCGAGCCCCATGGCTCGCGTGTCGTGAAAATGGCAACCGAGCCGTTCAGGCCCGTAGCGATCAACCAGCTTTTGCATCATGGCGTGCACTGCGGCAGGGTTCGCCGCTCCGATCGTGTCAGCAATGACCAGTCGCGCTGGCTGGTGCGCCATTAAACGCTCCACCAGAGCCAGCACTCGATCCTCCGACACCGCACCTTCGTACGGGCACTCAAAAGCGACCGCAAGATACGCGTGAATGGCTACCCCCTCGCTTAACGCGCGGTCCAGAAGTTCTTCGCCCATCAGGAAAGTATCTTCGAGTCCTTTTCTGATGTTGTTCTGATTCATTTGCTCGGTGGCAGCCAGCGCAATGGCGTGGCTCTTGATCCCGGCGCGAACAGCCAACTCATAGCCCTTCATGTTGGGTACCAGAGCACTGTAGTCCAGCGTCGCGGCAGGGAGGTTGGCCGCAATTTCATCTGTCCCCGCCATTTGCGGTACTGCCTTTGGCGATACAAAAGAGCCTATCTCAAGTTCTGGCACGCCCGTTTTCGCCAGCGCCTCCAACAGACTGATCCGTTGCTCCACCGTTAAATGCTTTGGTTGGGCTTGCAGACCGTCTCTGGCCGCAACCTCTTTGACAATCACTCTTTCTGCCACATCACTATCCTCAATTCGTCAGGTGTCGCTCAAAACCAACACCCAGTATCGCAACCCGTCAGCAGTCAGTTACGAGACCCCGAAGTGTAGCGCCGCGCTTATCTTCTCACCACAACAATGATCAGACCGAGTCCTGTGCCAGCGAGCGCGCGGTTTCCGCGATCGATGCCGCGTCAACCCGAAAATGCGCTCTCAGATCCTCGCGTCGCTCACTCATACCAAAACCGTCAGTGCCCAGTGCGGTATAGGGTCCCGGCATCCAACTCGCAATCATCCTCGGCAACGCAGTCATGTAATCGGTGACTGCCAGCGCGGGGATTCCTGGCTCTGCAAATAATCGGCTGAGCCAGCTCGTCTGCACATCTGACAGCGTTCGCGATGCGATTTCCGTGCGCTCGGCATCCCGCGCAAGCTCGATAAAACTGGTGATGCTGTATACGGCGACGGCATATCCCTCAGAACGTAATTGCTCAGCCGCCTTTTGTACCTCAAAGAGAATGGTGCCTGAGCCCAGCAAGTTGATCCGCGGACCGTCGCCATCTGCCTCTTCCAACAGATAGCCACCGCGCGTCACGCCTTGATCGAGGTCAGGTAGGTCCGGGCGTGCGGGCATGGGAAGCGCTTCGTTATACATCATCAAGTAAAACAGTTCGTCATGGTCTTCAATGAACATTCTCTGAATGCCATATTCCACGAGAACCGCCAGCTCCCAGGCAAACGCGGGATCGTAAGTTCTTACCGATGGCACGGTGCTGGCGAGGATCGGTGAGTGGCCATCCTGATGCTGCAAACCCTCTCCATTGAGCGTGGTGCGACCGGCTGTGCCACCAAGGAGGAAGCCGCGCGCCATCATGTCGGCCGAGGCCCAGATCATGTCTCCCACTCGCTGAAAACCGAACATGGAGTAAAAAATATAAAAAGGGATGGTCGGTACCGCGAACGTCGCATAGGCAGTCCCTGCCGCAATGAACGAGGCGATCGCCCCGGCCTCGCAGATGCCCTCCTGAAGGATCTGCCCATCGATGGCTTCCCGGTAAGTATTAAGCGATTCCGCGTCTACCGGCGTGTATCGCTGACCGTCCGGGGAGTAGATACCCGCTACCTTGAACAGGGCGTCCATACCGAAAGTGCGAGCCTCGTCGGGCACGATGGGCACGATGAACTCACCCACATGGGGATCTTTAAGCAATTTGGCCAGCAATCTAACCATGGCTGACGTGGTAGACATCAGCCGTTCGTTGGAACCGCCGTCGAAACCGTCAAACACGTCCGAGTCCGGTGCGACCAGAGTGGATGCCTGGACGCGGCGCTCGGGTAGATAACCTCCCAATGCCTCGCGTCTGGCGCGCAGATAGGCTATTTCCTCGCTGTCGTCTTCAGGGCGATAAAAGTCAGCTCGGGCGATCGCCTCATCATCGAGTGGAATGCCCCAAGAACGGGCGCAGGCAACGCGCTCCTCGCGGGAGAGATCTTTCTTCTGGTGCGCCGTATTGCGCCCCTGTAACGCGGAACCCATCCCGTCGCCCTTAACCGTTTTGACAAGGATCACTGTGGGACGATCTTCGCTCTCGCATGCACGCCGGTAGGCGGCATAAAGCTTCTTGGGGTCCTGCCCGCCCCGTTTTATCTGCGCTACCTCCGCATCGGTCAGCGTATTCATCAACTGCTCAAGCCGCGGATCGCCATGCACCCAATGCTCTCGCTGTTGATCTCCCGGGAGAATGGAATACCGCTGGTAATCTCCGTCGAGACATTCCTCCATTCTGTGGCGGAGCACACCATCATGGTCCGCGGCAAGCAGTGCGTCCCAACCGCTTCCCCAAATCACCTTGAGCACTTGCCAATCTGCCCCTCGAAAAGCGCGCTCCAGCTCCTGAATGATCTTTCCGTTGCCACGTACCGGTCCATCGAGCCGCTGCAAGTTGCAATTGACCACCACGATGAGGTTATCCAATCGCTCCCGGGCAGCGATGTTGATTGTGCCCAAAACTTCGGGCTCGTCGGCTTCACCATCGCCAATAAAGCACCAAATGCGCGCGTCGTCTGGCGCCAGTAGACCGCGGTGCTGCAGATACTTTGCAAAACGAGCGATATAAATCGAAATGGGTATCGACAGCCCCATGGACGCGTTTGGCACCTGCCAAAAGTCGGGCATCGAGCGAGGATGCGGATAGGATGACAATCCTCCCCCCTCCCCTAACTCGCGGCGATAATTGCGTAACTGCTGCTCGCTCAGCCTGCCCTCCAGAAAAGCTCTGGCGTAGATACCCGGGGCTGCATGGGGCTGCGGCAGCACCAAATCGCCGCGACCTGCAGCACTAAAAATATGGTGAAACGCCGTTTCCATTGCAGTCGCTGCTGACGCGTAGGTTGCAATATGGCCACCGAGGCCAGCACCCGCATCCTGGGCGCGAAGAATCATAGCCGCTGCATTCCAGCGAATGATGTTCTCGATCCGTTTCTCGAGTTCTAAATCGCCGGGATAGGGGGGTTGTTCTTCCGGTCCGATGGAATTGGTGTACGGCGTGTTGAGCAATGCATCCGAGAGCGTCACTCCCTGGTCGATGCTGTATTCCTGCAGACGCCGCAAAAGGGCTCGAACCCCTTCGTTACCGTACTCTCTGCGGATATCTTCGAGGGCGGACCGCCACTCCGGCCAATCGGCGTCGAGCAGCGCGCTCACATCCACTGGCGTGGTCAGCACTTCACTCATTTTATGGGTAATCCTGAATTCGCTGGCGCAACGATGCGGGATCGATCATCATGCGGCCATAGTACTCGCGTCAATTACTGAGATGCCAGCCATGAATGAACGCAAAGCTCTGGAGCGCATTGACGCGGGAATGGGACAACGACCCGCACTGATCGTTGTTGATGTGGTCGTTGGCTTCACCGACCCGGATTGCCCTCTCGGTGCCGAAGCAGACTCCGTTGTCGCGGCTAATATCGAGCTGATGAACGCCTTTCACCGCGCCAAGCTGCCTATCGTGCTCACAACAGTGATTTATCGCAGCGATGACGAGGCGACGGTTTTCCGATCCCGTGTACCTGCATTGAACCTGCTGACCCCGGATTCCCCCTGGGTAAAGTTTGACCCGAGGCTGCCCATTGAAGAGTCAGATCTGAAACTGGAAAAGCGGCATGCAAGCAGTTTTCACGGCACCGACCTGGACAACTGGCTCAAGGCCCACGATGTGGATTCGGTGGTCGTTACCGGGTTGACCACCAGCGGGTGCGTTCGCGCCACCGCCGTGGACGGCCTCCAAAATAACTATCGGGTACTGGTTCCGCGAGAAGCCTGTGGTGATCGAGATCCGGAGGCTCACGAAGCCAATCTTTACGATCTGAATGCCAAATATGCTGACGTCGTGTCGCTGGATAAAGTGCTCGAGTCACTCCCCGGCTAAACCCTACTTACCTGCTTCGAAGGCGGCCTGTTGCTCTGGCGTCGCCTCGGTTTGGTATTGCGCTTTCCAGTCTTCATAAGGCATTCCGTAAACAATCTCTCGGGCCGCCTCTTTATCGAGACGCATACCTTCCAGTTCAGCGGCCTCCGCGTACCACTTGGAAAGGCAGTTTCGACAAAATCCAGCCAGATTCATCAGGTCGATATTCTGCACGTCTTTGCGGTTGTCCAAATGTGCCAGTAATCGACGAAAGACCGCGGCTTCAATGCCTTGTGTGCTGGGGCCCTGATTGTCCATGTGAAGGTTCCTTTTTTTTGAGTAATTGAGCTGCTGAATAGGGTTTTCTGTAACGCTACGGGTTGCGCGTGCGGATCAGTTCAAGGATCACTTCCCCTTGTCCGGGATACCGCCATTGCTCCCCGGAGAGCTCGGCAGGCTGCCACCAACCCACCTCTTTGACCTCCAGAGGCCGGTGTATGCGGGGCTGATCAACCAGCTCCGCCTGACACCAAAACAGGTGAAAGCCATTATCGAAGCGCTGTGCCAGCATTTGGGCGGCGACAGGCAATCCCGTTTCTTCAAACGTCTCCCGCTCTGCCCCGCAGTGCGCACTTTCACCGTCCAAAACGCTGCCGCCCGGCAAGGCCAGTTGCCCGCGCCAGTCACGCACCAGCAATATGCCTCGCGGGTCCGACACCAGGCATCCCGCAGTTTGAGCCGCAAACGGCGCAATGCTCTCGGTGCAGGGCGGCGGTGCCTCCCCACAGGCCGCCAGGCCGGCTACTGCGGCGAACCACAACTTACGACTCATAAATCCAGTCAGCAGCATCGTGACCCACGGCAATTCTCAGTTCATCCAAGAGCGCGTCGCTGGGATGTACCTGCCAGGCCCCGCCGAGACGCACCGCCACTGAACCCATCGGTTGAACATATTCCATCACTACGGGGCACTGTCCGCCCACCGCCGTGCGGAGGGTATTGGCAAGTTGCGTATTGAAGCGCTCGTCAACGCGATGGCTGTGCACCCGCAGCCTCAACTGGGACACTTTGGCTTTTCTGGCTTCCTCGAGGGATCGGACGGTCTTGGTCCTGAGCGCCAATCCGCCATTAAAGTCATCGAGCTGGAGTCGACCCTCGAGCAATACAATTCGGTCTTTCTGCAGTAAATCACGGTGCTCAGTAAAGACGTCGTTGTAGACGGTCGCCTCGATTTGCCCAGAGCCATCGTCCAGTTTCAGAACGGCCATGGGACCGCGCTGGGTCTTGATCGTCCGCAGATCCAGAATCAAACCAGCAACTACGCCCTGATTGCTGGCCTGCAGTTCGCGAATCCTCCGCGGCGCAAATTTTCTGATCTCGCTCTCATAGGCCTCCATAGGATGGCCACTGAGGAAGCTACCCAGACTTTCTTTTTCTGCATTGAGCAACTCAGTCAGTGTCCAAGGACGTGCGTGCCGGTGCTCCCGGTAAGGGTCATCTTGAGACTCATCGGCGACGATCACCTCACCAAAAAGATCCTGCATGCCGGCTGCCGCGTTGCTCGCAACTTGTTCCGCCGCGCGAATGGCATCATCGAGTGCCGCCAGCAAGATCCACCGTTCAACACCAAGCTCGTCCAACGCTCCGCTTTTGATCAGCGCCTCCAGCGCGCGTCGATTGACCTTACGCGGATCAGTGCGAGCGCATAAATCGAACAGATTTTTAAAGACGCCCTGTTCTCGCGCCGCCAGCAAATTGGCGATGGGGCCCTCGCCCAACCCTTTTATAGCGCCGAGGCCGTAGCGGATATGACCCTCGCTGTTGACTGAAAATGCATAGAGCCCCTCCTGAACAGAGGGTGGTAGCACCTGCAGCCCCATTCGGCGGGCCTCATCCCGGAAAGTCAGTAGTTTATCGGTGTTATCGATATCAGAACTCATTACTGCTGACATGAATTCGGCTGGATGATGCGTCTTCAGCCAAGCGGTCTGGTAGGACACCAAAGCATAGGCTGCGGAATGCGATTTATTGAACCCGTAACCGGCGAACTTCTCGACCAGATCAAAGATTTTGATCGCTAGTATCGGGTCAATACCTTTTGCTGCAGCGCCCGACTCAAACACGCTGCGTTGCTCAGCCATTTCCTCAGGCTTTTTCTTGCCCATGGCGCGACGCAGGAGATCAGCACCACCCAGAGAATAGCCCGCCATCACCTGAGCAATCTGCATGACCTGCTCCTGATACAGAATGATGCCGTACGTGGGCTCAAGAATGGGTTTGAGACATTCGTGCTGGTATTGGGCGTCTGGGAAGGCAATGGCCTCCCGACCGTGCTTGCGGTTAATAAAATTTTCAACCATGCCGGACTGAAGCGGTCCGGGACGAAAGAGGGCCACCAGCGCAATGATGTCCTCAAAACAATCCGGCTTCAGATTCTTGATCAGCTCCTTCATCCCGCGGCTTTCTAGCTGAAATACCGCCGTGGTATCGCCCGCCTGAAGCAACCTGAACACGTCGGGGTCATCGAGCGGAAGCTGGTCAATGTCAAGCTCACCTTTGCCCTGCGCATTGATCATTGCGATGGACCACTGAATGATGGTCAACGTCCTGAGCCCGAGAAAGTCAAACTTCACCAGCCCAGCTTCCTCGACGTCGTTCTTGTCGTAGTGGGTGACGACACCACCACCATCCTCGTCGCAGTAGATGGGCGAAAAGTCAGTCAGTTCGGACGGAGCAATGACCACGCCACCCGCGTGCTTGCCCGCGTTACGGGCCACGCCCTCTAACTGAACGGCCATGTCCCAGATTTCCTGAGCGGAGCTGTCCTCCTCTAGCAATTGCACGAGCTGTTCTTCCTGCTCGAGCGCTTTGGTAAGCGTCATACCGACCTCAAACGGAATCAGCTTCGACATCCGATCTGCCAGCCCATAGGGTTTGCCCTGCACCCGCGCCACATCCCGCACTACCGCTTTGGCCGCCATGGTGCCGAAAGTAATGATCTGAGAGACAGCGTGTCGCCCGTAGGTTTGGGCCACGTACTCGATCACCTCATCGCGTCGCTCCATACAAAAATCGACGTCGAAATCCGGCATGGATACTCGATCCGGATTCAGAAATCGCTCGAAGAGTAAGTCGTACTGGATCGGATCTAAATCGGTGATCCCCAGCGCATAAGCTACCAACGAACCCGCACCCGATCCTCGACCCGGCCCCACGGGAATGTCCTGCTGCTTGGCCCAGCGAATAAAGTCCATGACCACAAGAAAATAGCCGGGAAAGCCCATCTGGTTGATGGTTTCCAACTCGAAATCAAGACGCTCACGATAGGGCGCGAGCTGCGCCTGATCCCAATCGGAAAAACGCCGACTCAACCCTTCATGGGACAATCGGCTCAAATATTGTTCGATGCTCTCACCTTCAGGCACCGGATAATTCGGCAGAAACGGCTGCCCGAGCACCATCGAAACGGAACACCGCTTCGCAATTTCAACGGTGTTTTCGAGGGCCTCTGGTATGTCGGCGAACAGTTCCACCATCTCAGCTGCCGTTCGCAGATACTGCTGCTCGGAGTACAGGCGCGCCCGGCGCGGATCGTCAAGTGTTCGGCCATCACCAATACACACCCGCGCCTCATGTGCCTCGAATTCATCCGGACTGAGAAATCGCACATCATTTGTCGCAACAACGGGGCAACCCTGCTCTCCAGCAAGATCAACTGCAGCGTGAAGATAATCCTCCTCATTGGCGCGACCCGTTCGCTGGAGTTCGATGTAGAACCGATCAGGGAACCAGTCCAACCAACGGGACAAGGCAGCGCGCGCATCCGCCTCGCGCCCGTTCAGAAGCGCTTGCCCGATATCGCCTTGTCGACCACCGGAAAGCGCGATCAATCCGCCGGCGTGATCCCGAATCCAATCGAGCCTGACTCTGGGTCGTCCGAGGTACTGCCCCTCTCGATAGGATTGCGAAAGCAGCCACATCAGGTTCTGATAACCGGCCTCATTTTGGGCCAACAAACACAGCTCGTGGTGGCGTTCCTCATCGACAGGGTCGATCACGTGAAGGTCAGCGCCGACTATGAGCTTGATGCCTAATTCGGAAGCGGCCTTGTAGGCTTTGACCAGCCCGAAAAAATTGTGGTGATCCGTAATAGCCACGGCCGGCATACCCAGCTCGGCCACTCGAGCCATAGTGGGCTTGATCCGTAACAGCCCATCGATAAGCGAGTACTCTGTATGAAGGCGGAGATGAACGAAAGGGATCATAGGGCCAAGCTATCTCACCTCGGGGTCTACCAGCAACCGTTTCACGGGCCCAAAACTGCGTCGGTGAATTCGTGAGATCCCCAAACGCATTAGTGCAGCCAGATGGGTCTTGGTGGGATAACCCTTGTGACTCGCAAAACCATACCCGGGGTATTCTCGGTCCAGCTCGACCATCTCTTGGTCCCGCGTCACTTTGGCGATGATCGAGGCAGCACTGATGGCGGGTTCGGTGAGGTCTCCCTTAACAATGGCCCGGGACTCATATGGCCACTCTGGCAATCGGTTGCCGTCCACTAGCACCAAAGTGGGCTGTACTGACAATGCCTCCACCGCGCGCCGCATTGCCAACAGAG
Organism: Halieaceae bacterium; assembly: GCA_038106565.1. Taxonomy (GTDB): domain Bacteria; phylum Pseudomonadota; class Gammaproteobacteria; order Pseudomonadales; family Halieaceae; genus Luminiphilus. The sequence goes on from JAYOEE010000010.1 coordinate 12,541, forward strand.
AGGCTTGCAGAATATTCAGCGCATCAATCTCTTCCACCCCGGCTCGCCCGATTGCCCATGCGACCGCGTCTGTGCGAATCCGCTCCGCCAGCTCAAGCCGCCTGATCTCCGACAATGCTTTGGAATCCGTGAGACCCTCGAGGCCAGAAGGGCCCAGAATCACTGCCGCCGCAACGACATCACCTGCCAGTGGGCCTCGACCGACTTCATCGACACCCGCAATCACATGCCCGTCAGTACTTTGGAACAGATCCGTTGTTTTCATCAACCCTCTATGAGTGACTCCAGCGCCTCTACGGTGCGCTCCGCAAACCGCCCACCAATCTGCTCAGCTGATTCGGCAAAAATCGCAATCTGCTCGTCGCCTGCCCCATCCAATATCCTCCGCAACGCGTTAGCGAGGTTTGACGGGGTCGCTTCATCCTGCAGGTACTCCGGCGCGACCTGTCGGCCCGCGAGAATGTTCGGCAACCCAACGTAAGGCAAGGTAACCATACGCGACATGATGTGCCAGGAAAGAGACGCCATGCGGTAGGCAATCACCATGGGTTTACCCATCAGCATGGCCTCCAGGGTCGCCGTACCCGAAGCGATCAAGACTGCATCACTGGCGCGTATGGCTTCCCGGCCCCCACCAGACACCACGGTCACATTGAGGGCGCGGTCGGTGAGCGATGCCTTGATCTGTCGTTCCAGCCTCGGACTGGCTGCAGGAACTACAAATCGCAGCGTATGGTCCCCTTGCTGAAGCTGCGCCATCGTCTCGGCAAATAATGGCATCAAGTGTCGCACTTCCGCCTCGCGACTACCGGGAAGCACTGCAATGACAGGCTTGTCTGTGGGCAGATTGAGCACCTGACGCACCTGTTCTGACCCCGGCATGCCTCGCAAATCGTCCACCAAGGGGTGGCCCACACAGACCGCGTCGATGTCTGCTTCTTGGTAAACCGCCACCTCGAACGGCAGCAAACACAGCATTCGATCGACTGATTCACGGATGCCTCTGATCCTGCCCTTGCGCCAGGCCCAGACTGAAGGACTCACCAGGTGGGCTGTACGGATACCTGCTGTACGCAGGCGCCTCTCAACTCCCAAATTGAAATCCGGACTGTCGATTCCCAAAAACAATGAGGGCTCCCATGCGAGCTGTTGGTCGATCAGCCCACGACGAATACTCAGGAGTTCAGGAAGCCTTTTGATGGGCTCTACCAGACCCATAACCGAGAGCCGGTCCATCTCGTAATGCGAGTCGCACCCCGCGGCTTGCATCTTCGGGCCGCCAATGCCCTGCACTGCAAGGCTCGGTCGCCGAGCACGCCAATCGCTGATCACTGCTCCTGCCAGAATGTCGCCAGACGCTTCGCCTGCGCACACACCGAGCCGCAATGTATCAACTGACACTAACGGACTATGCCCCGCTGCGATTGCAGAAGAGAATCTACAAGAGTTTGAATACTGGGCGTGTCTTGCACCATGCCTTGAAGTCGGTCGATGGCAACGTCGAGCGTCAAACTCTGCCGATAAACGATTTTGAAGGCGCGCCGAAGCTCAGCAATTTCTGCCGCATCAAAACCGCGTCTCCGCAGACCTTCCACATTGATCGTTTTAGCTTCAGCCGGGCTCCCCGCCACCGTGACGAAAGCCGGAACGTCTTTGCCGATAGAGGTTCCCATGCCACTAAAGCTATGAGCGCCAATCTTGCAAAACTGATGGACCAGCGTGTACCCGGACAAAATCGCCCAATCTCCCACAATGACATGCCCAGCCAGAGCAGTGTTATTCACCAGGATAGTGTCGCTGCCGACTATGCTGTCATGCCCTATGTGTACATAGGCCATCAGGAGATTACGATCACCAATCTCGGTGAGAGATCGATCCTGTACCGTACCCCGATGTATCGTCACATTTTCGCGGATCACGTTGTCATCGCCGATATGTAATTCAGTCGGCTCGTTGCGATACTTCAGATCGGGCGTGGCCTCGCCTAACGTCGAAAACTGGTAGATGTGATTTCGCTCACCAATACGGGTTGGGCCCTTGATCACCACGTGAGATTCGATAACACAATCTGCGCCGATTTCGACATCGGGGCCGATCAGGGTCCACGGGCCTACTTCAACCGATTCATGAACTCGGGCGTCGGGATGAACTATGGCGCTATCGTGTATCACGTCTCAACGGTTAGCGCACAAAATCGTTCCCGCCGCCGCCAGCTCGTCGTCGACTCGGGCTTCTACTTCAAATTTCCAAATGCCCCGACGCTCACTGATGATCTTGGCGAAGAGCTTTACTTGGTCGCCCGGCACACAGGGTCTTTTGAAGCGCAGATCGTCTGCCCCTACAAAATAATAGATCGAACCGTCTGCCGGGGTCTTATCCATGGTCACAAAGCCGAGAATCCCTGCCGCCTGCGCCATGGCTTCAAGCAGCAAAACCCCGGGGAACACGGGCATTCCAGGAAAATGACCATCAAAAAAAGGCTCATTGATAGTGAGATTCTTGTACGCCTCGATGCGCTCGCCGGGTACCACCTCCACTACACGATCGACTAATAGAAACGGATAACGATGAGGGAGACGATTGCGAATTTCTTCAATATTCAGCTTCATTTACCCTCATCCTTTTCTTTCTCTACCGCCAGCGCTTTTTCCAGATCCGCTATGCGGCGCGCCATCTGGTCCAACTGGGTAAAACGTGACGCACTCCGCAACCATGCTCGAAGCGGTTGAATCGGTGTGCCAGACGAATAATGTCCGGGCTCATCGACGGAGCTTGCAACTCGGCCCTGACCACCAATATGCACGTCGTCTGCGATGGTCAAATGCCCTGCCATACCGACCTGTCCGGCAATCACGCACCTGGCACCGATCCGAGTGCTACCCGAAATTCCCGCCTGTGACGCAATCGCCGTGCGGGAACCCACGCGGGCTCCATGACCAATTTGCACCAGGTTGTCGATGATCGCGCCATCTTCAACCACGGTATCCTCCAGCGCACCGCGATCGACGGTGGAATTCGCGCCGATCTCCACATCGTCACCAACTACCACCGACGCCAGCTGCGCGATTTTTACCCAGCCATCGGCACCCGGAGCGAACCCAAACCCATCCGCGCCGATGGTGGCATTGGGATGGATCGTGCAACGCGCGCCTATTCTCACCGCATGACACACCACAGCCCCGGGCTTGATAACCGTATCTTCACCGATGATCGCGCCGTGACCCACGTAAGCTCCCGCTCCAATCCAAACGCGATTACCCAATTCGACATCCGCTTCCACGCAGGCGCCAGCGTCAACGGTGACCGCTTCCCCTAGTCTTGCGGCGTCGGAGACGGCCGCACTGGGGTGTATACAACCCGTCGCAACGGGGTGATTGTCAAAAATATGCGTTGCCCGGGCGAAAGCGACATAGGGAGATTCGCTGAGCAGCGCATCCCCCGACCAGCGTTCGCACCAGTCAGGGTGAAGGATCACCGCGCCGGCAAGCGTCTGATCAAGCTTCGACAGGTGTTTTTTTTCGGAGACAAAGCTCAACTCGTCTGAGGTGGCTTGATCGAGTGGCGCCAGCGCGACAATGGGGCGATCAGGATCGCCCCTGAGCTCGAGCCCCAGAGCAGCGGCGAGCTCCCCCAGCGCTGGCATGCCGGATTACTCCGCCCCCAACTGATTCATCTTGTCAGAGACTTTCGCCGTAATGTTGTAGCCCAAATCAGCGTGGATCACAGCCTGCTGCTGTAACAGCAGTCCAATTTGATCAGTCTCGATAATAGACCGCAACACTTCCTGCGCCTGAGGAGCCAACTCCTGCATTACCCGCTGCGCATTTTGCGTTTGCAGGGTTTGCAATTTCTTCGCTACGTACTCCAGGTCAGACTGCTTACTGGCCATTTTTTGGCGCGCCGCCACCTGACCCTCTTCACTCATTGCTGCCTGATCGCGCTGAAAGTCCTTTACCAACTGATCCAACTCGGCGCGCAAGGCATCGAACTGGGCCTTATCGCTCGCGAAATCCTCGCCAGCCTCAAATTCCTGCAGCCGCTGCTGCGCAATATCGGTCTGCAGAATCGCCTGCTCCAAATTCACTACGGCAATCCTGCCCTGCGCCATTACCATCGAGGGCAACACTGCCATTAACAGGCCTGCAAGCCACACTCGTGCGTTCATCGAGACATCTCCATTTTTTCTTACGGTCAGAAGCCCCGCCCCAGCGTGAACTGGAAGACTTCTCTTTCATCAATCGGACTGGCATTCAAAGGTTTCGCCAGACTAAACGTCAGCGGACCAAAACCTGACAACCACGTTACTCCTATGCCAACAGAGTATCGTAATTCGCCGGCGTCGATACCAAAACAATTCACCTGATTTTCACGGCAATTTGTGTTGAAAACGTTTCCTACATCAAAGAAAAAGGCCGACCGTAGCGAACTGCGGTCCTTGATAAAAGGCATTGGGAACAACACCTCTGCACTACCCTCTATCAACACGTTCCCGCCGAACGGATCCGGTTCATTGTAAAATTGCTGAAGCGGAATCTTGCCGGTCCTCGGGTCAACGCTGTAGCCGTACCCTCGCCCGTCCTCACCGCCGAATTGCGTTGGGCGGCCATTTTCATCGATGCCGGTCACGGCAGTATTCGCGCTATAGACAATAGGCGGGGTGCTGCGAGGCCCCAAAGTGTTGGTTTCATAGCCGCGCACTGACCCGAATCCGCCCGCGAAAAAATGTTCATAAAACGGCAGTTCACTGGTCGCGCCAAACCCGTCGCCGTAGCCAAGCTCGCCACGGAGGTGAAGCGTAAACTCGCCAAAAAGTGGGAAATAGATCTCGCCTCGATAATTCAGCTTGTAAAATTCCAGGTCCGAAGGCGGCACAGCCACCTCAAGTGACACCGATTGCGAGGCACCTCTTGTCGCTAATTGGCCGCGGTTCAGGGTGGACTGGATCCAGCTACCGGTCAGCGTCCAGTTCAGATATTGATCCCCATTGAGGTCGAGAAACCCCTCATTTTCCGGCGGCGAAAGCGCGGACAGCGGAATCGTATCAATCGGCTGCAGCACCTCCGCGGCTGAGTAAGTGCCGTCGGCCTGCAGGGTTGAGTAGAACCAGTACTCGATCTCGGGGGCAATTTTCGGGCTGGCTGAGATCTCCTGAACCGCATAGGACCCCGAGGTGATTTTGGTATCCGTGATGCCAAGGGAGAACCCGAGACGCTGGGTTTCACTAATGGGGTAGCCAAAATTCATGCTGCCGCCCCATGTGTCCGTCGTATAGCTTGCGACATTGATTTTGGACAAATCGGTCTTGCGATAAAAAACGCCAAAACCCCGGCTGACCCCATCCTCGGTGAAGTAAGGGTTCGTATAGTTGAAACTGATCACATCCTGATACCGGGAAGAATTAAGCGATACACCCACGCGTCTTCCTGTCCCAAGAAAATTATTCTGCTGCAGGTTCAGGCCGAGTATTAGCCCCGCATCCTGAGCGTAGCCGAGGCTGCCACCTATCGATCCAAACGACTGCTCTTCGACCACAAAATCGACGTCAATCAGGTCGTCCGAGCCAGGAACCTCCTTGGTTTCAACTTCGGCCGTCTTGAAAAAGCCCAGGCGCTCCAGCCTGATCCGCGATTGCTCGATCGCGGCAGAGGAAGCAGGAGCAGACTCCATCTGGCGCATTTCTCGCCGCAAGACATCGTCCATTGTGGTCTGATTGCCCGCAAAGGTGATGCGGCGGACGTAGGTTCGCTTACCGGGGTCGATAAAGAATTTCATGGCCACCGTATTGGTGTCTTCATCGATCTCAGGCATGCCGGTCACTTTGGCAAAATTGTAGCCCTCATTGCCCAGGCGTCGAGTCAGATAATCCTCGGTCGCGGTCACCAGTTGCTGCGAATAGACTTGCTCAGGTTGAACGATGAGGAATCGATTCAGATCCTCCTCCGGCAGCACCAGATCACCAGACAAGCCCACTTCACTGATGGTGAACTTCTCTCCCTCGGTCACATTTGCGGTGATATAGACCTCTTCCTTGCTGGGAGAGACTGCCACCTGGGTTGAATCAATGTTGAACTGCAGATATCCACGATCAAGATAATAGGACGACAACGTCTCCAGATCCGAGGTCAGCTTCTCCTTGGAGTACTTGTCATCACTCGTAAAAAACGAAAACCAGCCGCCCGTCTTAAGCTCAAATAGGTCGATCAGGTCCTCATCAGAAAAAACAGCGTTGCCGACCACGTTAATGTGTTTAATTTTAGCAACCGTTCCCTCGTTAACATCGATGGCGATGGACACGCGGTTGCGCGGTTCGGCGATAACTTCAGAGTCGATCGTGGCGTCGTAACGCCCTTGAAGCACGTACTGGCGCTGCAACTCAAGCTGCATACCTTCAAGCGTAGAGCGCTGGAACACCTGCCCCACTGCCAGGCCAGCCCCTTTCAGGCCATCCAATAAAGCCTCGGTTTCAATGGCTTTGTTACCGTCAATCGTAATCTCACTGATGCTGGGCCGCTCCGCCACCACAACCACCAGAACACTGCCATCGCGGGCAATAGAAATGTCATCAAAGTTGCCCGTCGAAAACAGGCTCTTTGCCGCAGCCCGGACAGCGTATACATCGGCGGTATCGCCAACGCCAACGGGCAAGGCGGCAAACACACTGCCGGGGGAGATACGCTGCAATCCCTCAACGCGAATATCCTGAATAACGAAGGGCTCGCCGTCCTGCGCCCACAAGAAGCCTGCCTGCCCGAGAGAAATAATCAGGAGAAAAAGCTTCAGGCAGTCGCCATACCGCGACTCACGGCGTCGTTTCGTCAGCATAGGACCATTTCACCTGAACCTGCGCTCACACCGAATAAAATCGCCTCTGCGAGCCGACACAAACGCGGCCCGGCCCGGCAAGACAGCAGGATTACGGAACTGATCATAGGACTTCGTCAGATTTTCGAGAGATCATTATACAGAGCAAATACCATGATGCTGAGCACTAAAACCATGCCCATCTGATAGCCCATCATCTGAATGCGCTCAGGCAATGGTCTGCCGAGGAGGGCCTCGAAACCGTAAAACACCAGGTGACCCCCATCCAGCACGGGTATCGGAAGCAGATTGAGTGCCCCCAGGGAAACGCTCAGCAAGGCCAGAAAACCAAGCCACGACACCCAGCCGGACTCGGCGGTGGAGGCCGCGACTTGTGCAATGGAAATCGGCCCAGACAGATTGCTTGGCGAGATCAAGCCCTGCAGCATGCGTGAGATCGACGTAAAAGTGAACGACACGAGGTCCACCGTTCGCTCGACGGCGGCCCAAAGCGCCTCAAGCGGACCTCGGTCGAAACGCCGCAGCTGCGTCTCGGGGATTTCGGGAAGCGCGACACCCATCCCCACCGAACCGATATCGCCGCTATCCGCGGCGATACGGCCGGTTGTGACAGGCACCTTGATCCTGATGTCATTCCGCTCCACCGTGACATCGATAGTCTGATTCGGACGGGCGCGCACATAGTTGACCCAATCCATCCATAGCCCAAGCGACTGCCCGTCGGCCAATACAATCAGATCACCCGTTTCAAATCCTGCTTTGGCAGCGGGGCCACCCTCAACGAGGGTGCCAACACGAGGCACTACGGGGGGCGTTTTGATTGTGACCCCAAAAGCACTCAGGAAGTTGGGTTGCTCAGCGCCCTTGAGCCATTCAGCGAGGGTTACCGCCGATTCATAAGTGATATCCGAACCGGGATATGCGGCAGACACTGTCAGCGTCCCGGAGTCCCCCAATCGCTCGAGGAGTGCAAAATTGACTGCCGCCACGGTCGGCGTCGGCCGGGAATCAATGGCGAGAATCTCCTGTCCCGCCTCAAGGCCCGCCACTTGCGCTAGCGAGCCTTCAGCCACTGAATCAATCAGCGGCACTACACCCATTTCGCCGCGAAAAAAAAGCACCCACAGCACCGCAACCGCCAAAAAGAAATTAGCCATCGGCCCCGCTACGGCGATGGCCATTCGGCAAGCTACTGACTGTCGGTTGTGGGTCCTCGGGATATCTATGGCGTCAACCTCATCCTCACGCTCGTCTGCCATCCTCACGTAGCCGCCAAGCGGCAGGACAGCAATCACATACTCCGTATCATCCGCCCCGCGCCAGCGAATCAGCGGTCGGCCAAAGCCAATAGAAAATCGAAGTACCTTAACGTTGTTGAAGCGGGCTACCCAAAAGTGTCCATATTCATGCACCGCCACTACAATCGCGAAAGTGACGAGAGCAATAACAATGGTTTGCAGGGTTTCCAACATGAGTTTCCTTTAACGCTTTTCAGTCTGGGCCCGAAACGCCGCAACCCCTTCCTGTGCGGCGGCACGGGCACGCGAGTCCAGATCTTTGACTGCTTCGAGGCTATCAGGTTCCGATAAATCGACAGACCCTAAGGCGTGATCTATCACCCGATCAATTTCGGTGAAGCGGATATCGGAAGAGAGAAATGCCGCCACAGCGACCTCATTGGCCGCACTGAAAACGCACATCCCGCCCGGTTTCGTAATGGCCGACTGCGCCAACCTAAGGCAGGGAAAAGCATCAAGGTCTGGTGCCTCAAAGTCCAACCTGCCAACTGCCACCATATCAAGTGGCGCCACACCGGCCTCCACACGGTCAGGCCAGGCAAGACAATACGCGATAGGCGTCCGCATGTCCGGTTGCCCCAATTGCGCCAGGACCGATCCGTCTCGATAGCGAATCATTGAGTGAACGATGCTCTGGGGATGCACCACAATCTCGACCTGCTCGGGGCGCCGATCGAATAGCCAGCAAGCCTCTGCCAGTTCGAGTCCTTTATTGGCCAGCGTCGCGGAATCCACAGAGATCTTCTTGCCCATAGACCAGTTTGGATGAGCGCAAGCTTCCTCGGGTGACACCTCACTCAGAGCACTTCGCGAACGCCCCCTAAAGGGCCCTCCCGAGGCAGTCAGTATGATTTTCTCGACATTACTCATATCCGGCCGGCCGTTGGGCCGGACTGGCAGGCACTGATGCATTGCGTTGTGCTCGCTATCAACAGGCAAGAGCACAGCGTCACCCCGCCGCACGGTCTCCATGAATAGCGCGCCAGCACTGACCAATGCCTCTTTGTTGGCCAATAAAATGGTTTTACCCGCATTCGCCGCGCTGATCGTGGGGCGCAGCCCTGCAAACCCAACAATCCCTGCAACAACCGTGTCGACCGTTGATTCGGCCACCAAATCGTCCAGTGCCTCTGGACCCGACGATACCGTGACGGATTTCACATCATTCAGTCGGTCCGCCAACTCACTGGCGGCATCTGCATCGCCCATCACTGCATGAAGGGGTCGATACTGGCGGCAAAGCGCCTCCATTTGCGCAACCGATCGATGCGCTGAAAGCAGTGTCGCCCGATAACGATCTGGGTGACGGCTGATGACGTCCAGCGTGGATTCACCAATTGATCCTGTGGCACCCAATACCGCGACCTGTATCACGGTCAGTACCCCACCAACAAAAGGCCCAGTGCGTAAACGGGCGCGGCACCACAAATGCTGTCCAGTCGATCCAGAACGCCACCATGCCCGGGCAGTAGAGAGCCCGAGTCTTTTATACCGACTTCACGCTTTAACAAGCTTAAGGTCAAATCACCCACAACCGAGGCACCGGCAGTAGCCAGCCCAAGCACCAAAAGCGAACCCAGTCCAAGATGCAGATGGGATAACGGCAGGTTTTGCCAGACAAGCAGGGTGAGACCCACCACACAAACGATACCGCCCCAAAATCCTTCCCAGGTCTTGCCCGGGCTGATGTCTTCAGCCAGAGCGTGCTGACCAAATCGACGGCCGACGAAATATGCGCCAATGTCAGCGGCGGCTACGGTCAGAATCAGCATGAAAAGCGCGACCGTCCCGTAGTTGAATAGCAGACACGCCATCACCGAGAGCCACGTCGCAGTCAGCATAATCCACCCCATCAAGGCTCTAACCAGAGGCTGATGCCATAGCCAGCCGCCCGTGGGGTAGTACTTCAAACCCACCAGCATTGCCGACCAAAGCAATACACTCGCCGCAAGCCAGGGCTGGGAGGCAGCAACCGGCTGGCCTGTTGTCACGCCACCCTCCGACCACAACAGAAAACAGGCGGCTGGCACCACAGACATGTAGAGCAAGCGCACTGCGACTGAACGTAAACCCACTAAGTTGGCCCATTCCCAGGCTCCTGCTGTGGCAACCAGGGCGAACAGAACCGCCTGAACACTTAGCGGCGCAAAAACCAGTGTCGCCAGGAAGGCAAAGACGAGAAGGAGCCCGGTGATGACGCGCTGCCTTAGCATCAATCCCCCTCAGCTCTACCTAGTAGCTATGCAGTAAGGGGCGGACACCAAAACGTCTCTCCCGAACCGCATAGTCAGCGAGTGCCAGATCAAGGACGCTCTCGTCAAAGTCGGGCCACAGCACCTCGGTAAACCAGAATTCCGCGTAGGCAAACTGCCACAGCAAGAAATTGGATACCCGCGTCTCTCCCGCCGTGCGAATACATAAATCGGGATCGGGCAGATCGTAGGTTGCCAATCGCCGAGAAATCATCGCCTCATCAATGTCAGCAGGCACTACCTTACCTGCCGCAACATCGCGGGCAATCGACTGGGTTACCTGCGCCATATCCCAACGACCACCATAATCGAGCGCCAAGGTCAGGGTAGCGCGCTCGCAATCTGCGGTTTCCTGCTCTGCCGCGGCGATCAGGCGCTGCAAAGCCGGACTGAATCGGTCGCGACGGCCAATCACCTTCAACCGCACGCCATCGGAAACGAGCTTCGCCACCTCGTTACGGAGATAGCGTGATAGTAGCGCCAGTAGCGCACGGACCTCGGCTCGCGGCCTCCCCCAATTCTCGCTGGAAAAAGCAAAAAGCGTGAGATAACGGATGCCGCGTGCTTCGCAGGCCTCCACGATCGCTCTTACCACCTCGGCACCGGCGCGGTGGCCCGCCACACCGGGATAGCCCTCACGCCGGGCCCAGCGGTTATTGCCATCCATGATGATGGCCAGATGGCGCGGAACCGTGCGAAGTTGGATATCAGAGGCTTTCAACGGGCGTCCCCAGAGTCCGTCAGATAGCCATCAGGTCGGTTTCTTTGTCAGCAAGTGCTGCCTCAACCTTGGCGACATAACTGTCTGTGAGCTTTTGCACGACATCCTGCGCGCGACGCTCTTCATCCTCGGAGATTTCTTTCTCCTTGAGCAATTCCTTCAACATACCCAGCGCATCGCGGCGGGCGTTACGGACAGAGACACGAGCCGACTCAGCCTCGGCGCGCGCCTGCTTGATGTAGCCCTTACGCGTCTCTTCGGTGAGCACGGGCATGGGGATTCGCATCACTTCGCCCGCCGTCGCAGGATTCAAACCCAAGTCTGATTTCAGGATCGCCCGCTCAATATCGGGAGTAATCGACTTATCGAAGGCAACCACACTCAGCGTGCGCGCATCTTCTATGTTGATGTTAGCCAATTGATTCAGTGGCGTTTCTGCCCCGTAGTACTCCACACGAATACTGTCCAACAAACTGGGGTGCGCGCGGCCGGTCCGGATCTTGTTGAAGTTGTGGGACAAGGCTTCAACCGCTTTGCCCATGCGATCCTCTGTTTCTTGCTTGATATCGTCAATCATGGCTTGTGTCTCGCTATCCCCGCGTCACGCATTGCGCTAGGCCTGAATTAATGTTCCCTCGTCACCACCGCGCACGATATTCAACAGTGCGCCGCGTTGCGCCATATTGAATACTCTGACTGGCATGCCGTGGTCGCGCACCAGGCAAATCGCGGTCAAATCCATCACGCCGAGTTTCTTGTCGAGAACCTCGTCGTAGGTCAGAACGTCATACTTCACCGCCTGAGGGTCCTTCACGGGATCGGCACTGTAAACGCCGTCTACCTTGGTTGCCTTGAGCACCACGTCTGCCTTTACCTCAATACCACGGAGGCAGGCTGAAGAATCTGTGGTAAAGAAAGGATTCCCCGTACCGGCGGCGAAAATCACTACATCGCCATTTGACAGTGCACGTATGGCTTTTCGGCGGTCATAGTGCTCCACGACGCCGCTCATGGGTATGGAGGACATCGCCTGAGTCGCGATATTAGATCGCTCTAGCGCATCTCGCAGGGCCAGGGCATTCATGACGGTGGCAAGCATGCCCATGTGGTCGCCCGTGACACGGTCCAAACCAGCGGCATTGAGCGCGGCGCCACGGAAAAGGTTACCACCACCCACTACCAGCCCGATCTGGACGCCAATACCGACCAGCTGACCAATTTCCAGTGCCAGTTGATCCAGCACTTTGGGATCAATACCGAAGGCTTCCTGACCCGTGAGAGCCTCGCCGCTCAGCTTGAGCAATATGCGCTTATAGACCTTGTCCGCCGCCATCTACGCCCTTCTCCACCTGAGGCTAGCCCAACAGCCATGCTACTTACCCAAGCGATTCAGTTCACACAAAAACCTTGGTGATTCTTATCATCGCGGGAGTCGGAGTGCTCGCAACGGCGTCAATTGCCCAATTGCGCAGCCACCTCCGCAGCAAAATCCACTTTTTCTACTTCGATCCCTTCTCCCACCTCGTAGCGAGTGAAGCCAAGCACCTCGGCCCCTGCCGAGGAGACCAGCTTACCCACCGTCGTGTCGGGATCCTTGACGAAAGCCTGTTCGGTTAGGCTGTTTTCAGCCAAAAACTTGCGAACGCGACCTTCCACCATCTTCTCGATAATCTCCGCAGGCTTGCCCGAATCCGCGGCCTGAGCCACGTAGATTTCCCGCTCCTTTGCCACAGTCTCCTCGGGCATTTGAGCGGGGGAAACCACTTGGGGATTTACTGCAGCGACATGCATCGCCACGTCGCGAGCCAATTCCTCAGATCCCCCTTTGAGAGACACGAGTACGGCTATGCGATTGTTGCCATGCACATAGCCAGCTACGACGCCGCCATCAGCGGTGTGAGTCACCACTCGGCGAACACTGATATTTTCGCCGATTTTTTGCACGAGCGCCTGACGCGCAGCTTCCGTTTCATCTGCTGCCAGGCTCTCTACGTCAGAGATCTTTTGATCAAACGCCTTGTGAACCACGGATTGCACAAAACCAAGAAAGTTCTCATCGCGCGCTACAAAATCGGTCTCGCTGTTGACTTCAACCATCGCTCCGAAACTGCCGTCCTCGGCAGTTTGAATCGCGACCACACCATCAGCGGCTGTTCTGCCCGCTTTCTTTGCCGCTTTCATGCCACTTGACTTGCGTAACGCCTCGATAGCGGCATCGATGTCGCCGTCGGCCTCGGCCAATGCTTTCTTGCACTCGAGCAGGCCAAGTCCTGTTCTTTCCCGGAGTTCCTTTACCAATGCAGCAGACATGGTCTCACCTCTTTAAGTAGCCCTCCGCACGAGGACAAGTCGAAAATGTGAGGGCCAAGGCCCTCGTAATGCTTGTTACCTGACTGAAGAACGGATCAAGAGGCTGTAGGTTCAGCTTCTGCTGCCTCACTGCTATCAGAGGCTGCAGACGCTTCAGTCGCCTCTGCTTCAGCTGACGCCGCTACCACGGGCGCCGCTTCCTCAGCGACCGGTGCACTCTGCTCAGTGACCTCGACAAACTCGTCCGCAGCTACTACTTCTCCAGCCTGTGCTCTTCCAGCGAGCACTGCATCGGCAACGGCCGCGACGTAAAGTTTGATGGCACGAATCGCATCGTCGTTGCCCGGAATCACGTAGTCCACACCGTCTGGGTTGCTATTGGTATCGACGATACCGATAACGGGGATACCGAGTTTGTTTGCCTCTGTGACCGCAATGCGCTCGTGATCTACGTCGACCACAAACAACACATCGGGCAAGCCCGACATCTCTTTGATGCCTCCGATAGAGCGCTCAAGCTTTTCCTTCATTCGGGAGCGCATCAGCGCTTCCTTCTTAGTGAGCTTGGCGAACGTCCCGTCTCGCTCCTGCTCCTCAAGCTCTCTGAGTCGCTTGATCGAGGACCGAATCGTTTTGTAATTGGTGAGCATACCGCCGAGCCAGCGGTGGCTGACAAAAGGCATCCCGCACCGTCTGGCCTGCTCTTCGATAATTTTGCCTGCGGCACGCTTTGTGCCCACAAACATGACCTGATTTTTCTTTTCGGCGAGTCGCTGCACGGTCTGTAACGCCTCATTGAAGGCGGGTACCGTGTGCTCCAGATTGATAATGTGAATCTTGTTGCGGGCCCCAAAAATGTATTGGTCCATTTTGGGGTTCCAGAATCGCGTCTGGTGTCCAAAGTGCGCACCTGCCTGCAGCAAGTCACGCATACTTACTTGCGTCATAACTCAACTCTCTGTTTGGGTTTCACTTCCGTCTCCCCAGCGGCTCCAACCAACTATGTCGGCACCCGGGTCCGCAACTGCGAGGAAACGTGCTATTTGCCTGTATGGCAGTCGCTGAGTAGCGCTCAGCGGCGCGCTTTATACCACAGCCCCGCCTCCAGTAAAAGCGGGCCCCATTTGATGCCCAGAGTCGGGTACACTGCGCGTCTTTCCATCAACGCAACATAATCAGCCAGCGAGTTATGAGCGCCATCAAGCCAAAAACCGGATCTGAGCTCGACGGGATGCGTGAGGCCGGACGTCTCGCTGCGGAAGTACTCGAAATGATCGCCCCGCAGGTGGTTGTCGGGATGACCACCAGCGAAATCGACCGAATATGTCACGACCACATTGTGAACGTGCAGAAAGCCATCCCGGCTCCCCTCAATTACAAGGGTTTTCCCAAATCGATTTGCACCTCAGTCAATGAGGTCATCTGTCACGGCATCCCGTCTGACACCAAGAAATTGCGGAACGGCGACATCATTAATATCGATGTGACAGTGATCAAAGACGGATGGCACGGCGATACCAGCATCATGGTCGGGGTGGGGGACGTAGCGCCCCACGCAGAGAGATTAATGCGAGTCACTCAGGAGTGTCTCTATCAGGCTCTCGCGCTGATCAGACCTGGCGCCACTTTGGGCGATCTGGGGCAGGTCATTCAACAACACGCCGAATCCAATTATTACTCGGTAGTCAGAGAATACTGTGGCCACGGTATTGGCCGCGTATTTCACGAAGAGCCACAGGTTCTGCATTACGGCAAGGCGGGAACCGGGCTGCGCCTTGAACCGGGGATGACCTTTACAGTGGAACCGATGATCAATGCCGGCAAACGCTACACTAAACTCAACGCCCGGGACGGGTGGACGGTGACTACGCGCGACGGCCGTCTCTCGGCTCAGTGGGAGCACACCATTGCGGTCTCGGAATCGGGTTGCGAGGTGCTGACCCGGAGGCGGGATGAAACCCTCCCCTTCTAGCACGGCCGTGGCAACAAACTTTCCTCAAATTGCTGATTTCCTGTCAGACAGCGAAACATCCTCCCTTGCTGTCCGCCGCTACCTGCAGGGTGCCAAAGCGCACATCGCCGAATTATTTCAGCCCGGCACACCCGTTTCACCGTTGCTGGTTGCAGCAAGCGACTCGGTAGACGCCGCGTTACAACACCTTTGGGCCGAGCACGTGGGGGACGACGCCGAAGCCGCATTGATCGCAGTAGGGGGGTATGGAAGAGGCGAACTGTTTCCCCAATCGGACGTCGATATTCTGGTGCTAACCCGCGAGGCGCCCGGTACGGCGCTGTCGGAGAAATTCGAACGCTTCATTACAAGCCTTTGGGATACCGGACTGCAGATTGGACACAGTGTGAGGACGCTGACGGAGTGCGAAGCACTCGCTAGAGATGACCTGACGGTGGTGACCACCATGATGGAGGCACGTCATCTCAGCGGCGATGCTGCGCTGGAACCCATTTTGAGAGCGACGATCGACATCTCCAAAATGTGGCCACCCAATGATTTCATCCGCGGCAAGCTCGGGGAGCAGCAAAATCGTCACGACAAACACAGCAACACGGAATATGCGCTCGAACCGAATATCAAGAGTTCTCCGGGAGGGCTGCGAGACCTGCAGGTCATCGAATGGATCACGCTCAGGTGCTTTGATGTCGGTCTTGATCTCGTCGACGAACCCGATTTCCTGAGCCGAACTGAACTTGAGCAGCTCAAGGAAGCCAAGGAATTCCTTAGTCAGGTGCGTTTCGCCTTACATAACTTGGCCGGGAGAGCGGAAGACCGACTGCTTTTTGACTATCAAAAAAAACTCGCCGGCATTTGGGGCATGGCAGACGGAGACAAGCTAGCGGTCGAACAATTCATGCAGATGTATTACCGCTGGATGAAAACCCTGAGCCAACTGAACGAGCTATTAATTGAGGTCTTTGAGCACCGCCTGTCGGTAGCGTCCGACCAAGTGATCCGCATTGTCGATGAAGACTTTGAAGTCAGCGATAGTCGGATTCGCACACGCCATGACTCGGTCTTTATCGACAACCCCAGCAACCTGCTGCGCGTGTTCGTGCTGATAGGCAATGACCCGCTAGTGGATCGGATCGAGCCGAACACCCAGCGATTGATAAGGCGGGACGCGCACTTGATTGACGAACAATTCCGCGCGAACCCAGTGAATAGAGCACTATTTTTAGAGGTCCTTGGCGTACCTCACAACATGACCAAACAATTGCGAAGAATGTCCCGACACGGCGTTCTGGGGCGCTACTTGCCAGCCTTCGGCGCGATTATTGGACAGATGCAATTCGATCTGTTTCACGCCTATACCGTTGATGCGCACACCACCGAGGTCATTGCAAACACTCGACGTTTCATGCGCGCCGACTACACCGACCGTTTCCCGGTATCCACTCGCATCGCGCGAAGACTTCGAGACCCGCGCCTCCTTTACATCGCGGCGCTGTTTCACGATATAGGCAAAGGCCGGGGTGGAGACCACTCCGAATTGGGCGCAACGGACGCAGAACAGTTCTGCGTCGAGCACGGGTTATCCGCAGAGGATACCGAGCTCATTGTATGGCTGGTGAAAAACCATCTTCTTATGAGCCATATTGCGCAACGTCGCGACATCTCAGATCCCCAGGAAATATTACGGTTCGCCGAGATTATGGGGACTCAAGAGCGGCTGGACTATCTGTATACCCTGACGGTTGCCGATATCGCTGGCACCAATCCGGAGCTTTGGAACGCCTGGCGATCGTCACTGATGCGTCAGCTTTATACCGAAACGCGAAGAGCCCTGAGCAGAGGGTTTGAGAATCCGCTCGAGCGAGACGAAGTGATCGCCGCAACCAAGCGCGCGGCTGCTGAATTACTGGAATACCGCGGTTTTCTCGAGGAGGAGTTGGCGGAGCTATGGTCGAGTCGCGGGGACGATTACTTTCTTAGGGAGCGCGCTGAAGATATTGCTTGGCACACTGAATCCATTGCCGACCACTCTGTGGGTGCAGGAGCGCTGGTTCTGATTAAACAAGCAGGGGAATCACCCATTGGCAACGCTACACAGATTTTCGTGCATGTTCGGGATGAACCCGACACCTTTGCGCGCATCTGCGCAGCGCTCGAAACACTTGATCTGAGTATCCACGATGCGCGCATCTACAGCGACACAGATAACAGCACGCTCGACACTTTCTA
>JAYOEE010000010.1:30241-61815 GCA_038106565.1 Halieaceae bacterium
ACCCCCAGAACCGTTCGCGCGTTCTCTATTCCCACGACCGTGCGCTTCTCGACTGATGATGCGGGCGCCCATACGATCTTGGAAATCAGTACCGCCGACAGGCCGGGACTGCTGGCTCAGTTGGGTTCAGTATTAAGCCGCCATCACATCACGGTTCAAGGGGCCAAGATCCAGACCCTAGGTGAACGGGTCGAGGACATTTTTTTCCTCTGCGACACGGCAGGAGGCCCGATCTCCGATAACACACTCCTCTCGCGAATCGAGAGTGAATTGTTTGAGGAGATGAGTGGCAAAAAGAATCGCGAGCCGGCAGACAGGGAGATCACGATTTGAACCGCGGTCTCGACTTACTTCAGCCGTACCCGTTTGAAAAACTCGCAAAGCTCTTCGCTGAGCTGCCCCCCCCCGAAAATGTTCCGATCGCGCTCACGATCGGGGAGCCACAGCACGCGCCGCCAGCGGAGGCGATGCAAATACTGGCAGACCGGGCTGCGCTTTTGGGCCGCTACCCCGCAACCAACGGGCTCCCCTCTTTGCGAGTAGCAATCTCCCGCTGGCTAGAGCGGCGCTTCAAACTGACCGCCGTCGACGAAAGCCGACACGTGCTGCCTCTGAATGGCACTCGCGAGGGCCTTTTTGCACTGGCTCAGACGGTGGTCGATGGGGATAAGGCCGGCGCGGTGATTTGCCCCAATCCGTTCTACCAAATCTATGAGGGAGCGGCACTGCTCGCTGGGACACAGCCCATTTTCGTCAACTGCAATGAATCCACTGGGTTCCTTCCCGACTTCAGCGTCGTCACTACAGATCAGTGGCGACAGTGCCAACTACTGTATCTCTGCACGCCGGGAAACCCCTCAGGTGCAGTGATGCCCAAATCGATGCTGAAGGCGCTCATCGCCCTAGCACAGGAGCACGATTTTCTGATCGCCAGTGATGAGTGTTACAGCGAGATCTATCCCGACGAGTCGGCACCACCCCCCGGTCTGCTGCAAGCCGCTGCGGAGATGGGGAATACGGAATTTCTCCACTGCCTCTGCTTTCACAGCCTGTCCAAGCGATCAAACCTTCCCGGCCTGCGCTCGGGATTCGTGGCGGGAGATGCTCGCTGGATCGAACGCTTCCGTCGCTATCGAACCTATCATGGGTGTGCCATGCCCCTACATCATCAGGCAGTAAGCGAATGGGCTTGGTCTGACGAATCGCACGTTGAGGCAAACCGCGCACACTACCGACAAAAATTTGCCGCGGTCATCCCCATCATTTCCAAAGTATTGAGTACCCCCGAACCCGAGGCAGGTTTCTACCTGTGGCCGCAAACACCGATCGACGACGAGGCATTTGCGCGCGAGCTGATGCGCAGAACCGCGGTAAGCGTATTGCCGGGAAGCTATCTCACACGGAATACGCCTCAGGGCAACCCCGGTGCGCAGCGCGTAAGGATGGCGTTGGTAGCAGGATTAGAAGACTGCACCGAGGCCGCACAGCGGATCGCGGATTGCCTGCGACACGGTTGGTAGGATGGCAGGCGAGAAGAATCTGAATAAGGCAGAGCGCATCGCCTACATTGATGCCCGATTGCAAGCGCTTTACCCCCAAACACCCGTTCCACTCGATCATCATGACCCCTACACCTTGCTGATTGCGGTACTACTGAGTGCGCAATGTACTGATGAGCGAGTGAATCAGGTCACCCCCGCCCTCTTTGCAAGGGCGGACTCGCCGCAGGACATGGTGACCTTATCGGTTGAGGAAATCCGTAGCATCATCAGACCCTGCGGTCTGTCTCCTCAGAAATCCAAAGCGATACACCGTCTCAGTGAAATACTGCTTGAACAACATGAAGGCAAAGTACCTGCAGACATGGCCGCTCTGGAATTGCTGCCGGGTGTTGGCCACAAAACAGCCAGTGTAGTCATGGCCCAGGCGTTCGGTATGCCTACTTTTCCGGTGGATACGCACATACATCGGCTCGCTCAGCGTTGGGGGCTAAGCAGTGGACGTTCGGTGACGGAAACGGAGCGTGATTTAAAGCGGGCGTTTCCAGAGAAACGCTGGAATGCGCTGCACCTGCAAATTATCTTCTACGGACGGGAGTACTGCACGGCACGGGGCTGCGACGGGCGCGTCTGCGAGATCTGTCGCACCTGTTATCCCACGCGCAAACATCCAAAACGCTGCAACAAGGCATGACCTCCACGACGCCGCAAGTTAAATTCTGCTAACCTCCCTTCTTGGCCTGTGGCGTCCACACGAGATCCAGTTGACAGCCAGACGGCGTAAACCCGATTAATCCATGACACCCCCCAGGCTATGAATAACGCCACCCTCTATGGCATTCCAAACTGCGACACCGTGCGCAAAGCCAGAAAGTGGCTGAGCGATAATGGCATTGCGTATGACTTCGTGGACCTGCGAACAGACACACCGTCGCGGGAGCGGGTCAACGGTTGGCTGACATCGGTTGGTTCGCAGCAGTTGATCAACCGGCGCAGTGCGACATACAAGCAATTGTCTGACTCTGATCGAGGCAAGCTGGACACCCCCGATGCCACCGCTGTGCTACTCGCTCACCCGACTCTGATCAAGCGCCCAGTACTCGAATGGCAAGACACTGTCTCGGTCGGTTTCATTGCCAACGACTTCGCGCAACGATTTGCTATCTGAGGAATTAAGCTGATGAGCTCGCTACACGGTTTTGGCCTTGGCATCGTCTCGGTGAACGCGCAGGGAGAAACCCTCGATACCTACTATCCGGCTCCCATTGCTAACGTAAACGGCGATGAAGCCAGCGCGCTGCGCGAGGTTTCGGGCAGACTCGATGCCCGGCAACTTCGAGAGCTGTCAAAAACACTGTCTGGATTGGGAAATCACGCGTTGGCGGCTGTTGCAGTACGACTCGCCGAGACCAGTCAGCCAGTCGTCGCTACGCCCCTTCCGGGCAATGCCCCCCCCACCTCTGTAGAAGAGGCTTACCTTAAACTGCACCTGATTTCGCATCGACTCGTCAGACCCCATGAAACTGATCTGTCCGATTTGTTTGGCCTCCTACCCAACGTGGCGTGGACTGAACTAGGTCCGGTCGACCTGAGAGAGCTTCCCCAAAAGCAACTCGACGCGCGCCTTCGCGGAGAGGTACTTGAGGTCTCCAGCGTGGACAAGTTTCCTAAAATGACCAACTACGTGGTACCCACCGGCGTGCGCATCGCCCACACAGCGAGAGTGCGACTCGGCGCCTATCTCGGCGAGGGCACCACCGTCATGCATGAGGGATTCATCAATTTCAATGCAGGGACCGAGGGGCCTGGAATGATCGAAGGTCGCATCTCTGCTGGCGTCTGGGTGGGAAGAGGTTCTGACCTGGGCGGTGGTTGCTCCACAATGGGAACGCTGTCCGGCGGCGGTAGCATTGTGATTTCCGTCGGAAAGGAGTGCCTGATCGGCGCAAACGCAGGATTGGGAATTCCGCTGGGTGATCGCTGCACCATTGAGGCGGGGCTATTCATCACAGCAGGAACAAAGGTCAGCGTATTGGACTCAGAGGGCAATACCATAGAAACCGTTCCGGCTCGCTCTCTGGCTGGTCAGCCCGATTTGCTTTTCCGGCGCCACTCAACCACCGGCTCCGTGCAATGCCTGACGAACAAGAGCGCTATTGCGCTGAATGAGATGCTGCATGCCAACAATTGATGATGACCCAACTCTGGCGCTGACACGGCAACTGATTGGCTGCCCCTCGGTCACCCCCGATGATGCGGGATGCCAGTCACTGATGATTGATCGACTGGCAGCGGTGGGGTTTCAGACAGAGTCCATGCGCTTCGGAGACGTCGACAATTTTTGGGCGGTCCGAGGGACCCAAGGGCCGCTATTGGTCTTTGCCGGTCATACCGATGTGGTGCCCGCCGGCGACCTGTCCTCCTGGCAATCAGACCCCTTCACGCCCACCGAGCGTGGCCCTGAGCTCGTGGGACGCGGCGCGGCAGATATGAAGGCCAGCCTGGCAGCCATGGTGGTTGCCTCCGAGACATTTGTACGCGATCACCCAAACCACGCAGGACGCATTGGCTTTTTAATCACCTCCGATGAAGAAGGTCCGGCGAGAGACGGAACGGTCAGGGTAGTGCAGGCCCTGCAAGAACGGGGTGAACAGATAGATTGGTGCATTGTAGGAGAACCTTCGAGCACAGCATTGCTCGGTGATCTTGTGAAGAATGGACGTCGAGGTTCGCTGAACGGCACGCTGTTGATCCGAGGCACTCAGGGCCATATCGCCTACCCCCATCTCGCCGACAACCCAATTCACCGCGCTCTACCCGCGTTACATTCGCTGGTGCAGGAAAAGTGGGATTCGGGCAATGCTTTTTTTGAACCCACCTCATTGCAAATTTCCACCGTCCGCGCGGGCCAGGGCGTCACTAACGTCATCCCCGGCAGTATCGAAGTATTGTTTAACCTGCGTTTCAGCACGGAGCTTACCGAGGCCACCATCCGCGAACGCTGCGAGGCTATCCTCAATCAGTTTGAGCTCGACTACGAAATCGACTGGTCGCTGAGCGGCGAGCCCTTCCTGACTGAACCGGGCGCACTGCTTGACGCAGTTTCGGGGAGCATCAGAGCGACGACCGGACGCGTTCCAGACGTCTCCACGGGAGGAGGCACCTCGGACGGACGATTTATCGCACCAACCGGGGCTCAGGTAGTGGAGGTGGGTCACGTCAATGCAACCATTCACCAGTGCAATGAGCGAATCAACGTAGAGGATATCCCTCGCTTGACCGAGATCTACCGCGGCATTTTGGAGCGCCTCTTGATCGCCTGACACCCAGCCGGCTCAAGCGAGAGTCCCTTCCCGGTGCTACGAGGCCTGCCCAATCATGTATTGCGTTTGTGCGCGCTGGCGAGCGAATCGTCCACTCAAGGGTGGCGACCAAGTCTCAAGAACAAGCCGCGCGCGATCCACTTTTGTGACTCGACGGCAACGAACTGTTCAACGAAGGCCGAGAGACCCGCCTGCACAGCGTGTGGTTGGGGGTGGTTCTGTGGCGCGAGCACGGTCATGCCGGCGCCATGACTGGCCTCCAATACCGCTGCGGCGCCGCGCGTTACAGCGAGCAGCCCATCCAGCACCTCCCTGATATCGCTCCATTCTGCGGAATCGGGGTGACGCTCACCTTCACGCCCGGAGCCCCACTCCCACGTCGGCAACACCAATGTAATTTCTTCAATAGGGCATCGTTGGCGCAGCAAATCCAATACCAGTCCCCGACCTATGGTGGTTGAGGTGCGCGCATCGTGCCATTCGGTATTTCCACCGGGCCAATCCGTCGACCGGCTCGCGATGGCCACTGCTTGGCGCGCTGCTTCACACGCGCCTAGATGACCACAAAATATGGGAGCAGGATGAGCTGCCGCTTGTAGTACAGCTTCGACCGATAAGTGCTCCACTCCAATCCAAAACTTAGTCGCGATCACTCGGACCCCCGTTGCCGCGTTGACGGACGAAAACGTCAAATCGAATCGCCTTTCCAGACAGGGTATGGGAGGGGCTTTGTGGGCCCAACGTCGGCGCGCGCAGTGGCCGTTTCACCACGATCCGCTCCACCGGTTGCCGCCAGGCCCATTCCCATAAATCAATCTCATCTTCCAAAGCTTCAGCCAAATACTGCAGCGCTGCGGCCTCTTTGCGAACAGCGGCGGCTTTCTTTCGCTCTGGAAACATCGGATCCAGATACAGAACTGAGCGCTCCTCGACTGTGAGCTGCGCACTATCAGCCGCGATCACTCGCATACGCCCTACGGCCTCGCGCACATGGTCATGCGCGCTCACTTGGGCCGCCTCCAACGCATCCTGCACCAGCCAGGCCAGTACCGGCACCCGCTCACATACGGTAACGCGACAACCCAAATCAGCCAGCACAAATGCATCGCGTGCCAAACCTCCGGTTGCGTCAAATACAGTTGGAAAACAATTTTCCTTAACGCCGATCGCACGTCCGAGTAACTCGTTATGCCCTCCTCGTCGGCGGTGACGCATGGCACTGGAATCAAATTGTGCGGTTACCTTTGCGCCCTCCAGCTCCAGCCAGGTAGCGGTCTCGCCCACCACCAGATTGGGACCGGATGAGCCCCCGTCATTGCGATAGGCCAAGTTCAGATAGGCCGCCGTCGCGCGAGCCCGCTTGGGCGACTCACCCTTGACAGGCAGAACCGTTAACTCCCGAGAGGGCTTGCGGCGCTGATCAGACGAGACCGATTGCATTGCATCATTGACCGTGATTGACTGAAGGGACTATCCCGTCAGTCATTATATGAGCCTATCCCTCACAGAGTTAGCCATTGGTCTGCTGGTACCCAGCTTGGTTGTGCTGGTCAGCTGCTCGCAACTTTCAGAGTACGATGTGACGCTCAACAACGTGACGGTCTATGAGGCAGAGCGCCCCAATCAGATTCAACCACTAGAAGACGCACCGCTGGAGACCTGCCTGCGACAACTCCTGGTAGACCAACGCGCCAATCGAACAACCGATCTGACTTCGGCGAATTGTAGCGACGCGGGAATACGCTCTCTGGCGGGGATTGAGCAGTTCTCTGCCCTTCGGTCTCTCAAATTGAGTGGCAACGCCATAAGAAACTTAGTCGTGCTGGAGCGACTCGAGCAGTTGGAACAGCTTTGGTTGGACCGAAATGATGTCGTAGACGCGATTCCGATGCTCCGCCTAACGAGCCTTCGTGAGCTGGATCTCACCGATAATCCTCTGCTGCAGTGTCCTGAAGCTGATGAGATACCCCCGGCGCTGCAAGTTAGCCTCCCAGAACACTGCGAGGCATCATGACCTATTGGGTTTATCGCGCGGTGGCCTTGCTACCACTCCCCGT
The DNA here is from genome assembly GCA_038106565.1 of Halieaceae bacterium. Lineage (GTDB taxonomy): Bacteria > Pseudomonadota > Gammaproteobacteria > Pseudomonadales > Halieaceae > Luminiphilus. The sequence goes on from JAYOEE010000010.1 coordinate 37,121, forward strand.
TAAATACGCCTTATCCACCATTGCTGCGTGGTGTTTGCGGCGAGTATTTCGTTACCGCGCTAAGGTGATCGACAACAACTTGCAGGCGGCTTTCCCAGAACAAGATGCGGCTTGGCGCATAGATATTGCCAACCGCTTCTATCGACAATTTACCGACGTCGCTTTGGAGATTGTGCACGCTTCCCGGATGGAGCTCGATGACTTCAGACGCCGCGTGACTGTGGAAGGTTTGGACAAGCTGGAGAGTCTGGCAGCAGATCGCAGTCGATCAGTCATCGTGCTGACCATTCATCAGGGCAACTGGGAGTGGATGATGCATGCCGCCAACGCTCACGGAAACCTTCCTATCGATCCCGTCTACCGGCGCCTCCATAACAACGGCGCTGACCGGTTTGCCTATGAAGTCCGTAGCCGGTTTGGAGGACAGCCGATTTTGATGGAAAAAGTTGCCAGAAACGTGCTCAAAAACCGGCGGCGGTTCCGCGCGTTGGTGCTGGTGGCAGATCAATCCCCTGGCGAGCGCGATAATATTTATTGGACCCATTGGCTCAATCAGCCCACCGCTTTTTTCACGGGTCCCGCCACACTCGCACACCTGACCCAATTCCCCGTCATGTTTGCACAATGCAGACGGAAGTCTCGAGGACGGTATCACCTCAGCATCATCCCGCTCACAGAGCACCCCAACGAGCTCACCGAGGAAGAAATTATTGACGCCTACATTCGCGAGGCAGAGAAGGCTATTCGCGCTGAGCCTGAGAGTTTTCTGTGGTCGAACCGGCGCTGGAAGCACCGCCCACCCGATCAGCTGGCTTGAGCCATATTCGGTTTAGCCGCTTCGCTCTCTGCAAGATCAATCCAATCAAACCCCGCTTGCTGCGTAGCATGGATTATTGAACACGTGCTCAGACCACTCCAACCCTGTAGCGCCGCCTCGGCAAGCGAGGGATCATTGTTCTGTTCGCTAATATGCGCCACAAACAACGTTTTCAGGCGACTGGTGTCGGCATGATCCAAGAACTGACGAGCCTGCCCATTATTGAGATGCCCGTATTCTCCACCGACTCTTGCTTTGACTGAGCGTGGATAGGGACCGTTGGCCAGCATCTCCGGGTCATGGTTAAACTCCAGTACCAGTGCATCACAACCCGCAAAGGCATCGATTACGTGCGGTGTGATGCTGCCGAGGTCGGTCAGTACACCTAGCTTTACGTAGCCGTGACAGAGGCTGAATTGAACCGGCTCACGCGCATCGTGGGGCACAGGAACCACATTGACTCTCAAATCACCCACATCAAACTGGTCATCGGGACGAATAAGCACCCGGGTGGCAATATCGGACAGTTTGTCGCTGGCTGCGGTGCCCGCCGTGAGAAAAACCGGGAGACTGTAAGCGCGCGACAGGGCGCTCACACCGCGACAGTGATCCCCATGCTCATGAGTCACCAGCACCGCATCGATCTGCTGAGCAGATACACCCCGAGCCGATAAGCGCGCATCCATTTCTCTGAGAGGCAGGCCGCAGTCAATGAGGACCAGCGTTTCACCCGTATCGACCAATGTCGCATTGCCCTTGCTGCCGCTACCCAGAGACGCAATGCGCATCAGGTGATATTACCCCTCAGGATCGTCAGCAAAGCCTGCTGTTCGCGGCGATCAATACTGCCGCCATCAGGTCCCACCAAAGTGATGAGCACCAGATCTTCATCTGGATTTTCGAGTCGGATTTGATACCGGTGGCCCGCGAGCGGGTGCTCGTCCTCACCACCCCACAGCCAGTCAAACCAGCCACTGTCTTCTTCTTCCTGTGGGCCAATAAACGTCACAAAGAGGATGCCCTGACTGCGATCACGATCATCGATCGCAAAGTCGGCGGCCTCGGTGCCCTTGACTACCGATGCCCAGGCGCGATCGTAGGGCAACTCCAGGCGAATTCGCGTCATTGTCTCGGTATCTTCCAGAGTGATTCTTCCGGAATCGCTCATTGCCCGGTCCGCCATCATCGAAATCGGCGTCGATTCCGCACTGTTGGCGAGATATTGCGCGACATCCTGAAGCATTTTTTGTTCCAGATCGAGATCGTCCGACGCGCCAGGCCAGTCAGCCTCCTCGACGTCACGATCCTGTTGCAATACGTGAAGTTCAGCCGTGTTGCGCTGCACGCCCGTGTCGACACGGAACCGAAAGCGGACCGCAAGCGCTCGCTCTTCGACTTTAAACCATTGGGTATCAATGAGCCCCGCCTCTGCATCTACCGCCGCCACACCGATTCCGCTGGTAGTCAGAAACCCTCTGACCTGAGGCCATAGTTGCCCGGGCGCCACATTCACCAGCGCCCACCGCTCGCCGGCCAAGCTCTGAATACGGACCGCATCTGCCTGATTATTAGCCGTCAAAGGTGTCGGCCGTGGAGTTTCGAACTGCGTGGCTAGTTGCGCGCTCGCAGCAACTGGCGGAACGGGATAATCTGGCTGGATGGCGTCGGTAGACAAATGCGGCGGCACGTCTATTGGCGCCAATTCGGGAGCAGTCTGATACCGGTTCGCATTATCCGGAAATAGACCATCCTCACCGAAGATCCAGCTACAGCCAGACAACGTCGCGGCCAAGGCCGCACCAATCACTACTCGAATCACGCTAAATAAGCCTCCAGCGCTCCCCGCACAGCGGCATGATGTTCTTCCGAGAGCGTGGTCAGCGGCAATCGGATCCCAGACTCAATCATACCCTGCTGCGCCATCGCCCACTTAACCGGAATGGGATTAGCTTCGATAAACAACAGGCGATTTAACTCGCTGAGCCGCCGATCAATTGCCTCGGCCTCCTCCCAGTGTCCGGCCAAAGCCAGGTTACACAACGCCGCCATATCGCCTGCCGCAACATTTGCCGTTACCGAAACATTGCCGCGACCGCCCCGTCGCATCAATTCCAGAGCCGTTGCGTCATCCCCGGAGAAGACCGCAAACCCGTCCGGCACAGACTCAATCAAGGCGCTACCCCGCTCAATATCGCCCGTAGCGTCTTTAATTGCCACGATATTGTCTATCTGACTCAACCTAACCACCGTTTCATTGAGCAGATCGCACCCCGTACGACCCGGCACGTTGTATAGAATGATTGGCAGATTGACAGAGCGGGCCACTGCCGAGAAGTGCTCGTACAGGCCTTGTTGCGTGGGTTTGTTGTAATAGGGGGTCACTGAGAGCGAGTAATCTGCACCCGCCTCCGCCGCAGACACGGTCAGTTCAATCGCCTCGTGAGTCGAGTTGCCGCCTGTACCGGCCACTACAGGGATGCGGCCACCTGCTTGCTCGACCGCAAAACGTATGACTTCGCAATGCTCGGGGACAGTCAATGTCGGGCTTTCACCCGTTGTTCCCACTACTCCCAATGCGGCGGTACCCGAATCGATATGGTACTCAATCAGGCGACTGAATGTAGACCAATCAATCGCACCGTCGGGGTGCATAGGCGTTACCAACGCAACAATGCTTCCGGTTATCATCATTTACTCCGGGAGAGGCCTGGGACGGCGGGGGTAGAACTCAATGGTGACGCAATTATCCACTTCACAATGCGTTTCACAACCATACAAATCACGTCTTATCACTCGTGGCCGCCCGAGCAAAGGTCTTCGCGTCATTCTGCCGCTCATCTTCTTATGGTCAGGGGCGGTCGGGTTATGGTCAGGGACGGTCGGGGCACAGGTATCCGACCTGCAGGTCCGCGTAGCGCCTCTGTCAGCCATAGATCAGCAGTTCATGTCCGACCAGCGAGACCGGATTGAAGCACTCGCCAATCGGATCGGCCGCAACCTCACGGGCACTGAGGAACGGGATATCGAGACACTGCAAAGAATCATTGACGAGCGATTAATCGCATCGGGGGATACGGTCACGCTGCAAGCCATGGGAGTCATTCTTGGAGATTTACTCGCGCAGCGCCTGCGGATGGATTGGGTGGTCTACAGCGATACAAAAGGACGATCCAGAGCGCTCCATTATGAGGGGACCGATGTCTTCCTGTTTCCCGTTACCATGATTTCGCGTCGCCAGGAGGCTGGCAGTCAACGTCGCGTCAAATCGATTTATGACGAGGCGGTAACCAAAACCTTGCCGCGACTCCCCGGAGGCAAGTGGTTAATCTGAACCGGTAGGCTGGTTTTTGGCGAGGGCCGCCCTACACCTCGAAACAATCAGGCGACGGTCCCAGCGGGCTCGTAGGTGAAGATACCTGCTTTTCCCAGCGTTCGATGCCTCGGCCCGGCGGCAGCGATGTCCCCGTCTTCGTAGCCTGAGTCGCCGTGATACAGAAAAACCAATTCGTTACCCTCTCGCACGACATGAGGAAAGAACTGTGGCGGCTCGCGTTCCGCAAAGGTAGCGATGCCGTGGGCGGCACCGTCGAGAGAATGCAAATCATGCAAGGACACCAGGGTCGGGGGCGTAAGCGGTAACGTTCCTTGATGGTGTGCCTCAATCGCCATGGCGGGCTCCCACCAACGGTAATCAACAATTTCATGACCATCGACGTCCACGGCCAGATCCTGTGCAACCTCTGTAATGAAAAACCAGGTGGCGAAACGTCTCTTCACCAGCGTTGGCGTCAACCAGTGAGAAAATGGCGTCAAAGACTCCGGGGGCAAAGCAATACCGGCTTCTTCATTTAATTCACGGGCTGCCGCCTGTCGCGCTTGCTCAAGCGCATTTGCGCCAGCGTCATCTAACTCCACCTTGCCACCGGGGAACACCCAGATTCCCGGCATGTGCTTGAGCTCCTCGCTTCTCTTCAAGAGAAGCACTTCCCATCGTCGGTCGCGACAACGCACGAGAATCGCGGTTGCAGCAGGGCGTGGGGGGCTTACCGTATCTGACAACTCCAGCATGGTTTTAAGGCACGGGCGCGCAGGTGAAGCACTGCGCATAAACGTTCATGGGGTCACGCAGACTCGACAAACTTTTGACAACAGGCTTGAAACTATTAACGAGCGACTCAAACAAACCCCCTCTCAAAGCGGACGTTACGCCCAGAGACCGACTCAGTTCTTCGAGCAACACACTTTCAAAAGTAACTGGCGGACGCGTTCGACGTACGCGCCACTGCTCGAGCCCCGCGAGGTCTGCTGCGGCCACGATGGCCTGGTCCAATCCACCTAAACTATCGACCAACCCACGTTCCAACGCCTCCTCTCCCGTCCATACCATACCCTCAGCAATCAACTTGACGTCTTCGATCTCCATGCCCCTCCCTGCGGCAACCAGCTCGATAAAATCAGAGTAGATGCCATTGGAGATGGACTGCACAATGGTGGCCATTTCGGGACTCAATCCGCGGTTGAGGCTGGCTTCACCTGCCAGAGACGTGGTGCCCACACCGTCGACGGTGACACCGATGTAATCGACAATCCCCTCAATGGTGGGGAACGCCGAGAAAGCGCCAATACTGCCCGTCAGTGTCGTTTTCAGCGCCCAGATCTGATCGGCCTCAGCGGCGATCCAATAACCACCGGAAGCCGCTACGGTGCCCATCGACACCACAATGGGTATCTCCGCAGCGCGCGCCTCGGCTAACTTGCGCCGGATCAGGTCCGAGGCAAAAACACTTCCCCCGGGGGAATTCACTCTCAGCACGATGGCAGCGAGGTCATCTGCCTCGAGAGCCATATCAATGTAGCCAATTACCGTATCGGCGCCCGCCATGCCCTCTTCGCTATCACCCGGTACCAGAGTGCCTTCGACTGGAACGACGGCAATCAGCGGCAAACCTTCGTCTGCAGCTTGTTGCTGGGTCTTCACATCCTCGAGATAAGGAACGAGATCCACCATTTCGGCCTGTCCCTCCTCATCGGTTACGCCGACCCACTCAGCCAGCGCTGCGTCTCTTTCAGCATGTCCCGCCAGCGTATCGATCCAGCCACCGGCAATCATTGTCTCGGCCATATCGTTATCGGCCGACGCCAGTCGCGCGGGAAAATCCTCTATGAAGGCATCGAGAGAGCCCGCTGGCAACCCGCGACCGGATTCGGCCATCTCGCTATAAGCGGACCACAGCCCGTTCAACCAACGCGTAACGATTTCACGCTCCCCGTCAGACATGTCGTCCCGGAGGTACGGCTCTACGGCCGATTTGTGCTCACCGGCTTTGAAGACATGCATAGTCACCCGGATATTCTCCAAAAACGTTCGCAGATAAGAGCGATAAACGGAAAACCCTTCGAGAAAAATGCCTCCCTCAGGGTGTAACAGAATGTGGTCGGCTTGAGCGGCCAGCAGGTACTGCGCCTGTGAATAAAAATCCCCCACCGCGATGACGGGTTTGTCGGCCGCTTTGAAGGCATTGATTGCCTCGCTGAGTTCGATTACCTGACTGGTGGTGGGCCCTGCGAGATTCTCGAGATTGAGTACCAATGACGTGATCCGATCATCGGTGGCCGCCCAACTGACCGCACGGATGACGTCTTGGAGCAGCGTGGGCTGCTCAAATTCCTGATTCAAGAAAGCGGCAACCGGATCCACCGGCGGAGAATCCTCGACCAGCGGGCCTGCCGGCGCAATCAGCAATGCCGCTTTCTCCGGGAGCGGCTCAGGAGCAGACTCCTGCATGCCGATGCTGAAGAAAACCAAAAATATCGCGACGAATAACAGCGGCACCAGCACGGATATGGCCCGGCTGATTCCGGTCAAAATACGCCAAATAGCCTTGAAAAATCGAATCATCGGAGCGTCCTCGTCCTCATCTCCACCTAACATTCAATTTGCCGGAACGTGACCGACATCCCAGTGCGTCCTGCTCGCTTATTGCTGGTTTGCAACGCCCAAACGGCGCTCCCGTCCACGATAGCGGATATATGCCAGGCAAAGGGTAAACAGCGATACCACGAGCCCCAGTCCCATCAGGGAGAGCAGATCACCATGATAAGCGAACGCGGCTTCTACCGCCGAAATGAAATAAAACAAGAGTACCAATTCAAACCAGATCAGGCCGATCATCGAATCGCGATACCAACACCATACAAACAACCAAAGCGGCACTACGCGTAAAAACGCAAGTCCCCATCCTCCATGGAACCGCGCAATATCCGCCACTTGCTGGCACAGCAACAGTACCCACATGGCCACCATGAGCCATCGAAGTATTTTGTTACTGCCACCGATAAGCGGCGCGTCGCCCGCTTCGAAATTCACGATTCGAGCGCTCGACGCGCCCATTCGGCGACCCGTTTTCCCAGCGCACGACAGATTGCGGCCTCATTGGCATCGAGCTCTCTGTCGCCCGATTCAGTGGCCCAGTGACTCGCTCCATAGGGCGTACCACCACCCTCCGTCGCCCGCAGCTCCGGCACGGAATAAGGTACTCCCACGATGACCATTCCATGGTGGACCAGCGGCAACATCATGCTCAGTAGCGTGGATTCCTGACCGCCGTGCAATGAGCTGGTCGAGGTAAAAACACCCGCCGGGCGATCAATGAGCGCGCCCTGAAGCCAGAGTGCACTGCTCTCATCCAAAAATTGCTTCAGGGGCGCCGCCATATTGCCAAAGCGAGTCGGACTGCCTAGCACCAGACCCGAGCATGCCCGAAGGTCCTCCTGAGTCGCGGCAAGTGGCGCGTCATCCGCTTCATCGGCCACATCTGTCAGACTGGGAACCGTTCTGAGTCGCGCCTCAATACCCGTAACACACTCGACACCCCGCACCACTTGCCGAGCCATTATTGCGGTGGCGCCGCCTCGACTGTAGTACAACACGAGAATGTAAGGTTGATCAGTCACTGCATATTATCCAAACCGGTCTCTCGACCTGATATTCACTGCCGCGTTAAAGTGGGGTACCACCGAGGATTCACGGCTGACATGGTAACGCATCCTATTCTCGAGCGAGCGGCTCGCGTGGGGCGGTATTTGCTGTCTCGCTTCATTGACGATCGTATCAACGCCAGTGCTGCAGCGCTTACCTTTGTCAGCCTGTTCGCATTGGTACCCCTGTTGACCGTCACATTCTCCATCGCCTCGGCCATACCCGACGTGGGAGATGTAGAGAGCAAACTGAGCGAATTTTTGCTGCAGTTCCTGCTTCCCGAGAGTTCCAATCAAATTGTGCAGTACTTGTCGACGTTCATTGCGCAGGCGAGATCCTTGACGGTATTTGGCGTCGTTATACTGCTGGTCACCGCGATTCTCATGCTGCGTCACATTGAACGTGCGTTGAATGATATTTGGCGCAATCGCGCCAATCGCAAACCCCTGCAAGGCTTTTTGCTCTACTGGGCGGTCCTCAGCCTTGGCCCCGCTGCCATCGGCGTGGGTCTCGGGGCTAAAGCCTATTTGTACGCAGTCACCAACGAGTGGTCGGGGCTACCGGTTTTCGGCATCGGCTCAGTATTGATTGAGCTCCTGCCGTTTGCTCTCAGCGCTATTGGGCTGACCGGTCTGTATGTCGTCGTGCCCAACAGTCAGGTCCCGTTTCGTCACGCGCTGGTGGGGGGGGTGTTTGCAGCGATCACGTTCACAGTCGCTCGCATGATATTTACCACTGTGATGGCGGGATCAAGCTATACGCTGGTGTACGGCGCATTTGCCGCAGTGCCGCTGTTCCTGATGTGGATTTACGTGACTTGGGTCATCATCTTAATCGGCGCTGTACTGACTCACAGCCTGTCCGCTTATCAAACTCAGCAACAGGCCACAAAACCCACGCTGATCAAGACACTCGAAATTCTCAACGCATTCTGGCTCGCTCAAAAACAGGGACAGAGTATTGCTGAGCTATCAATTATCGGCACTAGAGAGCCCCTATCAGATGGGATCGATGTGGACAGTTGGAGGCACATCCGCGACATGTTGATCGAAGCGCGCTTCCTGAGGCCACTTGAAAAAGGTCACTACCTGCTGAGCCGCGATCTCAATCAGGTAACCCTCAGCGAACTCCTTGACATTGTGCGAGCGCAACCGCTCTTCCAGCCAGGAGACCACTCACCGCCTTGGCAACACGCAGTCGCAGGGCTGATCGAGAAACATCAACAGCAAGAATCTTCTTTGTTGGCGATATCACTGGCAGATCTGTTCGCCGCGGAAGCGGCTTGATATGAGGCTCATGCTTGCACTGGCGCTCTGCCTCGCTCTGGCGGGTATTGAGGGGTGTGGCGAAGATCAATCGCCGCTGCCTGGCAAGGGCCAATGGCGGATCGTCAATTACTGGGCCATTTGGTGCGTCCCCTGTCGGGAGGAGATTCCTGAGCTAAACGCTCTGAACCGCGACACGCCGCTGGTGGTACTGTCTGTAAACTACGACAATTCAAAGGGAGAGGCCTTGTTAAGACAGGTGCGCGAACTGGGAATCGAGTTCCCCGTGCTGGAGCAGGACCCCGCGCCGTCCTTGGGATTAGAGCGGCCGCGCGTGCTTCCCACGACATTGCTGGTAGATCCGACAGGAGTCGTCACCGACACGTTGGTGGGCCCCCAAACCCAGGAAACCCTGATCGCAGTGTGGAAAACCCGATTAAACGCTGAGGATGAGACCCTGTGACGCCGGCTGGCACACGGTCTCCTGGCGCGGGAGACTCACCGCACCACAATGACACTGCGCAAAAAAAAGCCGGCTGATAAACAGCCGGCAATGAAGGAGCCACTCAAACGGGGAGAATCTCGTCAACCGGATTCTCGCTGCTCAGACGTTTCCCTTGCAATGCACCCGTAGACACCGCCATCTCAACAACTACCCTTATGACAGGCGATTCACGATAAAGTTCCCGCAGGAGAAAAATTTTTATTCTTCGACGCGCCAACGGGCAGAACTCGCCTGCCCGTCCCCAGAGCTTACGAAAATTTCCAGCTCGATTAAGGGGCCGACCGCCCCCTCAGCAAGCACCTGCTCGAGCAGGTAATAAGCCAATGCTTCCACGGTCACGTTCGGGATAGGCAACACCAGTGCCTCATCCGCGGGAAATCGCAACATTTTCCCATCGAAAATCACCTGATATTCGTCTTCTTGCTCTGTGATCGTTAAATGGGGTGATTCACCGGGCAAAAGCAAATACTCATCGTGGGCATCGCAAAGCTTTTGCAGACATCGCTTGTAGACGTTGTAGTCCGCGGAAAAACCGTTCTCACCCATCTCTGCGACAATGCGCGCCGAGACACTGTAATTGTGGCCGTGGAGTCGCTCGCGCTCGGTGGCCGAAAAAATTGTGAAGTGAGCTGCTGAAAATTTGTGCGCTTGCTTGTCTATGTGCAGCGTGGCCAGTTTCTTCATTCCGATGTCTCAGTTGCCGAAGTCATCATGTTGTGGGATGTGGATGGGTTCAGCAAGTGCCTGATCAGTAGCAAAAGCAAATCAAACCAAGCTCTCAATCGCACGTAAAATAAGGTAGCCGTGACCGGACTGCACGCCTGCAGTACCCTGTAGTCATGGAGAATCATCTGGAGACAGCATGCAACCTATTGCCATTCTGACTGGAGCCAGCTCCGGGATTGGGGCTGCGGCCGCCGAAATTTTCGTCGCACAGCAGTTCTCGGTTATCAACTTGTCGCGCCGAGACTGCCCGATAGCTGGCGTGGAGACGATCACCACGGATTTATCCGACCCAATCTCGCTGGCTGACACCTGCCAAGAGCTTGTCAAAAGGCTGTCATCTTCTGATCCTGTGCCTGTCTCCCTCGTTCACAACGCCTCCCTGATGCTGAAAGACCGCTGCGATGACACCGGGGACCAAGCACTGCTGAGCGCGCTTTCGGTTAACGTGCTCGGAATCAACACCCTGAACCGCTCCCTGCTGCCGCTCATGCCCCATGGCTCCAGCGTGCTATACGTCGGATCAACTCTGTCCGAGAAGGCCGTGGCGGGTGCTTATAGTTATATCGTCAGCAAACATGCGCAGCTGGGCATGATGCGTGCCACGTGCCAAGACCTTATGGGACGAGGTATTCACACGGCCTTGATCTGCCCCGGGTTCACCGACACAACCATGCTACGCCAGCATGTTGGCCATGATGAGACCGTTTTGACGAGCCTCGGTCAGATGAACAGCTACGGCAGGCTGGTCGCACCCTCAGAGATCGGAGAATTAATTCTTTGGGCCCACCACCACCCCGTGATCAACGGCTCCGTCATGCACGGAAATCTGGGCCAGCTAGAGCACTGAGCTTTGAGTGAGTTAAAGCTCATCATCACCGAGCGCCGCGAGAGAACCTTTCTGGTTTTGGCGGGTATTTTTCTCTCGGCCATGACCCTACTCAACGTTGTAGGCATCACGCGATTCATTCAATTGGGGCCGCTTGCTCTGGCGGTAGGCGTACTACCCTATCCGCTCACATTTCTCTGCACGGATCTGATCAGCGAGCTCTACGGACGAGCGCGGGCAAATTTCCTAGTTTCGGTGGGCTTGGGCATTAATTTCTTGATTCTCGGCGTGCTGACTTTGGGATCTGTGGCGCCATCGGTGCCTCAGGACATGATGCCGCCTTGGCAAATCCTGCAACTTGCCGCGCCAGTAACGCTACCCAATGGCACAACACTGGAGACAGAGGCCGGCCTGTTCCAACTGATTTATGCGACCACATCGGGTGCAGTGTTTGCGTCGATGTTGGCCTATATCGCCGCTCAATACTGTGACGTGCAGCTCTATCACTTCTGGAAGCGGGTCACTCGCGGAAAACACCTTTGGGTGCGCAATAATTTCAGCACCCTGATCAGTCAATTGGTCGATTCCGTCATGGTTGTCAGCGTGACATTTGGCGCCGCTTATCTAGCAGGCGATATTGCCACCGCAACGCTGGTTACACTCGTCGGCAGTAACTACGCATTCAAGGCACTCTGCGCGCTGGCGGACACCATCCCCCTTTACCTCGCAGTGCACTGGCTTCGCCATTACCTTCAGCTGGCGCCGGGAGAATACGCTATCCCCCAACCTCCCGCGTGAGCAATCCGGTATCGCGAATAAAGGGAATCGTGACAGCACGACTCTGAGCAAGACTCAGCTGGTCGAGTTGCTCGATAAACGCCACTGCAGCGCTCGCCTCTCTCGGCAATCGCATTACGCAGTAGGTCACCACTTCTTCACTCAGGTTCATCCCCGCTGCGGTTGCTCGCAGCCGGAGCAACTCGGCGAGATGCGTCTCGGTGACCCGGGGCAACTGAAACACCGGCAAGCTACTCAGACGTGAGCGAAGATCCGCCAACATATTTACCAGTTGCTGTGGTGGCTGAGTTGCCGCAACCAATAAGCACGCATCGGACTCCTGACATTGGTTGTAAAGTCCGAACAAGGATTCCTGCCAGGCAAGATCCTGTTCAATACTGTCGATATCATCCAACGCGATGAGCTTGGCTCCCTCAGCACCCGCCAGGACCTGATCGGGCGGGTAACGCTGGAGATCCGCGAGCGGGACATACCGCGCCTTCTGGCCAACCAACTCGCAACAGGCTTGCAAAAGGTGGCTTTTACCCGTCCCGGAAATGCCCCACAAATAGGCGCTGCCGGGCCCACTCTCTCCTGAAGCAAGCCACTCCTCGAGCGCTTTGGTCTCCGGGCGGCTGATCCAATTGCGCCACGTTGCATAGTCCTCCAGACGGATAGGAAGGGGGATCTGGCTGCTTTTGCTCACTACGCAATGCCCTTCTCTGCACAGCGGCGTCCCATCACTGCGCGCATCAATTCCGCCACGACATCACCAAGCCCTGCTCCGGATCGGTGACGACCCATTGCAAATCTGTGCGAGACGCCATCAGCCTTACCAGTGTTTGCGGTTCACTGATACCAAAAACGTCCAGCACCAAGATATCCCCGTTTACCGAAACAGGGCGCACGCGCTCCAGTGTCCGGACCCCAGATATTGCCTCGGTGACCCCTTGGTAATCGGCCAAACTCACGACATTTTCGACGCTGATTCTAATGGGGGTGGTCGTTGAGGGCTGATCCAGTGCTACCGCATACTGGCGCCGCATTTCGGTCATGGCTAGCTGCACGCCCGGCCCAATCAATGCATCCAGCGACTCAGCCTGCACCGTCACTGAACGCTCCGTCGAGCCATCCCGATAAGTCCATTCCCCGATAAAACGCGCATTACTCAGCGGGATCAATCGCCCGATCAAGAGATGCGTCATACCGTAGCGGTCAGACGCCTCGACGACCGGACCATAGTCCTTGCGCCATAGGGTCTCTGGAGAGACCAATACGCTATCGGACAGATCATATAGGGGCCGCCTGAGATTCATTCCGAGCGTGGAAAACTCTGAACTGATTGCCTCCCATAACCCTCTCTCTGGAGCCAGATTGCCAAATCGACGGCCGACCGCATCATCCACCACCAGCCAAAGCAACACGGGCGGTCGCTCCTCGGCCCATATCGTGCCGCTCGCGCTGCGAATTAAGCTCTCAAGCGCGAGCTGGTCGATGTGTGCCACGAAACGTGTTTTGCTGTCCACTTGCTCAAATTGGTAACGAGCCAATTGTGAACGCGCCGAGTCTAAAGCGCGGGAAACGGATGGATGAGCCAATAGCGCCCGGTCCCCAGATCGCTGCAGTAGCGCTTGCTCAAGCGCCTGCCGCGCTGCAGCATCAATCGCGGCCTCGTCACGGCGCTCTACCTCTATTCGAATCACCAGCTCATCGGTTTGCGCCTGCCCAATAACAGAGGCGCAGGACATGATCAGAACAAGCATGCAAAGCCATGTTGCACGCCACGACCCAACAGTGGCCGCGCCCGAATAAAAGTGCGCTGGGGATATTGAGCTGCCTGCTACCAACTGAGACCTCTGTGACTGAACAACTGGATCGCGTGCTGGGCCAGAGACTCAACGCGCTTGATCGGAATAATCCCCGCATTATCCCCTAAAAGCATCCATCATTGCTTTCCAGCGCAAGGCGAGCACATTACTATCCCAATGCGCACGCAAGACACCACCCATCGCGGAAAAATGGAATGAGCACACCCAGCGGAGAACAGCCCTCTCTGACCTATCGAGACGCCGGAGTCGATATCGACGCCGGAAACGCGCTGGTAGAGCGCATTAAATCGGTAAGCCGCGCTACGCAAAGGCCTGAGGTTCTCAATGGGCTCGGCGGATTTGGCGCCCTCTGCACGATCCCGTCCGGTTATTCTGAGCCAGTTTTGGTCTCTGGGACCGACGGCGTTGGCACCAAACTGCGGCTGGCTATGGATCTGGGTGTTCATGACACCATTGGTATTGATTTGGTCGCCATGTGCACCAACGATATTGCAGTCGTTGGCGCTGAGCCGCTGTTCTTTCTGGACTATTTCGCAACGGGCAAACTCAATGTAGATGTGGCCGCCGCGGTAGTTTCGGGAATTGGAAAAGGCTGCGAACTGGCCGGTGCCGCATTGGTGGGCGGAGAAACGGCCGAGATGCCGGGGATGTATCAGGGTGAGGACTATGATCTGGCTGGATTCTGCGTGGGGGTAGTGGAACGCGCCGATATTATTGACGGGAGCACGGTTCATGCCGGAGACACGCTGATCGCCCTACCCTCCAGCGGACCGCACTCCAACGGCTACTCCCTGATTCGCAAGGTGCTTGAGCACACGGGCTCCCACCCGCAACAAAGCTGCGGCGAGGTCACTCTGGGCGAGGCCCTGCTGGCTCCCACCACGATCTACAACCGTCCACTGCTGTCCTTGCAAAAATCCATAGACATCAAAGCCATGGCGCACATCACCGGTGGCGGCATTCTTGAAAACCTGCCCAGAGTATTGCCCGAAGGTGTCGGGGCAAGGGTGCATCGCGACAGCTGGTCGCTCCCACCGGTTTTCGAATGGCTTCAGGCCGGCGGCAATATTGAAGAACGCGAGATGATGCGCACTTTCAACTGCGGGGTGGGCATGATCCTGGTGGTCGCACCCGAGCACACCGCCAGTGCGCTAAACCATCTTGAGGCGCTGGGACTAGCGGGCTGGGAGGTGGGTGCAATCTCCGATGCCACGGTCGGAGTGGAACTCTGCTAGGGCCCCGAGTGTGACAAAGCGCATCGCTGTATTGCTATCGGGCAGGGGCTCAAACTTCCAGTCATTGCTTAACACCAGTCTGCAGGGATTGTTAGGTGGTGAAATCTCGCTGGTCATCAGCAATCGCCCCGGCGCTGGCGGCTTGAAGATTGCACAAGAGGCCGGCATTGAGACCGCCCTGATCGACCACCAACGCTATGCGACTCGAGAAGCTTTTGATCAAGAGCTGGCAGCCGTTCTTGACGCTGCACAACCTGACTTGATCGTGCTAGCCGGCTTCATGCGCATTCTGACCGCGGATTTCGTAACCCGTTTTTCCGGACGGCTGATGAATATCCACCCCTCACTGCTCCCGCTGTATCCTGGCTTGCATACTCACCAACGCGCGTTGGACAACGGTGACCGTTACGCAGGCGCGACCGTGCACTACGTCAGTGGGGAACTTGATGGGGGCCCTGCGGTCCTACAGGCTAGATTGCCCGTCAATTCGGGTGATGATGCCGACACGCTGGCAGCCCGTGTTCTCGAGTTAGAACATCGAATTTATCCGGTGGCCGTGAACTGGCACCTGAGCGGCCGACTCACATGGGATCGTGGCGAACTATTGAAAGACGGGCTGCCGGTGCCGGCGACGGGAGAGGTATGGGAGGACCTACCATGAGGATTTTGCAGATCACTGGGGTGTTGATCGGCGCACTCTTTACAACGGGGTTGGCAACGGCCGATAACCCATTGTCGCTCTACACCGCCGAGTACTCGACCAAAGTGTCCGGACTGGGCGTTACCCTCACACGGACCCTCTCAGAAGAAGACGGCCGCTATCACCTCAGTCAGGGAGGCAAAAAAGGTTTCATCATCAAACTGACCGAGGACTCTCATTTCTCGGTAAAGGGCGAGCAAATCGTGGGGGAGCGGTTCATTTATCAGTTGAGCGGTGTGAGTAATCGCCGACGCGAAGTGATTTTTGATGAAGACGCGGGAACCATCCGTAGCCTGAGAAAAGAAGAGTGGACCGAGCATCCCTGGTCACCGGAGGTGCTGGATCGACTCAGCCAGCAGGAGCAAATGCGACTCCAGCTCCTACTCGCCGAATCACCCCCAGAACGGATCTTCCTTTCCATCATTGATGGACCGCGGATCAAGTTAAAACAATTTGATCTGATCGAAAGCACAGTTATCGAGACACCGGTTGGTGCGCTGGCAACCGTGCACTACCGACTATTACACGAGGATCCCGAAGAGCGAAGCTCAGATACCTGGCTCGCGGTGGACCACGACTTCCTGATGGTCCGCACCGAGCATGTTGAGCATGGCTCGGAGACCGTAGTGCAACTAGAGAGCGCCACCGTTGGCGGGCAGTTGGTCATGGGCCTGAGCCCCTGACCGCGATAATTTGTGTACGACGCTCAAGCCGGCCGCGAGCGAGCGCCGCGATAGTCCCTAGGCTCTGGGCAGCGTGACGCCGCGCTGACCCTGATACTTGCCGCCACGATCGGCATAGCTGGTCTCACACACCTCATCGGATTCGAAGAACAGCATTTGCGCTACGCCTTCATTGGCGTAGATCTTGGCAGGCAAAGTCGTGGTGTTGGAAAATTCCAGTGTGACGTGACCCTCCCACTCGGGCTCGAGCGGCGTCACATTCACGATGATGCCACAGCGTGCGTAGGTCGATTTTCCCAAACAAATAGTCAGCACGTTGCGCGGGATGCGGAAGTACTCCACCGTGCAGGCCAATGCGAAAGAGTTGGGGGGAATCACGCAGACATCGCCCTCGACGTGCACGAAGCTGTCCTCATCGAAATGCTTGGGGTCGACGGTGGCCGAATGAATGTTGGTGAACACCTTGAACTCCCGCGAGCAACGCACGTCGTATCCATAGCTCGAGGTGCCGTAAGAAATCAGACGCCGGTCGCCATCCATCCTAATCTGATCCGGCACAAAAGGCTCAATCATGCCCTCCTGCTCTGCCATGCGGCGAATCCATCGGTCTGACTTGATACTCACAGGTGTTCTCCTACTGCTAAATTGTGGTGACCGAGCTTTCTCAATCACCCATGCTGATGACGGGTGCCGCAGCGGGTTGCTGTTGCCCCATGACGGCCCTCAGTTGTGTTGCGGCGTGGCGGTAGATTTCAGCAATTGCGCCGTCTGGCTCCGCCAGTACAACAGGCCGCCCGGCGTCTGAGTGTTCGCGGATGGCTTTGTCGAGAGGGACCTGAGCCAATAACGGCACGTCGTAACGCTGTGCCAGCAGTTGCCCGCCGGCCTCGCCAAAAAGGGGCTCCACATGTCCACATTCGGTGCAAACATGGGCCGACATGTTCTCAATTAAACCGAGCACCGGGACTTCGACTTTTTGAAACATCTCGATGCCCTTGCGCGCATCCAGAAGCGCAATGTCCTGCGGCGTTGTCACAATCACAGCGCCCGTAAGCGTCGCCCGCTGTGCCAAAGTCAGTTGGATATCCCCAGTGCCCGGCGGCATGTCAACCAACAGCACGTCCAGATCGCCCCAGAGGGTTTTTTCCAGCAGCTGTGCCATTGCCGAGCTGGCCATCGGCCCCCTCCAAACCATTGGCGTATTGGCCGAGCTGAGATATCCCATCGACATGGTTTTTAACCCGTGCGCCTCAACAGGTAGCAGGTACTCTCCGTCACGCTGATCAGGAATAGTGCTCTCAGGCACGCCCAGCATCAGCTGTTGGCTAGGGCCATATATGTCAGCGTCAAGTAGACCCACCGCGAGGCCCTGCTGAGCGAGCGCGGCAGCCAAATTGGTCGTCACCGTGGACTTACCCACTCCGCCCTTACCGGAGGCAACTGCAACAACATGGTGCGAGGTGGTCACCGTAAATTCCTCTTTGCTGACGGACGCGGGAGTATACCCCTTACACCCCTCTTCCCGATCACCGCAGCACAGCGAATTGGCTCAAAATCCGGTAGACTGCGCGCCCAACTTGAGCACGCATCTTACTCATGAGCCAATCCCCGAGAAAAATCCTGGTGACTTCGGCACTACCCTATGCCAACGCGCCTTTGCATCTCGGCCACATGCTGGAACAAGCCCAGACCGACATTTGGGTGAGGTTTCAGCGCTCACGCGGACACGATTGCCGATACGTCTGTGCCGACGACGCCCATGGCACTGCCATTATGTTGTCTGCGGAGGCTGCGGGACGGACTCCCGAGGAACATATTGCCGCGATTCAGGCGCAGCATGAGCAAGATTCAGCGGGATTCTTGATTGAATTCGATCACTATCACTCTACCCACTCTCCAGAAAATCGTAGCTGGTCGGAGACAATCTTCAAACGACTGGAAGCAAACGGCCACATCGCCGAGCGGGAAATCACGCAGGCATATGACCCAGAGAAGGGCATGTTTCTTGCCGATCGATTCATTAAAGGAACCTGTCCAAAGTGCAAGGCTACCGAGCAATATGGCGACAACTGCGAATCCTGTGGCGCCACTTATTCGCCCGCCGATCTAATTGACCCCATGTCAGCACTCTCCGGCGCGACACCGGTCGATAAGGCATCTAAACACCTGTTTTTTCGCCTGGGAGATTTCGAGGACTTGCTCACGAGATGGACGGGTAGTGGTCAACTGCAAGCTCCCATTGCCAACAAGCTCAAGGAATGGCTTGAGGCGGGACTGCAAGATTGGGATATCAGTCGCGATGCACCCTATTTTGGCTTCGAGATTCCGGGGCACCCCGGGAAGTATTTTTATGTTTGGCTCGATGCCCCTATCGGTTATATAGCCAGCCATGAGGTCTTATGCCGCGAAACCGGCGATGATTTTGACGCCTACTGGTTGCCCGGGGGCGACACCGAGCTCTACCACTTTATTGGCAAAGACATCGTCAACTTTCACGGCTTATTTTGGCCGGCCATGTTGGACAGCGCCGGATTGCGGCAACCCACTGCAGTCTATGCGCACGGCTTCCTGACCGTTAACGGCGTCAAAATGTCTAAGAGTCGCGGAACGTTTATCCTGGCAGAAACCTACCTGAACCATCTCGATCCCGAGTATCTCCGCTATTATTTTGCCGCGAAATTGTCAGCCGGCGTGGACGATATCGACCTTAACCTCGAGGATTTCGTACAACGGGTCAACGCCGATCTGATTGGTAAGGTCGTCAACATCGCGAGCCGTTGCGCCGGTTTTCTGCGCAAAAAATTTAACAACCAAATGAGCATGGTGTGTAGCGAGCCGGAGCTGGTGCAATCTTTCATTGCCGCAGGCGAACAAATTGCCGAACTGTACGATGCCCGAGAGCTGAACCGCGCGATGCGAGAGATTATCGGGCTCGCCGATCGAGCTAATCAGTACATCGACGAAAAAAAACCTTGGGTCATGGCAAAAGACGACGCCCTGGCAGATCAGGTGCAGGACGTCTGCTCCGTGGGCATCAATCTTTTTCGCGCGCTCGCGACCTATTTAAAACCTGTGCTGCCTGCAATGGCTGAGAAGTCGGAGACCTTTCTGCAGACTTCGCTCGACTGGACCGCGCTCGATGCGCCGCTTGTGGGACACGAGCTGGCGCCATTTGAACCATTGCTGCAGCGCGTCGATCCAGAAGCCGTAGCGGCGATGGTCGAGGCCAGCAAGCAGGCCGCCTAACTCGCACATACTTCCTGCCACACACCTGATATATTCCCTATTATTGCGGGTTTGAGTCGATTGCTGTTCACCGCAGGGGGAAGACATGGTGGGTGATATCGCGCTGTTGCTCGTGGGCGCGGTCTTGGTCAACAATTTCGTATTGGTACAGTTTCTGGGACTGTGCCCGTTCATGGGAGTCTCCAACAAACTGGAGACCGCCATGGGAATGTCTGTTGCCACCACGTTTGTTCTCACGCTCGCATCCGTATGCAGCTATCTCACTTATAACTACCTCCTATTGCCACTGGATCTGGCCTATCTCCGGACCATCAGTTTTATCCTGGTCATTGCAGTAGTAGTCCAGTTCACCGAGATGGTAGTGAGGAAGACCAGCCCTTTGCTGCACCGTGTTCTAGGTGTCTTCCTGCCACTCATCACCACCAACTGTGCGGTATTGGGTGTTGCGTTGCTCAACATCAATCAGGCGCACAACTTTATTGAATCGCTTTTTTATGGATTAGGAGCGGCTCTAGGCTTTTCCTTGGTGTTAATCCTGTTCGCGGCAATGCGCGAGCGTCTGGCAGTAGCCGACGTCCCCGAGCCGTTTCAGGGCGCAGCAATCGGCATGATTACTGCGGGTTTGGCCTCTCTGGCGTTTATGGGTTTCGCTGGTCTTATCTGATGCTGAGTCTGCTCACCGATCACTCCTTGCTCATGGCGCTCGCCGCGTTATTGAGCCTCGGCGCCATTTTCGGGGGCCTCCTCGGATTCGCTGCCGTGCGGTTCAAAGTAGAAGGGAACCCCATCAGCGAACAAATCAATGCACTACTGCCGCAAACCCAGTGCGGGCAATGCGGCTATCCCGGGTGTCGCCCCTACTCCGAGGCGATTGCAGAGGGTGATGCCATCAATAAATGTCCCCCGGGTGGCGAAGAAACCATTCAAGCGCTAGCCGATTTGCTCGATGTCGAGCCTCAGCCCCTTGACGCCGAGCACGGCGTCGAAAAAGAGCCCGTGGTGGCCTGGATCCGAGAGGATGAATGCATCGGCTGTACAAAATGTATTCAAGCTTGTCCCGTCGACGCCATTCTCGGCGCTGCCAAGGTCATGCACACCGTGATCGCAGATGAATGCACGGGCTGCGATCTCTGTCTTGATCCCTGCCCCGTAGACTGCATTGACCTGATTCCTCGCAAACAGGGGATTGGCTTCTGGCATTGGCCTTTACCCGGTGATGGGGCCGCTCGCTTCGACATCATCGCCAGCGATAACGCTACCCGAGACGCGGCGTGAGAGTCATTCACGACATTCACGGGGGCATCCACCCCCCCGAGCGCAAGGAGTTATCGCGCCCGGGGGTGCTGGATCAAGTGGCCTTGCCGCCCCTTCTGGTGCTTCCTCTTCGACAGCATCTGGGAGCGCCTGCCCAGCCGATAGTGTCTTTAGGTGACAGGGTATTGGCTGGAGAGAAACTCGCCGAACCACAGGGTCTCGTGAGCGTCCCAATCCACGCGCCCACCTCGGGGACAGTACGTGCTATTGAATTGCGACCGATTGCTCATGCTTCCGGTCTGGAGGATCTATGCATTGTTCTTGAACCCGATGGTGAGGACCGCTGGGTTACCCTGTCTGGCGCGGGCGACTGGCGTCAGTGTGATCCGGCAGATCTACTGGATCTTGTCAGGGACGCGGGCATCGCCGGTATGGGGGGTGCTGGTTTTCCTACAGCGGTTAAATTGAATCCGGGGCCCTCAAGGCAGATTGAAACACTCCTCATCAATGGTACCGAATGTGAGCCCTACATCAGCGCCGACGATACGCTGATGCAGTGTCGAGCCGATGCGTTAATAGAGGGTGCGCAAATACTCGCTCACATCGTTGGGGCCTCCCACATTCTGATTGGCATTGAGGACAATAAACCGGCCGCCATCGCCCGTGTCACAGACGCAGCATCCAGAATAGATCCCGCTATTGAGATCGCCTCATTTCCTACCAAATACCCTTCTGGCGGGGAAAAACAGATCATCGAAATACTCACCGGTCAGCAGGTGCCTTCGGGTGGGATTCCGGCTGATATTGGGCTGGTATGCGTCAATCCGGGCACTGTGGTGGCAGTGAGAGAGGCGATCATCGAAGGGAAACCGCTCACCCACCGAATCGTGACGCTAACGGGCGAGGCGCTCGCACGCCCGGGCAATGTAATAGCCTGCCTGGGCACTCCCATCCATTTTTTACTGGAACAAGCGGGAATAGCGACGGGGCCTCAACAACGAATCATCCACGGCGGCCCGATGATGGGGTTTGCCGTCTCGGATCTGAACGCACCGATCACCAAAATCACTAACTGCCTGCTGGCCCCCACCCAAACAGAGTTACCGCTACCGGAGCCTGCCAAGCCCTGTATTCGCTGCGGCCATTGCGCCGAAGCCTGCCCTGCTTCGCTACTTCCTCAACAGCTTTACTGGTATGCACGTGCCAAAGATCAGGAACAACTTACCGAACACAGGCTCTTCGATTGCATTGAATGCGGTGCGTGCGCCTACGTCTGCCCCAGCCAGATTCCGCTGGTCCAGTACTACCGAGCTGCAAAGGGCCAAATCCGCGATAGCGAACAGGAACGGCGCCGATCAGATAATTCCCGCGATCGCTTCGAAGCGCGGCAGGCCCGCCTCGAAACAGAACTCGCAGCCAGAGAGGCAAAGCGTGCGGCTCGCAAGGCCGCCGCCACCGACAGAGCGAACGCGGGGGGCGAAGACCCTATTCAAGCCGCAATTGACCGCGCCAAGGCGCGTAAAGCGGATCAAGAGACGTCTCCGTGAGCCTACTTCGCCTCACGTCGCCTCATGCCACCGGCCAGAAGCAGGTGTCATTGGTGATGCAAGATGTCTTGCTGGCCACGCTCCCTGGTATAGCAGTCATGACATGGTTTTTTGGTCCCGGGACGCTGGTCAATCTCGTTCTGGGTGGAATCGTCGCAATAGCCAGCGAATATTTGGCCACAGCGCTTCGCGGCCGGAACCCCTCGGCCGCACTGCGTGATCTGAGCGTGTTGGTGACTTCAACCCTTCTCTGCATTGCCCTGCCGCCTTATGCCCCATGGTGGTTGATCGTCATCGGCGTTGTGACAGCCGTACTGCTGGGTAAGCAGGTATTTGGTGGCCTGGGCTACAACCCGTTCAACCCCGCCATGGTCGGCTATGTGGTACTGCTGATCTCCTTTCCTGTGCAGATGAGCAGTTGGGCACCACCTCGAGGTCTCGAAGCGACTCCCACATTGATAGAGACCCTGAGTCATGTATTCGCGCCGGCAACGATCGATGCAATGACTGCGGCAACGCCGCTGGACCTGTTGCGTCAAAACACGGGGCTTCTGTTCAATGACCTCCTTGCGACCCGTCCCGAATTTTCAGCTTGGGGCGGATTAGGGTGGTTCGAAGTCAATTTTGCTTTTCTTTCGGGAGGGGTGTGGCTGCTTTACCGCAGAATTTTTACCTGGCACGCCCCGCTGGGGATGCTGGCTCTGCTGGCGGTCTGCTCATTAATCGGTTATGACGGCGGTAGTTCTCAGAGTGGGGGCAGTCCCATATTCCACCTGTTCAGCGGCGCCACGATGTTTGCCGCTTTTTTCATCATCACCGATCCCGTGAGCTCCGCGGTATCCAATAAGGGTCGACTGCTCTTTGGAGCCCTGATTGGCATCTTGGTTTACCTGATCAGAGTGCTGGGGAACTATCCCGATGCTGTGGCTTTCGCGGTGTTGATTCTGAATTTTTGTGCCCCCTTCATCGATCACTATACCCAGCCAGTGGTATATGGGACGCGAGGAAAAGATCGATGAAATGGCTTGCTTCTATCGGCTTGAGCGGTACGGTGCTTGCACTGTTTGCCGCTATCACCTCGATCATCATCGGGTGGACCTACCTGAGCACAAAAGCGCAAATCGAGCTTCAGGTGCGACGTGCCGAGGCTAGGCAACTTCTAGAGATATTCCCACCTGATACCCATGACAACGATTTGGTAGAGGATACGTTCGAGATCAAAGCCGACACTCCGCTACTGGCACTCCGACAAGCTGCTAGGGGCTATCGCGTGCGATTGGGGACCGAAGTCGTCGGCGTGATCCTCCCCACCACAGCCCGCGACGGATACAGTGGAGACATCAGAGCGTTAGTTGGTATTCGCAGTGACGGCTCGGTAGCAGGAGTACGTGTGGTAGCCCACAAGGAGACCCCCGGCTTGGGAGACAAAGTCGACTTACGCAAGTCTGACTGGGTATTAGGGTTTACCGACAGACGTTTGACCGACCCGTTGCCCAACCGCTGGACAGTAAAAAAGCACGGCGGCGATTTTGATCAGTTCACCGGCGCAACGGTAACACCTCGCGCCGTAGTCGTTGCTACTCGTCGCGCGCTAGAATACGCCGAGTTGCATGCTTCAAACCTTTTCGAGACGGGCGCCGACGTTCTATGAGCAACACAACCTTGCGCCAATTGACTGTAAATGGGCTCTGGAAAAATAACCCGGCGCTGGTCCAGCTGCTGGGGCTCTGCCCATTACTCGCGGTCACAGCTTCGACCGTCAATGCCCTAGGCCTCGCTGCTGCGACACTGTTTGTATTGGTAGTGTCCAATACCGCCGTGTCGCTCATTCGCACGGTTGTGTCAGACACGATTCGTCTTCCAGTATTTGTCATGATCATTGCGGCAGCCGTGACCGCTACTGAATTACTCATGCAGGCCTACAGCTATGAGCTGTACCAAATTCTGGGGATTTTTCTGCCTTTGATCACGACCAACTGCATCATACTTGGACGAGCAGATGCCTTTGCTCGTAAAAATCCATTACCGGCCGCTTGTTACGACGGTTTCATCATGGGTGTAGGCTTTGGCGGGGTATTGGTTTTGCTGGGCATGATACGGGAATTGCTGGGTACAGGAGCCATTTTTGCCGACATGCATCTGTTATTCGGACCCAGTGCTCAGCACTGGCGCTGGGAAATCTTCTCCGTAGAGTACCCTTTTCTTGTTGCCATACTGCCCCCCGGTGCATTTCTCGTCACCGGCTGTCTCATCGCGCTCAAGAACAGTGTCGATTCAAGTTTAGAACGTCGGTTACGCGCTCATAC
>JAYOEE010000059.1:0-2567 GCA_038106565.1 Halieaceae bacterium
AGAATCTTGCCGATGTGACTGCGTGGCAGCTCATCGAGCTGCTTGAGGGCTGAGATGCGCTGGGTTTTGCCCAATTCGGCGTTGGCGCGAGCGCAGAGTGCGGGGAGATCCAGCGCTACTCCGCCGGCCGACACCACAAAGCCCAGTGGCGTCTCGCCCCACTCTCTTGAGGGCACACCAATCACGGCAGCATCCACCACTTCGGGCTGCTTGAGCAAAGCATCCTCAAGATCCCGCGGGTAAATGTTGAAGCCCCCAGAAATGATCATGTCTTTGGATCGACCGAGGAGTGTCACGAAACCGTCTTCGTCAACGCGGCCAATATCGCCCATGCGCTGCCAACGGTCGCCGTTGTCGTCGTACCAGCTGGCTTCTTCGGTTTTTTCAGGCTGGTTTTGATAGCCCGACATCATGGTGGTCGAGCGTCCCACCAATTCACCAATCTCGCCCGCGGGCAAGCGGTTCAACTGCTCGTCAATGGTGAACACTTCACTGCCACCCCAAGGGATCCCCACCGTGTGCAGCTTGTCGGGATTGGTGTCGGCGCGCAGCAGACACACCACGCCGCCTTCGGTCATCGAATAAATCTCGATCAATGCGCCGGGCATGCGCCGCACCACCTCGGCCTTCAGCTCAGCGGAGAAGGGCGCGCTGGTGCAGTATTTCAGCGCCAGACTCGATATGTCGTAGTCATCAAAGTGCGGAAAGTCCATCAACCGTTGATACTGAACCGGCACCAGAATCGTGTGCGTTGCCCGATGCTGCTGGGCCAGCTCCAGCCACCGCGCGCAATCGAACTTGCGCATCACTACCGCTGTGCCGCCGTAGGCCATGGTGGCCACGAAAATGCCCAGCGTGGTGTTGGAATACATTGGGGTGGAGAGCAATGTCACCTGGCCCGGCAAGCCCAGACCGCTTTCTTCCCCCACCGCCATTTGATACCAGCGCATCTGACGGCTGTGCACGATCCCTTTCGGCGTTCCTGTGGTGCCACTGGAATAAATGATGTTGTAGGGATCATTGGGGCCGGTATCCAGATCAATTGGCATGTCGCCCTCGCCCGCCATCCAGTCGAACAAAAAGGGAGCACCCGTTGACTCGTCCGGCGCATCCATCATGACGTGCTTGACCGGAGGCAATTCGACGCCACTGTCGGTGAGCTCAGCGCGCTTGATGTGATCGATGAAGAGATGCCCCGCGCCGCTGTCAGTCATCATGGCAGCGAGCTGTTGTGGCGTGGCCGATGTGGTGAGCGGTGCCGCGCAGCCGCCGGCAACAATTGCAGAGAGATATACCAGAGCGTAGCGAATGGTTGTGGTACCGAGAATAGAAACCGCCTGGCCTTTTTGCAGACCCTCGGCTTGCAGCTGTGCCGCAATGCGATTCACGAGTGCTGTTGTCTCCGACCAAGTCAGCTGCTCTTCACCGTCGTCCAGTGCAATGCGGTCGGGCTGATTGGCAGCGTGGGCGTTAATGAGCCAGGCCAGTTCACCATAGGGCTGCTTCAGGTATTGCAGCGTGGCAGCAGCCGGTGTGGAGGGATCTAAAGTCATAAAGCGCTCGCTGAGTATCTGCGGTCAAGTTGCCAACCGCGTTGTACCACGAGCGTGACTTGAGTGGCAGGGTTTAGGCGCTGGCGCGAGCAGGCTTCCGATTGCGGCCACCGCGATTTGCTGCCTGACCTTGACGCTTTGCCGACGGTCCACCTTGACGTTTTTTACCCTGTCCGTCGCGCTGTTTTCTGGCACCGGATTTTGGCTTCACTTTTTTCGGCGGACGCTTACCGCTGGTTTTGACCTCCTTGGTCGGAAGTCGATGCTCGGGCTCAAAGCCTTCTATCTCCTCTCGCGGGAGTGACTTTTTGATGAGCTTCTCAATCTTCTGGAGTTGCGCCACCTCGTCGGCACTCACTAAAGACAGCGCAATACCCGCTTCGCCGGCGCGGCCGGTGCGTCCAATACGATGCACGTAGTCCTCGGCGACATGCGGTAGATCAAAGTTCACCACTCGCGGCAGCTGCTGGATATCAATGCCCCGCGCAGCAATATCCGTAGCAACCAGCACTTGCAGCCGCCCGTCTTTAAATTGCTTCAACGAACGGGTACGCGCTCCCTGTTTTTTGTCGCCGTGAATGGAGTCGCTATTGATACCTGCCTTGGTTAACTGACGCGAGATCTTATCGGCGCCATATTTGGTTCTGGAAAACACCAGTACCTGACCCCACCGCTCTGTGGAAACCAGGTGCTTGAGCAACTCGGTCTTGCGGGCCTTATCGACCGCGTAGACCGTCTGGTCGATGCGACTGACCGTGGTATTGGCGGGCGTGACCTGAATTTTTTTGGGCTGATGAAGAAACTCACCCGCCAGATTTTCTATTTCGCGAGAAAAAGTTGCCGAGAACATCAGCGTCTGACGCTGTTTAGGCAGTTCCGCATGGATGCGGCGCATGGCGGGGATGAAGCCCATGTCGAGCATTCGGTCTGCCTCATCCAACACCCACATTTTAACGTGATCAAGCCGAATCGCGCCCTGCCCCAGCAAATCCAGCAATCGGCCAGGCGTCGCGA
>JAYOEE010000059.1:2667-14872 GCA_038106565.1 Halieaceae bacterium
GCCATCAGGCCCCGCATCTCGTTAGGAGATGCGTTCTGCAGCCCTGTTGCGAATAAGGCCAGCGGAAATGTCACAAGATAGCTGGCACCCGTAATCAATATCAGCGCTACAAACAGGGAATCAGCCAACCCGGCACCAACCAGCACCGGAACCAAAAGACAGGTCGAAAAAATGGATGTCACGAGAGGAGCATGGGCAGGATCCGCGCGGCGGGCTAACCATCGTGCCGCCACGGGACCGCTGAGCACTCCCGCCGAACCTGCGACCAGTGCGATCGATCCGTAATAACGTCCGGCGTCTACAATCTCGAGACCATGCACGCGAATCAAGAGGCTCGGCACCCAGGCTTGCAGGGCGTAGAGCACCATTACGATAAAAGGTGCGCCTAGTAGATAAGCACCAAACACTCCGCGGCGAGGCCATACATAACGGGCAATGTCACCCCAGCTGAGCCGCTGGGTCACTTGCGACAGCTTCTGGGTGCGCGGGGGTTCTCGCAGCAAGGGCAATAAAAACGCCATAAGCAAACCGGGTAACGCCACCAGCATAAAGGTGAGTTGCCAGGGTGCCAACGCACCCACCAGGGGCAATTCGATTGCACCCAGCCCGCTCGCCCAACCCACCACTTCGGCACCCAGGATGAGCGATAACCCTGCTCCGAGATAGGGCCCCATCAAGAAAATGC
This sequence comes from Halieaceae bacterium, assembly GCA_038106565.1. Classification (GTDB taxonomy): domain Bacteria; phylum Pseudomonadota; class Gammaproteobacteria; order Pseudomonadales; family Halieaceae; genus Luminiphilus. The sequence continues at coordinate 3,353 of JAYOEE010000059.1, forward strand.
TGACCGGAAGCGCGCGCTTTTCTTCGGGGAAATAGTCTGCCAGCAAAGACCACGACGCTGGGGTAACACTGGCTTCACCGGCACCCACGCCCATTCGCGCTGCACCCAATTGCCAAAAGCTTTTAGCCAGCCCGCAGGTCACACAACCAACAGTCCAAACGAGAATGCCCAGCACAAGAACACGGATACGGTTGGCGCGATCGACGATACGCCCCAGCGGTATACTCAACAGCACATAAGGCAATACAAACGCCAGCCCCTGCAGAAAACTGACTTCAGAATCTGATAGCGCGAGATCATTGCGGATTGGGTCGACTAATAAATTAATAATCTGCCGATCAATGAACGAAAATGTGTAGGCCGCGGTAAGCAGCACCAAAGCCCACCATGCGGTAGCGCTACCGCGATGATTATTATCCACCGGTCAACCCCGAAGTCTCCAAGCCCCTAAACCGCAACACCTATGTACCACAAAGCGCGAATCGAATGAAAAAAGGGAGGCATTGCCTCCCTCCACTTTGCTAGCTGATATTCGCCAGAATCAATAGGCGTAGGAGACTCTGACTCCGTAGGTTCGCGGCGCTCCGCCCCAGCGTGCGGAGTCCAATGCGCCCACATCAGCGGCGTAATCAAAATACTCCTCGTCGCTGAGGTTTTTGCCGTACACCGACACTCTTACTTTCTCGCTTGGCGAAGTGTAAGTGAGGCTGGCATCAAGCAGACCAAAAGACTCCTGCTGTAACCATGGCTTGTTGTATAAATCAGTCATGTAATCATCGCGCCACGAATAAGCCACCCGCGCGAGTAGCGCAGCACCACCGGTAATATCAAAGTTGTACATGGCAGCAAGGCTGTAGCTGAGTTCAGTAACTTTCTGGAAATCCCAGCTTCTGGCTAGCTGATTGTCTTTATCATCTACTACACCATCTGCATTGGCATCAAAATATTTGATGTTTGTGAATTCGGGGTCCACCGTGCCAATCGACCCGTCGATTCTGAACCGGTCCGTCACTTGGAATTGCATCTCTGCCTCAAAACCGCTGATCTCTGCCTCACCTGCGTTGAAGTTGATCAGGCTGGCACCGCAGTCATCGCAGGGGTTGTTCACAAACATAATGAGGTCTTCGTAATCCGCCATGAAGTAGGCAAGACTCAAGTTACCGCGACCATCCAAGAAGCTTGTTTTGAATCCAACCTCAAAAGAATCGACTGATTCGGGGTCGGTGGGCCCAACAGCATCTAATGTAGCTGCCCGGGCGTTAAACACGCCGCTGGCGAACCCGCGAGTCCAGCTAGCATAAGCCATGGTTTCGTCACTGAAACGATAGGTAGCTGCTACTTTCGGGGAGAAATCCGACCAGTCTTTCTCATTAGAGGTGTTGTTTGTGCAGGAAGAAAAGTCAAGGGCGCAGGAACCGAGAACGCCTATGTCTATCTTCTTTTCTTCCTTGGTCCAACGACCACCCACGGTCAAAGACAGGGCATCGGTAACAGAGATATTAGCTTCACCAAATATGCCCGTCGTCTTGTGCTCAGTCTCTGAGTAGGTCGCGGCGTTTAGAGAGATAAAGAAATTTCTTCTCTCGCCAATTGAGTAGTCCTGGTCAAAGCGATTCACGCCAGCAACAAAATTAAACCTGTCCGAAAAAGTGGAGGAGTAGCGCACCTCAATGCTCGTCTGATCCTGCTCTTCCTTGTTGTCGTTAAAGTGAAATATGGTGAACGGTGTGCCGTCGAAATCGGTACTGGAGTTGTATTCAACTTCGCGGTAACCGGCGATCGTGGTGATGATGCCATGGCCTAAATCCCAGGTGGCGTCCAAAACCAGAGAGCTGGTCTCCAGATCGGTATATCCGATCAAGTCGTGATTAATCTCATATTTGTCGTCAGGCGGCGTGTAGCCCCATGTGGTTTGGGCCAGAAACTGGCTACCCTGCCCACAGACAATGTCACGGTTGTCGACTCCGGGGATGGGCCGACAGTTGTGCGCAACATTCTGCGAGTTCGCGCTACCCGTATTATTCTCTAGAAACTCGGCGATTAATGTGGCTTCGAAATTCTCAGTGAACTCGAACCTGAGCATTGGGCGAATGATGGTTAGATCCATGCCAACCTTGTCGCCGGTGTCTGTGTCGGGCATTCCAGCAGGGTAAATGCTCGTATCGACGGTTCCGCCATTGTTATCTTCGAAGTAGCCATCGCGATCCATTTTAATGACGGCCAATTTACCGAAGATATTGTCAGACAACGGGCCCTCGATACTCGCGCTTACCTCGGTCGAGCTATAGTTGCCCACATCAGCCTCGATGGTGAAAGCGAATTCGTCGCCCGGCCGCTTCGATTTAACCAATACCGCGCCACCGGTGACGTTTCTACCCAGCAGGGTTCCCTGTGGCCCCCGCAGTACCTCGACCGCCTCCACATCAAAGGTACTGGCCAGAGCACCGGCGTTGTACCCCAAGTAGATGCCATCCATGAAGACGCCGACTTTAGGGTCATTGGTTCGGGTAGAGCCGTTAACACCCATACCGCGAATAAAAAAGTTCGGATAACTGGCGTAGGTGCCAACATTGTTCAGTTCTGCATTGCTCACCATCTTGCCAATGTCGACGAGATCGACAGTAAAAGCTTGCTTCAAAGCCGTTTCATTGAAGGTGACTACCGAAGCGGGCAGATCCTGAGTGGAGACGCCGGCAGCCTGCTTACTGGAGATCACAATCACCTCCTCCAGCACGTTTTGTGCCTGCAGATAGCCCGGCGTTGCAGCTAGCGATGCCGCTGATAACAATACTTGGAATGAGCGGGACAATTTTATTAGTTTCATCAACCTATCCTCTTGTTATGTCTTTATGAATGCAGATGAGTTCACGCTTTTCAGACTGTTATCCCAAACCAAAAGCTCAGAAATGTGTGCGAAGCCCAGCGATTCTATTTACCCCGACGATACTCGCAATGCGTCTTATATTGAACGATCGACTAATTTTTATGTTACTCCTTCGTATGCATCGATTCAATTGATTCTCCCCTCTGCGCTCGATCGTTCAATCCACTGACCCCCGTGCCAGAAGATCAAATCAACGCTCTCATTCGGTCACATCGGTTGATGCAACTGCATCCCCCGCAATCCGGCAGGCTCAAGAACTTGAGCCCCGGCAGGGCTGCCAATCACCTGGCGCTGGCCTACGCCGAGGGCAACCCGGCGCTGGAATGTCTGCTAAGGTACTGGTCCTGTGCAAATCATGCGTTGCTCCGAGTAAGAATATGGGTGCGAGCCTGCAGCAGAAGGTGCGATCCGACCAACAGCGGTCGATTGAGACAAAAAATAAAATCCTGAATGCAGCAGAGGAGTTGTTCTCTCTGCACGGATTCTCTGGCACCTCACTCAGAGACATCCATAGTCTTTCCGGGGTTCCCCCTTCTCTGTGCTACTACCATTTCGGCTCAAAGGAAGATGTGCTGCAGGCGGTAGTCGACCGACGCGCCGATGCAAATCAGCGAGCCATGTTGGCGCTGCTCGACTCATATAGACAGAAATTCAATGAGGGACCTATTCCTGTCGAAGCGCTGGTCGAGGCGTATGTGAGGCCCCTCTTGGAACAACATCTTTCGCATGGAAACGGCTGGCGAAACTACACCCGGCTGATGGCTTTTCTCCACAGTGAATCCTCGCATCTACAACCGAGGGTACAAGTGCATAAATACGATCAGGTGGTAAATCAATTTATTGAAGAGTTTCGGAAAAGCATGCCTCATGCCAGCGAGCCGACACTTCACTGGGGGATTTATTTCCTGCGCTCCTCGGTGATCAACCTGCTACTGGATACACGGCTAGTAGACGATCAATCTGCGGGACTCTGTGATTCGGGAGATGTTGAAGAAGCAATTCAAAACCTTCAGCGTTTTTTTTCTTCAGGATTCCAATTTATCGCCTTCAGCCCGAACCCAAATGAGGGAAGTTGAAAGCCCAAAGGAGAAAATGCGCGCGCTGAATCGACTCGCAGCCAGCTTGGCTTTGCGATCAGTAGGATACAGCCCCAGTCCTTTTCGTGCTCAAGTGGGTGATCGACGCCGTGCCAGTTCTTGTCAGAGGCGAAGATCATGAGCGACCGCATCATTCAAAATGCCTATTACGTAGCCGACCTCGATCTCGCGATCACCCGTTTTCACGATCTGTGGGATCTGGGGCCCTTCTTCATTCGCCGGCACATTGGTCTCGAAAATGTGCTGTATCGCGGCGAGCCGGCGGCGTTGGATATCTCGGCTGCTTACACCCAAGCGGGCGACATCATGATCGAGCTGGTTACACAGCATAACGATGCGCCCTCCATCTTTCGGGATCGATTCGCAGCACATGAATCAGGCTTTCACCATGTCGCGCTCGACTTCGGGGATCACGACTCACAAGTCGAATCGTTCAACAACCGAGGTTTTGACTCGATCACCAGCTTTAAAACCAGCGAGGGCCGAGGCGCAACCTACCTCGATACCTTCGAACTGCTTGGCCACGCTACCGAGGTCTACATCGTGAACGAAAGTCTGAAGCAGCTGTATACCGAGGTGCGCCTTGCCAGCCAAACCTGGGACGGACGAGAGCTGATCCGAGAGCGCTAATCCAACCAACTTCCAATGGAGATTGTCTTTGAACGGCCGCGTTACGCCTTGAAGCAATCATCAAATATTTAAGCCCTGAGTTGCCAATTGGAGTGCGGCTCTCGCCGCTTGTGTATTTGGCGACTCAGAGTCCGGTCCCATCCTCCGAGTAGATCACCCAAATCTTCCGGTAACCCTTGGTCTCCCAACGACCTATCCATTCTTTGGGGATCGTCACCGCCTCGCCCGCGTTCACCGTAATGGCAGACCCATCGGCAGATGTGAGGGTCACACTGCCCTCCAGAAAAAACATGAACTCATCCACGCCGTAGGGCTCGGTAATGTCAAAAACCTGAGCACCGGCACGATACATGCCCGAGGCAAACTTACCGTCCCGCGACTTGAGCGAGGTGAAATCAAGCACCTGCTCATTACCCTCTTCGGTGACGATGGTCGCTGGCGATTCGAACGCTGCTCCGGCCAAATCGCTTGCCGATAGCTTGGCGGGGTAAACCGCATCGGCCCACGCGGTAAAGCTCAGGGTCCAGCCGATCAGTAATACGGCTGCACCGCGCCCAGGCCACGGTGCACACTGTTCTGGTGTTTTGCTACGCCACATGATGCTTCTCTCCTCGATTCTTAACCTGCTCGTCAACGGCCCACCGGATAGGGTCCACCTTCAGACCACATTGCTTAAAGTGACAACTGCTCATTCACCGCACGGTCAGCAGCGTCGATCGCACCGTCCACGTATGCATGCGCCTCGGAATCCGAATTGGCGATGGATATACGTCCAATCTGCGCGCGGCCCGCTATGTGGGGTCCGCTATACCGGCCGTATTCCGGATCAATGCCCACACCCTCAAATTCGTAGGCATAGCCATGCGGCCACCGATTCAGTGTAATGCCTGCCATGTCTCGCTCCACATCAAATCCGTGTGGCCCGAGCATGCCGTCAAAGTGAGCAAAAATATCGCTCTCAAAATCTTCGTACGACATCTGCAGCAACTTTGAACGACCCGCGCGGTATTGGTCTTTTGCAGGGAGTCCGGGCTCTCGGGGCGAGTGCCAAGCGCTTACAAGAATGGGTTGATCGGTCCTTTGGGGATACTCATATGCGCCCAGGCTCACGGGAAAGTCGAGGTGTAAGTATTGAAACAAGACATTCCCCGGCGAGTAGACGTGGTAGCACCCGGAATCGAGGAATGCCTGCCAATTTCGGAGTGCAAAGGTGCCCAGCACAAAGGGAATCTTGGTGGCTTCTGCAATCGCGGCAGACTGCGCTGGCGTCGCCTCGGGGCACAGATGCGGAATCATTTGGTTGTAGCACGCCATGACCGCGTGCCGTGCGCGAACCCGATAAAGCTCACCGCTATTTGCATAGGCTACGTCTACATACTCGCCGTCTGATGTATTGCGCACCTGCACCGCGGTGCTGTTGAGTCGAATCTTGACCAAGCTTTCTGGCCGATCGAGCAATCCATATTGCGCTTTGGCAGTGACAAGATCTTCCATCGATTCACCGGGAATCACTTCTGGAATGAGGTGTCGAACCAGTGCTCGGGCCACACTCGCATTCCCATCGGGAAACTTGTAGATGTAGGGCTCCTCAATACCGTGATCCGGTCTCACGCCAACTTCATCGGTCCCCGGAAACCAATACAAGGCCGCTTCCCAGGCTGAGATGGCCTCCCAGCCGGCACCCATCATGGGCAACCAGGAGTCCTGCAGTATCTGGCATACCGCGGGAGGTTGCGCCGCATACTGCGTTAAAAAATCGAGGTAGGTAGTGTTGCGCAGAATCGATTCGCGCTCCTGATCTGTCTTCCCCACCATGTAATCCACGCCACCTATCAACAGTCGCGTAAACGCCTTCTGATCGTCTTCAGAAATCGGCATTTTTTGAACAGCCGAAACCATACGTTTTTCTGTGCTGCCCCACAGATCCAGAACCGGACGGTCCCACCAGTCATAAATCGGATTGTCAGTCAGCGCACGCCTGCCATAGGTCTCCGCATCAAAGTAGATACCTTGACCCATATTTCGGCTGTCAAAAAATTCTTGATCGAAATACTGGTTGAATCGCTCCACATAAATCCCGACGTCGCGCAGCAATTGGCTGGCCACTTTCGAGTAGGCGGAGGGGGTATCAATAGCCTGACTTCCCCCATAACCAATCAAGGTCTTGTCATCTACCGTTATTTCATTGCGCCTGGCATGACCACCAAAATCGTCGTGATTGTCGATAATCAGAATGCGGGCACTATTACCAAAGCGGTCCCGGAACAGTTTGGCAGCCGCCAATCCGGATATGCCGCCACCCACCACCACCAAATCGTAAGTCGAGTCGGTTTGCACCTCTGGCATCGAAAAAGTCTGGCCGGAGCGCGCCAAGACATGAGCGATCTCGAAGGTGCCTGCTATGCTGCCACGCATCCCCGTTAACGCCGGGGGGTAATATTCCGGCCCCAGCGCGTGACCGGGTATCAATCCCTCGGCGAGCGCCTCCATGGGCGTCAAATGCAGGCCTGCCGCACCCACAGCGCAGCCGTTCAAAAAGTCACGTCGAGAGAATCGCCGCTTCAAGGTCTCCTCCTCACTCAGTGGGAGCACGAGTATTGATTCGGGTCAGCCCGAACCGAATGCTCAATCATCTTCCCCCATTGGATCCCTGCCTGCCAATAGGGTTGGCGCTTGGTATTGGATCGGACTTGACCCCATTGGGGGGTCAGCGGGTAAGGTCGGTCTCATTCCGCGCCCGATATCATCGGCAAGCCCACAACCAGAGGGATCGAGACAATGAAGCATGCCTGCCAGTGCCCCTGCGGCACCAATCAATTTTCTGCTCAGGGCGAACCCATCGTGCGCTTTTTCTGCCACTGCACGATTTGCCAAGACAAGTACCAGGCGCCCTTCGCCGACGTGACGCTTTTTAAACTCCCGGCTGTCACCTTGCCTGAGCAGGCCACGACCTATGGCAAATACAAGCGGTTTGTCGCGATTGACCGCGGCATCTGTGACGCTTGCCACCAGCCTGTGATGGCCAAAATGGGCGCAGGGGATAAAGGTTATGCGTTTATCTCGACACAGAACTTCGTGAATCCAGAAGCCCTACCCACTAGCTCACTGCACGTGTTTTATGGCACCCGTACCGCTGACGTGGAAGACGACCTGCCCAAGTACAACTCGTGGCTCAGTAGCCAATGGGCGTTCTTGAAGCTTCTCAGAGCAGCGGGTTAGACCCCTGAGCCCACCCAGTAAGTAGCACCCATAAAAGGAGGTGCACTCTGAAAAAACGCTGTGCAGCCTTGGGCTCACAGAGCGCCAGCACTGGAGGTGCCTTTAGAATCAGTACCGGTAAAAACAAACTCCTGGATCCTACAAGTGCACCGTTACGGTGGGCACCCTAGAGGCCCGCAACAAGTCGTTGGTTTTGCTTCCGAGGAACAGGCTTTGCAGCGGGGAACGGCTATATGCCCCCATCACCAAGATATCGATTTCCCGCTCGGCGATGGCCTGAGTAATCTGTTGCTCTGGATCGCCCGGCACATAGGCAGTGTCTACCGTGAATCCAGCTTTGGAGAGTGTACTGCTGGCCCACTCCAGGTGTCTTTCTGCTTCACTGTTTTGCTTCCCCGACATCACAACATGAATGGGTAAATCCGCGAGGGCGGGGTTACCTGCAATCAGGCTGACGCAGTTGCGTGTCATGCGCTTACCGTCGTATGCAACCAGCAGACTCTTTGGTTCAGAAAATTCGTTAGCCACCGTAAGGATAGGGCGACGAATCTTGCGACTGATGCTCTCAACGTGCCGGCCAAGGTCACGCTGGGTATGCGCTGCAGATTTGCCGCGACGTCCCAATACGTAGAGCGCCACATCCTGTTGCTGCTCGTCCAACGTCTCCAGAAGCTGCCCGTAGCGCTGCCGCACATCGACGGTAATACCCTCTCGTCGTTCACAACGTTTTTTTAGCTCATTGAGAAAAATGCGCCCCTGCTCTCGAATCGCTCGGGACCGCTCAGCCTCCTCTTCCGTAAGCCGGTTCAGCAGATTCTCCTGCGCATCAAACCCAATCGCGCCGCTATGATCGTCACTGGTGGCGGTTTCCTGGTGCCGATCAATGATGTGCAGTAACTCAAGCGGCAGAGCAAATTTCTTTGCCGCCCAAGCGCTATAGTCGGCGACGAAGTCGGCGTAGGGCGACTGATCGACGCAAGCAAGCACTTTTTTTGACTGCTTCATGACGGCGCCTACTGCGGCAGGAGCAAATCTTCCGCCCCTTCCTTATCGTGCAAGCCGAATCGATCCACCATCGTCGCACTGGCCTCATTCAAGCCGATCACCTCAACGTCGGCGCCCTCGCGACGGAACTTGATCACCACCTTATCTAAGGCGCTGACCGCGGTGATGTCCCAGAAATGGGCTCGACTGACGTCGATGCGAACGGTGTCGATCACCTCTTTAAAGTCAAAGGACTGAGCGAAACGGTCAGCACTTGCAAAAAACACCTGACCGAGCACCGTGTAGGTTCGCATCCTCCCCTCATCCTCTGACTGGGACCGAATCACCAGAATGCGCCCAACCTTTTGGGCAAAGAAGAAGCCCGAGAGCAACACACCCGACAACACGCCCTGTGCGAGGTCATGGGTAGAGACGGTCACCACAACCGTCACCACCATCACCACGCTTGAGCTGGGCGGGTGCGTACGAAGGTTACGGATGGAGTCCCAGTTAAAGGTACCAATGGAGACCATAATCATGACTGCGACTAGGGCTGCCATCGGAATCTGACGGACCCAATCACTGAAAAACAGCAACAGCAGTAACAAGAAAATGCCGGCGCTGAGCGTAGAGAGCCTGCCCCGGCCACCGGATTTCACGTTGATCACCGACTGGCCGATCATCGCGCAACCCGCCATGCCGCCGAGAAAGCCGCTGGCAATATTGGCTACGCCCTGACCCATACACTCTCGGCTTTTGTTGCTGGTGGTGTCAGTAAGGTCATCGACGATCGTAGCGGTCATGAGTGATTCAAGCAGACCGACGACCATGAGCGTCAGCGCATAGGGGAAGATGATCTCCAGCGTCGCCAAGTTGAGCGGAATATCAGGGATCAGAAACACGGGGAGTGTTGAGGGCAGATCGCCCATGTCACCTACGGTTCGCACGTCGATGCCGAAATAGATCGACACCGCTGTGAGCAATACAATCGCCACCAAAGGGGACGGCACTACGCGTGTAATGAAGGGCAAGCCATAAATAATACCCAGACCGGCAGCCGCCATCACATACACCGCGTAGGGCACGCCAATAAGTTCTGGCAGCTGGGCCATAAAGATGAGAATCGCCAGTGCGTTGACGAAACCGGTCACCACTGACCGCGATACAAAGCGCATCAGTTCACCGAGACGAATCCAACCCGCAATAATCTGCAGGATGCCTGTGAGAATCGTGGCGGCAAACAAGTACTCAAGCCCATGCTCTCTCACCAGCGTGACCATCAAGAGCGCCATCGCACCCGTGGCGGCAGAGATCATGCCTGGCCGTCCACCGGCAAAGGCGATGACTACCGCAATGCAGAAGGAGGCGTACAACCCAACGCGAGGGTCAACACCCGCGATGATGGAAAACGCGATGGCCTCGGGAATGAGCGCCAATGCCACGACCAGACCCGCGAGCAGATCGCTGCGGATATTGGAAAACCACTCCTGACGAAGTTTGTTCATGAGAGACCAGTAAGGGGACACGCCGAATTGCCATGGCGATACGAGCTAGCGGGCGAAACGGATTGTTATCGGTACCTACGCGCCAGCGGCGAATCCTGCTTACGCGCCCACTATGGCAATAAACCTACCTTGGCGATAAAAAGCTGCCTCTCATTGTCCTTTCGGTGCTTTTAGGCCCAAAAGTGTCGGCATAAAGCAACCAAGTTCGCTGCACGCACCGTACAAAGGCGGTGCCAAATCACGATAGCTGGGCTCTGAGCCGAGCATTGAACAGAGGAAAGAAGATGCCCGCCGCCACAATCAAAGACTTTGGGTTTGGTACCCAGATCCGGAAGTCACCGTTTTTTGATGCCACAGTGAGATGGGGCGCCACCGATTTCTCGGTCTATAACCACATGTACATCCCGCGGTCATTCGGTGACCCGGAGCAGAACTTCTGGAACCTGGTCAATGACGCCATCCTTTGCGACGTGGCAGTAGAGCGTCAGGTCGAGATTACAGGGCCAGACGCGGCGACCTTTGTGCAGTTACTCACGCCACGTAATCTTTCCCAATGTGCAGTGGGTCAGTGCAAGTACGTGCTGATTACCAATGAAGCCGGCGGCATTCTGAATGACCCGGTGCTGTTGAGACTTGAGGAGAATCGTTTCTGGCTATCACTGGCTGACAGCGACGTGCTGATGTGGGCGCAAGGGGTTGCCACCCACGCCGGTCTCGATGTTGAGATTAGCGAGCCCGACGTCTCGCCGCTGCAGCTACAAGGCCCCAAAAGCGGTGACATTATGGCGGCGCTGTTTGGCGAGTCGATTCGTGACCTCAAGTATTACTGGCTCGATCATTTTGAGCTCGACGGTATTCCGCTGGTGATCTCACGCACCGGCTGGTCGAGCGAGCTGGGCTATGAGCTTTATCTCCTCGACGGTAGCCAAGGTGGAGCACTCTGGGAGAAGTTGATGGCAGTGGGTGAGCCCATGGGACTAAAGCCTGGTCATACCTCTTCCATCCGGCGCATTGAGGGCGCCATGCTCTCTTACCATGCTGACATGGATGCCCAGACCAACCCCTTTGAGCTTGGTCTGGACAGGCTCGTGGATCTTGAAATGCCAGCTGACTTCATCGGTAAAGCCGCACTCAAGCAGGTGCGGCAACAAGGGATTTCCCGGCAGCAGGTAGGTCTCGAAATTGAGGGTAAGCCGCTCCC
>JAYOEE010000060.1:0-13986 GCA_038106565.1 Halieaceae bacterium
ATCTTGACTCAGGCTGTCGCTCAGGATGACAAGCCAAAAAAGGAACGCGAAACCCGGCGAACTCCTGCGCTGCGCAACAAGGTTTATGAGCGCCTCGCAGAAGCGCAGGTATTGGCAGAGGCCAAGGACTACGCTGGCTCCGCCGAAATACTGGATGACATGATTTCGGAAGACGGCAAGCAGGCGCTGAATAGTTATGAGCTTGCCAATGTGTATAACCTGCATGCCTTTTTGAGCTACGCGAAAGAAGACTATGCCGGCTCGCTGCGTTACTACAATCTGGTGATTGCCCAGCCAGATATTCCCCTGGCGATGGAGATCAACACCCGCTTTACGATTGCCCAGCTCTATTTTGTGCAGGAAAAATGGCAACAGGGCATTGATGCCCTGCTCCTCTGGTTCGATATGAATGAAAAGCCCAATGCCACCGCTTACGTGTTGTTGGCTCAGGGGTATTACCAGATCAAGAAGTACGATCAGGCGCTAGAGAATGTCGAGACTGCTATTTCAATGCATGAGTCTGAGGGTAAATTGCCGAAAGAGCAGTGGTACAACCTCGCGCGGTTTTTGTACTTCGATAAAGAAGATTTTGACTCTGCTCTGGATGTGCTGAACACCCTGATCATTTACTACCCCAAGAAGCAGTACTGGGTGCAGGCCTCCCATCTTTATGGCGAAAAGAAAGATGACAAGCGGCAGCTGGCTTTAATGGAAGCGGCCTATGAGCAAGGGTTTCTTGATCGCTCGAGCGAGCTCGTGACCATGGCGTATTTATATCTTAATGCTGAAGCGCCCTATTACGCTGGATCGGTCATGCAAAAAGGCCTCGATGATGAGGTGGTAGAAGAGAAGTCCAAGAATTTTGAGCTAGCAGGTAGCGCCTGGGCGCAGGCGCGAGAAGTGGCCAAGTCCATTCCCATGATGGAAAAGGCGGCGGCTAAGTCTGACGAGGGCGAGCTGTATGTTCGTCTGGGCAACGTGTATCTGGATGGCGATCAGTTTTCCAAGGCGGCTGACTCGGTGCAGAAGGGTCTGAAGAAGGGTGGCGTGAAGCGTCCAGATCAAGCCCGACTTGTGCTGGGAATGTCCTACTTTAATCTGGGGGAGTACGACAAGGCTCGGCGCGCTTTCCGGGATGCCGGTAAAGACGACCGATCCAAAAAGTATTCGCAGCAGTGGATCAAGTACATCAACAGCGAGGAAGAACGTCAGCGAGAGTTAGAAAAGGAAATTTTCTGAGGCAGTTCAGCTGAGCAAATCTAAGAGGGGCCGCAGGCCCCTTTTTTGTGCAAAGTTTTTGCGCGCAGCATTTGTGTAAACACCACGCGCAAGAAACGAAAAACCCCCGAATGGCAGATGCCATTCAAGGATTCGAGAGCAATGTGGTAAGCGGGATGCGTAGCATCCCGTAACAAAGCTTATTGAGGAACGACGTTTTCCGCCTGCGGCCCTTTCTGGCCGTCAGTGACGGTAAATTCTACTTTCTGACCATCTGTCAGCGTCTTGAAGCCATCACCCTGAATAGCGCTGAAGTGTACAAAGACATCCGGCCCATCTTCTTGTGCGATAAATCCGTAGCCTTTGGTCTCATTAAACCACTTCACGGTACCCGTTACTGTTGACATGTTTTTAACTACCTGTGTTGACGATTTTCTTTGCGTCCTCTCGGACAGTTGCGCTTGATGGGAACAAAACCGAAGACCGAAGACTGCAGTGGCTCAGCAAAAAGCGGGCTGGGTTTCCAGCCATGGCAGTGTAGCACTCTGCCTCGCAGATGCAGGTGAAATTTTTTGGTCAGTTTGGCGTGTTTATTCTGATGGATTGTAAGCTTATTCCACGGGCAGGATCTTCATCATGTCTGTTTTCCCGACCTCGCCTTGCGCTCCGCCCATCGTCATCAAAATAAAATCGCCTCGGGATAAAAACCCTCCATCAATCAAGAATTCGATCGTGCGGGCTTCAAGGTCGCGGGGCGCGAAAGCGGTAAAGTCGAAAAACAAGGGAATCACGCCGCGGCACAGGGCCAAGCGCTGTAACGTTTCGGGCTGCCTGCTCAGTGCGAATATAGGTAACCCCGATGAGAGCCGGGACATCATGGTGGGGGTGGTCCCGCGCTCCGTCAGGCAGGCAATGCCACGCATACCGGGGAAATGGTTTGCGCCATACATCGCAGATAACGCGATCGTCTCCTGAGCGCTGGAAAACTCTCTATCGAGTCGATAGCGGGAGGTGCGTGCCACCGGATGCTGCTCTGCGCCCAGCGCCGCGTCTGCCATCGCGGTAACCACCTCCACAGGATACTCTCCCACTGCCGTTTCAGCAGAGAGCATGACAGCGTCGGTGCCGTCCAAGACCGCATTGGCTACGTCAAATACCTCCGCTCGCGTCGGCATCGAATTACTGATCATCGACTCCATCATTTGTGTGGCCGTAATGACCATACGGTCCCGTTTTCGGGTGGTGGAGATCAGATTTTTCTGGATGCCGATCAATTGAGCATCACCGACCTCGACCCCGAGGTCTCCGCGCGCCACCATAATCCCATCGCTGGCATCAATAATGCTGTCGAGCAAGTCTGTATCGGCTACGACTTCGGCGCGCTCAATTTTTGCGATGATCGCAGGACTCAGGCCCTGATCGGCCAGTAACTGCCTGGCCATTTCGATGTCAGCTGCGCTCGATACAAACGAGACTGCGACGAAGTCGGGCTGGATATCTGGCATTGCCTTGATATCGTCCAGATCTTTTTCGGTCAAGGCCGGGGCCGCGAGTCCGCCACCTAATTTGTTCACACCCTTACGCGAACTCAGGCGGCCGCCTATCACCACCGTGCAGTCAACCGTGTCTGGCGTTACGTCATCGACGCGCAACCGCAGCTTGCCATCATCCAGTAACAGAATATCGTCCTGCGTGACGCTTGCTGGGAGCGCCTCGTATTCGACGGAGACTCCGCGCTGATCCCCTTTGTCTGGATCGATGGTCAAGCTCAGTTGAAACGGGTCGCCTGCCTGAAGCAATACGGCGCCTTCTGCGAATCCACCTATTCTTATTTTGGGGCCTTGAAGATCTGCCAGAATCCCAACGTATCTCCCTTGATGACGGGCCTGCTTGCGGATGTATTGCGCCACTAACGCGTGATCTGATTGCAATCCGTGGCTGAAGTTCAGGCGGAAAACGTCTACGCCCGCGCCGAGCAAACGGCCAATCATGTCCTGGCTACTGCTGCCGGGACCGATGGTTGCCACAATCTTGGTCCGCCGCAGTGTTACCGATGGTGTGTTGGAAGGACTGGTCACGGGGTCAAAATCTCCTGCTACCCTAGTGCTGGTTATAGCGGATTGGGGCCAAGCGCTCTCATCGTTTTGTGCAGTCTCGGAGTATGGCAGGACCACTGTGGGTGGTGCTATGTCACAATACCGATTTCCGCCATCCGCCGCCGGACCCGATGACTTGCTATTTTTTGAATCTGGAAAAAGCGTCATGTCACATTTAGATACGCGAAGGCCGAATCCTCCTATGGGGTATGCCTGCGAGTGTCATTTACCGCGTTCGCAGCAAATGGCATTGGTGGCGGAGTTTCACGTCCACCGTATTCGCCCCTCGCGTATTGCTTTCAGGTTGGGCATCGACATCGAACAAGTCGAAGCTTGGCTGTCGGGTGAGCAGGATGGAGATCAATTTCGACAGCTCATGCACATTCATCGCCAACGCAAGTATCAGGCGCAATTGCGGCGCGCAGACCGTATGCGGGGGCAGCGAGCTTACGATTTGCGACTTGCGGCGCAGCGTGATCTCAACGACAAGGTTTCCCTTGAATAACTCGAACAAGGCCGAACCGTAATCAACAATATGAGTGCAGGAGAACCCCAAGTGCACAGTATGGAAAAGGTGATGGAGCGATGGCACGCCGTGATGGAGAGCCAATCAACAGAGGGTCTGTGGGATTTGCTTGCCCCTGACTGCGTGTTCTGGTCTCCGGTGGTGCACACCCCCCAACAAGGCAGGGAGATTACCTTTAAATATCTGAGTGCAGCGAGTCACGTTTTCGGGAATGATTTTCGCTACGCGCGTGAAGTCATTGGAAATAATCTGGCAGTGCTGGAGTTTGAGTGCCTGATCGACGATATCAAGATAAATGGTGTGGACATGATTGAGGTCGAGGGGGGACGCATAGTGGACTTCAAGGTATTGGTTCGCCCTTTGAAAGCAGTGAACAAGGTTCACGAGCGCATGATGGCCATGCTTGAAGCTCTGGGCGACCGCGCTTCGTAATTGTAAGAATAAGATGGTAGCTCTAGCGCTCTGCCAACGAAAATTTCTGGCCCCCTCCTCCCTTTGCTTGAGGCTAGGTGACTCCAAGGCTACACTTTTCATTGAATACCACGGGGACTTCCTATTATGTCGCTGATTGTTAAGACCACCTACAGAGTGCGCGAGTCGCAGAAAGCATCTTTTCTCGCTGATTTTTCAGTCGTAGCCCAGGCCACTATGGCGGCGCCCGCCTGTGATTGGATCTATGTTGCCGAGGACCTCGACGAAGATACTGTCGTCGCGATGTCCTATTGGCAGTCAGAGGCCGGCTTTGATGATCATTTGCGGTGGCGTATCGGTACGAGCCGGTGGACCGAGATGGAACAAAAATATTTGAGCAGTGAGCCTGAATATAAGCTCATGCCCGTCATGTTCCGCTTCCGGGATCAGGCCTAAAAGGACCAACCGTTTCGGTTAATCAGATTTGAGCAACTCAAGCGTAGGGACTCAATCCGAGTTCGAACGTTTAGCCTCGATCAAATGATGCGCAAGCTCCTCTGCCTGAGTCTTTGACAGGCCCATCCGTTCGCGCAGGGCTTCGATTTCTTCTGCTTCGTCGCTGGAGATGATGCCATCTTCCAATGCCTCGCGGACTTTGGATTCGAATTCCGCATATTGCTTCGACATTTGCTTGGAGAATCCTGCACCCACGATGCCCGTCAGTAGCGCTACCGTGCAGACGCCCATCATCGCCGTCATGGCGCCAATAACCTTGCCACCCGCAGTCACAGGAGACACGTCGCCGTAACCCACTGTGGTGAGGGTGACGATCGCCCACCACATGGTCTCGGGAATCGACGGGAACGCCTCGGGCTGAGCATCGCGTTCCGCGACATAAATCAGCGAACTCGATAGAAACAGCGCGACAACCATGAGATACAGCGCGGCCCCGAATGCCTGACGCTCGGAGTGAATGGCAGAAACCAGATCTTCTAGCGCAGTCGTGAAGTGGCTGAGTTTGAGTAGTCGCGCGAGGCGCATCACCCTGAGCAATCTCAAGTCAGCGCCGACCCATATGAACTGCAATAACGTCGGCAGAATGGCAATCAGATCAATGAGTCCGGTAAAGCTGAATATATAGTTCAGTCTTTTCCCGAGCGCCGTTTTACCTTGCAGGTCGCGATTGTCGGGTGCGGACCAAATTCTCAATCCGTATTCAATCGAGAAGAAGATGACAGAAATAAACTCGAATATGAGTAGTTCCGAGGACCATGCGGCCTCAATGGAAGCCACCGACTCAAGCGTAATGGCAATCAGGCTGAGAATGATCAGCACAAACAGGAAGGTATTCAGTCTGCGAGCAGCGACTTTGTGTTCAGATGATCTCTCGAAAAGAGAACCGATGTACTGGCGACTATTCAAAGTTGAATCCCGTGATTTGTGAATAAGTTCAAAGTGCGGTTGCCGCGTTTTCAAGCATGAAGTATGTTGCCATCAAGCTCCTGCCGGCGTAAGGGGGGGCACGGACACGTTTTTGGGTCGTTTTTTCTGTTGCTCATGCCGCGCTATCGGTTCAAGCAAACGGTGATAGTCGGTGCTAGGGTTACAGGGGTACTCTGAGGTTAACCATGAAACACGCCTTGCTTGCCTTGAGTGTTTTCGCTGCAATGTTTGGGACCTTGATCGTCTCCGCTGAAAAGCTGGGAGGCGCCTCCTATCGCGATGTGTGCGACAAGATGGAAGCGGACGGTGTGACGAGCCGCACCCAAACCAGCCAAGCCTCACAGATCGCAGCTGAGGAGCTTACGGGAAACACCCTGATCGTTGTGGGAGCGGATCAACGCGGTGCGGCGCGGCGCAGTAAAACCGTATCGAACTCCGAGATTATCGTCAGCGCCGATCTCAACAAAATCGCTACTTCAACCACCACAGAGGCAAGCCATCCGGACGGGGCTACGCTTGCCCAGACCGGGCGATCCTCCGCTTGTGACTGACACCGGAAGATGACTTCGATATGAAGGGGCACCAGCGGTTTGTCGGCGGGAGCGCCGTCACGCAGGAACTACTGTCATATATAGAGAGAGTGGCACCTTCGGATGCGCCCATTCTCATTCGTGGTGCGACCGGGGTAGGTAAAGAAGTGGTTGCGAGGGAGATTCACCGCCTGTCTGGCCGCGACGAATCGGGCAAATTTGTCGCGGTCAATTGCAGTGCGATTCCCACTGAGCTGTTAGAGAGCGAGCTCTTCGGACACGAGAAAGGTGCCTTTTCGGGCGCGGTGACGAGTTATCCGGGCCGAATGAGACTGGCCGATGGCGGGTCTTTGCTGCTCGATGAGATTGGCGATATGCCCTCTGAGCTTCAGGCAAAGCTGCTGAGAGCGATACAGGAGGGTGTGGTGACACCGGTGGGCGCGGTTGAGGAGGTCGCCGTTGACGTGCGGGTGATCTCCGCCACCCATAAGCCACTGGAGGCACTGATCGACTCGGGGAAGTTCAGGGAAGACTTATTTTTCCGGCTCAATGTGATTCCCATCACCATCCCGCCTCTGCGGGAACGTCCAGAGGAAATTATCGAGTTGTTTGACTATTTCTCCGATGGTTATGCGTTGCAGGGAGAGCCTATTAAGCTCAATGCAAAATCGGTCAGCCTGCTTCAGGCTTATCGATGGCCCGGCAACGTGCGCGAGTTGGAGAATTTTTGTCGTCGACTGACGGCCCTATTCCCGGGAGAAACAATCGATCTGTACGCGCTTCCGTCAGACTTTTTGCCTCCCCAGATGGCCCGAATGCTGATGGGGGATGGGGCTGCCAGGCCTGATGACAGCGCACCCCAAGCGACATCTCAGGATGTCAGTGAAGCACTTTTTGCGACCGACGAAGACGACGAGGACGGCATTGGTCGAGTGTTGGGCATTACCTCAGCAGAGGCTCCGAATCACATCGAGCTTACCGAAGCTACGTTAAAGGCACGCGTGGCGCACTTCGAGAAAGAACTCATAGAGAAGGCGCTGTCAGATGCCAACGGCAACATATCCGAAGCGGCCAGGATGCTGGGAGTCAAACGAACCACGCTCATTGAAAAAATGGGACGACTTCAGATCACAAAGGCGTGAGCTTGCCGCAGTCGGAATACTGACAAAAGTGTCGGAATTTTGACGTTCTAACCGGGACATAATTGTTAAATTACTGATTCGCCGCTTTTTTTTGATGCTGGCCCCCTGTTTGCTGTCTATTTCATACCTTGAGCAAAGCGGGCAGTATTTGTGGCAAGTTCTCCGGCGGAAACGCACCTCAATATTCTGGTTGTTCGTGGCAGCGGTGCCCCCGAGCATGCGCTGACGCAGATGGAGTTAGGGATGCCCGTGGCGCTCACTCAAGCGCCCGATTCGTTTATCGAGAATATGACGCCCGGGGCGGTATCGTGTGTGATGGTCGGCGGCGAGTGGCAGCCGATATCAGACCACTTGCAGCAGAGCGTTGAATCCATCCCTGGCCCTTACGTGGCGCTGGTGCCCGAGGGCGACGTGGCGCTCGCTCATTTACTGGGTCGTCTCGGAGCCCCCGGCGTGCAAAGTTACTTGCCAACGCCTCAGGCCGATTGGCCTTCGGTACTAGCGAGTGTGATGGATCTCTGGCCCGTTTTATTGAGCGCAAGCGCCAAATCTGAAGGGGCAAGACAAAGCCGTTCAGGCAAGAGAGGTCCGGCTAGGCGCACAGTGGTTTTTGGTGACCCCGCCAGCAAAGCGATGCTGTCGTTGGTGGAGCGCGTCGCGCAGGTTGATGTGACCGCCCTCCTCTCTGGGCCCTCGGGAGTGGGCAAGGAAGTGGTGGCTCAGATTCTTCACAACGCCTCACCTCGTGCTGCCGGTCCCTTTATCGCACTGAATTGCTCGGCGATGCCTGAACACTTGGTGGAAAGTATCTTGTTTGGGCATGTCAAAGGCTCATTCACTGGCGCTATAAAAGATCAGCCGGGAATATTTGAGGATGCGAACCAGGGCACCCTGTTTCTCGATGAGGTCGGCGAGCTGCCATTGCACGTTCAACCCAAATTACTCAGAGTGATTCAGGAACGGAAAGCCGCTCGTATCGGCAGTACCCGCGAAGTGAGTTTTGATGTCCGGCTCGTTGCAGCAACCAACAGGGATTTAGTGGATCTGGTTGCTCGCGGACAGTTCCGCGAGGACCTACTGTACCGTCTTAATGCGTTTCACATTGGCATACCACGGCTCCGCGACCGCCCGGGGGACATCGATCAACTTGCCATTGCTTTCGCCGAATCCGATCAGATTGCGGGGGTGGCCATGAAGATCCGGGAGGATGCGATACAGCAGCTTCGCCTCCACGATTGGCCCGGCAATGTGAGAGAGCTCGACAACGTCATCTGCAGGGCAAAAGTGCTCGCGACAGACGGGGTCATCGGTGCGGAGCACATATTCTTCGACGCCCTACAGATCGATACCCAAACCAGCATTGAGCGCGAAGCATCCGGTTCTGCATCGCCCTTCGCACAGGTGGCTTCCGATGCCGGCAATCCGGTGGATCAGGATCTTATGACTGTTAAAGAAAGAGCCGAGTGGCAATTGATTCGTGCGGCGCTAGAGGAAACCGACTCCAAAAAAGAGGCGGCCGAGCGATTGGGTATCAGCCCCAGAACGCTCCGACACAAACTACAGAAATGGAAAGCCTCTGAAGAAGAGGTGTATCAATCGGCGGGTAACTCATGATCGATAAAACCAATATGCAAGGCGTGATGAATGTGATTCGTCAGGCCGAATTAGCCAACAGTAAACTCAATGCATCGTCGCTGGCTATCGGGAACGAGCAGCCGCAGAGTCAATTTGCGTCAGATCTATTGGCCGCAATTCGATCGGTTAACGATACCCAGATGAAAGCTGCGGACACCAAAGCCCAGTACGAGGTAAACGGCGCGATCAGCGTGACGGATGTGTTGATTGATTCGCAACGGGCGTCAGTGGCGTTCGAGGCCACTTTGCAAGTGAGAAACAAGATTCTGAAAGCTTATCAGGACGTAATGAGCATGCCGGTGTAATCACACCGCCTCGCTCGACTAGGAGAAACTGATCATGGAAGCAGCGCTGGAACAAAGGCCTCTGATTGAAGGGTCTGCCACCGAGGTGTCGGGGCAGGCCCCCGCGCCCGCTGACGCAAAAAACGTTGCGGTGTCGGCGAATGAGGCGGGCAATGTGCCCGCCGCGCCGCAGGGGGCGCTGCCTGTCGTAAAAGACGTCATGTCCCAGCCGGCGGTGAAGCGAGCCATGCCCGCGGTGATCGCCGTCGTCTCCTTGATATTGGTGCTCATATTTTGGTCAACAATGACCAGCACACCCTATCGCAGTGTATCCGATGGCATGGAATCGGCAGATGTACAGCTTGCCTTCGAGGCGCTGAAAACGTCGAACTACGATGTGCGGATTAACGAGGCCACCGGGCAGCTGGAAGTGCCCACCAACGATTTTCAGTCCGCACGAATCTTTCTCGCTTCGCAGGGCATACCGCGCGCCGCGGTTGAGGGTGGCATGGGGTCGTTGGCTGACGGGAGTTCCATGACAACCAGCCAATTCATGGAGCAGGTTCAGTACAACAACGCGGTAGAGGTTGAGCTGGCAAGAACCATTACTGAGATCAGCACGATTGAAAGCGCTCGAGTACATATTGCCGCGCCAAAGCAAAGCGTCTTTGTTCGCGACCGCCAGCCTGCGAAAGCCTCCGTGGTCGTTAAGCCTTTCCGTGGTCGGGTCGTAGATCCGGCCCAGGTGCTCTCCATCGTGCATCTGGTGAGTGCCAGCGTGCCTTACCTGGCTACTCAGGACGTCACGGTGGTGGATAACTACGGCAACCTGCTGACCGGCAGTAACGCAGACAAGGATGGCACGCCAGCGCTGAATAACGCGCGGTTTGAGGCAGAGCGCGAGATGGCGTTATCCGAACGAATTAGGGAACTGCTCATTCCCGCGCTCGGGGGCGGGAACGTCAGAACAGTGGTGAATCTGGAGATGGATTTCACTCAGGTAGAGACCACCCGCGAGCAATATCTCGATCTGGAACCAGACAGACCGGAGATTCGTTCTGAGGTGGTCACATCAGATACGCAAACTGGAATTGCAGCATCCGGCGTGCCCGGCGGTACCACTAATATCCCGCCGGATCAGCCCGAGGTCGTGCCCGAGGGCGAGCTGCCGGAAAACCCGGTCAACACCCAAACGGCGTCCAATACGCGAGAACAGACGACACGCAACTACGAGCTGGACAAGGAAATTCGGTTCGTCAAGGAGCAAACGGGGCGTGTCACGGCGATGACCGCCGGCGTGATTATTAACGAGGATGCCCTCAAAGAGCTTGCCAAAAAACGCTACTACGCGTCTCTGGACGAACCTGCTCAAGCTTCAGACGGCCTTGAAGAGGCCTCGGGTGAGGAAGAGGCCGCGGGAGAGGAGCTCGAAGTGAGTGCCGCCTCACTGGCACCGGTACCCACCGCAGAACTGCAGCGCCTCATGAATGAGGAAATTGAGCGTTTCCGCTCCCTGATTTTGACGGCGCTCCCCTATAACGCCGCGCGGGGTGACAGCGTAACGATTTCTTCGGCTCCGTTCTTTGTTGATCCGCCTCAAGAGTATCTGCTGCCCTGGTTCAAGGATCCGGCTGTTATTGAGTGGGGCCGACACGGCATGACCTCAATCGGACTGATCGCATTTTTCCTATTGGTTATCGCTCCCGTGCTCAGAGTGTATATGCCCAAGATTGAAGAGAGTGAAATGCTGTTGGATGGGCCGCTACTTGATGGTGAGCTGAGCGCCGCTGATCGACAAGCGCTTGAGGAGGGCGAATCGCTAGACGAAATCAAAGCGAAGCTCAAACCCAAAAAGTCAGCGATTTCCGCAGATATGCTGGATACAGCGAACAGCTATGATGACAAGGTCGCCATTGTTCGACTGCTTGTGGCTGAAGACGCTGGCCGGGTGGCGAACGTGCTGAAAAAGATGATCAAGCCCGTATAAAAGGGGTGGAAGAAAATGGCTGAAGCAGCAAAAAAAGCAAATCCCGTTGAAGAAAAGGAAATACCAGAATCCGTTCGAGCGGAACTGGAAACCATGACGACTACCGAGCGGGCTGCGGTAATTATGTTGCTCATGGGCGAGACTCAGGCGTCTAACGTTATTCGCTACATGAATCCGCGAGAGGTTCAGGCACTGGGCTCGGCGATGGTCGGAGTGGTCGATCTCTCCCAGGAAGCGGTGAGCGCCGTGTTGGATGATTTTGTCGGAACGATCAAACAGCAGACCAACCTCGGACTGGGCACCACCGACTATGTTGAATCGGTGCTCAAGCGAGCACTCGGTGACGACAAAGCCGCTACGGTGCTCAGTCGAATACTGCCGGGTGGCTCGACCAAGGGATTGGAGATTCTTCGCTGGATGGATGCACGCGCCATCTCCGATATGATCATCAACGAGCATCCACAGGTGATCGCCATCATTCTGTCTGTTTTGGAATACGACGTGGCGGCCGACGTGCTCAGCTTTTTGCCGCCTGAAAATCGCGGTGAAGTGATGCAGCGGGTAGCCAGTCTGGAGACAGTGCAGCCGTCAGCAATGGAGGAATTGGAGCGAATCATGGCGCAACAGTTCTCGAGCAATTCATCGGCTCAATCCTCCAGTTTTGGTGGTGTGAAGACCGCCGCAAAAATCATGAACTTCGTGAAGGTGGATCTTGAGACGTCGGTGATGCAATCACTGACCGAGTTGGATGAGGATCTCACGCTGCAAATTCAGGACAACATGTTCACCTTTGAGAATCTCTCGATGGTCGATAATCGTGCCATTCAGGTCATGATGAGAAACATCGAGTCTGACCTGCTCATGGTGGCGCTGAAAGGCGCGAGCGAAGAGACCCGTGACAAGTTCTTCGACAACATGTCGCAGCGAGCGAAGGCGATGTTCATCGACGATATGGAGTCGAAGGGACCGATGCGTATTTCCGATGTTGAAGACGCGCAAAAGAACATCATGCGGATCGCCAGAAAACTGTCTGATGCCGGTGAGCTGGTGCTGGCGGGTCGTGGAGATGACTTTGTCTAAGCACGATGGCAACGTTGCGTGGGAGCTGAACGAATTGCTCGCAGCAGATCGGCGCGCGCGAGCATTCAGCGAGTCAACGGTCGAGGGCCGAGATGGCGGCAGCCCCGGTTTCGAGACCATGCACTGGGAGCAGATTGGCAAGGAGGCACTTGAAAAAGCCCTGCTCGCGGAGCAAGCGGCGCAGGCCTCGCTTTCCGAGAATGCTGATTCAGAAATGCCGGGTAGTGAAGAAGAGGCAGCGGATACCCCCGCGCCTTTTGATCTGGAAGCAGAACTGCAGGCTCGTTATGAGGAGGGCATTGAGGAAGGCAAGCGCCTGTCAGAGGCGTCTCAGCAGTCCCAGCAGGCGATGCAAGAGCGCTTGATCGAGGCGCTGGCACAGCACTTCGCGGCTCTCCCCGCCGTTTGGCCTATCATCACCGATCTTGCGTTGGATATCGCCAATACCGTTTGCCTGCAATCGCTGAAGCAGGATCCGGATCTTTTTAAAGCATATGTTTTGCGCGCCCTGGAGAGTGCGGAACTGCCAAGGGACTTGCCCATTGAGATCAGGTTATCCGAGGGCACAGCGTCGCTGGTTGATCAGGATATGCTCACCGCAAAATTCCCGGAACAGGCGTTTACCATCGCAACCGATGCGGCGCTTGCTGATGGCGATATTTCTGTCGCCTACGATCAGGTGACCGTGGATCGGTTGCTGGAGCGGGAATTTGAACAGCTGCGCGAGCAACTGATTGCACAATTCCCGGATCAGAACAGACCTGCCTGATGGACGCTGCTTTAGATCAGGATCCGGCCGAAACCAGAAAGGGTTGGCCACAACTGTCGCCGCCCGAGGCTTGGACCTGGGCGAGAATCCGACAAGTATCTGGCCACGTGGTGGAATGCGATGGCCTTCAGGCTCCCCTCGGAGCCATGTGCGAAATTGAAACCGATGCGCCTGATGCGCCCAATGTCGCCGCAGAGGTCGTTGCTTTCTCCGATGACACGCTGAAGCTCATTCCTTTTTCAGAGACCGTCGGTATCTCTCGTGACAGCCGGATCAGGCTCGTTAACCGGCGAATCGGCTTACCCGTCGGAGAGTATTTGCTGGGTCGCGTCATCGACCCCCTGGGTAACCCGCTCGATTCCAAACCCTTGGTGGCGCCACGCTTTGCGGCGAACTTTTTTGGTCGTTCTGTTCCTGCCCTACTGAGAAAGCCCGTTTCGGAGCCTTTGGATGTCGGTGTGCGGGCGATCAACGGCGTATTGACGCTGGCCAAAGGACAGCGTGTTGGACTGATAGCAGGATCTGGGGTTGGCAAAAGCACCTTGCTGGGAATGATGACGCGTCATACTCAGGCCGACGTTGTTGTGCTCGCGCTGATTGGCGAGCGTGGCCGCGAGGCCGGGGAGTTTCTTGCAGAGAGTCTGGGCCCCGAGGGTATGAAGAAGGCCGTGGTGATTCTGGCAACTTCTGACTGTGCGTCTGTCATGCGACGCCAGGCGGCGGAGGTGGCCCACCTCGTCGCGGAATACTTTCGCGATCAGGGCAATGATGTGCTGCTGCTGTGTGACAGCTTGACGCGGATCGCCCATGCGCAGCGGGAAATTGGTCTGGCGACGGGAGAGCCGCCAACCAACAAGGGCTACCC
>JAYOEE010000061.1:0-13698 GCA_038106565.1 Halieaceae bacterium
ACTCCGGATGATCGGGCTGCGCCTCTGGGATTTCCATTGGCTCATAGGTGGGTGCAATCTTGTCTGGGTGATACCACACCAGAATCGTTTGGTTGATTTCTCGCACCGGCCAGCACGCTATCACTTGCTCCCCCTTGGCGACCCGCGGCGGCAGATTTTTGGCATACGGTACGTGGGTACACTCCCCTTCACCGTTGTATCGCCAACCATGGAACGGGCACTCGATGGAATCTCCGACCACGCGGGAGCCACCGCCAGCCTGATCACGGATGCCGTAACCAAGATGCGCGCCCATATGCGGGCAATACGCATCTAAAACTTTCGCAGCGCCGCTCTCGGTACGAAAAATAACGAGCTCCTGATCGAAACAACGCAAGGGCTTGGATTCACCAATCGCCAAGTCGTCGGAGTAAAGCACCTGAAACCAGCCCCAGGGCATGGGTAGTGGGCAGCGTGGTGAGGTATCGCTGGCAATCACCATGAGTTGTTCTCCTGTTTCAGGCCCTGACTGACGCGCCGCCATCGACGCTCAGTATCTGACCCGTGATGTAAGACGCGCGATCGGACAGCAGAAAGCAAACCGCCTCGGCTATTTCCGAGGGCTCCCCAAGCCGGCGCATCACTGCGGCCTTCTTGAGACCTTCCGCGATTTTGGGCTGCTCTTCCATGTAACGTTCGACACCGGGCGTGCGAATGACACCCGGGCTGATCGCGTTGATGCGAATACCCTTGTGTCCGTATTCAGACGCAGCGCTTTGCGTCAGCGTGTTAACACCGCTTTTAGCCGCCGCATAAGCCGTGTTGTAGGGCTGTCCTCGGAGCGAGGCATTGGAAGAGATATTCACGATGCTGCCACCTCCGGCGAGTAACATGGCCGCCACTTCATGCTTCAAGCAAAGAAACGTGTTGGTGAGGCACAGCTCAAGCGTGTCGTCGAATACTTGTTGCTCATAGGTGTGGATTTCGCCGGACCCGCGACTCACTGCGGCGCTGTTACAGGCGATGTCCAGTGCGCCAAAGTGGTCAGTACAACACGCCACGAGCGCTTGAACCTGCGCTTCTTGACTCACGTCTGCAGTGAATGCAACCGCCTCGCCACCCGCCGATTCGATGAGCGCAACGGTCTCGCTGGCCGTCTCAGTGTTGAGATCAGCCGCCACCACTCTGGCACCCGCCGCGGCCATCGCCATCGCAATTGCACGACCGATTCCGACCCCTGCGCCGGTGACAATGCCTGCTTTCCCTGCTAATTCCGACATGGTCGTTCCTCTGCCACTCACCGCTTAGTGTTAGTCCGCTTATTCTCCGGCGCATACCATCGGGGGCACACTGTCGCCAAGCTCGCGCTCTGCGCACGCCATCCAGCATCATCACTTTGGACGATTAATCTCTGCAACAATCGCGTATTGTACAGACCAAGATTTTCAATGCAGTCGGCGCCCGCAAGCGACTCGCAAAAGGACTATGACGGGGAGCGATAAGGTCGTTACCCGGCAACTGACCGCTCAGCGCCACAGCGACTCGCAAGCCAGGATCTCTGGGAGGAATATGATTACCGACGCCTTTCGATTAGACGGAAAAGTCGCCCTTATTACCGGAGCAAGCAAGGGTATTGGCGCAGGCATCGCCAACGCTTTTGCAGAGATGGGTGCCCATGTCGTGCTGATCGCCCGCTCCGAATCCGAGCTGGCGGATGTCGCCGCCGCCGTCACGGAGCACGGCGTCACGGCGCTCCCCATCGCCTGTGATATCACTCAGGACAGCGCCCTGAGCGCTGCAGTTGAAAAACTGGAATCGGAGTTCGGCAAGCTCGACATTTTGGTCAACAACGCCGGTGGGCCTGGCAAAGGCTATGGCTCGCTGGAACAAATCGACCGCTCGCGCTTTGATCACACGCTGGATATCAATCTCAGTTCCGCCTATTCGCTGACGCATCTCGCGCTGCCCTTGTTGCGGGCTGCAGGGCAAGCCACCATCGTCAACATTTCGTCTGCACTGGCGTGGATGGTGGACAGCCGCTTTGCGGCATACGGAGCGGCCAAAGCCGGTATGGAACAAATGACTCGCATTTTGGCCTACGAACTCGCCCCTGATATCCGGGTCAATGCGATTGCACCGGGCGCCATTGAGACGCCCAGCACCGCATTTATCACTGCCAACCCCGAAATGCTCGAGAGCACCGTGCGCTGGATTCCCCAGGGTCGCATGGGGCAACCTCTCGATATCGCGCTGGCGGCACTGTACCTGGCCTCTCCCGCCAGTGGCTTTGTCAGTGGCAAGGTGCTTGAGGTCGACGGCGGGATGGCCGCGCTACCCGGGAGCGCTATTGAAAGCAAACTGATGGACCTACATCAGAGCTAAGGATCCAACATCATGGGGCACTATCTGATCACCGGATCGGCGACAGGCATCGGCGCGGCCATCAAGGCACAGTTGCTCGCGGAAAATCACCAAGTCTCCACCATCGACATCCGAGACGCAGACTTTCTGATTGACCTGTCGGATGCCACTGTGCGTCAAACTCGGCTTACGGAATTAGCGGCTCGGGACACCCAGTACGACGGCATCATCACCTGTGCCGGAGTCGCCTCCCATTTCCCGGATACCGCGAAGATTCCGTCCATCAATTTTTTCGGCTCCGTCGAGGTCATTGAGACACTGCTTCCAAGGCTGAGCGCTGGCGCCAAGATACTCACGATCAGCTCTAATTCCGCGCCACAGTCGCGAAATGCCGAATTAGTCGCGGCGATGCTTGCTGGTGACGAAACAAACAGTCTACAACTCGCATCCAGCGGCTCCGGACACGAGGCCTACGCATCCAGCAAGCTGGCCATCGCCCGCTGGGTTCGACAGCGCGCGCCAGCTCTGGCGAGTCAGGGCATGACGATCAATGCGATTGCGCCTGGCTATATCGAGACACCTATGACGTTAGCGGTCGCCGAAAGCGAAGAGTACGGCGCCGCAATTCGCGATTTTGTCAAAAGCATCCCGATTGGCCGTCCCGGGCAGCCAGAGGACGTGTCGCAACTGGTGCAATTTTTATTGTCTCCCGCCGCTGACTTTATGACCGGCAACGTGATCTTTCTCGACGGCGGTCACGATGCCCTGTTCCGCCCGGAGGCGATCTGAGTGAATACCCAGACGATGCATGCCGCCAGTCGCCTTGGTACTCGGGCATGACCGTTAACGACAGGGCGACTTCGATGTTTACCAGGGCCTGCCAGTGATGAACTGGTGGAGCGCCCGAGGGCTGACTCGCTGGTTGGTTTGTGTACTCGCCGCGACCGGACCCGGTTTCATCGCCGAACCGCGCGCTGCCTGCGACGCCAACTCGCCAACACGCATGGCGCTGTTCGGAGATCTGCATATCCACACCGGCTTGAGTTTTGACGCATTTATTTCAAGCATTCGGTTGGGACCG
This sequence comes from Halieaceae bacterium, assembly GCA_038106565.1. GTDB lineage: Bacteria > Pseudomonadota > Gammaproteobacteria > Pseudomonadales > Halieaceae > Luminiphilus. The sequence goes on from JAYOEE010000061.1 coordinate 3,422, forward strand.
GAAGACGCCTATCGCTACGCAAAAGGAGAAGCCATTCGATTGCCCGGCGCCGACGGACAACCCGCCGATGAAGTCACAATCGACAGACCTCTCGACTTCGCCGCCGTTACGGATCATGGGGAATTCCTCGGGCAGGTTTCAGTCTGTGCGGCCGGTACCGGCCTCGCCCGCTACTGGCCTTTGTGCATGATGAGTCGAGCAGACAATATCTGGGTGCAGCTTCTGGCAGCCAGTTGGTGGACCTCGCTAGGCGGGCAGGCAGAAGACGAACCAACGCCATCGTTTGCCTGCATTCTGGGCGATTGTGAGCAAGCACAGCTCGACACTTGGCGAGACATACAAACCGCCGCCGCCAGACACCAAGACGACTCGCCAGACTGCCAGTTCACCACGTTTAACGCCTACGAGTACACGCAGGCGAGCGCTCAAAACAACATGCACCGCAATGTGATCTTCCGTAATGATCGAGTGCCAGCAAGGCCCATAACGATCTATGAGACGGGACAATCTGTGCCAGCATTGTGGGAAGCCCTCGACACACAGTGTCTCTCCCGGTCTGACGGGTGCGATGTGCTGGCCATACCACACAACAGTAATCTAGCGGGCGGAATGATGTTTCCGGATCCGACCACCCGAGAGGAAGCACTGTTGCGCCTGCGAATGGAGCCGGTGGCCGAAATCGTGCAACACAAGGGGGCGTCGGAGTGCCGCTACGACCGACTTCTCGGTGCAGGCGTGCTGACCCGGGATGAACTCTGCGACTTTGAGCAGATCGACAGCGACAATCTCCACATGCTCGGGAGCGTTGAAGGGGAAATGCGTTCAGAGCGGGGGCTCGCAGTGCCCCTCGAGGCCTTCGCGGGGCGCAACCTGCTACGCAACGTATTGAAGGACGGCCTCAAACTAGAGTCTCAAACGGGCACCAACCCCTTCCAGCTCGGCTTTATAGGCAGTACTGACACCCACAGCGCCACTGCCGGCGCCGCACAGGAGTCCGGATACGCCGGTCATCTGGGGCGGCGCGACGCACAATATCGCAACGTGCAGGATCACTTCGCCTCCAACCCGGGCGGCTTGGCGGTCGTGTGGGCTGAGGAGAACTCCCGGGACGCCATTTTCGATGCGATCCGTCGCCGTGAGACCTACGCCACCTCGGGCACCCGCCCCCGACTCCGATTCTTCGCGGGCGACTACCCGGAGAATATCTGCGCATCGGCCGATAGGTTGACCCTCGCCTATGAAAACGGAGCGCCCATGGGCGCAAACATCACAATACAGAGCGCAACCTCTCCAGATTTCCTCATCGCGGCAAGCCGGGATCCCGGCACGCCCAACGCACCGGGGAATCCCATCGAGCGCATACAGATCATCAAAGGATGGGTCGATGACACAGGTCAGACGCAGGAACAGGTCTTTGACGTGGTGGGCACCCCGACACAGGGCTTGGGCATAGATCCCCTGTCTTGCGCCCCCACTGCCGCCGGTCTCGCTGACGTCTGCACCGTTTGGAGGGACCCCGCGTTCAACGCTAACCAGAATGCGTTTTATTACGCTCGCCTCATCGAGACGCCCAGTTGCCGCTGGAGCACCCAGCAATGCCAGGCTGCAGGGGTGAACCCTTTTTCCAGCGACTGCGAAGCACAAAAGGACGAGGCCAATATGCGGGCCCTCAACGCGGGAGCCGTAGGACCCGTCTACGATAATTGCTGTCGTAAAGCAGAGGATGAGCCGTTCTACTCCCCGGTGATTCAGGAGAGGGCCTGGAGTTCCCCTATTTGGTTTGCCGGGCCTCGCTAGCGAGATGCAGAAAGACGGGCACCTCGCCACCCCCGTGGACTTCCAGCGCCGCCCCGGAGATGTAGGCCGCATCATCAGAGCACAACATGAGCACAGAGCGAGCAATATCGGCCGGCTCCGCCATACGCCTCAGCGGCAGCATGTCGGCCACCCTCTTGAAGCCTGCCTCGCCACCGTAATGCTCGTATCCCGCCTCGTTATGCACCAACCCCACGACGACGGCATTGACGCGGATATCGGGCCCCCACTCCATTGCCAGCGACTGGGTTGCACTGACCAAGCCCGCCTTGGCCGCGCCATAAGCAGCGGACCCGGGTGAGGGCCTGATGCCGCTCACCGAGGCGATATTAATGATGACGCCCGGCTGCGCCGCCGCGCTCAATGCCGCGTGGGCTTGCTGAGCGAGCACCAGGGGTGCCACCAAATTCAAGGCGACAATTTTTTCCGTCAGTGAGGGCGTGGCCGTCGCGGCCTCAACGGGCGGACCGCCGCCTGCGTTGTTCACCAGAATATCAAGCCGGCCGTATTGTTCGAGCACCACGTTAATCAGTTGCTGTGACGCGTTATGGTCACGCACATCGGTGCTGACAAAATGTGCCTCACGGCCATCAGCGGCGATCGGTTGTTCAGGCGCGCGACGTCCGCAGGCAATGACGTCCGCGCCCGCCACGAGGAAGTGTTCACAGATCGCCCGGCCAATATGCCCCGCGCCGCCCGTGACCAACACTGTTTTCCCGGAAAAATCCTGCATACCGTTCTCGTCTACCAATAGGGCGCGTGAATCGTGGAAGTGTTATCAACCCGAATGCCCGCACCATTGATGTGCCGCGCGTCATCAGACGCCAGAAAAGCAATCACATCCGCCACCGCCTCGGGCTCACAGGCAAACGATGCCGCTTGCATGCCCATTTCGCGGCTCATCACCGGCGGCTCTCCCTCAATATTCATAACCATAGGCGTGATAATGCCATCCGGATGCACCGAATTGCAGCGCACCGCTCTGCCTTGCTGCTTGAGATACACCGCCGTGCTCATCGTCAAACTTCGTACCGCCGCCTTTGAGGCGGTATAGGCAACGAACTGGGGATAGCCCATCTCCGCGGACGAAGAGCAGACATTGATGATCGCAGCACCGGGGCGGGACATCAGCGGCAGGCAATGTTGGATGCCCAAGAACACAGACTCACAGTTCACCGCCATCACCCGCTGAAACTGTTCAAGCGTTTCCGACTCGATGTGATCGGCGCGCAGGATCGCTGCGTTGTTCACGAGAATATCCAACGCACCGTGCTCGGCAGCGATCTGCTCAACCGTAGCCTGCCACGCAGCCACATCACTTACATCCTGAGCCAGGAACTGAACGCCCAACTCGTCGGCAATCGACCGGCCCCCCGCCGCGTCAAGGTCGGAAATGATGACAGTGGCACCGTCCCGTTTTAGGCGCTGCGCGGTTGCCTGCCCCAGGCCGCCACAGCCCCCCGTGACCAAGGCAATCCGTCCCGCCAACGACTTACTCTCACTCTGCGCTTCTGTCATGCTGTGCCCCTTCCTAATATCCGGAGCCAGTAACCATGTCCCAGTGTATTGTCGATCAACCCAATGACTTGCTCGAAGCCGTCGGACAGACTTTGGGGCCCAGCGAGCCACTGGTGATCACGCAGGAGCGCATCAATCAATTTGCTGAAGCCACCGGCGATGACCAGTGGATCCATGTTGATCAAGAACGCGCGGCCAGCGGTCCGTTTGGACACACAATTGCCCACGGCTACCTGACGCTGTCGCTGGCGGCGTATTTCCTGCCCCAGCTGCTGAGCGTCAAAAATATGTCTATGGGCGTGAACTACGGGACCGAAAAAGTGCGCTTCCCCTCTGCAGTGACCGAGGGTTCCACGCTGCGCGCGAGCGGCGAAATTATCTCCGCAGAGCCCAGTGGCGGAGGCGTCAAGGTCATTGTCCGGATGACGCTCAAGGCAGACGGCGCTGAGCGGCCCGCCTGCGTGGTCGACACGATCAGTCTTTTTTACCCCTGAGTCCGCCAACTGCCTCAAAGCCCGAAAACACGTACTGCATTATCTCGAAGGAACTTTGGCCACACCTCATCTCTGAAAGGCACATGAGGCAGCTCCTCGAAAATACGATCTAGAGACAATCCCATGGGGAAGTAGCCGGCATACATGATCTTGTCGGCGCCACGCGTGTTGGCAAAGTCGATGATCGCCTTGGGGTAATGCCGCGGCGCAAAGGCGCTGGTCATATAATAAAGATTCGGGTACTTGAGCATGAGCTTCCAGGCCAGATCCGTCCAGGGCTCGCCGCCATGACGCATGACCACCTTGAGTTCGGGAAAGAACCAGCAGATCTCATCGAGATGCTCCACCTTTTGAGGCCCCATCGGGATTCGCGGCCCCGGCACGCCGACACAGGGGCAGAAAGGAATACCCAGATCAATGCAGGCAACAAAGATGGGGTACCACTTCTTGTCATCGAGCGGCACCTGAGGACAGAGGCCTGAAGGAAACGCAGTGACTGCCTTGAGGTCGAACGATTCCTTGAGTCGTCTAATCTTTCGCACTTCCTCCATCCCGTTATTAGGATTGGCGTCATAGCAGGCGATGAAGCGATCTGGGTAATCCCGCACCGCCTGATTCTGCGTCTCGTATTGATCCTCATCCACGCCAATCATGCCCTTGGCAATGCCGAATTCATCCATCTTGCCAACGGTATAGGCAGCGTAGTCATCATGCTCACCCACTTGGGGGAGATTCTTGAACATGTATTCGGCAGGCATCTGAAACTGCTGCCGACTCTCCTCATCCATTAACAGCGGTTTGATGAAGTCGTAGTAATCAGAGGTGTCGTTATTGGGAATCGCCATCATCAGGTCGATCACTCCAATATCACGCGGCATGGACATCGATCAGTCTCCCGGTAGTGAGCTCATTGCAGAGATCCTTCCTGCTCACGCAGCAATTTCGCCGCGCCGTGCTCAGCAATCATATACGTTGCGGCCATGGTATTACCCGATGTCAGCTTTGGCATCACCGACGCGTCGATCACCGATAGTCCGGACAGACCTCGTAATTTCAGGTCGGGGTCGACGACCGCGTCAGCGTCGGCACCCATCCTGCAGGTACCCACGGGATGATAGCCTGTCGTGCCCTGCAGTCCCGCCATCGCCAGAAGCTCCTCATCTGACTGGGCATCCGGACCGGGTCGGAGCTCTCCCCGGCGATGCGCCCTCATGGGCTCGCTGTCATAGATTCGACGCAACGTGCGGATGCCGGCCAGCAGCACCTGTTTATCGTGCTCTGTGCTCAGATAATTGGCTGTGATCTCGGGTTCCGCGGCGACATCTGCATCCGTAATCAGCACGCTACCGCGACTGGTCGGGTGCATGGGATAGGTAATCGCGGTGACACCGGGCACCGGGTCCATCACCGACTTACCGCTCACCTCATCGTGGATACCGGAAGCTGGGGTGAAATGCACCTGAACATCGGGTCTCCCGGGCTCGCCAACACCCGACTCATGAAATACGAATACATCGGCGGAGGGCATGGCCAGCAAGCCCTCTCGACGGCGCAGGTAGCGCCATAACTGGGCGGGCAATTTCGATGGCTGCACCTCTGCCCAGACGGTTCCCGCCGCCTCAGTCTCAGTCGCTACCAGCGTGCCAAAATGATCCTGCAGATTCAGGCCCACAGCAGGCCTATCCAAAATCGGCTCGACACCCCGTCGCGCCAAGGAAGCGCCGTCACCGATACCTGTGCGCTGCAAAATCAGAGGAGAGCCCACCGCCCCCGCAGCGAGAATGACGTGTTTGCCACTGACCTGCGCGCGATGCCCTCGCGCGTCCTGCCAGATCACCCCGGTGACTCTCTCGTCATCGACCGCCAGTCGATCTACCAGCGCGCCTGTCACGACCGTCAGATTTTTACGCCGCGAGGCGGCATTGAGAAAAGCGACCTTGGCACTCTGACGCCAACCCCGAAAGACGCTCTGGTGGTAATACCCCGCGCCCAGTGACTCACCCGTGAGATAGCTATCGTTGCGAGGAATACCTGTCGATTCGCAGGCAGCGATGAAGCGTTCTCCCCACAGAGAGGGTTTGGCCTGCTGCAACTGAAGCTGGCCCGCCACCCTCGTCCCGCTGTGATTTTCAAATCGCTCGAAAAAGGGCGCGACGCTCTGCCAATCCCACCCGTCGGCACCCGCGTTGGCCCATTCGTCAAAATCTCTTGGCTGGCCGCGCACGTAAATCATGCCGTTGATCGCCGTGCTACCGCCAAGCACCCGACCCCGCGGCCAACGCACCCGTCGATTATGGGCCTCGCCCTCGGGTGAGGTTTTAAACCCCCAGTTAAACGCCCTGCCATAGGCCACCGATATCCAGCCAACCGGGAGGCCCAAAGCCAAACTGCGTCCACTGGGACCCGCCTCCATCAGCAGTACCCGAGCGCGTCCTGAAGCAGTCAAACGATCAGCGAGCAAAGCGCCGGCGGCGCCGGCGCCCACAATGATGTAGTCCCAATCCCCCTTCATCGCGTGCGAATCGAGGGATCGGCCATACCCGCTCGCATCGTCTCGAGAAATTTTTCCAGAGGCGCGGGCTCCGCGACCTGAGGTAAGTCATCGCCGGGCGGGTGATCCCAAAATGCCTGCCAAGACGGAAACAGCGAGTGAAACTCGCCGTCGTAATGATCACGATCGGGCCAACGCATTTTGTGGTCTCCAACCGGCGGCTTGTTGAGATCGGTGGCATACCAATAGCAAGGTAAGCGACGGTGAAACAACCAGCGCCCGTCTTGTCGAATGTAATGATCCCAATAAAGCATCTGCATGATCACCCATTCGCAGCCGCCATCGGCCGTGGGGGTCTCGTGCTCATTCTTGGAATACACCAACCCCACCGCCCGGTCCGGCGATTCAAACTCAATAATGTGATTGCCAATGTGATGAGAAGTGCCGGTGAACTGCTGACGCAACGTGTCGTCCATCCACTGTTTGAAGTGCGCGCGTCCCACCTTGTCGCGACCCACCCGAACATCCTCGGGGAAGAGATTCACCAATGCATCGAGGTCGCGCATATCGAGAGCCAATGAGTACTTGGCCGCCAGCTGTCGAATAGCATCGAGTGATTCGAGCCGATCGATTCTTGCCGATATATCGCTGCCATCACTCATGTCCTGTCTCCTGTTTGTGCTGCAGCGCGACCCGCTTGTCGCCCCGAGAATGTCGCATCTCCAACCGAACTGCCAGAGGCGTAGCCATCACCCCTGCGCGGCACGCCACAAGCGGTCCGTCCTGCCGCATAGAGTCCGGCTATCGGGTGCCCTGTCTCATTCAAGACCGCACCTTCGACCGTGGTGTCCACACCGCCCAACGTAAAGTAAGGGAAAAACGCACCGCGCCCGGGGGTGCAATCCAGCGCCACCAGCGGCGCGGTAAGTGGCTTCAGCCAGTCCGGGTGCTTGTGGCACTGGGGGTCCTCCCCCTGAGCCGCGCTCGCATTGAATGCCGTAATCGTGGTTTCCAATGCGTGTTCGGGTAACCCGAGCTCGGCACACAGTTCTTCTATCGTCTCGCCCGTTGCGGCGATCGGCGCCCCCAAGTACGACACCGTCTCATAATCCCCATAGTCCTCAACCGATACCACGAGGTACACGGGCCAGGTCTGATCGAGTATCAGGGTGCCCACCCGACCGTGGTAGACGTCTTCGTTAATAAAACGCTGCCCGTTGCCGTCGACCAAGATGCCGAAGGTCAGCGAGGCCGGCGGGTAAAACGGTAGGCTCACAAAACCTTCGTCCATGTTGATCAGACGCGCGCCCAGCGCCGCAGCCATTTGGATGCCAGCGCCCGTATCGTTGGGGTTGCCGATCGGGATGGTCGCTCTCTGCAGTTTTGGGGCGTATTGATTGAGCAAGTCCGAATTCATGACAAATCCGCCCGCGCAGAGCACCACGCCCCGCTCCGCCCGGTAATACCGCTCCTCGCCGTCCTGTCGCACCACGACACCGCAGACCGTCATCGCGTCGTCGCGACCTTTCACAATGAGCCGCAGTGCGCGGGATTCCAGCGCCACCGCAACACCCCGTTCCCGCACAGCGGCTTCCAACAGCTGCATCAACAGTGGGCCACCGTTATCCCCCTGCACCTCGAGATTATGTCCGCGTGGCGCAGGCGCAAACTGATCGCGATATGGCCAGGCTTTTTCGCTGCCGGTATACAGCAGGCAATCGTCAGTTAAGGCCATCATGGCGCGGTGCGGGTACTCAGAATCCTTGAATGGCACACCCAAGGATTTCAGCCAGTCCAGATGGTCCGCGCCGCCCTCGGCGTAGGCGCGTACCTTTTCGGGGTCAGCCTGCGGGCTGTTGGCAGCCATCAAATAACCGTACGTTGCTTCTACGCTATCGTCATAGCCCACAGCACGCTGCACGCTGGTACCGCCACCGAGGTATAGCTCGGCTGAACTGAGTGCAGTCGATCCACCGGCGCCCGATGCGGCATCAAAAATAATCACACTGGCACCGCTGTCTGCGGCTTCAATCGCGGCACAGGCGCCAGCGCCGCCAAAGCCCACGATCAAGATATCTGCGGCACCATCCCACGCCGAGACTTGATCTGCTTGTAGCGGTTTGAAGTCCATGCACTGCACCGGCTGTAGACAGCGGCAGCGGCCGCTGAAATCGCTGTTGTTCTTCGTGTCGGAACAAAACTGTAGGCAGCATCGAAGCCACTTGCAGCCCTCGTTTGGACGATAGCACGTAGTCCTTACGGGGGCTGAATGGGCGCATCAGGTAATCGACAATAATGCTCGAATTCATCGTGCCCCGTGTCGCACCGATTAAGGAGTAACCCATGACCTGGTATACCGGCGACCCCCTCTACGACACCCTACTGGTCGTTGGCTTTGCCTATGCAGCGCTGGTGTTGGTCGGCAGCCTCTTCGGCACCGCGGCCTACGGCGGCCGATTCGGCGGCGGTAAGCGCGCCAAGGGTCTGAAGCTGGGTGCCAAGCAGGGCTGGGTATTGATGGAGCTGCCCGGACTGGTCGTGTTCCCCGTGGTGTTCTTTATGGGCAGCAACGCCGACCAAGCGGTACCGCTTTTCTTCCTTGCGATCTGGATGATGCACTACACCAATCGCGCGTTGATCACCCCGCTACTCATGCGGGTTCAGCCGGGTTCGCAGGCGAGCTTTTCGTTCGGTGTGGTCATTGCTGGCTGGGTAACGTTGTTTCTGCACGGCTACTTCAACGCCGCGTATCTGACTGAGCTGGGAACTCAATATACCTACGACTGGTTTACTGATCCCCGATTCCGCATCGGCTTTGCTATCTACATTGTTGGCTTTGTGCTCAACATCCACTCGGATCGTATCCTGCGCAACCTCCGCTCCCCGAACCCAAGCCCTGACGAGCCGCGTTATAAAATCCCCTATGGCGGCGGCTTCCGCTTTGTCAGTTGCCCGCAGTATCTGGGAGAGATTCTCTCTTTTACCGGCTTCGCCATCATGGCGTGGAATCTGGGCGCCGTATTTGTATTGGCTATGACCGCGGGGAACCTCATCCCCCGCGCGATTTATACCCACCGCTGGTTCCACAAAAACTTTGAGGACTACCCAGCCGAGCGCAAAGCGATCATCCCGGGTATTCTCTGACACTGCGTTGATTGAGGGGGCTGCGATGGAGCTGTCACTGAAAGGCAAAAAAATACTGATCACCGGTGCAGGCGCCGGCATCGGTCTGGCCTGTGCAGAGGCGTTTGTGACTGCCGGGGCGGATGTGGCCATCTGCGACGTTGAACAGGCACGACTGGATGAAGCACTGGCAGCGCTGACCGCCATCGGCGGAAACCACTACGGACAGCTCTGTGATGTGGCCAGCGCCGATGCCGTAGCGGACTTCTTCGCCAACAGCGTGAGAGCGCTGGGGTCATTGGATGTTGTGCTCAACAATGCTGGCGTCGGGTCACCGCTGGCGCCGCTTGAAGAAACCGACGAGGCCGACTACGACCGGCTCATGGGTATCAATCTCAAGGGGGTTTGGCTCTGCATGCGCGAGAGTCTAAAAATCATGTCTCCCGCGGGCTCCGGGCACATCATCAACATGGCCTCGGCACTGAGCAAAACCACATTCCCCGGTGCGGGGCTGTATGTCGCGTCAAAGTACGCAGTGGGCGGTCTGACCCGCAACACGGCGGTGGAGTATGGCGAGTCTGGCATTCGCATTAACGCGATCTGCCCTGGCTTTATTGAAACGCCGCTGCTAAGGGAGTCCATTCCGGAGGAAGATCGCGCGCACCTCGCAAGCCGTCATCCGATGAATCGTCTCGGCACACCAGAAGACGTCGCCAAAGCCGCCCTATGGCTGGCGAGTGATGCCTCAAGCTTCATAACCGGCATGTTGTTCTCGGTGGATGGTGGCTGGACGGCTATTTAGAAAAATCGACTTCGGCTCTGACACCAATTTGTCA
>JAYOEE010000011.1:0-8083 GCA_038106565.1 Halieaceae bacterium
TGGGAGTGTGCCCGGTCAAAACCAACAAGCAAGGTGCCGGCGAGCGCAACGTGCCGCTCGTTTTCGGAGAGACCCATATCAGTCCGGGTCATTGGCTTTATGCGGACCGCAACGGCGTGCTGATCAGCGCATCGCCGATCCATAATTAGTCCGAGTCACAGATTGATATCTGGCGCATCCGCCCCCTTGGCATGTGCGTGGCACTATTTGCCGTACACGTGGAGGGCCATTCTGAAGGCTGACGCATCAGGTGCAGGCCTAGTGCTTTCAGCCTCCTGACGATTGAATTGAATGAATTCTCATCGATAGATCCAGCGCCGTCACGTGTTTGGTCAGCGCGCCAATCGAAATCAGATCCACTCCGGTTTCAGCAATCGCTACCAGCGTATCGTCTGTGACATTGCCGGAGGCTTCCAATTCTGCACGCCCAGCGGTGATCTGGACGGCTTCACGCAATGAGCTCAGGGAAAAGTTGTCGAGCATGATGCGATCAGCGTTGGCAATTAACGCTTGTTGTAGCTCAGCGATAGATTCCACTTCGACCTCTATGGGTTTGCCGGGAGCCATTTGTCGAGCCGCTGTCACCGCTTGGGCGATGCCGCCCGACGCGGAAATATGATTCTCTTTTATCAGGAAAGCATCGAACAACCCAATTCGATGGTTTTCACAGCCTCCTTGGGTGACCGCATATTTCTGCGCCAACCGCAGCCCGGGAATCGTTTTTCGCGTATCGAGGAGTTTGACGCGAGTGTGTGCGACGCGATCTGCATAGCGCTTGGCAGTAGTCGCAGTGCCCGAGAGCAGCTGAAGAAAATTAAGAGCCGTCCTCTCCGCGGTAAGCAGTGCCCTGGCAGGGCCGGCAATGTGGCACAGTCGCTCGCCTGCATTCAGGCTATCACCATCCTGCATCGCCCAATCCAGACGGCATGTAGGGTCAACTTGCCGAAAAGCCTCTGTCGCGAAGGCGGTGCCGCAAAGAACACCGTTTTCCCGGGTGGTTATGGTGGCACTCGCATGCTGGTCGGGTGCAATCAGTTGTGCAGTGATGTCACCTGATCCAATGTCCTCATCAAGGGCTCTTTGAACGTGTTCCGAAATCAAGGTGGCGGTGATCATAGTGTTCAGCGTTTTGGAAGCAGATGTGGCAGGGGCTTAAAGGGGCCGAGGAATCGCTCGGACCTGTCCCGAGTGAGATGCAGTAAGATTAACCTGTGACGATGACGACTGACCATGGAAATTTTGTCGCGGGATGGCTATCTCTCGTGCGTCAGGTACCGTCACCCAACTGCGATCCCAGGCCCGAGGGTGTCATCCCGGAGCTGATTGTGGTGCATGGCATTTCACTGCCTCCCGGCGAGTACGGTGGACCGGCAATCGAGGCGCTCTTTACGAACACCCTTGACCCCGGTGCGCACCCGTATTTTGCGAACATAGCGCAGATGCAAGTCTCGGCACACTTTCTCGTCAGGCGGACCGGAGAGGTCGTGCAGTTTGTGTCGGCGGAGTCACGTGCGTGGCATGCCGGCGTATCGTGTTGGCGCGGTCGTGAGCAATGCAATGACTTCAGCATCGGGATAGAAATGGAGGGATGCGACAACGAAGATTATGAGGAGGCTCAGTACCTTGTGTTGAACAGTTTGGTTTCGGCCCTAAGAAAGCAATATCCCAGTATCGCTCACGATGCTATCGTGGGTCACAGTGATATCGCGCCGGGCCGTAAGACCGACCCCGGACCGGCCTTCGATTGGTCGCGACTCACCAGTCATTCAGTGGTGTAAAGAGGATCTTCGCAGATGTCTTACCTGATTTTCATCGTCGCGGTAGGGCTGTTTGCGCTGTTGGGAGCAGGCGGGCTTCTGCATCGGGATGCTTGGTTTGAAGCGCTCAACCGGCGCCTCGACGCGATCGAACTTGATCTGTTACCAGGTCTTGCGCTGAGGGTTGGTGCGCCCCTCTTGGCGGCAGGCATGTTATTGGTCGCGACGCGGCCAGTGATGGGTGACGCGGCAGAGGCACTGATTGGTGCCAGCCTTTTATATTTTGCTTGGGGCCGCGGAGATTACCCGACAGATCTGGAACGGTTTTTGGCTCGGGCCCGTGTCGGCGATACCCCTGGTACGAGCGCGCTACTCAGTGAGTTGGGCGCGCAACAAACTCACGATGACGAAAAAAGCTCACTTGCGATGCGATATTTTCTCTTTCGGGGGTTTTCTAGATGGTTTCCGCCGGTGCTGTATTTTTGGCTGCTGGGTCCTTTCGCCGCTGCAGGCTATCGCCTGGTGGAATTGGTGAATGTTCGCTGCGGTGGTCAGTTAGATTCGGTGCAACATGCCCTCGACTGGCTCCCCGCGCGGGCGGTGCTGCTTACATTTGCCGTGCTCGGAGATTTTGAACGTACCCGGGGCTTATTGACCGCAGACGCGTTTGACAGTGATGTTGCCAATGAGGAATTGCTCGCGCGTGGCGTCAGGCAAGCTTGGCAGCTTGGCGATGCGGATGGAACGGAGGATACGGTTAGAGAAGTTGAGACCGTCCGAAAAGCCATCAATCGCGCCACGGTAGTGTGGGTGGTATTGGCTTCCTTTGCGGTGCTTCTATAGTGACGTTGTTATGGGTTACGCGCCTCCTTGGTGTCACATCATCTGAACTAAGGCAGGTTAAAGGCCAACGGGGCTGCGTCTGAGGCCATAAATGTTACAGAGGATTATCTGCAGCGCGAGGCTCGACTCGCATCCACTGACGGCGTGCCCGACGTGAGAGCGATTCTGGCTTCTTCAGGGGCGTCAGTTCGGCGGTAAACCTCGCTCCAAGCCACGCACTGAATCATAAATTTGGCTGAGAACAGGGGTCGGAGGAGGGTCCGAGACAAGTTCACTTAACAGCCAACCGACAATGGCATCGATTTCCGTACGCCGGCCCATTTCGAGGTCCACTCGCATAGATGAATGGTTACCGGCTGTCTGGGCGCACACAGTTTTTACCTGTCCGGAGAGCGTTTCGGCAATGGCATTTTCACCGGCTGCGTAAAGCAGGGTCTGCACCTCAGCAATCACTTGCTCTGTGATGTCGCGAAGCGGGGGTGCTAGCAGCGCGCCATTGGCGACTTTATTGAGCGCGGTGAGTGGATTGATCACCGCATTGAGCGCCACTTTACCGAGCAGAACCGAACGTATATCCGTTGTCCAGCTGAACTCTGGCACGCCTTGTTCCCAGTTTGAGAGCCAATCTGGCGGGTCGCATGGACGATTAATAGCGCCAAGCAGAGTTTTTCCTTCGCCAGATTGAATCAGCTGATTTTGGCTCGCTTTACGACAGCCGGCAGTGGTCGAGCCCAAGACCAGTGTTGAGCCCTTGAGAAGCGGCGTTACATGCTCCGCCAGCCCCATACCGTTGCATAGCAGTACGACCGTGCTCTGATCCGTGAGCCTCTCAGCGACGGACCTGATCGCTTCGGAGGCTGCCCAGGCTTTGGTGCAGACCAGTAAGTGTGTGATCGCGGATACTTTTGGCGAAAAAGGCGATGTAGTTGCGCGTTCTTGGGCGAATGTCATGGTCTTGATGCGATCGGTTGTCAGCGTCAGATCGCGTGTGCTGGCAGGATCGTCGCGAGACAGTAAGGTGACATGGGCGCCTCCCTCCCTCAACCGAAAAGCAAACAGACCGCCAATCGCGCCCGCGCCCAGCACGTGCCATGACTTCTTCATTAAGAACGGTTCCTCGCGAGCCAATCAACGGGCTGCGGAGCTAGGTTCGGCGCAAACAGGGTTTGCCATAGAGCGGTAACCAGACTGGCAATGCGATTTCCGGCTCCGATCAGATAGGTATCTGCTGCGCCAGCAAAAACGGTTTCTATCATCTGATCCCATTCCCGTGGCAAGAGATGCTCGCCAGCGATCGCCACATCGAAGTAACGGCTACCCATTGCGGAATACTCCCAGTCAATTGCTATCAGCTGGTCGGCAGATTGCATCAGGTTATCGGCGGTCAAATCGTTGTGACACAGAAATTGTTCGTCCGATTCCAGCGCGGATAAGAGAGCGCTGCAGTCCGCGTGAATCATCGCGGACCGCCAAGCATCGCTTTGCGCCATAGGCAGTAATTCAAGATACCGGTTGATATCTGATCGCAGTGATAAGGAGTAGCTGACAGGAGCTAATCGATGGATATCTCTGCACAGCGCTCCCAGTGCGTGGCCCCGGACAGGTCGGTTGAGCGGATTGGCTCGGTGACAGATCACGACTTCCATTTCCGCGTCGGCATAAACGATCCCCGGCGCGAGCCGCCATCGGGATGCCAGAGACCAGATATCAAATTCCTGCCGGAAAGGCGTGGTGTGGCTCGATCCAGACAATTTCTTGATTCTTCCCACCAGAGGCACGCCACATTCGATCTGATATACCGAATGACCGCTCCCTTCAGCTAATTCAGGGCCTAATCGCGGCGCTTCGCCCAGCGGTGAGGGAAGGTCCCAGAATTGCCAGTGGCGGAGCGCTTCGCTCAGTCGATCTGCTGGTGCCATTGAATCCGCCAAGTGCGATAACCCAGCCAGGCCAGAATCACGTAGCCTGCAAACAATGCTGCGGTGAGCGCAAGATCACGGGATAAATACAAGCCAATCGACGCGAGATCAATCACAATCCAGTAAAGCCAATTTTCAAGCAGTTTTTGCGCCACCATCCAGGTGGCCAGTAGCGCTGAGACGGTCGTCGCTGCGTCGACAAAAGGTGAAGCCGCGTCGCTCCAGGCGCTCAAGGCACTGCCCAGAACCGCACTCACTATCATCACCGCAAGACACGCCAGAGCGTGATGGCCGGGAGGCCAAGTCCGTATGGGAGCCGCCTGTGTTTCAGTGTTGCGCCAGGCAAGCCAACCGAATATTGCCATGGCGATGTAGAACACCTGTAGCGCCGCCTCGAGATACAGTTGCACCTGCCAGAAGACGCTGATGTAGAGTGCGGAGCTTGCGAACGCAGCGATCCAGCAGATGCGTTGCTGATAGATTGCCAGCACCACGTAGGCCAGCGCCAACGCAACTGCGCAGCCCTCAATCGCAGACATGTCAGCCCTCCGGGCCGATGTCCGCGAAGTGTTCCGGGATGAATTTGGCAACTAGGACCTGACGACCGAATTCCTCGTAACTCGCCCGAAGGGCCATCTGAATGGCGCTAAATACGTCTTCATCCTCGCCGCTGATTTGTGTGCTCATCGAGTTGGTGACGGCGACGACAGCTTGTCCCTGAAGCAGTCGCTCGATAAAACCCTTTACCGCTACCTTAAAATCTTCTCGCAGGGGATAAACGCTGAGCTCCGCAGTCATCTTCATCGCATTGTCTCCGTCAGGTCAAAGCTTAGAGTCACGCCTACGATACGAGGTTCTCCGTATTGGCGATAGGGCTCCAGCGCGTATTCCTTGCGTGGGTCGTTGCCAAATGTGCCAAAACCCCTAGTGAAGGTTGTCTCATTGGTGAGATTGCGGCCCCAGAGTGTCCACCGCCAATTTCCTCTTCCCCCGGATAGGCTGGCATTGAGTCGGTGAGCTTCAGGTGCGCGTACGTTGTGGCGGTCGGAGAAAAAATAGGAATCGCTCCCCGTCACCTCAATCTTTATGGCGGCTAGGTCGGATACCGACCAAGTCAATCCTGCAGAATACTGCCAGTCTGGCGATTGCGGTTGGTCTCTGTTCGAAAGATCGGCACCCGATGCATCGATGTATTCCTCAAACTGCGCTTCCAGCAAGCCAATACTCCATTGCATCAGTAGTGGGTCACTGGCTTGGTACTGAACCTCCCATTCGAGACCGCGATGAAGGCCCTGAGCGGCGTTATCGGTGTAATCGATAAAAGCAGTGCTACCGTCCTGCCGCGCTATCACCACCGAACCTCTCGCTTGCTGGTTTTCCCGATCCATGGTGAATACGGCAAGCTTCGAGCGCAGGTTGTACTCGGGCCAGTTGGCCTGCCAACCGATTTCTGTACTGATCAGTTCCTCCTCATCAAACTCCCCCAAGTAATCTAGGGGGCCTTGGGCTTGCTCTGGCAGGGCTTTGATACTGGCCAGTAGGCTTGCATTGGCGCCTCCAGCGCGGGCGCCTCGAGAGACTGTGATGAATAGCGATTGATCGGCATCGTAGACCCAAACCAGACCCAAGCGGCCAGTCCAGTAGGTATGATTGAAATCTTTTTCGACATCAGCGCTGTCTCGATACTGACTGTCTCGATGCTCCAGCCTTGCTCCGGCAAAACCCGACAGACGCTCGGTGAAGACCGGGTTGACTTGACCGAATAGTGCCGAGGTTTCAGTAGTGATTCGACTGGTGAACGGAGTGGAAAGGTAGGTATATCGCCGTCTGAGGTCTTCCGCTTCATCTCGGAAGTAAGTGCCCACGACCCATTCTGTTTCTCCGGTTGACTGCAGACGCCACTCGAGGCTGTTCATGGTTCGGTTGCGACGGTATTCGTCGTAGGAGCTGTATTCCCAACCGGGGGCAATGCCAACGTAGCTCCAGTCTTCGTCATAGCTATAAAGGGTGTCAGTGCTCGCATGACTGATCTGAAGCGTGCTATCCACGTGGAAAAGCTGGGTCTGCCAGTTGAGGCGCCCCGCTCTCAGCGTCAAATCATCTTCGCCCGGCTGGTCAGAGAGCGTTGCCCGAGTGTTATCCAGCGAGAAAGCGTCATAGCCATTATCCACCCGGGTGTAGTAGGCGGCAGCCTCAAAAAACTGCGAGGCGCTTTCCCACGACACTGCGCCGCGTGCAGTCAGCTCTTCGCGCGCGTTGGTGTCGCTGCGACCTAACCACTGGTTGTCAAGAAAGCCGTCGCTTTCGTAGTGTTGCGCTGCAATGCGAGCATGAAGCCCGTCTGAGAGGTTGCCGCCTAATCGCAAACCCAGTCTACGGCCGCCGTAATTCTCCACTCCTATGCTGACATCGCTGATCGTTGAATCGGGGGGATTACTGTGTAAGGCGATCAGCCCCGCAAGCGCGTTGGCGCCCATGAGAGTGCCCTGCGGGCCGCGCAGGACTTCCACCTGCTGCAAGTCATAAAGCGTCAGCGCACCGCCTGCACCGCTCAAATCGATGCCGTCGATCAAAATACCGACGGAAGGGTTAATCGGTTCTACAAATTGACTGCGTTCTCCGATGCCGCGGATCTGGAAAAATCGGTTGCGGGATGCGCCGGAAGATTGGGCGACATTGGGTGCAATTGAGATCACGTTCTCCAAGTGCGCCGCGCCTCTTTGGCGCTGGACACGTTCCGTAAAGATAGTCGCGCTGACCGGCGAGCGTGCCTCATTAAGCAGTGTCGCGGTGACCCTGACTTCCTCAAGGAGAGCGATATCTTCCTGAGCGTTAGCGAGCGATGGGAGACAGATCAAGAGCGAGATCGCGACAGCACGGGCCGAAGCTGGCCGGCCGAACGTGATGGTCCGCCAGAGAGATGAGTAAAAGCGAAGCGAGATCGCTGAAACGCTGTTCAAGGTTTGGCCCCCTTGTGGCGATGGGAGCCCACAGCGTTCGGTCATCTAGTGAACCGTTCACCTGGTCCCTCCGCCGGCATGATCCGGATCAGGTTCGACGGGTTTGCCATGTGGCATCTCAGGTTTAGACCACCCCGCAGGTGGGAACAGTCTAGCACACCGGCGAGCTCCGCTACCGCGAGAAATGGCTTCTTCGCGGGGGGAGCAGCACTTGCAGTGTCACAGCTCCGTCACAGTCAGTTTGTTAGAGTCTCGGGGTACGTCATAGCGCGGGTATTTGTCATGGCTCCGAAGTATCATTAACGCTGAGCAACCATGGGATACAACGAACAATCGTGAACAGCGGTAACCACATTGGATGGCAGGCGCGTGTTGAAAACGCATCGTCTTTGGTTCAGACCCACTTTTTGGCGATTTGGCGGAGCTATGCTCGAGACGCTGATCGCTTGGCGCGGTTACAGAACGTGCTCATCGCGCTTCTCGTGCTTTGGTCGCTTCTGAGTGCAAGCCAATTGGTGTGGATACCATTCCGGACGCACGACATCGCGCCGCCGCCGGGCATGGCGCTTAACCCGCCCACGCGGCCATCGCAGGCCAAAGTGGT
>JAYOEE010000011.1:8183-9471 GCA_038106565.1 Halieaceae bacterium
ACCCAACCGCCTTTGAAACCTTGGGATTTGAGTCAGGTGACGTCGTGACTGCGGTGAATGGGCTGGCGTTGAGCGATGCCAGCAATACCATCAAGCTTTATCAGCTCATGAAAGATGCTGATGAGGCGACATTTGACATTAAGCGTGGTGGTGGCACGGTGACGATCAGCGTCGACCTTGCGAGCCCCTGACAGGACTGCCGTGAAAACCGTTTCATTACTCTCAACCTGCCTGACGTTCTTCCGCAACGCCTCGATGGCGCTGCTACTCGTGCATTCAGGCGGTACTGTCGCGCAAGAATACACGGTCAACCTGAAGGACACCGACATTCAGGAGTTCATCAAATTCGTCGCCGATGTGACGGGCACGACGATGGTGGTGGACCCCAATGTCAAGGGCAAGGTCAGGGTGATCTCTTCAAAGCCCGTGACCCAGTCAGAGCTTTATGATTTATTTCTGTCGATTCTCGATGTGCAGGGTTTCACGGCTGTTCGCAGTGGTGAGGTGATTCGCATCGTGCCGAGTAAAGACGCACGATCCTCCCCCGTCCCGCTAATGGATGAGCAAAGTCCGGCGGGAACCGCCGAGTACGTGACTCAGGTCATACGCCTCGACAACATCTCCGCGGCCAAATTAATCCCGGTGCTACGGCCGCTTGTCCCCCAGCAAGCCCACATGGCGGCCTATGCGCCCAGCAACGCCATCATCATTTCAGATATTCGATCGAATATCGGCCGCATCGTGGACATCATCGAGCGTATGGATCGATCGGCAATCCAGACCACCGAGGTGATCCGGTTGAAGTACGGCGTAGCAGAAGACGTAGTCAGTATGCTGAATACGTTGGAAAAATCGCGGCAGGGCGAGGGCGCTGAGGCTGATAAAGAGGTCGTGCTGGTTGCAGATAAGCGAACCAACAGCGTCGTGGTTACTGCCGATGAGTTATCGGTCGATCGTATCCGCAAGCTCGTATCTTACCTCGATACCCCTCTGGAGCAGTCAGGCAATGTTCGGGTGGTATACCTCGAGTATGCGGACGCGAAGGAGGTAGCGGAGGTGTTGACCCGCGTGATGCAGAATATCTCGAGGCTGGAGGATGGCGGCAGCAACAAGCGCAGCAACAACAGCAACTCCACGATTGAGGCTGATGAGGGAACAAACAGCCTCATTATCACTGCCGACACCGATGAGATGGCGGCGCTGGAGGCGGTGATCGCTCGGTTGGACATACGACGAGCACAGGTGCTGATAGAAGCGATTATCGTTGAGATGGAGATTACAGAGGGCA